>CAUZFZ010000014.1:0-99114 GCA_963579025.1 Planctomycetota bacterium | reverse complement strand
ACCTGACGAATTCGAAGAAGAACACCGCACTAAACTCGCCGTCTAAATTCTATTTCCGGTGTCCACTTTCATTGGTCTATCGCACGGAAATGATCGATTCACTTACGACAGGATTGGACGCGGAACTCTCGATATCCCGGCGGCAATTGTCAGCATCATTGGAGCAATTCAGCCGGGGCCACTCTTCGAGTATCTCCGCAAGCTGGCAGCCGGCGGCGCGGGCGATGATGGACTGATTCAGCGGTTTCAACTTGCTGTCTGGCCCGACTGCCCAAAGACCTGGCGCAACGTCGATCGATTTCCTGACAGCGAAGCGAAACGGCGAGCGTGTGAAACGTTCGAACGACTCGACCGTATGCAGCCGGTCGAACTTGCCGCGGAACTCGACGAACACGAACCCGTGCCGTTCCTGCGATTCGACGACGATGCTCAGAAGTTGTTCGATGCATGGCGTGAGCGACTGGAGCCGCGTCTGCGGTCCGGCAATGAGCACCCGGCAGTCGAATCGCATCTGGCGAAGTACCGGTCGCTGATCCCGTCTCTGGCCTTGCTGATTCACCTGGCGGACGAAGCCGACGGGGGACCGGTGACGGTTGCTGCACTGGAAAAAGCAATCGGCTGGGGCGTGTATCTCGAAACGCACGCGCGAAGAATCTACGGAGCACTGTCGCAACGCTCGACAGGAGCTGCGCGAACACTGGCCGGGAAGATTCTGGACGGTTCGGTGAACGACGGCTTCTCGCTGCGAGAAGTGTACCGAATGGGCTGGTCCGGGCTTTCCGACCGCGCGGATGCCACTGCCGCCGCGGACGTTCTGCAGGATCACGACTGGCTGATGCCGGAAACGCTCGACACTGGTGGGGCACCGAAGACCGTCTATCGGATCAACCCGCGAGTCTTCACGGACATGCGAGGGACGCACTGACAAAACTGACAGAAGAGGCTTTTGTCAGTTCTGTCAGTTCACTTCTACCGGGAATCCCGTGCCACAAACCCAAACCGGGTTTGCGCATTGCGGGGCACGGAGCTATCCTGGGGCTGCATTGAATCGCAGCAGACTGAAAAACAACCCGGTGGGCACGGTCTTTGGGCGGTCCCGGATTCATGCCACCGGGATATCCGATCAATTCATCGAAGGGGATTTCCATCATGGCGAGCATCACCCGCGAACCGAACGGAAAGAAGAGCATTCAATTCGTGGCT
Organism: Planctomycetota bacterium; assembly: GCA_963579025.1. Classification (GTDB taxonomy): domain Bacteria; phylum Planctomycetota; class Planctomycetia; order Planctomycetales; family Planctomycetaceae; genus CAUZFZ01. Next base: position 97,911 of record CAUZFZ010000014.1, on the reverse strand, counting down.
CCAGACGGAAAGAAACGACCAAGAATCCGACTCGGCAAAGTGCCGATGCGCACGGCAGAAGCCATCAAAGTAAAGATTGAGTTACTGGTCACAGCGAAGATCGCTGGACACGCAACAGACGATGAAACCGCCCGATGGGTCTCCGGACTCGATCAGGTGATGGCCAACAAACTGGCGAGTGTCGGTCTTATACCGAAACGTGAGTATGTGACGCTGCACGCGTTCGTGTCTGAGTACGTTTCGTCCCGCACCGATGTTGAACCAGAAACGGCACGAGCATGGCGACAGGTCATGAGGCGGCTCGTAAAGGAATTCGGCACAGACTGCGTGTTGAAGAACATCACCAGGACTGAAGCGGCGGAATGGCGTCAGAGTCTGGTCAACGAAGGGCTGGCCGATGCCACCGTTAGAAAATACACGGGATATGCGAAGCACTTCTTCGGAGTTGCGGTTGAGCGTGATCTACTGAACCTGAGTCCCTTTTCCGGTCTCGTTTCCGGATCAGTCGGCAACGATGAGCGTCAGCGGGAAGTGACGCGGGGAGAAACACAACGGTTGATCGACGAGTGCCCGAACGCCGACATGCGGTTGATCGTCGCGCTGAGTCGATACGGTGGACTTCGCTGCCCGTCTGAGCACCTCGAATTGCTTTGGGCCGATATCGACTGGGCCGGGGGAACGATGACCGTCCGCAGCCCAAAGACCCGTAAGCAGGGCAAGCCGAGCCGTCAGGTGCCCATCTTCGATGAACTGCGACCATTTCTGGAAGACTGCTGGGATCTGGCCAAATCCGGATCCGAGTACGTCCTGACGAAGTATCGCAGCAAGAATGGAGCGTACATTCGCAAACGGCTCGACATCTTGATTGAACGGGCCGGGCTGACACGATGGCCCCGTATCACGCACAATCTCAGAGCCAGCCGACAGACCGAATTGGAGCGGAACAATCCGACGCACGTTGTGTGTGCGATCATGGGAAACACTCCGGCGGTCGCCAACAGGCACTATCTCCAAGTGTCGAAGGACGACCTTTTGAAGGCTGCCGGAAAAGCGGCGCATAATCCGGCGCAGTACAGTGCGTGTTCAGGTCGTATTGAGCCGCAAACTGAATCTGAGCAGCTCAGCAGAGAATTGCCCGAACCCTCGACTGTGCCACTTGTTGCGACACAGTGCGAGGGTATACCGGGGAGCGGTCAAACCCGCTCAGCGGGAGTGGATGGGAATCGAACCCACCTGGCCCCTTTTCAGGGGTCACACCGGGTTTGAAGCCCGGGGCGGTCACCAGATCCGCGTACACTCCCGAAATGACGGATGAAAACACACGAAATCATCCTTCATCCCTCCGCCTTCATCCTTGCCCTAAGCGATCCACCAGTTGATGTAGCGGTTCACACAGTTCTCGACAAGCGGGATCGCACAGGCCAGACGCAGTGGTGCGTAAATGATTCGGATCAGAGGCGAAGCTCCAAAGTTCTCTGCCTCGTACCACTGCCAGAACATCGGACCGATCGAAAGCACGTACAACACGATCACAATCGCAACCTGGGTGCGGATACGAATCCGATAACGCCCGGCGGGCCGATTTGTCCGCTCGGCCGTCATGCCAGTCGCCTCTGGTTGCGGATGGTCGCCCAAGCCGAACTCCAAACATGTCGGTGCGCCCGCGGCGCTGATACGTACTTGCCCGGTTCGATCCTGCCGAAGCGCCAGAGGCGTTCACTCACGCAGGCCCAGCCAACGATTTGTTAAGACGCCGGGGCCACTGATTCTACATCGAATTCCTGCCGACCACAGTGAAGACATGTCTTGCCCTGCCGGCAGCCGGCAGCGGTCTGGTCCCCAGGCTACTATTGTCGGTACAACGGTTGGGCAGGGAATCTGGATATGGCATCGAGCCCCTGGCTCAAACGGCACGAGCGACCGGGGGCGATTTCGGAACCCCAATGCCTCACGAGAGCGGAAAAGAGGCTGATAGCTCCTCGTTCACATTCGGCGATGGTTCTATGACTGCAGTTGGAATCTTACATGGCCACGCGTCGTGAACTCAGTCCGTCCGCCGTGGCGCTCTTCACTCGACTGGCGGCAGTGGGGTGTATCCTCTTGTTCGCATATCTGACTCTGGCGCTCCATGCGCTGTGGCCGGCGTCGTTTCGATTGTTGTACTGGATACCAGTCGTGATTTGTTTCGCTGTCGTCTGCATGACTTTTTTCAGACGCTGGCCAGGCCCCTCCACGGCGATGCCGACATTGCTGGTCACCCGAATCATGCTGGGGACGTGGTCTGTGTTGATTTCGTTTCTCTCAGCCGACTGCCTCTATGGGCTCTATTACAACCGGTCTGTCGTCCCGATGCGGGGAGATGTGTCTCACAATTCGCGGCCGGAGATTTCCTGCCTGGAATTCAATGCAGGCCTGCCCCAACTGATGCGGAATAACGTCACCTGGTACAAGCCGGGCTTCTCCTGCAGTGCGACTGTCTTCGGTGATCTGTGTACATCCCGCGATCTAGCCTCAGAGTCGATTCGCGACAACGTCTGCGAATTCAGAGTGTACGACATCGACATTGACGAATTCGGATTCCGCAACTCTCTCCCCCAGTCCGATGCGAGAATGGTGCTTCTGGGTGACTCGTTCGCATTCGGTGCGAACATCCAATCGAGTCAGACGTACGCCGCGATCATCAATCGAGCGGGTCATCAGTGCTACAACATGGGCAAGCCTGGCACTGGCCTGATCGAGCAGCATCGGTATCTTGCCAGGGCGGTTGATGCAGGCACTCTTCCGGAGAAACTTGACTGGATCGTGTGGTCTGTCTTTGAAGGCAACGACCTGGAAGACTCGGTCGACCCGGAGGCTCCCGTGGCAATGTCGTCGATACTTGATGGAACGATTCCCGGGGTTGCGGTCAACGTGCTTGAGACGATCCGTGACAATTCCATACTGAATCGCGTTGTGACCGGCGAGTTGTATGTCATGAGTTCCGACTCGCACCGAGTGGCAGACGGCGTCCATCTGCGGGGAGCGCTTTATGAGTCGGACCGCCTGGGGCCTAAGTTGTTCTACCCTCCGTTTATTACTCACACACAGCAGTCAGCCGACTATGTTCTGAACCATCCGAATCGAGGACGAATCGAGGCAGCGTTCAAAGACATACGAGAACTTGCCACGACATTGAATGCCAGAGTTCTCGTGCTGCTGACACCATCAGCTCCCCGGGTTCACGGACAGCACTTTGAAGGGTTTCCGGAACTGGATGGAATCCACTTTATGGAGCTGGTCAAAAAGCTCGCCGGTTCCAATCAATTCGATCTTGTCGACCTGTATCCGGTCATGCAGCAGAAGGCAGGAGAGAAGCTCTTCTACTTCCGGGATGACACGCACTTTAATCAGCACGGCCATTCACTCGCCGCTGATGAGATTATTGCTCATCTGGAACGACATCAGGGGCAGTGATACGACGCGTCTGAGATGCGGCGATCGAGCCAACCCAGCCACGTACCGCAAGGTGACGATTACGACTCGGGCGATCGGGCTGGTCGGTTGTGGTTGAGGACGGTACGCCGGCCTTATTTTCGTGCGGCTCCTGGGGCGCGGTTTCCGATGGCTGCTCCAAATCGCAGCTCGAACAGGTCGTTACGTTCCTCGTACGGTCGCACTCGGAAGTACCAGGCGCTCCAGCGTTTCAGGGCCTCACGCCGCCAACGGTCCACCGTGGCATCAATCTGAGCCTGCGATGCTCCCTCGGGCAGGTCGGCGAGTGGGTCTGACGGAATTCCAACGCCGCTGATCTTACGGCTGAGATAGCTTAATGCGTTGTAGGATTCGACGAGGACATCGACATGCGTGTCTTCGAGGGCATTGATCAACAGGTAGGCATCCCGCAGGTCTCCACTGCGTCCCAGTGCCCACACAGCCGTGCGTCGGATTTCCGGATTATCGTTTGTGATCAGTTTGCGAATGCGGTCAATCTGGCCGAGCAACTCCTCGCGGCTGCCGAGCTGAATTTTTTCAACGATTGCCTCCTGGGCCGCGAACAGTGCCTCCGGATCCTGATTCCCCAGGTCGGTCAACAACTGGTCGAGCGGGCCTGAGACCTTACGTTTCTCTTTGACCTTGCCATCACTTCCGAGCTCCGATTTATCGAGGTCAAGTCCTCGCCCCCCGTGCAGCAACCCGGCACCAAACTGCGCGACGACGGTCTGCTTCGTTGACCGAATGAAAAACAGAATGGCTAACGACGTGCCGACGAGCTTGCCATGGTCGCCAGTCCAGTATCCGTTGGCATCCTGCTCCTTCAGAATCTGGTCACCACACGTACGGAACCAATCGATGTTGCCAAGCTTTTCGATCTTGTTCAGCGCGCAACTGCGTTCCATCGCGTAGTTGTAGTAGTAGCGGCAATACAACCCGCTTGGGACCGGTTGAAAACGAGTCTGAACCCAGCCCATCGCACGACTGATCGATCGATCGATGGCTCCCAATGGTGTGCTGGCGCGCCCGACGGGCTGCACTTTGGGCTGTTCTGCGTCGGGTGGAGGAGCTTCGACTCGGGCTTCCAGAACACCGAATTTTTTTGCCGGACCTCTTTTCGCCTTTGCTTTCGGATTGGCGGAATTCGGATAGAGATGAAGCTTGATGACCGCGAGCGTCCCGGCAGCACCGGCGCTCATGTTCAACTGAGGCTGCCCGTCTCCGGTGTTACTGCCGGTGTTAATGCCGGGGTGATAAGCAAAGCCGCCATCGGGGAATTGCGTCTTCAGATGCCAGGCTGCGGACCGGTCCCACGCGGTCAGCGGGACGCTGGCTCCGACTCGATCTGCCGCCCATAGCCCCAGAATTGCGTACTGGGCCATACTGGTATCTCCGACGTCGCCAGCAGCGCCTGGATAATCCCACGAACCGTCTGACTTCTGGACGGAGACCAGGTAATCCGCAATCGCCTGCAACTCGGGGCGATACTCTTCACCGCCAGTGTCGGCCAGCAGCATGGCATCGACGCCGGCAATGTAGGCGTGATGTTCTTTGTCTGGTGGCGTGTATTTCCCAGCCTTGATCCGGGCACGTACTTCCGCCACGACCTTGGCGACCGCGGGGAAACTGGGAGATTCTCCGGCCTTCACGAGTACGTACGCTGCCAGCGAGGTCTCACCATTCGCCCCAGCGTTTTCTTTTCCGATGTCCTCTTTGAGAAAGGCGACGGCTTTTGACACAGCCGCGTCGTAGGCGGGAACGCCAGTGGGTGGTGGCACGGCACGGGCTGCGGTGGAACAGAGCGAGAAGCTCGTCAGAACCAGAGTCAACAGAGCGAATCGCAACATGTTCCTGCTCCGCGTGGGCGCTTGAAACCGAAAATCAAAGGTGGAGCAGCAGACGGTCACCGAATCGAGCGGCGCCGTGCTGCGGCCTCACTCTGTTTATCTCCGCGAACGGGGAGTATGTCAAACGCGATCCGTCCGAAGAATCCACCCGGAAATCGACTCGTCGCGGGCTACGCATGCCATTCCCGACGCCGCCGAGCCCAGATGATTGTGGCAGTGGGGAGAATAAAGACGATGACGACGGCGAGGTAGCCGGTTGCCGCTCCGACGGCTCCATGACCGCGGCCCAGCCACCAGACGGCCAGTCCTATCCCCGCGTTGCCACAAATCTGCACGGCTGCCAGCGGATCCTGTTTGTGTGCATGCACATAAATTGCCTGAGCGTGAACGACAAACTGGGCTACCAGGGCCAGGACAAAAATGAGCGTCGGCAGCGGCGGCAGCAGCCGGTCAGCCAGGCGGAAGGCGAATTCCCCCATTCCGTAAACCAGCCCGCATAATCCCAGTCCGCCCAGCGTCATGACGGCCAGTGCGATGAGTGTCACACGCCGGAACAGGCGGTCGAGCTCGTCCCAGTTCCGGGCCGCGGCAAGGATCCCGAACCGCGAAACTCGCGTCTGCAGCCAGGCCAGAGCGGATGAGTGCACGACCATCAGTAGCGTCCATGTCATTCCCATCTGTCCGGCCAGCGTCGGTCCGTGAAAGTGAAACAGGACGGGCGTCAACAGCGAGTACGCAAAGTACCCGGCAACAGACGACAGCCCGAGTCGCCACTGCATGGGCCAGATTTCATCCCGCCATTCGATTCGCGGACCGGACGGGCTCTTCGAAAATGAGTGAAAGAAGGTGTCTGCCCTCCGGACGAGGAAACCAATCGCAATGATCAGACGCATGGCCGTTCCCGCGACCGCAACCCACAGTCCGGTGTCGAGCACCATCGCCGCCCAGATGGCGAGGTTCGCGGCAACCGCCTGCAGCAGTCGAAATCGATTGACGGCCACGACCTGACTGCAACCCTCCAGCAGCGCGGTAAACGGCATTGTCCACAGCAGCAGACCCGTAAGGATGACGAGCAGCCACCATGGCTGCTGCCATTCGATCTGCACCTGCGGCCTTTGTGCCAGAAAGTACGCGCCACCTATCCCGACTCCCACCATGAACAGCACGCTGGCGATGGCGTACCAGCGAAACAGCAGCCGGCCCAGACTTACCAGACGCGACAGCGCCGCCGCGTCTCCCTCGACACAACCGGTATCGTCGAGACGCAAATGCATCCACTCGTGACTGGCGATGTTGATGATGACGACGCCCAGACCGAGATCGAAGAAGCACTGCAGCGTCATCAGGCTGTTCAGCGTGTAGTAATAGCCCTGCGTCTCCTGGCTGAAGTACACCGACATCAGCAGCACACTGACCGTGCCGCCCACAAGCTGCCACACGCGGAGCGACAGCGCATACGCAACGGCACGATCGACTTCCAGCCGTTCGAGGACGCGGCGAATCTGGCTGACCAGGCCGGGACCGGTCTCGTCCGGCGAATCTGGATCGCTCATGCCAGCTCACAGCGTGAAGAGAGCAGTGTGGGGGGTTTGAGAATCATCGTAGACCAATTCACGGATCGCCGTTCAGATACGATGTAAGCAACAGGCGTTATCCGCCGTCGCCTGCGTCCGGGCACTCATATCACTGGTCCCGCAGGCTGTCGAGACTGGCACGCCGCTCGCGTCTGCCTGGTCAGCGGCGGCGGCGGCATCGTGTATGATTGGTTGATCACGTTACGAGTAGGGTTCTTCAGGCGTACTATCCGGGAGCAGAATTCTGAAAAAGCACCGCGTCCTGTTCGCCATCTGCGAAATGAACGCCGGCGGCAGTCAGCGCCAGTTGCTGAATCTGCTCGAACGCCTGGACCGTTCGCGGTTCGATCCCCAGTTGTTTCTGATTTCTCCACACGGCGAACTACTGAGTGATGTTCCGGATGACGTGACAGCGCACATCGCGCACCGGCCCGGCTCAGCCCGAAATATCCTGCAGTCAGCGTTCGCGGCTCGGCAGCGAGTCGATGACCTTGTCAAAGTCCTTAGTGAGCAGCGGATCGATGTGGTCTACGACCGCACCTACCACATGACGCTGATCACCGGTGCCGCGACTCGGAAGTTTCATGTTCCGCGGGCGTCGGTGATTGTCAGTGATCCACTCCGCGACTTCGAAACGAATCCAGAGCGTCTGCGGTGGCTCAAACGCCGCATGTTGCGAAAGGCCTATCAGCGGGCGGATGCCGTCGTCGCCGTTTCGGAGGGCGTGCGACGAGCGGCCATCGACTATTACGGACTCGCCCCCGGGCAGGTCGAGACCGTCTGGAACTCGTTCGATGTCGAGCGGATTCAGCTTCAAGCGCGCGAACCACTGTCCGCGGAACTGGCCCGCCGACCAGGACGATTTCGGATCGTCGCGGCCGGAAGGCTACACGAGGCCAAAGGGTACGATCTGCTGATCCAGGCAGTCCGTCAAATCGTGGTCGAACGAGGATTACCGCAGGTGGAACTGGTCATCGCTGGCGGGGGTGAGCAGGAGCAATCGTTGCGGACTCTCATCGAGCAGTCTCAGTTGGCGGATCACGTCATCCTGGCCGGGCATCTACCGAACCCGCTGCCCTTGATCCGCTCGGCGGATCTGTTCTGCCTGTCCTCCAGGTACGAGGGAATGCCGAATGTCGTTGTCGAGGCCATGTGCTGCGAAGTCCCGGTACTGGCCACAGACTGCAAGAGTGGCCCACGCGACATCCTGCAGGATCGCTTTGGCCGTCTGGTCCAGCCCAACGACGTCGAGGGGCTGGCCAAAGGCATCGTCGACATCATGAGCAACCCGTCGGTCTCCCGGTCGATCGCACCGGCTGCGTTGGCACACGTCAGTCAGGCCTACGGCATCACAGCCGGAGTCCAACACGTTGAAGAACTCCTGCTGCGGCTGGCTCGGCAATCTCGGGCATGACTGGTGTCATCAAAGTTGGAACCTGGCCAGCAGCCAGATCAGAAGGACTCCAACCGTGACAACAGTCGGCGGGATACTCAGGCGTCGGCCCACGACGCTCGAAACATGCACCAGGCCTCGCGTTCCCATGATCAGCAGCGGCGCGAGCAGCGGCACAGGAAACCGCTCGCCGGCCGCAACGGGAACGTACCACGCAAACAGTGGCAGGCTCAGTAGGAGCAAAAGAGCGATCAGCCAGCGCTCGTTTCGGCCCGAGAGAAGAAAACCGATACCGATCAGAATCGACAGCAGCACTCCGGGCAGGACGCGACCTTCCTCTAAATGAGCCGGTCCCAGCATGCGAATCGTGATGAACGACTCCCAGACAAGCCCCATCGCCTCGCGACGCACGAGATCGCTGACTGAGTGACTTGCGAGGTATTCAGACGCCGTCTCGCCGACCGTCTGTTGCTGGGAAAGCGCGACCGGATCACTGTAGGTGTCGACGAACATCAGCCATGAGTTGACGTTGTAGAAAGGCTCCCCATACATGCGGATGTTGCGGACGATCAAAGGTGATGCCACCGCGATCCAGACGAGTGTCAACAGGCACACAAGCTTCAGATTACGAGCGACCCGAGCGCGATTCGCCCACGCCGCCGTAATCGAATCCGGCGCGGCAGGTGCCGTCGATGATGTCGAGCCCACCGAGTACGGCAGCAGCAGAACGATCCACGCTCCGAACGCTGCCGTCACAACCAGTCCCGTCCCTTTCGACAGCCACAGCAGCGCCAGAAGCAACCCCGTCACTGCCGCGTGACCAGCCAGAAGGAACGGTTTCATCGGCGTGGCGTCAGCACTCGTGCAGTTTTTTATCCATGTCGCCTGCCACCAGAGCAGGCCGAGCAACAGGACCAGCACCGGCTCACAGCCCACCGTCGCAGCCAGCCGGCAGAATGCCCCGTTGGTCGCCAGCAGCACGGCGACGCATCCGGCGGACAGAACACCATCGGTCTGCAGCGTCTGGCCAACGATCACCAGAAATGCGACGAACGCAATCGCGAACGACAACCGCTTTCCAGCGGTAAACTCTGGACGCCAGGACAACAGCCACAAATACAGCGGGTTGCGATTGGCCTCGGAGAATTCGCCGCCGTACAGATCACCGATCAACGCACCGGTCCCGCCTGAATCGGCAATCTCTCCGGCAACCTGCAGGTAAGCGGCTTCGTCGTCTCCGCCCGAAACACTCTGATTCAGTCGCTCAAAGTCCGACCAGTTCATCACCAGCCACACTCCGGCCACGGCAATCAGGACCACTCCCGTAATCTTCGACGAGCGATCGGCAACACAGGACGGTGGTGATGTCGAGAGCAACCGTTGAGCGGCTTCGACGACAGGCTTCCACGTGCGGTCCGGATAAACGGCTGCGAAGACACTCAGCAGAACTCCCGCACCCAGCACAACCTCCGCGACGATTCGCAACGACGACCCGTCTCCGTCCAGCGCAAGAATTTCCCGCAAAGCCAGCAGGCAGAACACGCCGGGCAGCAAACAGATGACATGTCGAATGGGATGACTGTTCACAGGCAGGCGGCTGGCAATCGGTCAGAAACAAACGCGCGTTGCCAAACGTAGGCCGGAACAAGCTCCGCGCAGTTCCGGCAGCGATCCAGCGCCCCTGCCGGAACTGCGCGGGACTGGTTCCGACCTACAGGACGCGTGCACGCTGACAGGAAACTGAGAACGAGGTGTACGAAGAGGTACACCGCAATTCCCCAGCGTATGCTCCCGTGTGGCACATTTGGTAGTCTCACCAGCCAGACGTTGGAGTCATCCACAAACACAGGCAGACGCCGGGTCTGTCCTCGTTCAGCAACATGTATCCACAGGGGCGATCAAACCATGCAGCGACGTATTCGATTCATCTTGGTGTATCTGACAATCATGACAATGGGCCTGACGACATCCTCATCCGCAACGAACGCTGCTTCTGCTGAGCAAGTGTTGTATCTGGCTTCGGCGACTGAGAAACGCATCGACGTTTACGCTCTCGATGCCGAATCTGGAAAGTTGACGAAACAAAGCAGTGTCGACCTGGCGGGCAATGCCGGTCCGATGTCTCAATCTCCCGACGGGTCACTGATTTACGCGGCCATGACTCGGCGCGACGACAAGAATGCTCAAGTGGCCGAGGTGGCTACGCTCAAGCGAGCGAAGGACGGATCACTGACCGTCATTGGCACGGGCACGATTAATGCCCGAGCCCCGTACATCCGCGCCGACAAGACGGGCACCGTGCTGCTGGCCGCTCATTACGGACCTGGCGAAGTCACTGCGTATCGAATCAAAGACGGCATCTGCACGAGCGAGATGACGTACCTGCAGAAGACGGCCGCAACGGCTCACTGCATTGAAATCGACCCATCGGGAAAATTTGTGTACGTCCCGCACACCAGCCCGAACAAGGTCTTTCAGTTTGGGCTGGACGTAAAATCCGGCAAGCTGAATCCACTCGATCCACCGAGTGTTTCGGGGCCGGACGAGGATCACAGCTATCATCAGCCCAGGCACTACGCCCACCATCCGACACTGAACATGGCCTACACGTCGAATGAACGCGGCGGAGGCATCTCGGCGTGGGAGTTCGACCCGAAGACCGGTCGCCTCAAGCTGGTCCAGACGCTGTCGGCGTTGCCGCCCGACTTCAAGGGAAACAGTGCCGCCGCCGACATCAACATCACACCGAATGGCCGCTTCGCTTATGTGTCGAACCGCGACGTCAACAAGTACGACGATCCGAAGCAGGCCAAAGACACTTTGGCGGGATTCTCAATCGATCCGAAGACCGGCCGCATGACGCTGATCGGTCATTACCCGACCGTCAATTTTCCCAGATCGTTCACGATCGATGTTCTGGGCCAATTCGTCTACGCAGCGGGACAGCGTTCACACAACTTGGCCGCGTACCGAATCAATCAGAAGACCGGTGCTCTCGATCGGATCACCACATATGACTGTGGTGAGGGCCCGATCTGGGTGATGTGCATCAAGAAGTGAGCGACGTGCGCGTCGTAGGCCGGAACAAGCGCAGCGCAGTTCCGGCGATCTGGGCGTGTTTCTGACACATCGAGCGCCGGAACTGCGAGTTGCCTGTTCCGGCCTGTTGTGTCTCTCTCAGGCCAGAATGTTTTTCACGACGTGGCCTTCAACATCCGTCAGGCGGAAGTCGCGTCCGCTGTACGGGTACGTCAGTCGCTCGTGATCCAGGCCGAAGAGGTGCAGGATCGTGGCGTGCAGATCGTGGACGTGGACTTTGTCCTCGACGGCCGTAAAGCCGAAGTCGTCGGATGCGCCATGGATGGTGCCGCCTTTGATGCCGCCTCCGGCCAGCCACATGCAGAAGCCGTTCGGATTGTGGTCCCGTCCGTCGCCACTTTGTGACGTCGGCGTGCGCCCGAATTCGCCGCCCCAGATGACAAGTGTCTCATCCAGCAGGCCGCGTTGCTTCAGGTCCGTCAGTAATTGAGCCACCGGTCGGTCGATATCTTTGCACAGACGTTCGTTGCCGGCGTTGTGTTTGCTATGCGTGTCCCAGGGCTGACGGTTTCCGTAAAAGACCTGGACAAACCGCACGCCCTTCTCACTGAGTCGTCGCGAGAGCAGGCATGCCTTCGAAAACTGACTCGTGCCGTAGGCAGCCTGAGTCGCCTCGGTCTCCTGAGAAATGTCGAACGTATCGAGTGCCTCGTACTGCATGCGAAACGCCAGCTCCATCGACCGGATGCGCGTTTCCAGCGAGTCGTCACCGGGCCGCGACGCTCGATGCAACTGATTGATCCGCTTGATCAGATCGAGCTGCGCCCGCTGCTCGTCCCGCGCGAGGAACTCGTTCTTCAGATGCGGAATCATTTTTGCGGGCGTCAGATCCGAGTGATTGATGTGCGTGGCCTGGTGCTGGCCCGGAAGGAACGCCGCACCCCAAAGTTTCGGGCCGACGACTGGTTTGCCTGGACACAGCGCGATATAGCCCGGCAGATCCTGGTTTTCAGTTCCCAGCCCGTATGAGGTCCACGACCCAAGGCTTGGTCGAGTCGGAGTCAGTACGCCCAGGTTCATCATGCACAGCGCGGGTGCATGATTCGGAAAGTCCGTGTGCATCGACCGAACGACCGCCATGTCATCGATATGTCGGGCGGTTCGCGGCAGATGCTCTGAGACGGGTATCCCGGACTGACCCGACGGAATGAAGCGAACGGGTGACGGCATCAGGCCGGCCGTCGGTGAAGCGGTGCGAATATCGGCTCCCGGTGGCTTCTGACCTTCCAGCTTCTTCAGCAGTGGCTTTGGATCGAACGTGTCGACCTGGGATGGTCCTCCACTCATAAAGAGGAAGATCGCCCGTTTGGCTCGCGGCGCGAAATGCGGCAGACCGGTCGCGCCGGAAGCCGACTGCTGCAAAAGGCCGGAAAGCCCCAGCATGCCGAAGCCACCACCCACGCGTCGCAGCATTTCACGGCGTGAAAATGAATTCGGTGAGTCATTCATGATTCTGATTCCCGCGACGTCCGAAGACAGCAGCCCATACGACGAGCGGCACATGGTATTTCCCGCACGTGCTTTAGACGACGGTATGGTATCACGTTCACACTCCGAAGTGTTTGAGCCTGTTCCGTAGCCATGTGGGACTGATGCCCTGTTCGACCATGTCGCGGAGCGGACGATTCGTGGCCGCGATAACCCGCACGTCCACCTGGCACGTCTGGTCCGTCCCGACTGTCTGGAAGCATCGGTCCTCAACTGCGACCAGCCGCCGGACTTTCCGTCACGGATTCATCCGCACCGACGCTCACAGTACGACTGAAGGCTGTCGCCGCCGGTGCGGACGTTGAGTTCAGATCGCGTGTTCGGCCTGACTTCAAGTCCCTGTTCAACAGATCCAGATTCGGGTTGCCCGACGGTGAATCCTCGCAGGTGCTTGCTTCGGCCTGCGTTCGCCATCCATCCGTTTTCTCACCTCTACGAAACTGAGCCTCGTCCCCTTTTCTCGCTTTCCGCTGCCATCACTCGGACCATCAGGCGGAGACGTAGTTCCCGGGCTCGACTTCGCGGGCGGATCCCAGGATCACGAGCGAGTCCAGAAGTTCTTCGATGCGGTCGGCTTTGGCTCGGGAGAAGCGTTGGGCCATGCTGGCGGCTGTGAGCGGGTCGCGGCTGGTGGCCAGTTGCTGGCGAATGGCCACCACCTGTTCGGGGAGGCTGGCGGGTAGCGGCAGCTTCTTCACTTTCGCCGCTTTCTTCGTGGCTTTGGCCATCTCTGCCGGTTGATCGTCGTCGGTCAGCGTGACCGGCCAGCGACCGTTCATCCGACCCCAAGATGCTTTCTGACACGGGCGATGATTTCTTCAGGCGACTTCGCATTATCTTTGAATCGGGTAGCCCAAACTCGTCCGGGATGAAGAACATCCCATGGTGGCCGCTGTCCGCCATAACGACCTTTGCCGGGATCATGGTTTCCGAAGCCATCCAACGCTTGATTCCAGACTGGCGATAATCTGTTAATCAGCAGCGACTCTCCAAGCGGAATCCAAATGTCATCGACGACCAGCCATCGGCAGGCAAAGTCGGATAGATCAAGGTTTTCAGCTTGGGAAATGGATTCCGAATGCTGCATCAGGCGACGATAGAGGACGTTACCGGGTGAGGCATCAACATCATATCCGCCTTTTCTCGCCCCTGACGGAACAGCTTTGCCGACGTAAAGTGGTCGAGAGTAGTCTTCGCGGCGATTCGCCTTTGCGATCACCAATCGTCCTTGCTGGCCAATTGTCTCAGCGACAGGACTCTCTTGACGGCCAATGCATACACCCGAACGGCGATAGCGTCGTCAGTTGCCCTCCGTCGCTTGTTTAACTCACACAGCCCACCGACAACGCGATATTCGCCAGTTCCATTCCGTCTACAAGCATGATTGGCTTCTTGCCGCTTTCGTCTGCTTCGTGAACCGCAGCTCTCGAAAAGTGGCTTGTCGTGACAACTGCACCTTGAGCAAACGGCTGGAGGCTGCCGCGCAATTCAGCAACATCTTTTCGTCCAACAGTATGTAGCCATCGCTTAGCCTGGAGTTGGACGCGTAGTCCTGCAATTGGCCACATGAGCTTCCCGGCAGCCGCATTTACATCAATGCCGCCATCCTGGCTGTAGCGTGTTACCGCGACATTCTCGAAACCCGATGCCGTCAGAATCCTGCAAAGGAAGTGCTCGAATCCCTCTGGAGTCAGCTCAAGAAATTGTCGGCGTGCGCACTCAAGCTCCGTTACCGTGAAACGTCCGACATCAGAATCGCCCGCAGAGACCTCGCGATCACTTTCGATTGTCAGATTGGTTTCCCGACTCTCGTCGAGTGCAATCTGCGAAACATGAAAGTCGTGTTCGGGAAACACTTCTACTGGTTGATCAAGAATCCGGAGTTCAAACAGCCAGACCTGTCGAAGAGATTTTGAAACGTCGATCTGCTGATCAGAATAGTGCCGGATATATTCGAGTAGCCCCAAGAATCGCCAACGCTTCGACCCAAGTGTGCGATCGCGACGACTGCCGATCATCTCGAATCCGTAGATTGGGAAGTCGAAGCTGATCTGTTGTGGCAGGCGTTGATTGACGCCCGCCAGAGTTTGGTTCCCCTCTCTGCCTGCCCCGGTGTACGTAAGAGTGTCGCCCTCAATCCGGTCGCGATATGGGTTTTCCGAAAGAAGTCGCGACGCGTGGCTTGTTGTCGTGAGAACTACTCGCCTCACCGACTTGCTGTCATCAAGTCGAACACGTACTCCACCGGCATTGCCAACTTCAAGTGCATTCTGTATCTCGATGTTCGAGTACAGCCCGCCAACTCGAAAAACCACTTTACCGAATGACACACTTGCCTCATCGTTTGTGATGCCTGCGAACCGCATTGCCTAGATGTTGCACATCCCATGTTCTAAATCTTTAAGCACGGCCTCACTTCCAGCGACCGTCGATCTTTGCAGCGACTTTGCCAGTGCACCAAAGTCCGAAACACTCTGGATATTAACTACTTCCGCATAGTACCCCCGTAAAGATTCAATTCGATTGCTGGCCTCGACTTCTGAGACTGCTGGAACCACGTCGTAAAACACTTGCCGCTCCGAAGGGTCCCAGGAAACCACTACGTACTGTGTCATCAGTCAGTTCCTTTCGGTGTAGTCTGAATCGACAGTCCACCCTGTGAAGCATCGATCTAAGGCGTTTTTCGGGCGAAGTGTTCGTGCTCCGAACTCGCGCCATAACTTGACTTCGTTTCTCAGTCGAAATCGTGTCCATACTCGAGAATTCGGTTGAGTGGAACTGCGACCTTCATCGTGACAAACCGACCGCATGATTGCAGTTGCAATCGCCAGTGTCACTGATGCGTGCGGTGTGCCCCGGGTCGCCAGTGTGACCGCAGCGGTCCGCACCGCGTCCCACTCGTCCCGCAACGGGTCAATGATCGTTGGCATGACCAGACGCTCGACGTAGGCGCGCGGCGTGTAGTGGGCGCCCAGCTTGTGGCGTTCGATCGGGTCGAGTGCCCGTTCCAGCAACGTGCCGAAGATGGCCGGCTCCACTTCCCGCCAGTTCGCCTTGCCCGCTTCGATCAGCAGTTCGAGTTGATCGTCATTCAGCGGCAACGCTTCGCAATCCTCAAACAGGCCGCCGTTGAACCGGCGCAGCTTCGCCCGCAGGATCGGCGAGAACCCGCCCGTGTCCATCGACTCCCACAGCGAACGCACCATCTCCGGGAAGTTGCCCGTGTCGCCCCGCAGACTTTCCAGTAGTTCCGTGAAGCTGGCGGCGGGGATCAGGTCAACATCTTCGGCAAACATCGTAAACAGGCACCGCATCAGAAACTGAGAGACGCGGGACGCCTCATCGCCGGACGCTTCCAGTGACTTCGCCAGCCGTGCCAGTCGGTCCGCCAGCTCGCGCGTGACTTTGGCGGAACGCCGGCTCGGGTCGAGCGACAACGGGTCTGCCCACACGGCGCGGAGTTTCTCGCGCTGATCGTCATTGGCAAGCTGGTCCAGCCGGATGCGGTAGCTGCCGGGATCGGGAAAGTGCAGATACGTTTTGCCCGACCGGGTGAAGTCCGAGAACAGCTCGATGGAATGCCCCACGTCGACCACGATCAGAAACGGTGGCCAGCCTTCGTCCGTGGGTAGAGCTTTGGCGTACTGCTCTGCCTGACCGCGGGCTTTGACCATCGCATCATCCCAGCTCTTCGTCCCCCGTGTGGCGGTCCCGCGTTTGTGCTTCTTCTTCGGTGCGTCCGAAAGTCGCAGTTCATTCGCTGCCTCCGCCTGCTCGCTGCCCTGTTTCGCTTCCAGCACAAAGCAGCCGCGTTTGTAGAGGTCGATCCGTCCGGAACTGGTCGTCCCGTCCGGATTCTGGAATGTGACATCCCGCTCAAAGACGTAGGCGTTTTCCGAGATGTCCGGCTTCGTCGGTTCGGGATGCTGTGCCCCGATCAGCTCACAAAGCTCCGACAGGAAAAGCTGATAATTCGCCCGCTCAGCAGCCCCGGACGCAGCCCAGCGCTCAATGAACTGAGCCACGGATTGAGACTCTGACATCGTCGATCCCATCGGTCCCACAATGAAACGGCAGTCGGACACTTTGAAGTCGATTCAAAGCCGCACAACGACAGCATGCGGATCGACAGGCCAGTCGCACCTGACCACCCCGGCTGGAATGCTATCGTGTACGTACGCAATCGTCCCGCGAGTCATCGGTGCCGCATTGCGGAGTTTGCCCGTAACGATCGTTACGGCGCGAAACGATCATTGCGTAACAATCGATTTGTCTCGGGCGAGCGAGCCACTGAGGTCCCGGCAACATTGGGTCCCGGCCCGTGGCTGCGGCTGATCACGGGTCGGAGACCCATGCCAGGCTCTGTTTGAAAATCCGTAGGATGGGCACTCTTGCCCGTCCCCACATCGCGATTCATCGAGAAATGGACGGGCAAGAGTGCCCATCCTACGAGCGGATTCGAGTTTTCAAACAGAGCCTACGAAAATCGCTTTCGGTTTCAGTCGACGTACAGAAACTCGTTACTGCTCAGCAGGGCATGAGCGTATCGCTGCCACAGAGTCACCTGAATGCCGCTTTCGACGGGTTGTTCATACTCGCCGTGATGGTCGTTCCCGGAAATGTCTGTCGCGCGTGTTGACGACGCGGCATCGATTCTCAACGGCCAGTAGGCGATTGGCTTCGCTTTGGAAACTGCCGCCGAATACTTCTCGTGAGAGTGCTCGCCGGATGGGAGACCGGATGCCGCAAAACTGGCAGAAACCTCGTCACTCGTCAGAGGTCGGTTATAGATCGCGGCTTCTTGCAGCCGGCCCTGGAAGTTGGCGAAGTTGTCGCGTCGCCCGCCGACAAACATCTGCTCGGCTCCCGGCTGATACCCGAGCTTGGCCGTGCCCGATATCTCCAGTTGGCCATTGAGATACAGCGCGACCGAGTCGGCGACCCTGACGAAGGCCACGTGATGCCAGGTATTTGCCGCGAGTTCTGTCTTTCCAGTGATGGATTGTCGGTGTGGATGCCCGTTGTAGAAGAGCAGCCTTCCAGGAGTCGGCGATGCCGTGCCAGTGATTCCGAAGCTGTCACCGTGATCATTGGCGGGCTGGTCCAGACCGCGGGAGAAGAAATATCCCGTCACCGGCCGGGCTTTATACGCGAGTGTGTTTCGGATCCACATTTCGACCGAATACGTATCTCCGAGCCCCTTAACGACTGACCTGATGCGGGCGCCCTTGAATTCCGGAGCCTCGCCATCGGCGCTGCTACCTGTCTGATCAACAGTCTGCGTCCGTTTCGACGGCAGGAACTCGCGTGCAATCTGTACTTCAGCGTCACTCGCTTCACGACCAAACAGCAGCCGATGAACGAAGTGCACACGGTCCACCAGCACGCTGCCGCCGTGCTGCTGAATTCGCCCGGCGAGTGCGGCCGCCTCCTGCTTCATGAACGGCGAATTCAACACGAACATCTGCTGCAGTGGCGTCGTCGTCTCGGCTCGCCGAGCACAGTGAATCGCGGGATCCGGGAAATCGAATGTCTGCAACGTGTCACTCAACTTATGCCGCGACACGCCTGCGTAAATCGTTCGGCGTTTGAAGTTCGCATCATCCGCATCTCCTGACGGGCCACCGATTTTCGCGTCAAGTCGACCACTGACGGCCAGTACGGAATCCCGAAGTGCTTCCGCGTCGAGCCGACGGCGATTGAAGTGAGTCAGCAGTCGATTGCCCGGATCGACCGCCTGGAGCTCTTCCGAGTTGCGACTGTGCGACGACTGCCGGTATGTCGCCGAGAGCATGATTTCCCGGTGCAGCCATTTCAGCGACCAGCCAGTCTCGACGAACCGGACAGCAAGGTCATCGAGCAACTGCGGATGCGACGGTTTCGATCCGGCGACTCCAAAGTTGCTGGGCGTGTCGACAAGTCCGACTCCGAAATGGTGCATCCAGACGCGATTGACCAGGACACGCGCCGTGAGCGGATTTTCCGGGCTGACGATCGCACGCGCCAGTTCCAGACGTCCGCTGCCGTTCGTGAAAACTGTCGGCTGACCGTCCGAGAAGACCTGCAGGAAACGCCGTTGTACCAGCGGCCCGAGACGTCCGGCGTCGCCTCTTACGAAAACGTTTAAGTCCCGGGGTTTGTCCGGGTAATAAACGATTTTCATTTTCTCCTTCGTGATTTCCTCGACGCGGACCTGTTCCTCGGTCAGTGCGTTCGTCAGTGGAATCTCGAAGCCGGGTGTCTTTTTCAGCTTTGCGATCTCGGCATTCGCGGCTGCCGTGTCGGTCTTCGCCTGCTCGAGTTGTTTACGAATCTCCTCAAGCTGTGCCTGTGCTTTATCGGGATCAAGCTTCTCGGCACCGATTCCCGCTGCGGACTTCGACTTCGCCGCTTGCGCCTTCAGTTGTTTTTCCAGTTCGGCGATCTTCTTGGGAAGCTCCGTCAGTTGTTTCTTCCAATCGGCGACCTGCTTCTCAAGCTTTGCCGCTTCGTCGCGTGCCGGCTGTGTCCTCGCGATTTCTTCATCGGAGACAACGGGCCTGGTCGTCTGTCGACACGAAGCGAACACCCCGGCCAGAGCGTAGTAGTCTTCAACAGTGACCGCGTCGTACTTGTGGTCGTGACAACGTGCGCAGGCCAGCGTCAGGCCCAGCAGTCCGCGGCCGATCGCATCCACGCGGTCTTCCCACTCATCGGCGTAGCGGTTTTCGAGCACGAGCTGCGCCAGTGCGACTTCCTTGTGGTAGGAAGGTGCCAGTCCCTGAAAACCAAGAGCCGCGTGATCTTCCGGCCCCGTCTCCGGGAGAAAGTCCGTGGCGAGCTGGCGAACGATGAAGTCGTTGTAGGGCACGTCTTCGTTCAACGCTTTGACCACCCAGTCGCGATAGCGCCATGCATGCGGATACGGGCCGTTGAACGGGCCCATGTTCGTGTTGTCTTCCGAATACCGAGCGACATCGAGCCAGTGCCGGGCCCAGCGTTCACCGTACTGCGGCGAGTCCAGCAGACGGTCGATCATCGCGGCGACGGCGTCGTCCGAGTTGTCGTTCAGAAACTGCGTCTGCTGTTCCAGAGTCGGAGGTAACCCGCATAGATCGACACTCGCGCGCCGCTGCAGAGTTCGTCGGTCTGCGGCCTCAGCCGGCTGCAGACCAGCAGCTTCGACTCTGGCGAGGATGAACCTGTCGATTCCGTTCTTCGCCGAGTCGGCGTTGCGGACGTTCGGCGGATCATGCCTTTGAGGTCGTTGCAACGACCAGTGCTTTCGCGACTGTTCCCAGTCGATCTCCTTGCGAGCTGTCGGAAGTGAAGTCCCGTCACGCGGATCTGCCGCCCCCATTGCGATCCACTTTTCGAAGTCGGCGATGACCAGGTCGGGCAGTTTCCCTGCCGGCGGCATCTTGTACGAGTCCTCGCCATAACGAATCGCCTCGATCAGCAGGCTTTCATCAAGTTTGCCGGGAACAACGGCCGGACCGGAATCGCCGCCGGCCGTTCCGCCCTGGCGGCTGTCAAGCATCAGACCGCCCTTCAGTTTTCCGTCAGCTTTCGCCTGAGCCGAATGACACTCGTAGCACTTCTGAACAAGCACTGGCCGAATCTTCTTCTCGAAGAAATCAACCGCCGCCGGATCGACGTCTTCCGCGAATGCGCTTGCCGTAAATTGAAGCATCAACGCTGCAGGAATCAGGAGCAGCAATTGGCGCATGAGGGAGTCCTTTTGATACGTAATGGCCGCGCGAGGGTCTCTTCGAGCATCGGGGCCTACGAAGTTGTTCCGGCTGCCAGTTGCAGCACTTCCAGCGTACCACACGCCGGCCGTTCACGCCGTTGACTCGGCATCGCGTTCCCGCGCGAGCGCTACTCGCTCGGGCTTGACGATGGGCAACAGCAGCAGCGGTGCGATCATCGTCAGTCCTGCGATCACGAAGCAGTTCTCGTAGGAGACGTTCCAGTTCTCCAAGGGACCTGCCAGCTTGTTGCCGATCACGTGCCCGACATTCGACATCGTCATGAACATGGTGAACATCGTGGCTGAGGAACGCGTCCAGCAGACCTGCATGCCCATCGACAGAAACCCGACCGAACCGATCGCCAGGACACCAGGATTCAGAAACAGGTACATCCACACGAATCGGTCATCCTGCCACAAATGAGCACACACACCAAACGCGATTGCCAGCAGCCCGTATAGTCCGAATCCAAACACGATCACTTTGCGACGCCCGTACCGATCCGCCACCCAGCCACCCGCCAGAGCCGCCACAAGCTCCCCAATGACGGCCCATCCCACAACGTCCGTGTAATCCACATACTCCCAGCCGAGCTCCTGCATGCACACGATCTTGGAGAAAATCTCGACCAGTCCCCAGCCGACGACGTGGAAGATGCCGTAGACAAAGAATGCGAAGGTCGCGGGCAACGAGAACGCGCGAATCAAATCCTTGAACACAGACACGGGACTGCGCAGGCTCGACGTCCCGTCGTCGCCACTCGCTTCACCAGGACTCCAGGGGAAGCGTTTTTCTCCCGATCGTTCCAGCATCAGCAGCGGAAACAGCATGATCACCAGTAGGATCGCGAACTGCAGCACAACTGCGGTCTGAAGTCCCCACGCGTCCATCACGCGTGCGAATCCGGTTGCTCCAATCGCCTTGCCAACCAGCTTACTGCCCCACATGAGTCCGTTGACTCGTCCCTGCTCACTGACGGGCAACACGTCAACAGCCAGTGCATCGGTGGCCACGTCCTGCAGCGAGGCAAAGCAGTTGTGGATAAAGAACATCCAGCCCAGCAGCTTCACGTCGCCGGAAAAGTCCCCCATCAGCAGCAGTCCGAGCAGCGAAACGGCCATCATCAGTTCCGCGCCAATGATCCACGCTCGCCGCCGACCCATCGACCGGATGGTCATCGAGTCGATAATCGGTCCCCAGATCAGCTTGAACGTCCAGGGAATCAGCACGATCGCCGTCAGGTCACCCGCTTCTTTTGCATCGGCGCCCTGCTGAGTCAGAAATGCGATCAGCGCGATGGTCATGAACCCCCACGGAATCCCCTGAGCGAGATACATGGCACAGAGCATCGTGGTCCGCTGCCGGTAGTTGTCTGCCAGAGACATCGCGAGTCCATCGGTCAGGCCGGAGTGGAGTGCGATGACTGGTCACCGCTTTTTCGATCAGCAACTGCAGACGATAGCCTTCGAGGCACGCCCCACATACCGCATTGTCGGTTGAACGAAAGTGGCAGGATGGGACTCAGCCCAATATCCCAGCCAATGGCGGCACGTGGTTCAATCCAGCATGGACTGTCCGCGCTTCACGAGCTGCAACGTGAACCCCCAGGGATCTCGCAGAAACGCCAGCGTATCTCCCGCTGGTGTATGCTGAATGTCTCCATCGAGCTTCGCACCAGCCGCACTCAGCCGATCGATGTCGGCCTGAACGTCATCGGACAGCAGCGCCAGATGAAGTATCCCCGGATGCATGCCGCGATAATCCGGCAACGGAACGTCCGGGTTGCCGTAGATCTCGAGCATCGTCAAACCTTCAGAGTCGACCAGAAAGTGCGCCCACGGTGCTTCCATAACGCGCCGCCGCACCTCAAACCCCAGATGGTCGACATACCAGCGGGCCATAGAGAGTGGGTCTTCGACATTAAACGCGACGTGTTCAATACGCATGAAACGAATCCTCGTTCAGTGGTCACGACTGGTGGTCGACGGAATCACAGCGTCCGCACAAGAGATCGACCGGGTGGCTGGGGTCGAGCGTAGCGAGCCTCCAGTGAGAGACCAACTGGGGGCTCGCTACGCTCGACCCCAGCCACCCTTCAGGCAATATCAACCCCTTATTGCCGGGGCGTGTGCTTTGGGAACACCGATCGACGCTGATAAACGCTAACTGCTTTTCATGCACACCATTAGCGTTTATCAGCGTCGATTAGTGTTCCTTACTTGCGAGAGATTTGAAAACACACACTTTCCTTCGTTTCAAAGTGTCTTGATCGCGAATCGTTTCACATCCGCGCGGTCCAGACGCATCTTCGCGATCGCCTCCTGGCGGAAGGGTCGTCTTGCCGGCGGATTGTGAAACTGCTCCCAGGAATCCTGAAAACTGTGCGGTCGCGTGGTGAAATCAGCTTTGATGTCCGGCCAGAATCGCTCGGGAGCGTAGTAGCGAAGTTGCGTGTCAAATACCCAGTCGGCGTAACGGAACTCACTGTGCTGCCCCGCATTCATTTCTCGATCGACGACGTCGAAGTCTCCCGCGAAGTTGCGATAGAAGATCGTTTTCCGAGCCCGTGCCAACAGTTCGGCCGTCGATCGCTTTTCACGACGCCGTCCGTTGAATGCATGGCGATACTGAAGCGGCTGCGGCCAGCGGTTCGTGGTCGGGTGCCGAATCACCGTGTGTTCATTGAGCCACTCGCCGCGAGAGATGGCGCACGTTGTCTCTCGGTTGTAGAACTCGAAGGGAATCGTGCGGAACGGCATATCGACCCGTGTCGCCAGGAAGTCGAGCACGAAGTCGTCGGGGAAACGCGGATATTTCTGCGAGTAATGGCTCCACAGTTCGACAAGCCACAATTGATCGGGATCGAGCATCAGCACTCCGGAAGAAAGTCCAGCCGATGTACCCGACGCGTAACACGAAATCAGCGGGGTGGCCCAATCGGATGGGATCGGACGGTCGATACGACACTCCACGTCCAGCCACAGGACTCTGCCGAATTGCGTGATTGCCCGACGGATGAACTCGATCTTGTAGTCGAACGCCGCGATCAGATTCTCGAACGTGTGCGGACACGCGTGCGTGTGCAGCGGGTATCCCAGCCGGTCGCAGTCGGCGCTGAGGCCATCGACGAAGCCAGCAAAGTCAGGCGTAAAGTACGTGATCACCGTGAACCCCGCGTCACGTCCACCATCAGCGGGCGCCGCCTGACCCGTGTCAGTCTCAGACGTCATAGCCAAACTCGCCTAACAGTTGGACCGCACCGGGTTCGTCGAGCAGTTGCTGCACGCGGCCCGCGTTCTCGGAAAGCCTCCAGCGTCCGATCGACTTTGTCGACAGCGGCCGCGCCGGTTCGAACCATGAGTCGCTCTCTCTGACCTGTGCGTGCTGCGGATAGTCCAAAAGCCGAGCGTCATAATCCAGCGACAGGAATTCGCAGAGCCGCGAAGTTGTACTCTGCAGATCCTCGACGAGATCTTCGTACCGAACAGTCAGCACCTGCCGATGCTCACGCCACGACAGACCGGCCTGCACATCATTGACCCACCGGTCAGACGCGACCCAGAAGTCGTCCGGTTCGTTCGGATGCCGGGACAGGACGACGTCCCGGCCATCCCGAACGATATGCACGAGCCGCGCACGACGACCAAGCGTCTTCAGAATGGCCTCGAAGTTCAGGACATTCCGCGGCGTTTTTTCGCACCACGCTCGACAGTCACGCGGTCGATGTAAGTCGCCGAGCAGCTCGTACAGTCGATCGACGTCGGGCATGGCGATTCCACCGGCTGGTGGCCAGTACGCACCGGGGCAAAGAAACTGTGTCTCAAACGGAATCGCGACAAGCTGCGGATGCGCTGACAGCACGGACAACAGCAGCGATGTCCCCGATCGCGCGCATCCGCCGATGACGACCGGACGCAGGCGTCGAATCGCTCGTCGTCGTGACCAGTGTCGCAGCCCATTCATCAACACACAGAGAATCCTTGCCAGGCGAGCAGTGGGAAAAACTGATACACACCCGTCTCACCCTGTCGCTCACATCACAACAATAGCGCACTCCTGGACGACATGTGATTCGCCCGCCGATGCCGGAACAGACCGTTGAATGAACAACCTGCCCTGCTCTTGATTTCCGAACGATTCGCTCCCGACCTTGGTGGAGTTGCTCGCAGCGCGACTCGGACGGCGAGCGCGTTGAGCCGACTGGGCGTTGATGTGCATGTACTCGCCTGGACACGCACGCTGCAACCCGGAGAGCTTGTCTCGATCTCCGCCGACGAGGCCGGGAACGATTCCGGCGTGACGCTGCATCGGCTCGGTCTGTATTCCAATTGGGACATGTCGATGCAGCACTCGCTGAATGTGCTGGAATGGCTGCACGGCGAGTATGAGTTTGACGGTGTGTGGGGGCACTACGTTTATCCGGCCGGATTCATGGCCGTGCTGTTCGCCGAAACCGTCGGTCTGCCGTCGACGGTCAGCGCGCGAGGCAACGACATCGATCGACTGACTTTTCCGCCGGGCGATTTTGCTCGGCTGACATGGACGCTTGATCGAGCCACGCTAGTCAGTGCAGTCTCTCGTGATCTCACGACAAAGATTGACCTGCTGCTGGGCCGCGACTCGGGCGGCGTCGTTCTGGGGAATGTTGTTGATGCGGAGACGTTCTGTCCCGCGACAACTCCAACAGTGACGGACTCACTACGAGTTCACCTTGGGCTGGACCCGGACGAAGTGATCCTGGGTTTCTGTGGCGAACTGCGTCACAAGAAGGGACTGCCATTTCTGCTGCAGGCGCTGGCCGAAATCCAAGCCGACCGACCGGCTCGGCTGCTTGTCATCGGCGATGTCAGGCCGCGCGAACAGTCGACGATTACCAGTTTCCTGCTCGATCATCCGGAACTCGGCGACCGCATCACGGTCACGGGACATCAGGACGAACCCGCTCAGGTCGCAAATTACCTGCGGTTGTGTGACGTCGTTCTGCAGCCTTCGGTCTGGGACGGATTACCCAACGCGATTCTGGAAGCGATGGCGTGCGAGCGGGTCGTCATTGCGAGTGACGCCGGCGGCATTCCAGAAGCGATCGAAGATGGCGAGACAGGGTTCATCATCCCGAAGTCTCAATTGCATCGACTGAGCGAGGGAATTCGCGAAGTTCTTGATTTGCCTGCTGAAGAGCGGCAGGACATCGGTTGTCGCGCCCGGAACAGCGTGCTCAGCCAGTTTCATTCCGGGATCGAAGCCGAGCGACTGGCGGGGATCCTGCGACGATTGTGGCCAGATCGTAATCTCACGTTGTCGACGTCAGGCTGACGAGTTCGGTGTAAGTCTCGATCAGCGCCTGCTGCGCTTTGTCCCAGCCGAAATGCTGTTCGACGTGCTTCCGCCCGCTGATGCTCAGACGCGATTCAAGGTTCGAGTCAGAGTGCAGCCGCAGCATGGCATCCTTGATCGCTTTGCCCGAACCGGGCCGGACCAGCAGTGCGTGCTCGTCGTCCCGGCAAAGCTCGCGAACAACTTCCAGGTCGCTGGCGATCAGAGGAGTGCCAGCAGCCAGCGCCTCCAGCACCTTGAGCGGACAACAGCCCTGATCGCAATTGCGATCGTTGCGGGTCAGCGGTGCGACAACGACGTCCGCGGCGTGATACAGCCGGGCCAGTTCGTCTTTCGACACTGGCCCGATCAGTTCAATCGCGTCGAATACGCGAAGATTCCACGCCAGTTTTTCGAGCGCCTTGCGTTCGTGATTCCGCACGGGGCCTGCGATGGTCAGCGTGGCCGGCCAGTCCCGGCGATACAGAGCAAGCGCTTCAACAGCCTGCGTCAGTCCCTGCCACGGAGACAGCGTGCCCACGTAGAGCATCCGGACGGACGACGGCTCTTCGTCTGTCTCGTGGCGGGACGCTTGCGGCTGCTGATACGGAAACTGATTCAGGTCGACGCCGTTGGGTATGACTCGGATCTTCGCAGCGTCGACTCCGCGACTGACAAGATGTCGGAAATTGACCTGACTGACGGTGACGATCCGATCCGCCGCCGTCAGACAAACTCGCTCCTGCTCGTGGAGTTTCTGCAGCAGTTCGCGGTCATCGGCCACGGCCGGGTAGTGATACTTCAACTCGACCGATGGCAGCCCGTTGACTTCGTAGATGAGTTGCTCACAGAAATCGGATTTGTTGCGAGCAATCGGGTAGCCCTCGAAAATCGACCGCACATGGACGACGCGCGGCCGCTGATTGAGCGATCCGAATTCACGTTTCCACCAGTTCCAGCACTGAGCGCGGTAAGCAATGACACGCTCAAACAACGATGGTCCGTCGGCCGGCAGTGGACAGTGCGTGACTCCCGGGGCGTGCCAGACCGGAAGCTCACCTGTCGATTCGTCGGCCAGCGGCGGGATTGTCACGAGCCGCACGCGGCCGAATTCCCGACCCAGTGCACGGGCGAACGCGTCGATGTGAGTCGCGGCACCTTTCGCCGACGGAAACCGATCGAACGACAGGCTCACGATGTCATCAGTTGTCCGCACGGCTGGCCGGAGCCTCAGAAAATTCGAAGATTGTTTTGATCCGCAGGTCGCGTCGCTATGTTAGTCGCCGATCGCGGTCGAACCACCTCGTCGACGGAAGTCTGCCATGCCCGGGTTTGTCGAACAGCTGTCCCAGTCACGCCGCTTTCAGGGTCAACTCACTACACAGCAGTTGACGTCATCACTCGCGGAGCTTGAGGACCTCGACAAGACATCGGAAAAGAAAAAGACCAAAGGGTGCCTGGCAAGTTTCGGCGGAATGGCGCTGCTGGTGATGGGCTTCGTCGTCGCGGTCGGTGCGGAGATGCCAGTGGTCGGCGGCCCCTGTGCGATCGCCGGCATTGGAGTCATCATCTGGGGGATCATCATCCGCAGTGCCGCTGGCCGGACAGATTTCGAAGACCGCCGCTATCAGTTGCTGGGTCAGTTGACGCGACTGCTCAGCGCCGACATGGACCCGGACGCGCCGATCGACGTGCAGCTTGATCTGGATAAAGTGAACACCGGCAACAAGCTTGTCCGTAAAGGCAAAGCCGGTCCGTGGAAGGTGAAGTTCTACGAGGACACCTGGTTGAGTCTGCGTGGCCAGTTGCTGGACGGCACACGATTCACCGTCAGCCTGACTGAGAAGCACCAGGACCGGTCGCGGACCAAACGCAGTGCCAGCGGCAAGATGAAGCACAAAACCAAAACGAAGTCCGGTGTGCTGGCCGTTGTGTCGCTCAAGCCGAAAGAAAAGCGATATCCGACCGCCGGACAACTCGGGGCTCAGGCTCGTGGAGCTGTGCAACTGCCACCGACGGTTGAACTCAAGGATCTGTCGACGCGAGACAATGTCCTGACACTGAAGGCGGCATCCAAGGTGAGCTGGACTGTCGAAAGCGGCGTGCAGTTGCTCTCGCAGATGTTGCTGAGTCTGTATCAGGTACTCAATCTGTCACGTCAAATCGATAAGGCCCAGTCGTAGACACGTACTGATGCCCGGGAGAATCGAACGATGTTCCGTTTATTGTGCCTGCCAGGACTTCTGACGCTTTGCGCCGCGTTCGGCTGCAGCTCCGATCGGGACGTTCCGTCAGCTCCCGTTGCTTCCGCGACACCCGCGAGCCCAGCAACGGAGACGGCTTCCAATACCGGTGGTTCAAGCGCACCGGTGGAAACGACGTCTGAGACAGTTGCCGGTAAGCTCAACCTGGACCGTGAAAACATTGGCTTTAAGACGGGCTCCGGCGAGCGGCTGTACGAAATCAAGTTTAAGGACGATGGTGCCAAGCTGGTCGACCCGGACGAACAGGAGATCGCCCGATTCAACGTCGATGAGCAAAAGGTCAAAATCAAGCTGCCGGACGAATCGGTCGCTGCATACGTTGTCGTCAAAGACGGCGAATTTCAGATTCGCGACGAGTCTCAGAAAGTCGAGCTGTTCGAGTTGAAAGGTCAGTCCGACGGCGACTGGAAACTGAAAGATGGCGATGACAAAGTTCTGGCCGTGATCAAGAAGCGGGACTATGGCTACGAAATTGAAGACAGTGCTGACAACAGCCTGTTCAAGTCGAAGCTCAAAGGCGACAAGCGATCGCTGCGAAACGCCAAAGACGAGACGGTGCTGTATTCGAAAGACGACATCTCTCCCCTGAGCGTGGCCTGTTTGGGACTCGAACAGATCGAGTCGCTTCCCGTGCGAGCCGGCCTTGCCGCCGCAGTGCTGTTGTACGCCAAGTGACACTCTTCGCTGACTATTGATCGCTACCCAATACGACTCCACATCCTCGGACACGAACCCGCGAGACAGACATGACGGAAGCAAACTGGGATCCGCATCGATGCAACGAAAAGTCCGGGTTCCTGTTCGATCATGCCTGTAAGTATGGGCCGGTCGCCAACTGCGGACGGTGCGAACGACCCGTCTGCAACGATCACCTGCGTGATGATGACAACGGGCAACCTGTCTGCATTACGTGTGCAAAGAAAGAACTGAAGGATCTTGGCCGCAACCAGCAGGTCCGCAAACGCGGTTTCGGGCGGCACTCACGCTGGCATGACCACGACCCTTACTTCTACGGCGGTTATCACTACGGCGGTTGGGGGCACTACGGTCACGGCTATTGGGGTCATCAGAATTATCAGCATGCAATGCATCGCGATGACGTCGACTTCACCGAAGCAGATTCGTCCGGGCTGGACGATGGAGACGCCGCCGACTTCGAATCGGACATGTCCGAAAGCTGACCCGTCGAGAGAAACGGACCTTCGGGATGAGGTGGCTCATCTACGCACTGGGCGGCGGACTCGGCCATCTCACGCGTAGCGTCGCGCTGGCCCGCGCTGCCGGGCGGCGAGGAGTGCAGTGTACGATTCTGACAAACTCGCCGTTCGCCCGATGTTTGCCTGTCACAAATGAGCTGAACCTGGCCGATCGTCTGATCATCATTCCGCCCGAGTTTGATCGCGAGGCGACAGCCGCA
Organism: Planctomycetota bacterium; assembly: GCA_963579025.1. Lineage (GTDB taxonomy): Bacteria > Planctomycetota > Planctomycetia > Planctomycetales > Planctomycetaceae > CAUZFZ01. Next base: position 68,312 of record CAUZFZ010000014.1, on the reverse strand, counting down.
CGCATCGGCGCCATCCTGACCGAGATCGAGTTCGACCTGCTTGTCGTCGACACCTTTCCTCGCGGACTGGGTGGAGAACTCGTCGACATTCTGCCGTCAGTGGTTGTTCCCAAAGCGCTTGTGCATCGCGATCTGAACCCGCATTACGTTGAGTCGTATCAGCTTTCCGAATTCGTTAAGTCGTACGACTGCCTGCTGCTGCCCGGCGAAAGCGGGCCTCTGGAATCGCATCCCGCGGCCGTTCGCACGGAACCGTGGCTCATCCGGGATGCCGATGAACTGCTGCCCCGATCCGCCGCTCGACACGAACTGCTTGGTCGGGTTGCGGACGACATCCCAATCGTGCTCGTCATGGGCAGCGGCCGCACGGAGGAAATCGATCAGATGCATCAGCTTGCCGACTGGCTGCGCGAGCGACTCGTAACGCAGGCGCATGTGTGTTTCTCAAGTCCAGTTGGAGATGAAGATCGACAGCGGGCAGCCTGGCCGGTTTTTGGCCTGTACGCTGGTGTCGATGTCCTTATCGGCGCCGGTGGCTACAACACAGTGTCCGAAGCCCGGGCCACACAAACGCCATTGCTGGCATTCGCCAGGCAGCGTCTTTACGACCGACAGCAGGTCAGACTGACTGAGCTCGAACAGGTCGCGGATCGCGATGAACTGCTGCTTCGACTCCAGGCAACGCTTGCAGGTACACAATCACCCGGCGAGCAAATCGACTTTCGCAACGGCACTCATCAGGCCATCGATGTTCTGACAGCACTTCTGCAGTAGCTCGCGTCTTCAACTCCAAACCGACCTGGCACTGCGACCTGAGCCAGCCGCGTTCGGCAATCGTTCCGTTGCGATTATTTCGGATCGTACGGAATCGTGGCTGACTGGAGATTGCGTGCTTGAACACCGGTTTGGGCGGGGATAGCATGATCCCTCGAACCTCTGCCGTGCTCGACACGGACGCCGCAGAATGTTGGCCCAATGACTATTAATATGGGTGCCTGGTCTGTTCGGCCGCGGGTCATGCCGTCATGACGGAAGACACGCCCCGGGTGGCGGGCTCCCCCCTTGGTTACCGGGTCACACAAGATACGGCTCCCTCGACACTGGCAGAGGTTTTTTATGCGCCGTTCGTTGTCACCCGATCCAACGGATTTCGCGCTGCCTGCAATGTGCGATTCTGATTCCGGTTATCAGCGTGGTCATATCGCGTCTCGAACAACCGCATAAATGCGGTTACTACGAACATGATCCAGGTGCCCGTCTATCTCGACAACCACGCAACCACGCGTTGTGACCCACGTGTTCTGCAGGCGATGCTGCCGTACTTTTCAGAACGGTACGGGAATGCATCGAGTATCAGTCATCCGTTCGGCGACGAAGCTCGTGATGCCGTCGAGTGTGCCCGCGAGCAGATCGCCACGACGATTAACGCTCCGCAACGCAGTGTCGTCTTTACAAGCGGAGCGACCGAAGCGAACAACCTGGCAGTTAAAGGCCTCATCACGCCCAGACTGCGATCCGGAGAGTCAACTCACCTGATGACAAACGCTGCGGAACACCGTGCCGTCCTTGACCCGGCAGGGCGACTGAAGCGTGCGGGAGCACAAGTCACAGTGCTTCCGGTGGATCAATACGGCCAGGTCGACCCGCAGTCGGTTGCGGACGCAATTCAACGGGACACGGCACTCGTTTCGATCATGCTGGCGAACAACGAAATCGGGACCGTTAATCCGATAAAGGAAATCGCAGCCATTTGCCGGGACCGAAACGTTCCACTGCACTGCGATGCCGTTCAGGGACTCGGCCGTGTCGAAGTCGATTTCGAGAATTCCGGTTGCGACCTGATGAGCATTACTGCCCACAAACTGTATGGACCGAAAGGCATCGGGGCGTTGATTGTTCGACGTGGTCGCGGGCGTCTGCTGCTTGAGCCACTGTTCGATGGAGGCGGACACGAAAACCAGCTCCGAAGTGGTACGTTGCCAGTCCCACTGATCGTCGGTTTCGGAGAAGCCTGCCGGATCGCATCTGATTGCCAGCGCGCGGATGCGGATCGCATTGCGTCGCTGCGAGACCGGCTATGGAACGGACTGCAGAGCCAGCTCGACGGACTGCATCTCAATGGGCACCCCACCAGCCGACTGCCGGGAAACCTGAATATCAGCTTCGAGGGCGTGGATGGCGACGCGTTGATGAACTGCGTCACGGACATCGCCGTCAGTTCCGGGTCCGCCTGTACGTCTGCCGATCCGGAACCGAGTCACGTGTTGCGGGCCATCGGACGCTGCGACTCATTGACACGAGCGAGCCTGCGATTCGGAATCGGTCGGTTCAACACCGAGGACGAAATAGACTTCGCAGTCAATCACGTCACGTGCGTCGTCAAACATCTGAGAGCGCCGTCCATCACCACGCCGTAATCCAGAGGTGATGGTCCATAGCAGGCGGGACGACCGCCTGAGTATCACGCTGCTGTCCACGAACCTGACAGCGATCAAGGAGGCCACACAATGCCGCGCAAGTACGTTGCATTTGACATCGAGACGGCGAAGGAAGTCCCGGGAACGGACTTCAACTGGAAACCACACCGCCCGATCGGTATCGCCTGTGCAGCCGCATTGCCGCAGGACGTGCAGGATCCAACGATCTGGCATGGGAAGTCGGCGGATGAAACACCTGCTCCAAAAATGTCACTCACGGAAGCCTCGCAGTTAGTAGATCACCTGGTCGAATTTGTGTCGCAGGGCTACACAGTGCTGACCTGGAATGGACTGGGCTTCGACTTCGACGTGCTTGCCGAAGAGTCCGGACGCACTGCGGACTGCCAGAACCTGGCCCTGCATCATGTGGACATGATGTTCCATGTGTTTTGCGACCGCGGTTTTCCAGTGGCGCTGAGCAAGGCGGCGCAGGCACTTCGTGTTCCAGGCAAGCTGGGTGGCATGTCGGGTATGCAGGCGCCTCAGCTTTGGGCGCAGGGTCAGCATCAGCAGGTTATGGATTACGTCGCGCAGGATGTCCGCATGACACTGCAGGTGGCTCAAGCCTGCGAAGAAAAACAGGCCCTTGACTGGATCACACGCAAAGGCAGCGTGAGCTCGATGAAGTTGCGCGGTGGGTGGCGCACTGTCGAGAAGTCGCTGGAACTTCCACTTCCGGATACGTCATGGATGAAAACGCCCATCACCAGATCTGACTTCACCGGTTGGATTCACCCGCAATGAACTCGGCATCAGGCAACCGAGTGACAGTGTCTGCACGACGATCGCACGCCCAATGGGGACCAGGCACATCACCGCAGCACGATGCCTGCCGACGCGATCTGAGCCTCGTTCCCGGGCTCTGCCCTGGAACGCGCGGCTTTCGAGGCTCCGCCTCGCAGTGACGGGCGTGAGGCGGAGCCTCACAGTCAGTGCGTTCCAGGGCAGAGCCCTGGAACGAGAATCCTTAACGGCGTTGCCAATTGGGGACACGCACATCACCGCAACACGATTCCTGCCGACGTGATCTTTCCTTCGAATGGAAACGGAGCCTTCGCCTGTGGCAGGTCAGCACCGGGCTTCAGTTCGAACTTCCGCTGTTTTTTATTCAGTTGTGTGGTCTTTTTCTGACCACGCCACGCACCCAACGGCAGTACGTTGGCTCGCTTCGCCCACCTGTCCCACTCGCTCGACAGCTTTTCGACCAGCTCGGGCTCCTTATCGGCCTGGTCGTGCATTTCGGTCCGGTCCAGTTCCATGTTGTAGAGTTCCCACGGACGGTTCTCCTTTGCCACGAGCTTCCATTTCCCGGATCGAATCGCTCGATTTCCTTCGTGTTCCCAGAAGATTGGACTCGGTCGATCGAGTGATTCACCTGTGAACGCCGGTCGCAGCGACACACCTTCCATTGGCTGAATCGCCTCACCAGCGACAGTCGTCGGGTAAGTTGCCCCCGAAACATCGACGCATGTGGCCATCAGATCAATCAGATGTCCCGGCTGATGTTCGAGTTCTCCGTGCCGCTTGATCCGATCCGGCCAATGCGCGATCAGCGGCGTGCTGACACCACCTTCATGCACAAAGTGCTTGTATTCGCGGAATGGAGTATTCGAGACGTTGGCCCAATTGATGCCATACGCAATGTAAGTGTCTTCCGGACCAGGTGTGATACCGGGACCTGTCAATGTCGGCACGCCGGCCCGGTTCTGTTTCGGGATGACACCAAGTCGAATCGCGTCAGCAGCGATCTTCGGTAGTGATGCCTCGACCGGGCGTTTGTAATCACCCTTGCGACCGACTCCTTCCTGGCAGCCGCCGTTATCCTGCAGGAAGAAAATCAGCGTGTTGTCAAATTCGCTGTTCCGTTTCAGGGCCTGGGTGATACGGCCGATCCCCTGGTCCATGCTGTCGACCATCGCGGCATAGACTTCCATGTTGGCCGCTTCCCACTCTTTGTGCTCGAACTTCTCCCAGTCCCCAACCAGCGGAGTGACGCCCCAGTCATCCTTGACGAGACCCAGGTCGACAACACGCTTTGCTCGACGGTCGCGAATCGCAGCGTAGCCTTCGTCATACTTGCCCTTGTACTTTGCAATGTCGCGAGGCAGCGCATGCATCGGCCAGTGAGCGGCCGTGTGGGCCACATACATGAAGAACGGTTTGTCAGCCTTGTTCTCTTCGAAGTGAGTGTCGATGAAGCGGACTGCGTGATCGTTGATCGCGTTCGTGTAATAGAACTCGTCGGGTTGGTATTCGGAGTCGGTGAACGGTGAGATGTTCTGATTGCCACGCGTCAGAGTTCCCGGATCGAAGAAGCTACCAGCTCCCGTAATTGTGCCGTAGAACTTCTCGAAGCCTCGCTGCAGAGGCCAGTTGTGCTTCGACCCATCCGGTTGCACCTGCTTCGTGACATGCCATTTTCCAACCCCGTACGTCGAGTAGCCGGCAGGACGCAGCACCTCGGCAATGGTCTGACAGCGTTTATTGAGGTCTCCGCGGTAACCGTCATGCCCGCGGTCGGTCATCATCCAGCCCACACCGGCCTGATGCGGATACAGACCACTCAACAGACACGCTCGCGTGGGGCAGCAACGACCGGTGTTATAGAATTGTGTAAACCGCAATCCGTTTTCAGCCAGACCGTCGAGCGTCGGCGTCTCGATTTCGCCACCAAAGCAGCCGATGTCGGAATAGCCCATGTCGTCAGACAGGATGATGATGATATTCGGCGGCGCCGCATCACTTACGGTTTGCAGCGCGGCCAAACAAACTGCCAGCGCGGACAGCGCGGCGTACGAACGTTGCTTTAATGAAGTCATGGACTTTCCCACTACGGCGAAAGAGCGGAACGCATCAGTGATCCGGCAAAGTACTCGTTTAGCCAGCTTGTTCCAACGCTCTGAGCCGGTGAGTTTTTCACGTTGCTGTGACGAGCGGAGCGATACGTCATGCGGTGTGCCGGCGCGGGTGATTACAGGGTTCGTCCGCTTCGTGTGACGCGTCCTCACGGATTCCGCTCATTCGGCTGACGGAATGAGATGTTGTGCCTGCTCGAATTCGCCGTTCAGAATCAGGCAGGTGCCCAGCAGACGTGTGGCGTCCGCATCAGGACGCAGGTCGTACAGAGCACGGGCGTAAGACCACGCCGTGGCGACGTCGTTCGTGTGCAGTGCCAGCAGACACTGCTCGCGATACCACTCGATCCGGATCGCGAAACGGCGGAGCAGTGTCAGGTCGCTGCCGCAGCGCCGGCATGTCTCCGACCACTGCTGTCTGGCGCGGCAGGTCGGGCAGTGCATTGAGTTCGCGTCAGCGGATTCGAGTGTGGCGCCCGGCGCGACGGCGCGAACCGGCCGCCGAACCGCCGCCGGATCGTCGCTGGATAAAGTCGGCGCCGGCGGTGAGGACTGCGGCAGCATCGGTGAGGACGTGTCGGTGATGGGGTGGGGTTCAGGCATCCTGCAGATAGAAAATCAGGTCTTCGGCTTCGGTCAGAATCGCTTTCATGTCGGCCCCCGCGTGGTTGTCGACTGCTGTCTGCAGACGCGCCAGCAATGCGCGCAACTCGTCAGCGTCCTCAGCTGCCGCCTGCTCCAGCAGCGGACTGCCCTGTCGCAGTACTTCCTGGGCGCGGTTGAGTGTTGCCTGAAACTCGGGGAATAACTCCGGTTCCGGAATCGGTTCCGCTACGGGCGTGGCGGCGACGGGCAGTGCGGTCGAGCCCGGCAGCACTTCGGAACGCAGTTCACGACTGGCCGCGAACGCCTCGTCGAGCCGTATCCTGGCTGCCGCGCCACCACGCTGACGGAACCGCTCCACCGCGTTGTCGATCGTTAACTGCTTTTCGTTGCCGGTCGTTCGCTCAGAGGCCGTGACGGTCAGGATTCCGTCGAGATCCAGGTCGAAGCGCACCAGAATCTCGTGGCCCGCCTCTGCCTCCACCAGGTCCTCCAGCTCAAATTCTCCCACCAGGTCGTTGTTCCGAACGTTGTCATTTTCGCCCTGGTAAACCTCGATGTGCACGGCATCCTGTCCGTCATGCGCTGTGGTGAACACGTCGGTTTCGGACACGGGCAACGGTGAGTTGCGGCGGATCAGCCGTGCGAATTTATTGCTGCCGTAACGTCCATTGACGTAACCCAGGCAGGCGATGCCCAGCGTGTGCGGCGTGATATCGACCAGCACGGCATCAACGTCGTGTCCCGCGATCAACGCCGCCTGTACCGCGGCGCCCGCGGCCACACAGAGGTCCGGATCGACGTCCGTGTGCAGTGGCAGGCCCAGCCGATCGTTGAGCAGACGATGCACCAGCGGCGTCCGCGTCGAACCTCCGACCAGCACCACGCGGTCAATATCCCCCGCCGTCAGGTCCGCGTCCTCCAGGGTCTGATCCAGACAGACGAGCGTCTTCTCCAGCAGAGGCAGGATCATGTCCTCGTAGTCGAACCGCTTCAGTTCCATGTTCAGGTGCAGCGGCACTCCCTTGTGCTCGACAATGAACTCTTCTTCGATCTGCACGACGCCTTCGGTCGAGAGCTGCTTCTTCGCGTTTTCGACCACGGCGAGCAGTCGCGAACGCGTCCGCGGTGTGTTCCGCAGGTCCACCTTGTGCTCGACCTGAAACGCATCACACACATGGTGCAGCAACAGTTCATCGAAGTCGTCGCCACCGAGCCGTGTATCGCCGTGACTGGCCAGCACCTCGACGACCCCGGCTTCGATTTGCACCACGGACACGTCAAACGTCCCGCCGCCAAGGTCATACACGAGCAGCCGTTCAGCGAGGTCGGGTGTCGCGTTGTAGGCGAGTGACGCGGCAGTCGGCTCGTTAATGATCCGCACGACGTCAAGTCCGGCCAGTTCGCCGGCCGCGCGGGTCGCTTCGCGCTGAACCTCGTTGAAGAACGCCGGGACTGTGATCACAGCTCGCGTGACTGCACGACCAAGGTCGGTCTCGGCCCGCTGCTTCAGCTTGCGGAGGATCACCGCCGAGACCTCCTGCGGCGTAAAGTCCTGCCCGCCCAACGACACGGTGTCCGCCTGCCCCATGCGGCGTTTGATGGACTTCACCGTCCGTTCCGGCGCGAGAATAAGCTGATTCCGCGCGGGGTGTCCGACGATCAGGCCGCCCGATGCGTCCACACCCACAACTGACGGCAGCATCGTCTCGCCCGATTCCGCAATCACCCGCGGATGCCCGTTCTCCACAATTGAGATGACGCTGTTCGTGGTTCCCAGATCGATCCCGACGATCGTGTCCATTGTCTCCGTACCGGACATGTGTGTTTTCCCTGTGTTATCCTGGTCCGTGATTATTGGTTGATTGACAGACGGCCAGCCGCTTCTGGCGCGTTGAACAATCGAAAATCATCGATCAAAACGTCCCTGCTGCTGCCCCGCCCGGCAACGCCGTTAAGGATTTTCGTTCCAGGGCTCTGCCCTGGAACGAGGCTCTGGAAATCCTTAACGGCGTTGCCCGCCCGGGTTCCGTGCTGCTTTGACCTCCGCGAATCGAATCACTTCTCCCTGCCAGCGGAACCCCGGCCGCAGTTCTTCGACGACCTCGCCCGCTGGCTGATTGGTCACGTCGACCACTTCGACAACCGTCATACTGTTGACATCCACTGGCAGGCCGACACATGCGATTCGTTCCAGTCCGTGCGACTGCATGGCCCGGTCCAGCCGCTGCTGAATCAGCCGATAACCTTCAAGGAGTGAATCGAGCAGCGGCCGCCAGGCCTCCTGCGCCTGTCCGGCGAGCTGGCGTTTGATCGAGCCGGCAAAGCAGCGGCACGCCTGTCGCTTCCAGAACGACGTCCGGGCCAGTTCCGCGTCGATCAGCTCGCTGGTCTGTTCGGCCGTGGCGAGCAACTGTTCGCGCGTCCGCTCAATAACCGTCCGCCCGCGATCCAGCGCCTCACACAGATCGGCCAGTGACTCAAGCAGCGGCCGGCTGGCAATTCGGGCGGCCTCCACCTCGCGCGGCTTAACGGCATGAAACTCGTCGATCGCCGTCTGCAGTGAGTCGAGCGCCGTCCCAGTCGCTGCCTGCAGCGACCGGCCGCTTTTTGTCTGCAGTTTGACTTCCTGCCGCAACGCCGTGAACGACTCGACAAGGTCATACAAACCCGCATTCGGATGATGCGGTGACGCAATCGTCGCAGCTTCGGCACGTGACTCGCTCAGCCACGAACGGAACTGGTCGAGCATCAGCTCGTCCTCGGACACTCCGCTGGCTGCCACGTCAAAACGTTGCTCGTTCTCCATCTCACGGCACCTCGGCAAGTTGCAGCAGAGCACTGGTCGGAATACGGCTCTGCTGCAGTTGCGATCGCAGCTCAGCGATGATCGAGTCGAGCGGGCGGTCGCCTTCCAGGCCGAACAGCAGCGTCCGCAATCGCTCCAATGGATCGCGCACGCGTTCGTAGGCCTGCCGCACCTCCCGAAACCGTTCCGGATCGCGGTCTGGTGGATGCTGCTTCACCAGTTCCAAGTATCGCCGCCGGATGGCCGTCTCGTCCGCTGTCGCATCGAGATTCAGGATTGCCCAGGGGTCACGCACGCCAATGCCTCCGTTTTCTGTTCCACATTGTCTTTATTGTTCTTCGCAAAGAGCATCGCCCTACTGGCCTCCATTTGCTTGTGCTGGCGTCTGGAGCATCGCAATCTCGACAATCTCATCCATCCCGAGCCATTTCGACAGTTTCGTCGACCGTCGGCGGAACCATCTCATCCAGCTCCATGGCAGGACCGAACGGCGGGGGCTGGAGAAATCGCCCCGGAGATTTCAGCAATGTGATCTTTCGCCGCGCCATCTTCAGCAGCTCGTCGTGGCTGTGATCGGACGAGCCCTCACACAGCTCAATCACCTTCCGAAAGCTGGCCAAAGCGCGCTTCTGATGGCCAAGTGATTCACGGCCGACTTCGAGAATGCCGGTGAGGAAGTGAAAGGTCGGCGTCTGCGGGAATTTCTTCCGGCCCTTCACCACGAACTTCTTGAGTAGTTGCTGATCGCCCGCCAGCTGGAGAAAACCGCAGACGTTCAGCAGCTCTTCGGCCTGAAACTTCACACGGCTCGTCCGCCGGATGTAGGCGAGCAGGTCAGGTACTAACGATTTCCAGAACCGGTGAGGCACCTTCCGCTGCTTCAGTTGGAACATGAGGCGGGTCATCTCACTGGCCGTCTGTGCGTGGCAGCGGCGTTTCAGCTCCGACTTCCACATCGTCTCGAACCCCGCCACGAGCGTCTCGGCCAGGCCGGCCCGCCGGAACTCAATGACCAGATGCAGGAGCGCCGCTGTGGCTTCTTCGAAACTGTCACACACCGCCTGCACCGCCAGTTCGCCGGCAGCTTCGTCACTGGACTGAAACTCCAGCACCGCCCGCAATGTCAGAATCTCCGCCCGATCCCCGATGTCGGCCGACCGCAGCGGCACATCGACCGCTTCCAATTCTCGCCGTGCCGCTGATAAATCCTCGACTTCAATCAGACGCCGCAGGCAGGCACTGTGAGCGGCGATCGTGGCGTGGCACAGTGACTTGTCCAGTGGCCGCAATCGGTGCGCGTGATGCAGACAGTCCCGAGCCTTGAACGGGTCGCCCGCCGTCAGTTCGTACCCGCCGACAATCCGCAGGGCCTGGAGATCGTTGGGGAAGTGTTCGAGCATCCGCTGCGCCGTGCGGCTGGCCTCCGAGCTGTGACCTGTCAGCTCATGTGCGCCAATCAGATTCGTCCACGCCCGCTCGTTCTCAGGACACGCTTCCAGACTGTCCGACAAGTGCTCGATGGCGAATTCGTATTCGCATTCGATCTCTTCCGAGTGATCGCCGCTGCAGGAGCAATGCACCAGTTCGTCAATCTCGCGACAACTGGCCGCTGCCATGCGAGCATGTACCAGTGACCGCACGAGTGGCCGTTCCCGCTCAGTGAACGCCGGAATCGAATTCAGTTCGGCGAGATACTGAAGCCAGTGTTCCTCGGCGTCCTCCTGATCCTCGGGTTCGTCGAGCAGTGCTCTAGTCCGATGCCAGCGCGGGTCAATGGGTGGCGGCGTGGCATGGCATCGAAATTCGTCGAAGACGTCGTGCGCCTCGGCGTCAATGATCCGCGACAGAACCGCATCCGTGATCCGACGAAGCACGTTCGCCTGCTTCCGGAATGCCGGACGGCAGCGCTGCCAGACGCGCATCATCTCCGACCAGTCCTCACGAGCGACGTGATCGCGGAGTTCGGTCAGGGCCGTCAGCGACTGTCCCCCGAGCACTGCTCTCTCGATCACTCGCACGAGGCCGCTGTCCGCGCCGGTGCCCGCGCCGCCACAACGGCGAATCGTCTGCAGCCGAGCCGCGATCCTCGCCGGTGCCCGTGCCTCATTCAGCCGCGACCAGCAGGCCTCAGCCGCCGCATCGTCGCTCCGATACCACTGGATCAGTCCGCGGACGAACACGCGCCACTCGGCCGCCGGAGATTTCCGCGGGATGCCGCTGAGCCGTTCGAGCGCCGCGTCGTCGTCACCCGTTTCCACCAGGGTCAACGCCTGCCGCACTGCGTCGGCGACGTTCCGATCCGCGGGCAACGTTTGATCCGGAGCCCCGATCGCCCGGTCAAACTGATCGTGAGACACGGAATTGCGTGTCAGTTCGGACACGGTGTCGCGGTATTGCGGAAAGCGGTCGAGCAGCCCGGCCCGCAGCAGCAGTTCGGGCAACCGCGCCTGCACAGACTGATCGGAAGCAGACTTCGCCAGCGGCAGGAGCAGGTCCCGACACTGCTCCTGCAGACCATTGCGATGCAGTTCCGCGGCGCGCTCGAACGATGCCTGTTCGAGTAACTGCTGCCGCACAGGACTCACTTCCTGCCGGATCGCAATGCGAGCCTGTTTGAGTGCGTCTTTGTACTGCCCGCGATCAAGAAAGCGACGCGTCAGTGTGACCGCGTCCGCCTGATTCTGTTTCTGAGATCCCGGCCTGGCTTTGCGGCGGTTCCGTCCCATCTTCCGGTCGTCCTGTCCAGAAAGAGTGTTGCTTTCGCTCCCTGCGTCCTCGTCCGTGCTGCCTGCGGAAGATACTGACTGGAACCTGAATCGTCGCTACCCATTCCCTCAAAAAATTGGTTACCCGATAGAATTGGTCTGGTCCGTGATGATTCGGAGTCACACCTGTTCTTCACGCGTCGCGCAATCGTTGCTGGAAGAGACAACCAAACGGAACATCGAGAATTCTCCTGGCCATTCAAAGGTAAAGGTCCATTGGATCCTCTGGTGTCAGTGCCGCCCCACAGTACAGGCATTTCGTCTGATCGGCTTTGCCAGGACGACTGCACTGCGGGCAATTGATGACGGAGCGAACCAGTTTGCCGTCCAGGCTTCCATCCCTCAGGTCCACGTCCCGAATCCGCTCCAGCAATGTCTCGCTGCTGATGTCGGTATGCTCTGAGATCAGTTCACACAACGCGCGACAAACCAGTTGAAGCCGATCAACCTTCGTTCGCAGCGTCCGAACATCTTCAGTCAGCTCCCCATCGCGCCGCGCCGAGTCTCGCCGCGCCTGGTCGATCTTCAAGTCGTTGAGATAGTCAGCCATTGCGGTACCTGCCCAGCCATGCGTCTGAAACTTCGAACCAACAATGCGATTGAGGTCTTGAACGACTACGGCTTCGAAAACCAGCGGTCTGCTTACTCTTCCAGCGCCGCCCAGTCGATGAGTTGAATTGGCTCGGGAACGATTTCCACGAATTCGTTGCGCTGGCTTGTGCGGACTCCTTTGCCTGCTCGCGAAGTCACGTTGTATTTCATCTGACCGAAGCTCAATGTTGTATCGTTGTTGTTAACCACACGAAGCGTGTCGCTGGGCCGGGCGAGCAGCTTGGCACCAAGTACGACGTCGCCTTTCGCCATCTTGATGCCGCGGACTCCGATGCCCGGACCGGACAGAATTGGCACTTCTTCGAGTGCGAAGTGAATAATCCGAGCCTGCTGCGTTGCAAGGAACATTGTCGTGTGATCGCGAATCAGCTCGACGTGGACCACCCGATCGCCCTTGCGCAGCCGGCAGAATTTGCGGCCCGTGCGCGATGATGGCGGGCGGAACGTGCTCAGCGAGACCTTCATGATCTGGCCTTGAGCGGTTGCGATCAGCAGGTGTGGCAGCGTACTGGCATCATCCAGGATTTCGTCAACGGGCGTGAATCGCGAATCCGTCGAGAGGGCGGCCACGATGCTGGCTCCGTCAGCCATCCGCACATGCTTGGCAAGCGGTTCGCCATAGCCGGATGAGGCTGGTATCTGGTCAATGGCCAGCGTGTAGGCAACGCCATCGGACGAGTACAGGACGGCGCTGTCCACCGTATTGCCGGGCAGCACATCGAGCACCCTGTCTCCGTCCCGGACACGTGTGCTTTCTACTTTCGCCAGTCGGCCGACACGTTTGATCCAGCCCTCGCGCGTCACGACGACGTTTGTGTTTTCCTTAACGATATACGTCTCGGCGGCGAACTCTGTGATTTCTTCTGATGAACCGACACCGGTCCGCCGCTTGTCCGCAAATGTGTCGGCGATCTCGATCAGCTCAGTCTTGACGATCTCCCACAGCTTCGATTCCGACTTCAGAATGTTTCGGATGCGGCGAGCTTCCTTTTCCTTCTCGTCCAGTTCCGCGCGGATGTCGTCGATCTCCAGCTTCGAGATGCGATAGAGCTGTAGTTCGAGAATCGCGTTGGTCTGCACGTCGTCGAGTGGAAACTCTCTCATCATCTTGACAGCCGCATCCTGCTTGCCGGTCGAACTACGAATAATCTTGAGAGCTTTGTCGAGGCCGTTAAACACGATCATGAAGCCTTCGAGAATGTGAATCCGTTTCTCAAGCTGCGCAAGCTGATATTGAAACCGCCGCCGTACGGTCTGCTGCCGGAAGTCCAGGAAGTGCTGCAGGATCTCGACCAGGTTCATCCGCGCGGGTGCGAGTGCCCCGGAAGCGTCCGGCGCCAGCGCCGTCGCGTTGTAGGAGAAATTCTGTTCAAGGCTCGTGTGTTTGTAGAGATATGCGATCACAGCCTCGGCATCGGCGCCCGGCTTAAGTTCGAGCACAACACGCAGACCGTTCTTTTCATCGGTCTCGTCATTGGCATCGACGAGTTGCGGCAGCTTGCGGCTGGCGACCACTCCGCCAATCTCGGCAACCAGGGGACCAGTCTCCACGCCATACGGAACGGAGTAAATCACGACACGGTCTCTGACCTCACGACGTTTCTCTTTGTCAAACCGCCATTCACCGCGGACTTTGACCGACCCGCGTCCGTCTTCGTACATTTTTCGGATGTCGCCGCGGTCGGTGACGATGCGACCGCCGAGCGGGAAGTCCGGGCCCTTGATGTATTTCATCAACTGCGGGACGGTCGCATCTGGACTGTCGATCATATGCACACAGGCCTTGATCACTTCGCCCAGATTATGCGGCGGGATACTGGTCGCCATGCCGACCGCGATTCCCTGCGTCCCGTTGACCAGCAGATTCGGGAACCGAGCTGGCAGAACAACCGGCTCCTGCTTATCGCCGTCGAACGTGGACCGCATGTCGACGGTGTCGAACCGCAGTTCATGCATCAGCTGCTCAGCCAGCAGCGACAGCTTGGCCTCGGTGTACCGATGCGCTGCCGCGGGCAGTCCCATCACCGAGCCGAAGTTGCCCTGTTTGGTGATCATTGGATAGCGCAGCGAAAACTCCTGAGCCATGCGGACCAGCGCGTCATAGACTGCCAGGTCGCCATGCGGGTGATACTGACCGATCGTGTCACCGATGATGCGGGCGCATTTGCGAGTCTTGCCGTTATGCAGCAGCCGCAATCCGTCGAACATCACGAACAGAATGCGACGATGCACCGGCTTGAGCCCGTCGCGCACATCGGGCAATGCACGCGACTGAATGACCGACATCGCATAATTGAGATACCGCCGCCGCGTTTCCTGACTGATGGAGACGTATTCAAGCCGGTCATGCTCAGGCTGATCAGAGGCCACACTGAGCTGCTCGAAATCGCCGTTGCCGTCACCGTTCTGATCACCGTCGGAGCGAGCCTTATCGCTGATGGCACGGACCTGCTTCTGTGCCTTCTTCTTTCGCGAACTCGATGCCTTCTTCTTCGCCAAGGGATCCTCCCGAAACTTCGCTCAAAGCGATTCACCGCAAGCCGGGTCTACATGCGTCTGTACCAGACGGCTTCGATTCCAGGCTGATTCGTACGCATCCGGCGTATGGAAGAGCGACGTCACTGAACGTCGCCCGGACCGCGGTCGTGAAGCGGCAAAGTGTAACGATCAGCGAGACTTTTCCCACCACAGTGAGTCACCGGATTGTAGCCGTCACAACACTTGTCAGGATTCTAAGGCTGCTCGTAAGTCTTTACGTACCAACAGATTCTGCAAACACCACCGAATCGCCTCGAAGCTCACAGAATGATTCATCGGAGCAATCCGCAGTGGCCGAATTCACGTAGTGCATGAGCCTCTGAACGATCACCGTTTCGAGGGACCTGCACACAAAACAACCGGCATGGATGTCGGCTCGTGAAGCTCGTTCTAGCGGTCCCGGGAGAGAGTCATGGTTCGCAGCTCACTACCACTGTTCGCGGTTCTGTTGACGAGCGTATGTCTGGACCAGGCCGCAGCTCAGGTGCCGTATCCGTACCAGACCCCTCGGGCATACCCCGGTGGATATGCCGCGCCGCAGCGGATTGCCCGAGCGACGTCGCATCCAACTCCTCGACGGGGAATGTATGGGCCAACGGTGGCCAAAGGTCAGTACCCGCAACTGGGAGCGCCACTTTATCCAACACCCAGCCAGGACATTCCGGCCCAGGTCGGCGGCACGATGTACACGAACCAGGCATTCGCGCCGCATGAGTTGATGCACGAACACGAATACCGAGGGTTGTACCCACCCTTCTACTACCGCGTCCGTGGCAACTGGCTGCTGACACCCTTTGGCATGGAATCGCACGACCGATGGGAGCTGATGGGTACGGAAGTCAAAACCAAATACAGCTCGAGAATCCCGTGGAAGGCGATGTTCGTCCCACCGATGAACACCAACGTCTTCAACCTGGGCCGAAACCGTAACTAGCTGTGTCGGTCGCGTTTAGATGGGTAGCCGAAGTCGCCAGACTTTGGCCGGACCCGCGGAAACCAAACTCTGGCGAGTTCGGCTACATCCATCACTTCACGGCTGACACAGCACTGGTGCTGTATCAAACCAGTATTTCAGGGTAGCCGGATTCGCAAGAATTCGGTTCCGCCCGGCAAGTCCCGAAGTCTTGCGACTCCGGCTACAAACGACCGACCCTAAGGACAAGTGCAGAAACAACGGGGAGGGCGAAGCTCCCGGAAGACCGAAAATAGTTTCTGCACGCGCCCTAAGTTCCACCTATGACAGAGCACTGGATATTCGGAACAGAATGCCAGCCCGGCTCCTCAAACCACAGCGATCAGGGACGACGATTATGGTGACTCGATTCAACCCACTTCGACTGCGGGCCGCAATCGCCGTGTGTCTGCTCGTCCCGGCCGGACTGCTGGCTCAGGACGCACCGGCTCCGCCCGCACCGGAGGCGCCACCGAAACCGGCGGCACCAGCCCCCACAGCCGAACCAGCAGTACCACCGGCACCCGTGCCAGTACCCGTTCCAGCTCCGATACAACCGGCGACACCTGATCCGGCGCAGCCTGCTGCACCCACAGCCGAAGAACCAGCTGCCACGCAGGCGGAAGAAGCGGACGGAGTTGCAAGAGTTCCAACCGCTGGTCGCCGTGGTAATGCTTGTGGTGTCGGCATGACCTGTGGACCTCGTGCCGTGGCCAGTCAACCGTCCGCCGGTTGCAACGCCTGCGGATCGGCGACTAACCAGCTTGGTGGATGCATGAACGGCGCCTGCCCAAACTCGGCGCCTTGCTTTGCCACACCGGGGGGTGGTCTCAGCCCCGAAGTCTGCGCCGGTCGACCGTATACGGTAGGCGACCTGAAACGTGATCTGTGGATGTGGGAATGTGGTATCAAACAGGATCTGGGCCTGGGTCCCTATCGTCAGCCCAATGCGGTGGACTTCTGGCTGCAGCAGCAGCGAATGGAATTCGAGTGCCGCCGGGCGTACCGCAATCACGTATGGGGAGCCCACCTCCACAACAAGTTGAATTACTTCAAGCCACGCGGTTGCTGCGGTGAGGGGTGTGCTCCATTCGGTCAATACGAGCGAATCTATGCCGCTCAGCCAGACCACTGGGACGCACGCGACAGCCAGTTGTACGCGGCTCCCGCCACGGGAGTTCCCACGGCCATCCCGCTGCCACCGAATGTGCATTACCAATACAACTTCGGCTGGGGCACGCCTTCGAGTCGGCTGACACCAATCTCGTCTCTGGTCCGACCCCGCTTCTAATCATCGTTCATTACCAGACCCGGCGATGCTTCGGCTCGATTTCTGACAAACGTCCCGAATCTGAAAGCGGAAACATGACGCTTCACACCGCCCTTCGCTCGTCCATGCTGTGCCTGGCCGGGATCGGCCTGTTCAGCACGACACTGCACGCACAGGATGGGGCTGCCCGAGTTCCTGTCCCGCACCCAGACAAAATCTACCAGTACTACGCACACATACCGGCCAAACGGCGACAGCCACCGAATCCCACATACTGGACTTACATGCCCCTGCCGTTTCACGGCTGTTGCAATACCTGCGGCCAGCCCAATTGCCCGGGGCATATGGGTGTCTGGACGCCGCCGGCAGTTCGCTGGCTACTGGACCCCGACTACTACGCCCTGCCACCAGACTATGGCTGGTCCAACGTCGGCAACCGGCCGATCAAGCGAGTCCAGCCCGTGTATCAGAACTACCGCCCGGAACACTTCGCTGGCCAACCCGGCGCCGGCCCCCGTGCGGGAGCCCGAAGCTATCCCATCATTGCCCAGCCGACGGACACGACACAGATGGGTTATTACTATCAGACGGTCCCAGTCTGGCAGCCGAAAAACATTCTGCCACCACCACCCGATCCTCGCACATGGCACGTGCGCAACTGCGAGATGGCGCCGGATGGCACCTTCTGGCAATGGCGTCGCATCAACCATGCCTGGGTCCCGCAGCACATGATTCCCAGCGCGGCCCAGCCGGTCCCGCAAAAACTCGAAGCGGTCCCCGAGGAACTCCCTCCCGTCCCGGTTCCCGTCCCGAATCCTAACGACCCGGAAGCGCTTAATAAGACGATCTACAATTCGAGCGTCCGCCGCGCGTCGTATTGATCGGGCATGTGGCGAAGCGTCACAGTTCCCGTGGAATAACAAAGCCCGACTCTCACTTGAGAGTCGGGCTTTCTGTTTTTCAAGACTGAGTAAGTGCAGAGTCATGCGGTCTCGGGCAAACCGAATGGCTCCCGGTAGTTCTTGGTCAGCATCCCGTTGGCTATGTCATTGTCGATGAACACACCTTTTGCAGGATCGAAGTTGACTCGGCCGTCGGTGCGGTAGGCGATCTCTCCGAGATGCACGAGAGAACAACTGAAGTGCGCTTTCTGTGCTGATGCCGCCGTTTCCACTCGCCGCGTGCGTACGGCGTCCAGGAAGTCGGACATGTGCTCGGTGTAGCCTCTTTGACCGCGCAGGTCTTTGCCTTCGGTCGGGCCGGGTTCACCTTTGTGGCCAAGGAACACGCTGAAAGCTCCACGACGCGAGAAAATCATGTAGCCCTTCGTGCCGTAGAAGACATTGCCGTTATCGAAGCCATGCAGGCCGTAACTTGTAAACGGGTAGTTCTCATAGATGAGCAACCGGCCGTCTTCGTACTCGTACTGGACGTGCATGTTGTCGGGATACTCGCTGGCGTGACCGTGCAGCATCATGCGACTTCCGCGAGCGGTGATCTGCTTCGGCAGTGAATCAACACCCAGTCCCCAGG
This sequence comes from Planctomycetota bacterium, assembly GCA_963579025.1. Lineage (GTDB taxonomy): Bacteria > Planctomycetota > Planctomycetia > Planctomycetales > Planctomycetaceae > CAUZFZ01. Next base: position 49,898 of record CAUZFZ010000014.1, on the reverse strand, counting down.
CGGCCATATCGAGATCGTGGATTCCATCATCGCCGATCTCACCATTGCCGTAATCGCGATACATTCGCCAGGTCGAATGAAAGCGATGTTTATTAAACGGACGCTTCGGAGCCGGGCCGAGCCAGCGGTCGTAGTCGCATCCAGACGGCGGCTGACTGTCCGGAACCGGCTTCACGACGTTGCGAGTTTCCGCCGTCCAGGCCCGAGCGACTTTGATGTCACCAATGATCCCATCCTCGAGCAGCTTCCGAGCCTTCGCGGTCACCGGACTGCTGCGCATCTGACTGCCCTGCTGCACGACTCGCTTGTACTTCTTCGCGGCCTCAATGATCAGCGGACCTTCATTGAAGACGTGTGAGATCGGCTTCTCGATGTACGTGTCCTTACCGGCCGCCATCGCTTCCAGCGCGATGGGTGCATGCCAGTGATGCGGCGTCGCAATAATGACGGCATCAACATTCGAATCCTTAAGCACGTCCTCGTACTTGAGCGTCCGTTTGGCCGGACGTGCTCCGGCGGCACTGATGACACCAGCCATCCGAGCAACCTGAGCCGGATCGACGTCGCACAACCATGCGATCTTCGCATCGTCCCGTGGCGCCAGCCCTTTGACATGATGCGTCATAATCCCGCCGCAGCCGATGATGCCGAGATGCACGGGTTCGGCGGCAGAAGCTGCCCACGAGTGGACACCGCCCAGTGCTGTCGCACCGGCGGCGACTGTCGTGACTTCGCCAGCTCGTTGCAGAAAATCACGCCGGTTTGATACGTCGTTCTTCATGGTACGCTCCCCTGCGGCAGAATGATGCGGTGACCGATACACGAAACCTTAGTGGGACTGCGCCACTTCGCAAGAATCGTCACCTCTTCGCCTGGGAGACGGTGCGCTCATGGAACTCGGATTTCGTGGTCGGGCCCGTTCCCAGCGGCCACGCGAGGATTCGGCCGGTGGGAAGTGCCGACGGTGTTTGAGGGAGGTGCGTCGAGGCGTGACTGGCCATTGTCGGAGTGTGACCCGGCCTGGTCGGCGTGTGGGAATGGTCCGGCCGTCAGTGAGTCCCGTCAGTCGGAGTGTCAGCGTCCTCAGTCGGCTCATGAGGACGCCGAGTCGGCCCGTGATGGCACGCAGACGGAGCAAAACGTCGCAGAAAACCGGGACTCGGCAGTATTCGCGACTCGCTATCTAACTATATGTACACTATTCAGGCCCTGCCGCTCGCGCGCAGCGTTAAACGCCGCGACCGCGTCGTCCGACACCGACGTCTGATTCAAATGGAGATACCGAAGACTCGACAGTCCAGACAGACCACTCAGGTCAGACACCGACGTCTGATTCAAATGGAGATACCGAAGACTCGACAGTCCAGACAGACCACTCAGGTCAGACACCGACGTCTGATTCAAATTGAGAATCCGAAGACTCGACAGTCCAGACAGACCACGCACGTCTGACACCGACGTCTGATTCAAATTGAGATACTGAAGACTCGACAGTCCAGACAGACCACTCAGGTCAGACACCGACGTCTGATTCAAATGGAGAATCCGAAGACTCGACAGTCCAGACAGACCACTCAGGTCAGACACCGACGTCTGAGTCAAATCGAGATACTGAAGACTCGACAGTCCAGACAGACCACTCAGGTCTGACACCGACGTCTGATTCAAATGGAGAATCCGAAGACTCGACAGTCCAGACAGACCACTCAGGTCAGACACCGACGTCTGATTCAAATCGAGAGACTGAAGACTCGACAGTCCAGACAGACCACTCAGGTCAGACACCGACGTCTGAGTCAAATCGAGATACTGAAGACTCGACAGTCCAGACAGACCACTCAGGTCAGACACCGACGTCTGAGTCAAATTGAGAATCCGAAGACTCGACAGTCCAGACAGACCACTCAGGTCAGACACCGACGTCTGATTCAAATCGAGAGACTGAAGACTCGCGTCGCGCGCCTCATCGAGAAACACTCTCCAGGCTGTTGCCAACTGCTCACCGTCGGCGGAGAGCAAGGCGTCGATAACGACCGGCGGACGATCTGACTCGGGGTCTGCAGCCTGTCGTGCGACCTCCCAGCGACAACATGATTCCACCAGTTTCTGGCGCAACGACGTGGTCAGTCCGGAGTACGGGTCGACGGCCAGTGCCGCAGCCAGTTCAGCGCGCGTGTCACTCGCTGCCTCCGCCGCGTTGCTCAGCAGCGTCACGTCTTCACCAAACAGGATGGTCGCCAGTTCGTCCGGCCAGTCGCTTTTGCTGGCCAGCATTTCGGCGAGAAAGAACAGTGTTTCCCGCCAGCGGTCACTGTCGGCCCATGCCGCCAGTTCGTCCGACCCGGTTGGTGATCGGGGACTGCCACGCATGAGCCAGCGCGGCGCGGTAATCACATCGCGAATGTGCCATGCGGCGAAGTACTCCTGAAACGACAGATGCATGAAGGCAAACAACGGTGCCCCGGCATCATCCAGGCCGCGTGGCAGCAGCAGGCCACTGCGGCGGGCGAGGTAATCCACAAACCGGGCCGGCAGCGTTGGGTCGGGCGTCTGGCTGCTGTTGTCGATAGCCTCGGCAATCCACGTGCGGACCTGATCCTCGTTCGCCAGGACCTCGCGTCCGTCGTCGTCGTCATCCTCGGTGGCCTGCCGCTGCAACTGCATCTGAAAGGCCACGTATCCCAGCCACGATCGCATACTGTCCAGCGGAGCGGGCGGCAGTTCGAGCTTGCGCTGCGCCTGAATCGTCTGCAGATACGCCTCGGCGATCTCGTCGTAGAGCAGCGTCCGGCCATTGGGAAGTCGTGTCCGCACACGGTAGATCAGGGCCATCATCGTCAGCAGATTGGGCGTGCGGGCCAGGCGGTGCGTCGTGGGATGTTTCCGGATGGCTGCGGCAAATTCTTCCGCGGCAGTCTGCGCCTGATCATCATCGTCTTCACGCTCGGCAAACCAGTTTCGTCCGAACTGGTCGATCTGGGCATCGGTGAACGGGACGATGTAGACGGTTGTGGCGAGATGCTGTTGCCGAGGGATCTTTCGCCGAACCTCCTTCGGCATTTCGCCCAACAAATCAATGAAATCGCCGTCGTCGTGCATGCCCAACGCACCGGCAGCCACGTCCTCAGTTGCAAAGCGGTCGAACGGAACCGCGTCGTACCCCACGATTCGAGATGTCAGCACCCAGCGACAGTCCGGGTAGGTCGTACACGCGGTCCAGAACTGTTCACGCAGTCGATTGCGCACGTCAACACTTCCGATCTCGTCGAGCCCATCGAACAGGATCAGAGCCTGCCCCGAGTTCAGAACGCCCGTCAGGTCCTCCCGCGTGAGTCCCTCGGGCCAGAACGGCTGTCGGCAGAATTGATCGAGCAGGTCGTCGAACGTGACGTGTTTGCCGATGCGATAATCGCGCAGAGTGACGGGCAACGGAATCACGAGACTGCTGCGCTGCAGAGCCAGCAGTGTTGTCAGGTGGGCGATCAGCGTCGACTTTCCCGAGCCGGGATCGCCCAGCACGACGAGCCGTCCGTGTTCGTCGAGCAATTCCTGAATGCCATGCCGCTCGGCTTCCTCGGCCTGATCCGGCGTGACCGGCCGCGGCCCGAGATTCAAGGGCACGTACAGACGCTCGATCCGCGTGTTCTGCACGTCCTTCAGACTGGGGTACCCCACAAATCGCACGTGCCGAAACCGCGGAAGCAGATTCGTCATGTACCGATGCCACAGTTGATGATTCCAGACATCAACAAACCGGGACACGTCCGGCTGCGGCTTCGAACCGTCGGGATGGACACGTACCACGGTCAGAGGCTCCGGAGTTGGACATACTGACGAAACAGGTCGGGTGTGAGCTTCTTTGTGTTGTCCCACGCGCGGACGAGTTCGGCAACGCGCAGAACGCGCTCATCGGCCGGATCAGGGAACAGGGGTGAGTATCCGGCCGGTACGTGATCCTGGTCCACAGCGGCCGTTCCGGAGTACTCGGGCGCGTCACGCAGCTTTCGTTCTGCAAACACGGGATGCATGTCCGGCCACGCTGTGTCGGCCTGGGGGTCGCGGCCGCCGATGCGGCAGAACCGCACGATCTCGTTCCAGAACCGTTCGTCATTCTCCAGAATTCGGAAAACATCGTTCTCATACTGCTTGAGGTACGAGACGACCAGCGCAAGGTCCCGATCCAATTCAACTCCGACCAGTATCGTCGCCATCTGATTCACGTACCGAATGAGGCCGCCGATGAACGATTTGATCTTCCTCGGATTTGCAGGCAGTAACCGGTGTTCGATGATTGTGCCGATCCAGTCCTCAGGGTCCGCGAATGGCGGCACGGTGATCAGCTCGGTGAGGTACGGTCTGGCGTCGGCGATCAGCGGCAAACGATGAAGGCCCTGACACAGCTTGTCCAGATAGTCGTCCGCTCGCAGCAGAGTCGCCGCACGCGACTGCTCGCTGTCGATCATCCCGCTCTCGATCATTTGCCCGGCAACCGCCTGCCGAATCGTCCGCCAGTCCAGGCCCAGCACGAACACACAGCTTGGAATCGACAGGTAGATTTTGAGCGCCTCCAGCAGCCGAAACGCGACGTGTCCCTCACAACGATCGAGATCGTCAATCATGACGATCAGTCGGCGTTCCTTGTTCCTTCCGAGCAGTGTGCGAATCGCATCGTCCAGCAGATCACGACAAAGCTTCGACGGCAGCGGTTCCTGCAACCGGTCCCGTTCCCACTTCTCGCCGCCCTTTACGATCTTGCTTGGCTGAATACCGATCTGCTTCGTGACTTCTTCGATCGACATCAGAGCGGCGTAGGTGAGCTTGCCGGCTTGATCCAGCGCACGACGGGATCGCGCGACGAATCCCTTCTGCTCCGCAAAATGCGCCCGAATTTCGTTCAGCAGAGCCACGATTGGTGTCGTCTCGAACTGATACCGCCACGCCTCGAACCAAATGGTCTCAACGCCTTGGCCACCACCCTTGTAACTCTCGCGCCAAAGAGTTTTCCCGAGTTCGTTCAGCTCCTTCGGAGTTTGAGGACCAACCTTGCTTCCGGCCAGAAACCACCGGAGCTTCATCAGAAAGCTCGACTTGCCCGCTCCCCAGTCTCCATGCACGCCCATCACAAACGGTGTTGGACCAGACAGAATGTCCCGCGCCACCGCCTCAACGTCTTGAGCGTGTTCCAGGAAATCTTCGAGTACCGGTTCGTCGCTGTGCCTCATGATGATCGCCGCTCGCCTTACCACGCCAGGGGCTGTTTCCACGCGCTTCGCAATTCGGCCAGACTCGACTGAATTACGTCCTCGCCACCAACACCGCTGAATCTGACCTGATCGGAGTCGGTGACCTGGCCGATCTCGGTGGCCGGACATTCCCGTAGCAACTCGGCCACTCGCTCGGCATGTTCGGGGCGGACTTCGATGACAAAGCGTGTGTTGCTCTCGGAATACAGCAGCGACGCGTCGCACTCCACGCCAGACCCTGCGACGAGACTGGCGAGAGCGATGTCCACGCCCAGGTCTCCGGCAAACGCCATCTCTGCTACGGCGACGGCCAGGCCGCCTTCGCTCAGGTCGTGGCAGCTTTCGATCAGACCCTCGACGATCGCACTGTGAATTGCGGCGAAGACTCGGGGGGCCTGTTCGAGGTCCACTTTCGGAACGGCTCCACCAGTCAGCCCGTTGACCTTCGCAAAGTGGCTGCCGCCGAGTTCGTCGTGGGTCTGGCCGACCAGGAACAGTCGGTTGCCGGGTGACTTGAGGTCCATCGTTACTGCCTGCTCGACGTCGTCGATCTGGCCCAGGGCACTGATCAGCAGCGAGGACGGTATGACGACTGTCTGTCGCGCGCCGTTTTCGTCGTCGTACGAAAACTCGTTGTTGAGACTGTCCTTGCCCGAGATGAACGGTGTTCCGAAAGCGATGGCAACGTCCTGGCACGCGATCGCGGCGCGGACAAGAGTGCCGAGTGTCTCCACACGTTCCGTGTTGCCCCAACAGAAATTGTCGAGGATCGCGATGCGGGACGGGTCGGCGCCGACCGCCACGCAATTGCGCATTGCTTCGTCGATCGCCGATGCGGCCATCCAGTATGTGTCGTACTCGCCGTATTCCGGATTCATTCCATTAGAGATGACCAGGCCGCGATTCGATTCCAGGTCGGGTCGCACGACGGCCGCGTCGGACGGGCCGTCGCGATGCACTCCGACCAATGGCTTGACCACGCTTCCCGCCTGCACTTCGTGATCGTACTGGCGAATGATCCACTCTTTGCTGCACACATTGAGTGAACCCAGGATCGCTTTCAGGTCGTCGTCGTAGCGATCCTTCGGCGCCACATCGAGCGGTGTCACTTTCGGCGGTTGGTACGTGGCCCGCCGGATAACGGGTGGTCGCCCGTCGTGCAGGAAACTCATCGCCAGGTCGCCGACTTCGCGATCTTCATACTTCAGAACCAGCCGCTGCGTGTCGGTGAACTGGCCAATCGCCGCCGCCTCGACACCTTCTGAGACGCATAGCTTGTCGAACTCGTCCCAGTGCTCGGGCGGAACGGCCAGGACCATGCGTTCCTGAGCTTCGCTGATCCAAATCTCGGTATAGCTGAGTCCGGTGTATTTGAGCGGGCACTTTTCGAGCCAGACTTCGGCACCACTCTCTTCACCCATCTCACCCACAGCACTGCTGAAACCGCCGGCTCCGCAATCGGTGATGGATCGGTACAGTCCGCGATCGCGAGCTTCCAGAATCACATCGTGGACCATCTTCTCGGTGACGGCATTGCCAATCTGCACGGCGCCTCCGGAGATACTCTCACTCTCTTCGGTCAGTTCCGCGGACGAAAACGTCGCGCCGTGAATTCCGTCGCGGCCGGTGCGACCACCGACAGCCACGATCAGATCGCCGGCTTCCACGTGCTTGTCGCATTTGTCGACCGGGATCATCGCCACGTTACCGCAGTAAACCAGCGGGTTGCCGAGGTACCGTTCGTCGAAGTAGACGGCTCCGTTGACTGTCGGAATGCCCATACGGTTTCCGTAATCACGGACTCCGGCCACGACGCCGTGAGCGACCGCTTTGGGATGCAGCACGCCTTTGGGCAGGTCGTCATGCGACATGTCTGGCGGGGCAAAGCAAAAGACGTCTGTGTTGCAGACCGGTCGCGCACCAAGTCCTGTGCCGAGTGGATCGCGGATCACGCCGCCGATTCCGGTGTTCGCTCCGCCGTAGGGTTCAAGGGCGGACGGGTGATTGTGAGTCTCGACCTTGAAGCACACGTTCTGTTTCTCGTCGAAAGTCACGATGCCGGCATTGTCTTTGAAAACGCTCACGCACCAGTCGTCGTCACCCAGCTTCTGACGCAGCGATACCGTCGCTGCGAAGATTGTCTCCTTGAGCATGTTCTCGAAGTGCCGGCTGCCGTTCTCGTCTTCGTAGTCGATGCGTCCCGCCAGAGTCTTGTGCGAACAGTGTTCGCTCCATGTCTGAGCAACGGTTTCCAGTTCGATGTCGGTCGGGTCGCGATCGAGTTCCACAAAGTGCTGCCGGATCGTCTGCATCTCGTCGATGCTGAGGTAGAGCTGTCCTTGTTTGCTGAGCCGCATTAAGGCGTCGTCGTCCATGCCGCGGATCGCGACATGCGTCAGTTTGAACTCGTAGTCACCACCGAGTGAAATCTGGTCCATCTGAAGCGGTCCGACGACGACATGCTCGATCGCATCGTTCGCCAGTACACGTGCGCTGAGCCGCTGGGTTTCAGCGGTTGTTGCATCGGCGTTCAGCCAGTATTTGCGGCATGTCGCGACGGCCTCGACGGGTACGTTCTGCCCCTGCAACGTTGTCAACGTGCTGTTGGCCACGTTGTCCGTCACACCGGGATGGAACAGGACGTTCAGCAACGTCCCGGTTTCCGGTAACGGCTGGTCGGTGGCACCGAGCTGGCTGATGGAACATGTCTCCGCGACAGAATCCACCAGCAGTGACCGGCTGATCCGGTCGACCGCCGCCGCGTCGAGGTCGCCCTGCAGCAGGAACGATCTCGCCGAAACCGCTGCGGTCACCGATGCGAGACCCAGTCCGGAACATTCCGCCAGAATCCGTTCGCCTTCGCGGTCCACCTGACCGGCAGCCGGTCGAATCTCAACTTCCCAGAGCATCGAAGCGTCCTTCTTCAGCGTTGATCGCGGTCACAGAGCGGCTGCAAGTTTTTCCGTAGGGTGTGACAAGCGGAGGGATCATCCAACGCGGTGTGCCGGCGCGGGCGGCCATTGAAGTTAATTCGACGCTTACTTGCTTCTCAAATCTCCGCGCCGGCACACCGTGATTCCCAATCAGCCCGCTTGTCACACCCTACGACCGAAAACTCACGGTCATAGAGCGTCGCGGCTCGTTTTCGCGTCTTGCAGGAGCTTTTGCAACTCGCTGGCATCGCGGTTCCGGATCGCCGTGCGAAAGAGTTCGAACGACTCGGCAAAGCGATCAAGGCTGACATCCAGAGCATCGGCATTGCTCAACAGAATCGGCACCCAGAGGTCAGGATCGCCGGCAGCAATCCGCGTTGTATCACGAAAGCCGGTTGCTGAGAGAATCCGCTGGTCGGACTGCAGAATCGAGGCGAGTGCTGCCGCCACCGCATGCGGCAGGTGACTCGTTGTCGCCAGCGCCTCGTCGTGCGTCTTTGGATCGAGTTGCACAACCGTCGCGCCGAGCGCACTCCAGAAACGGCTGACGCGTGACACGGCAGTGGCCGGTCCGTTGTTCGCCACAACTGTCACGCGGCCTTCGAACAGATCCGGGCGGGCGGCTTCGAATCCACTTTGCTCGGAACCTGCGAGCGGATGTGAGCCAACAAAAGTCACTCCGTCGGCAGGGAAATCTCCGACTGCCGCGCAGATCGACGCCTTCACGCTGCCAACGTCGGTGACGATCGCGCCCGGCCGACTGACACTGGCGATCGCTCTCACATCGTCGGGAATCCGATCAACGGGTGTGGCCACGACGGCAATGTCCCACGACCCATTTGCCTGAGCCGGATCGGTGACAAACTCGTCGATAATTCCCCGATCAACTGCGGTCTGCAGACGTTCGGGATTACGGCCGATCCCAATCACCCGGTGCGCCAGGCCCCGTTCCTTTGCGCCGGTTGCAACCGATCCTCCGAGCAGACCGACGCCGAGAACGGCAAGCACAAGGTCGGCGGGTTGCGGGGAGTCGGACGTCATCGGCTCGGTTGCTTCCAGGGATTTGTTGATCTGACGGAACTTACCGCCCGAAGTGCTGGACACAAGCCAACACAAGCAGGTAGGCCGGAACAAGCTCCGCGCAGTTCCGGCGTCAGGTGCCGGAACTGCGCGGAGCTTGTTCCGGCCTACTTTGCTGGCGTCGGCAGAGTCAAACGAAGCTTCTCCGCAGACCGAGTGTCGTCGGCGTGGGAGCTGAAGGCCTACTGGGCAGCGACTGTTTGTGACGACGATTGCTCAAGCTTCTTCCGAGCGAGCGCGGAACCGTTCTGGGCGGCCGTCAGAAAATGCAGCCTGGCGAGGCCTGACTTCCCGGCGCGTTCCGCATCGAGCCCCAGTTGATAATTTCGCACGGGATCAAGAGCCCGACTGCGTTGCGGAGTGGATGCAACGCGATTTGCAGGCGCGGCTGGTCGCCGCGATGCCGTTTGCGAACTTCGCGACGGACGGTAGTCCGGTGTGCGATTCCGGAGCGCGTCGGCGATTGTGGCGATCGCGCTGCGCGAATTGCGATTGTTCTCGCGAATGGCCGGGCTGCGATAACTCGGCAATTCGGTGTATGCGATGCCCTGCCTGAGTCCAGCACCCTGGTGCGTAAGTCCCGAGTACGAACCACTGTCGGCGGCTTCCAGAACCATCCGGTCCATTTCGTTGAGATCGATGATCCGCGAATGAGCCCACATGCTCCGGTGGTTCGTGAATCGGCCGATTGAGGAACCTCGCAGAAACGGCAGCCCGTACGAGGACCGGGATTCTCCCGCGCTCCCGACACTGCCCAGCAGTGTGGCGCCGCGGTCCGGCACCATTACCGAGAAGTTTCCGCCGAATGTACCAATCACCGGCTGCTGAACCGTGACCTGGGCGAATGCAGGAGTGCAGATTGCGGCCATGAATGAGGCAATGAGCAAAGATCGCATGGCACCGCTCCTCGTTGAATTCCCGGGCAACTGGCAGGCTATTTCGTCCCAATCGCGAGCGAAAGGTAAATCCGGTCAATCTTCCGCTTGTGTCGCACTTCCAGACTTTCGACAATAAAATCAGTTTTGGTTGTCAAAAATCGGAACTGGCCGTATGCTGTCGCGCATCGGCAGGAGTTGTCAGTCCGGCGGAATGCCCGATCAGTCGCTGCAGTATGTTTCACATTCGTTAGAAATGAACCATGCGAGTTTCAGTCGACAAGAACGACCAGTCGTTTCTTGAGCAGTTGCACCGACTTTGCGGTGGCACTGTCCAGGAAATCTGTGAATCGGTCGGTGTTACGGCGACTGCCGTGAGACAGCGATTGTCTCGGCTGGAAGGGCTTGGACTGGTCGCTCGGGAAACTGTTCGGGCTGGCCGAGGGCGGCCTCATCATGTTTATCGAGTGAGCGATGCGGGATTGCGGCACCTCGGCGAAAACTACCGGGATCTGGCTCTGGTTCTCTGGCGGGCGCTGCACAACATTTCCGACCAGAGCGTGCGAACGGCCATTCTCGGCGAGATTCGTGACGACTTCGTTCGGCGATATGGTCGAGTCGCGTCGGACGGGCGGCTGGAAGACCGCATTCATCAGTTGCAGCAGGAACTGTCGAATCAGGGATATGACGTCGAGTGCATGGACGACGGTGGGCTACCCGTGCTGCGGGAAAACAGTTGTCCGTATCAGGACCTGGCCTCAGTCGATCCGTCCATCTGTGAAATGGAGACGGACGTTTTCAGTCGGATTCTGAATGCGGAAGTGTCGCTGACGCAGTGTTGCCTGGACGGACATTCGCACTGTGAGTTTCACGTGCAGGCAACGGCCGAAGCATAGGCTCCGCCCGAAACTGAGACGCTGTAATATCAAGGTAAGGAACACGTTAACTTCGGCTGATCGATCCGGTTGCAAGCAGGTCTGCGGTTGCTATCGTCTCCGCGTCACCACCTGCTGTGGGAAGCGGGATCGGGGTTCTGAACCGAAGTTTCTGGAAACAGGCGAACTGAAATGACGTGGATTGAAGGACGGTTCGAAGAGAACGTAATTCTGTCGACTTTGGAACAGGGTATGAACTGGGCCAAAGAGTCCAGCATCTGGCCGATGACGTTTGGTCTGGCCTGTTGTGCGATCGAGATGATGGCCACCGGAGCCAGCCGCTTCGACCTGGACCGTTTCGGTGCGGGAGCGTTTCGGGCAAGCCCGCGTCAGGCCGATCTCATGATTGTCGCCGGAACGGTCACGTTCAAAATGGCCAGCCGGGTGCGACGCCTGTACGAGCAGATGCCGGACCCGAAATACGTCATCGCGATGGGTGCCTGCACCGTCGGCGGTGGCCCGTATTTCAAATGGGGCTACCACGTGGTCAAAGGTGTCGATCTGGTCGTTCCAGTTGACGTCTATGTCCCCGGTTGTCCGCCACGTCCGGAAGCGTTACTCGAAGGCATCATGCGAATTCAGGACAAGATCAAGGCCCGCAAACTGGGACGTGGCGCCGAGCAGACAATCCCGGTTCCTCATCATCAGGGTATTGCAGCGGTTCCGGAGATTGCCGAGACCGTTGATGCCTGAAACAGTGCCATTTCATTGAGACCATGACGGTCGCCTCCCGATTTAACTTCCCACCCGTATTTACAACCTCCCATCCCCACTGGCCTCACGCCGGTGGAAGAACGACCGGTGCCTTTGAGTAGCCGCCGGTCGTGGAACCCAGCGACGCATCGTCGGTGGGTGGGAGAACTGCCAGAGCAGGTAGCGAACACCAATGCCCTCAACGATGAAGATCTCCGAACTGCACGTCTCTGTGGACGGTAAGCCGATCCTCAAAGGCGTCAACCTCGAACTCAATCCCGGCGAAATCCACGCCCTGATGGGTCCGAATGGATCGGGAAAAAGCACGCTGGCGTATGCACTGGCCGGGCATCCAAAGTACGAGATCACCAGCGGTACGATCGAGATCGACGGAAGTGACCTGGTCGAATTGGACGCCAACGAACGGGCGCGTCTGGGAATCTTCCTGGCGTTTCAATACCCGGTGACAATCCCTGGCGTGCGAGTGGCCGACTTCCTGCGTCATGCGGTTTCGAACCGTCGTGATCCGGATCGCAAAGAAGGTGAGAACCTGATGCCGATGCGGGACTTCCGGAAGGAACTTCGCAGTCGCATGGAAGAACTCGGGATGGATACCGAATTTGCCAAACGCTACCTCAACGATGGTTTTTCAGGCGGTGAAAAGAAGCGGATGGAAATCCTGCAGATGGCCATGCTGCAGCCGAAATTCGCGATTCTCGACGAAACCGATAGCGGCCTCGATAGCGATGCCGTCAAGGTGGTGAGCGAAGGCGTCAATCGTCTGACTGGTCCCGAGATGGGTGTCCTGATCATCACTCACCACGAACGCTTACTGGAGTTCAATCGGCCGCACTTCACGCACGTGATGCTGGCCGGACGTATTGTTGAAACGGGTGATGCGAATCTCGCTCACGAACTGCACGCCAACGGATATGCAGCCGTGCGTGAACGTCATCCGGAAGAAGCTGCCGAAGAGGAAACGGAACAACAGGAAGAAGTGGCTGTCACCGTCTGAGGTGGCTGACTCTCTCTTGTGTACTGACGCGAATCACACTCCCGCTGCGGAGATCAAGACATGTCGACAGATGCCCCCGTCCAGGCTGATCCGGATATTGGTGAGTACCAGTACGGATTCCACGATCCCACCGACGATTACGTCTTCAAGAGCCGCAAGGGACTCGATCACGAGATCGTGCGTCAGATCTCGGCGATGAAGGAAGAGCCTGAGTGGATGACGGACTTCCGCCTGAAGGCTCTGGATATCTTCTTCGACCGACCCACGCCGCAGTGGGGTGCTGACCTGGATCAGATCGACTTCCAGAACATCTACTACTATATGAAGGCTTCCAATCGGCCGGAGCAGAACTGGGACGACGTCCCCGAAGACATCCGGAAGACGTACGATCGACTGGGCATCCCGGAAGCTGAGAAGAAGTACCTGTCTGGCGTGAAGGCTCAGTACGAGTCCGAAGTCGTGTACGGAAGCCTTAAAGAAGATCTCGCCAAACAAGGCGTCCTCTTTACTGACACAGACTCAGCTCTGAAGGAACATCCCGAGATGTTCCGCGAGTACTTTGGCACGATCATCCCATCTGCCGACAACAAGTTCGCGGCATTGAACTCGGCGGTCTGGTCGGGCGGCTCATTCATCTATGTGCCCCCAGGCGTGCATATTGAATTCCCGTTGCAGGCCTACTTCCGCATCAATTCGGAAAACATGGGCCAGTTCGAGCGGACGCTGATCATCGTTGATGAAGGCGCGTCCGCGCATTACGTGGAAGGCTGCACCGCCCCGACGTGGAGTGCCGACAGTCTGCACTCGGCGGTGGTCGAAATCGTCGTTAAACGCGGTGGCCGGTTCCGTTACACGACCATCCAGAACTGGTCCAACAACGTCTATAACCTGGTGACAAAACGAGCCATGGCTTATGCCGACTCGCTCATGGAGTGGGTCGACGGCAACCTCGGTTCCAAGATCACGATGAAGTACCCGGCGATCTATCTGATGGAACCGGGTGCCCGTGGCGAGACACTGTCAATCGCGTTCGCCAACGAAGGTCAGCATCAGGACGCCGGCGCCAAAATGGTGCACTGTGCTCCGAACACCTCAAGCCGGGTGATTTCCAAGAGCATCTCGAAGGGCGGCGGCAGGGCGAGTTATCGCGGTCTGGCAAAAGTGGTCAAAGGCGCGACCAACTGCAAAACCAACGTGATTTGCGACGCGTTGATCCTCGACGCGGACAGTCGCAGCGATACATATCCTTATATCGAAGTCGAAGAAGACGACGTCACGATTGAACACGAAGCCAGCGTTTCGAAAATTGCCGAAGAACAGCTCTTCTACCTGATGAGCCGCGGCCTGTCCGAAGCCGAAGCCTCGTCAATGATCGTCACTGGCTTCATCGAACCGCTCGTCAAAGAACTACCGATGGAATACGCCGTCGAAATGAACCGCCTGATCGAACTGCAGATGGAAGGCAGTGTCGGGTAGTTGACTGACGGCGAGATAACATGGCGACTCTGTTTCAGACGGTTCAACAACTTGTGGAGAGTGAGAGATACGTCATTGGACTGCATGCATCGGAGAGACTCGAAGAACGTGGCATCGTCGAATGGCAGGCAGTCGCGGGTCTGGATGACGGACGGCTGATCGTCGAACGCCTGGACGCGCATCCCAATCCGGTTGTGGAGGTCCGTCAGTGGCTGCCTGACGGGGCGGAATTCAAAGCCGTCTGGTCTCTCCTGCCACAGAACAATGCGGCCAAGCTGGTCACGGTACATTTCTTTGATCAGGTGTGAAACATGCGGATTTCAGGCGAGCGAGTTGCTCGGACCAAACTTGTCCAAACCGACAAGTACGTTGTCGCCGTTCCAGTCGAATTGGTGATTCCTGAGGATGATCCAAGTGAGCCGTGTTTCGAGGCGGTGACGATTAATCTTCTACGGCAGGTCGAAGAGCATGCAGCCTCCGGCGACATCGAATGGCTGACTCAGCACGGTAAAGTTTACGAGGCCGTTGACGCAGTCTGAAGCGTGCCCGCTCCGAACATGTCTCGAGTATCTGACTAAGCAATGACAACAGCAATCGCTTCATCCGTCGCGTTCCCTGCCGGTTTCTCGCCGGATGTTTTTGAGGAATTCCTGCAGTCTCGCGACGAGCCGGATTGGGTTACGGCCCGACGGCGTGATGCCTTCGAGATCTTCCAGGAGCAGCTCGCAGACGAGCTGGAACCGGAAGAATGGAAGCGGATTGAGATGCGGGCCTTCCGCCCTGACCGCTTCTGGCTGGGAACGTCGACGTCCGCTGGTGAATTCACAACGCTGATGCAGGATCGCGCCGAATTCGGTGGTTCGGTCGTGCATGTCGATGGAGGCTGCCAGAGCTTCTCGCTCTCCGACGAGCTGAAGGCAAAGGGCGTTCTGTTCGGTGACCTGTCGACGATCATGCGCGAGCACGGCGATACGCTGCGACCGCATTTCAGTTCGCGTGCTGTGTTGCCAGGCACGGACAGGTTCTCTGCGTGGCATGCCGCATTCTGGACCGGTGGAGCCGTTCTGTACGTTCCGCGCGGCGTCACGATCGATGAGCCGCTTTACAGCCTGATCGCTCTGTCAGAGGACTGCGCTTCGGACCTCAGTCATACACTCGTCATACTGGAAGATGACGCCGAGGCGACTCTTCTGGAGGAAACGTCGTCGGCTTCTCTGGACGCGGCGGGACTGCATGTTGGAGCGGTCGAACTGCTGGTCGGTAAGGAAGCCCGCCTGCGATACGTCCAGCTTCAGAACTGGAATCAGAAAACCTGGCACATTGCACATCAGTGTGGACGCGTTGAATCGAACGGCTCGCTGCAATGGACGGTCGGCGGTCTCGGCGCCAAGCTGGCACACATTCATCAGGACGTGCATCTGGACGGTCGCGGGGCCGAAGCCGAAGTCAACGGCGTTACATTCGCTACCGAGCGGCAGTTCCTCAGTTACTACACGCAACAGAGCCATAATGCAGCGGATACTCGATCGGATCTGCTCTACAAGGACGTGCTGCGTGACAAGTCGCGGGTTGTCTGGCGTGGAATGATCAAGGTTGAGGAAGAAGCGCAACACACCGACGGCTATCAGCGGAACGATTCACTGATGCTCTCATCAACCGCCCGCTGTGACGCAATTCCTGGGCTGGAGATTGAGGCGGATGACGTCCGGTGTACTCACGGGGCAACCGCCGGTCGTGTTGACGTCGACCAGGTGTTTTACGCGATGTGCCGCGGCCTCAGCGAACGCGAAGCCATGCACATGATCGTGCAGGGTTTCCTGCAGACAGTGACGGACCGTATCCCGGTCGAACTTGTGCGGGAGACATTGGACGCGGCCGTCGAAAAGAAGCTCGGAATAGGTGAGTAAAACCATGCCTGAATTCGAACAAGTCGCATCGGTCGATGAACTCCAGCCCGGGGGACGATTGAGTGTCTTCGTGGACGACATTCCCGTTCTGTTGCTCCAGCACGACGACGGGACATACGCGGCGGTTGAAGATGTGTGCACGCACGATGGTCAACCACTGACAGACGGTCCTGTGTCTGATGGCGAAATCACATGCCCTCGACACGGAGCGCGATTCGACTTGCGGACGGGCCAGCCAAAGTGCATGCCGGCCACCGAAAGTGTGCCGATCTACGACGTGAAGATTGAAGGTAACGACATCTGGCTGAAGTTATGCGAGTGCGATCATGCCAGCTTCGTCGGAGCGCAACCGGTCGCAGCATTACAGACACAGAGCCAGTCGCAGTCCGCCGATGTACCTGACGCCGAAGCCGCTGCCGAAGGCGCCACTGCGGAAGATGCGAGCGACGACGGACGCGACAAATCGGTCGATGAAAAGATGATCGACGCGCTACGCACGGTCATCGACCCGGAACTGATGGTCAACATCGTCGACCTTGGCCTTGTGTATTCGATCAACCACGACGGCCAGAGAGCCTACGTGGACATGACGCTGACAAGCCCCGCCTGCCCGGTTGGTCCACAGATTGTGCAGCAGTCGAAAATGGCACTGGAACGTCTCCGGGACGTTGACGAAGCCGAGATCAAACTTGTCATGACGCCGCCTTGGTCCCCCGAGCGGATGACCGACGAAGCGCGTGATCACCTCGGCATCTTTTGATCGCCCGCACGGCAGACTGCGCCAGCAAATCGCCGGGCCACCAGGCTGTTGGTCTGATGTCATTTGAGCCGACGCTGGGCGCGCTTCTTGGCTTGCTCAAAGACCGACTTTGCTGACGCTGATGACTGAGGAGGCGACGGCTGTGGCGCCGGAGGGGCGCTGTCCGTTCGAGCACTCACCGCCGTCGGTTGGGTCGGGGCTGGCCGCGCCTTCGTTCGCTGGGCCTTCTTCCTCCAGGATGAGAACCATCCGGCCGCTGCCTGTTTCTCGGGCGATGCCGGCTGGATCGCCGACTTCGGCAATGAAGGTTGTGTGACATCCACAAGCCGTTGCCACAGGGCGAGGCGACGGCCGGCGATCTCGATCAGCAGAAGACAGATGCCGGCAATCATCAGCGGGACGAGCAGCGAGTATGTACGAGCCGATCGCGGTGGGTCATTAAAGACCTCGAGCACATCCGTGCGGAGAACCCCGCCGCTCAATTCACTGATTCGTTCCAGCGTTTCAGGCCCGTCTGGCAGGCCAATGCGCGGTGCGAACTCGGGCGAGTACGGCAGTGTCACGGCCGGTCCGCGAGCGAAGCGCCGGTCCCCGGTGCGAACGAGAGTCCGATAGGTCCCTGTCCGATTCAGTGGAAAGCGAGCCTGCAGCGAATGCGGGCCGGTCCAGACGAAGTCCGGCTCGATCACCGCTTCGCGTTCCCGGCCCGGGGGAACGATGACCAGAGTCGGCGGCTTGGTTTCATCCTGACCGGGGCGATCCGGATCGAGCTCGACAGACACGACCGCGTCCTGTCCGGCTTGTTCGATCTTCACGTAAACATCGTCGGGATCGCCGCTGCCCAGAAGCCAGCGGACGTGCGTGACGATGAAGTCCTCGTAGTTGTCCCATTGGCCGAATGCCCCAGTATGCTCACCGTCCACTTCCAGTGTGATTGCGGCGACTCGACCAAGGCCGCGATACCAGAATGACGACCACGGGGCTTCGTATTCGTCGCGTGACAGGACTGCCGCAGTGGCATCGGGTTTCAGATAACTGAGGTTGTATCCCTTCGTATTCGGGAACGCTCCAGTCCCCAGATTGCCCATCAGTCGAGCGTCGGCAATCAGTTCACCCGGGAATCCGTTGGGCTGCTCTTCTTCGTCCGCCACGATAAACGTGTTGCGTGCGATGCTCATCGTGTCCTGCGTGAACAGACGAGGAAGCTCCTTCGCATCAGAGCTGAACATGATGTTGCCGCTGCCCAGCTTCGCGATGTCTTCCAGAAGTTTCGCATCCGAGTCCGCGGTCGTGCCCAGTCCAATCACGCTGCAGGTGATGCCGGCGGCGGCGTATTTCTTCAGCAGCGCCTTGTAGGCGCCGGGTACTTCACTGTCGGCTGCATCCGAAAACAAAATGATGTGCCGCGTGCTGTAGCCGCCGGCTTTCATCAGCTCTTTCCCGGCAGCGACCAGCGCTTCGTACACGAAGATTCCGCCACCCATGCTTTCGATCTTGCGCACGCGACTGGCGATCGCGGCCGGGTTATCAACACGCGTCATTTTTTGAATCACATGTGGTGAACTGTCGACGGCGATGACCGCGATCATGTCCTGCGGTGAAAGTAGTTTGACGACCTCGGCGGTACCCAGATTCGCCAGGTCCATCTTGGTTTTCCCGCCGGCGACCGAAGCCGTCATGCTGCCGGATCGATCGAGAGCGACTGCGATGGCGACACGCATCTTGCGATGCTCTTCGCGTAATTCCATCGAGACAGGCAGCACATCCTCGAGCGGACTTCGAAAATACCCGCCTGCTCCAAAGCTCGATTTCCCGCCGGTCATCATCAGTCCGCCGCCCAGGTCTTCCACAAACTGAGCCAGTCGTTCCATCTTCAGTCGTCCGAGGTCGTCAGCGGGCACGTTCTCCAGCACGACCGCCCGGTAACGATCCAGCGACGCCTGCGACAGCAGGTGTCCTGTTCCCGTGCTGACGTCGAACGGAATTCGCGCCGCCGTGAGCGCGTCTCCGATCTGTCCTGCCTGGCCATCCGGATTGAGCAGTAACACTCGCGGGCCGGCATCAACGAGCACGGCACCGGCTCCGACGTTGTTCTCGGCAACGGGATCGTCATCGATGAGCAACTCGACCGAGTATGCGTGCGAGCCGCCGTCTTCCAGCAGATCGCGAAACAGCACTCGATTCATACCGTGGTCAAAATGCTGCTCCTTACGGGCGATCTCACGTCCATCGCGCAGGACGCGCACGGCAGCGTCGGCTTCACGATCGGCATGAATCCACACGGAATACTGAAACGGCTCGCGCGGAACGATCGTCTGGGGCAGCAGCACCGACTCAACCGACAGGTCGCCGGCATCGAGTCGTTCGAACACGCGGCAGTCGACAGGCACGCCTTGTTCCCGGGCGCGACGAGCGGCGGACGACGGTTCGCGACCAGTCGCCTCTCCATCGGACAACACAATGATTCGTGCCGGTCGATCCGGATTGACGCGGTCCAGTGCTGTCAGAATGGCGGCGTCCAGATCGCTGCCGTTCGGATTGACGTCCTTCAGATAACCGTCCTGGCTACTGTTTCGCGCGGACAGTTCATACTCAACGCGCGCGTCCGACCCGAATGTCACCAGACTGACGCGATCGCCGCGGCTGACCTCCGAGGCGACATGGTTCTCCAGATTCTGAATCAGCTCGCGAATGTTGGCATGCGTCCCGGCAGTCAGCGACAGCGAGCGATCGGCGACAACAACAACATCCACGCCGCTACCACCGACGTTGATCCGCGGCCCTGTTAACGCCAGCAGCAGAACTGGCAGCAGAGTCAGACGCAGCCACTTCGTCACACCACGACTGTCGTCCACACGGCGGAACAACAGCCATGCGGGAATCGCGAGGATTAGAAGTTCTGGGAATTCGAATTGCATGAGGCGAAAACTGTGTGCTCGTTCCCACGCTCTGCGTGGGAATTCTTTTCTGGACGCTCTGCGTCCCATGACGATTGACGTGACGCGGAGCGTCCGGCCTCCGTTCCGACGCAGAGCGTCGGAACGAGTTGTGTCGCGGCCGACTGGATTCGGATTCTGGCGCATCCCGCTACAGTGTTGCCAGAGACAACCCCGAGGTTACGCCATGAGCCACTCCGACGCCTGGACTTTCCTGCATACCTGTGACAGTCATATGGGAACGCCGCGGTCGTATCGCTTCCGGCCGGCGATCAATCAAAGGTGGGCAGCGATACACGAACAGATGTCAGCGATCGATGCCGAGTTCCTGATCCATGGCGGGGACCTGACGCGCGACGGCGATATTCACGAATTCGAGTACGAGCAGGCGCGAGACGACCTCGACGCACTGCCATTCCCGACGTTCGTCATTCCCGGCAACATGGACGTCGGCAACAAACACACCGATCGTCGCGGCACAAAGCGTCCGTGGGACGACACGAAACTGCAGGTCACTGCCGCTCGACTTGATCTGTTCTCGTCGTACTTTGGCCCGATTCACTGGTCGTTTCAGAAACGCGACGTGCGCTTCACCGGCTTCTTTGCGGGAGTCGCGGGCAGCGGACTGCCGCACGAACAACGCATGTGGCGAATGCTCGAACAACTGCCACGGCGTCGGGCGTCACGACATCACGTGGCGATGATGCACTTCTGGCCGTTCATGGAAAGTCTAGATGAACCCGAATGGGACATCACGCAGTCGGACCAGTACGACAACTGGTATTTTTCGATCGACCGTCCGTACCGGCGGCGACTGTTCGAACTGCTGAATGCCGCTGGCGTCGACATCCTGTTCTGTGGACATGTCCACACCGGCCGACCGGTCCAGGTTGTTGACGGCATCCGCATCTATCGATCACGGGCCGGCGGCAACACCTCGCAGCTCGCGGATCGCTGGTCCGATGCCGACACCCGCGTTGGCTTTCATCGTTGCGATGTAACTCCCGAGGGCATCGATGTGACATTCGTTCCGGGCGACGACCAATGTGAAGAATTCGGCACCTTCGGCCCGTGGGGACATCCGTCGTCTGAGGAACGGGATTACTCTATTGCCACAGAACAGCCGTCGCTGAGCGAACCGGAAGTCGGCCCGTAGGACGAACTCAAGATGTGTCACTCAATCGTTTCTGCGATCCATGTGAAGTCGGAACAGAATCCATGAGTCCGGAGCTTCGCGTTCTTTGCGATCTTCTGTTGGAAAGACTGACGGAACAGAAGATCGCAGAGGCCGCGAAGAACTGGACTGTCGCAGGACGTCCATCTGAGTAGGACGGAACAAGCGCAGCGCAGTTCCGGCACTCCCGATACCTCGGATCGCTTCTTGCCGGAACAGCGCTGCGCTTGTTCCGGCCTACATGAATTTCAATCGGACACTCAACATGAAATCGCACCATCAACACTTCCTGCTGCTGGCAACTGGCCTGCTGCTGGCCTGCTCTCAGTTGGCACAGGCTGAGAAAAAGAGCATCACGCTGGATTCCGAAACACGACAAAAGTGCCTGGATGTTCTGCGTGCCGGAATGCATGGCGACGAGTTCTGGCCGTCCATTCACGCCGCCGAAGGACTGACACTGGGCGGGCACGGTGACGAGGTCATTAAGTTTCTTACGCCGAAACTCAAGACCGAGCTTGATGACCAGCAACGGTGCGGAGTTTCGCGCGAGCTGATTCGAGCGGGTGACAAATCACGTGCCGACATCATGCTGCGAATTCTCGCTGGTGACGAAACATTCGGGCACATTCACGCGGCCGAGAGTCTTTACAAGGTCGTCGAGATCGGCGACGGAAAGGCGATGCGGAAGCGATTCGAGACGGCGGACAATCTGCGTCTGAAGCTGATGACTGCCGCCGCACTCGGCCGCTGTGGCAACCCGGTTGCCATGCGGTTCCTGCGGAAAATGCTCAGTCATGAAGACTCGAGCCTGTTCATGATCGCAGCCTGGGTCCTCGGCCGGATCGGCGATGACCGTGACATTCTGGCCTTGAAGAAACAATTGCCGCGGTGCAAGGACGAGCTGACTCGCGTCTACTTCGAGCACTCGCTGGCGGCACTGGGTGATGCCGATGGCCTGGCCGCGCTCGCCCGGAATCTGAAAAGCGATGAGTCGGCGGTGCGTACTTACGCGGCGACATTTGCCGGCGATGCGTGGGCGGTCAACGTCACGGACAGACTGAGGGCAATGCTCGACGATCCGCATCCGGATGCCCGTTATCGGGCGGCCCAGTCACTGCTCCAGATGGCCAGGCCGGTGCCGCCTGCACGCGGCGAAGATGTTTCTCAGCTCGTGTATGCGAGTACCCCGAAGAATCCGCGGTACACCGAAGGCTCGATCGTTGCACTCGCGAACGGATCACTGTTGTTTGCGACGACAGAGTTTCAGAACAGTGGCAGCGATTTCGCCAAAGCGCACATCGTGGGACGCACATCGAGCGACGGTGGTCGCACCTGGAGTGATCAGCGTGTCCTGCAGAAGAACACTGGCGGGCTGAATGTGATGAGTGTCACGTTGCGGCGGCTCAGCGGTGGAACGTCCGAGGGCATGCCCGGCACGCTCGCGATGTTCTATCTGCAGAAGAACAGCTTCAACGACCTCGATCTGCTGGTGCGATTCTCCAGCGATGATGCGGCGACTTTCGGTGAACCCACACTGGTGACCAGCGACGACGGTTATCACGTTGTCAACAACGACCGCGTGACTCAATTGTCGAGTGGTCGGCTTCTGGTGCCCGCCGCATCAACCGCTGACGTGCGCAAGGTGAATCACTTTGTGTCGCACTGTTACATCTCGGACGACGCCGGACGCACATGGCGCACTGGGCGCGGTCAGGTCGACGCACCAAAACGCGGAGCGATGGAACCGGAAATGATCGAACTCGACGACGGCCGAGTGCTGATGATAGTCCGCACGCAACTGGGCTTCATCGGCAAGAGCTATTCATCGGATGGAGGCGACACATGGACGAAAATGGAGACGCTGGGCGTCAAAGCTCCGGAAGCACCCTCGACGCTGCGCCGCATTCCATCGACAGGCGACCTGGTCCTGATCTGGAACAACACTTTCGTCCCCGGCGCCGGACACGGAGGTAAGCGAACCCCCTTGACGATGGCCGTTTCCAGCGATGAGGGCCAGACCTGGCGAACGGTCGGCAATCTGGAATCGAATCCGAAGCGGACGTTTTCCTATCCGAGTCTGATCTTCGTGCGCGATCGCGCTGTGATGAGCTACTGGGAAAGTGCCGAGGCTGGCAGCGACCTTTCCTGCCGTTTCCGCTCAATCCCAGTCAGCCGTTTCTACGCGCAACAACTCGCTGTAGATTAAAGGTTGACCTGTAGGCGAGCGGCCGGTGAAAACTCACCTGTAGCCCCCGTCGCCAGACGGTGGGAGCCGCAGTCGATCGGGGGCCAGGGCAGTCTTTGCATCAAGTCGTGTAGACAGCGCCGGTCTCTGTCATCGTTATTGAGCCTTGGTGTCAGTCGTGTTGCTTCGGTTCGGGCGAGCCGGCGCTGTAGGCTTGCTGGTGATCGGCGATACGGGATGTAGCGACGTCACCGCGATGGATGACCAGGCGATGGCGCAAAATCAATGGCTGCTCAGCCGATAGCGAAACGGGATCGCGTCCCGGATACGCGACATTCTCCATGCCGTAATGTCTGAGTACCCAGCGTGGTGGAAACACGGGCATCGACGGATGACATAGAATGCCGATGCCGCTCACACGCTCGTTCGAATTGTACCGTCCGCTGGCATCCGCCCAGGCGGATACGCTGCCCACACCATCGGATTCCAATCGGCCGCCCACATCAGTTATGACCAGTTGCTTTGGCGGTTTGATTCGAACGGTGAAGCCCGAGTACCCCTTGACGCTCTCGGACCCGCCAATTTTCACATCGGGCAGCAGTGGCTTCAGGCGTATTTCGAAATCGATGCATTGCGACGACGATGTCGCGTGAAACAGCCGGATGAGGGTCGTCTCTTCCACGATCGGTTGACGTTCGCCGTCTCGGGTGATCAGTGGCGACACCCAATGGACCAGCAACTTCAGAGTTGCAAATACGGGTCCCTGATCGACGACCTCTGCCCGCTTGACGACAAACAGCCCGTCTTTAGTCGCCCATGCGTCACCAGCTCGCATGTCGCCGACCCATAATTGATGCCACGCCCAGAAAACGCCGCGATGATGTTTGTGGTCGCTGGGGAAGTCCTGCGTCAGCGTTTCACCATCGAGCCCGAGCAATGGGTGCAGGTAGTTGGCTCGCTCGTACGCACCGTCCAATGAGGTGGGATCGCGTTGATAAAACATCACCGGGCGATCGCCATCGTAGAACTGTAGACCACCTTTCTGCTTCTCGACGCGTACCACTGGTTCACCGTCATGTCGAGACAGCTTGAATCGGATGGCCTTTCCGACATGTGCCTCTTCGGTGCTCGTCACAAACCGCAGTCGATTTGTCTGCGAATCCTTTTGAGCAGCAACGGCATCCTGACCGGGAGCCTCCAGATTGAACGCCACACCATCGACACTCGGCTCCGAGTCGGCGACCACCGGCACTTCGAGTCCGACAGGAAACTTATTGGGCACGCGCCATGAGACGGTTGCGTCCGCAGCGCAGGCGAATTGCGGCAGGAGTGCTGTTGTCAGAGTTGCAAGAACGACAGTGCTTGTGGGCGAGAAGCGGCAACGTGTCATAAGTGACTCCGGCGATGGCCAGGCGATAGTGGCAGTGGACGCAGCAGAGATTCTGATGGCCGGAGCCCCGACTCATCACACTCTCGTTGGCCTCGCCAGCGACGACAAGCTTCACCCACGCATATCCAGGCCGGTCAGCGTTCCAGTGCTGCTGCCGAATTTGTCGGCTTCGATATCCATTCGTTGCAGCATGCTGACGAACAGGTTGCACAGCGGCGGGTTACGGTCTTCGTCAAAGGCCAGATGCTGTCCGTGCCGGAAGCCGCCACCAGCCAGGAGCACTGGCATGTTCTTGACACTGTGCTTTCCCGCGTCGCCCAGGTTGCTGCTGAAAAACACCGTCGTGCGGTCGAGTAAACTCTCGTCACCCTCCTGCGTCTCTCGTAACTGAGTCAGGAAGGTGCGCAACGTCTTCATTTTTTCCAGTTCAAGAATTTTGAGCTGCGCAATCTTGGCTGGGTCCTTGCCGTGGTGTGACAGGTCGTGATGGCCCTGATTCACGCCTGGAATTGGTGGGACGTTACTGGTACCCAGAAGTTGCAGCGTGACAAGCCGCGACGAGTCGGTCTGCAATGCCAGGTGGATCAGGTCAAACCAAACGCGTGTCTTGCCGATCAGGTCCGCGCCGTCGCGAATGTTGACAGGAGGCTTCACGTCGACTTTGGGCTTCGGTTTCTTCGACCAGAATTCCGCCTGCGCCAGCCGCTGTTCCAGTTCGCGAATACTGGTGAAGTACTCGTCGAGCTTCTCACGGTCCCCAGGCCCCACGTCACGCTGCAGCCGTCGGGCCTGGTCGCGAACCGCATCCAGGACGCTCCGCCCGTCAGCCAGCCGACGGGCCTGAGCTTCCACCTGATCCGGACGACCTTCCAGAAACAGTTTGGCAAACACACTTGCCGGCCAGCTTTCCGTCGGCACACGAGCGCCGCTTCTGGTCCATGCAAGGCCGGAACCTTCACACGACAGCGGCAGCGTAGGGAATCGTGTCCGGCCGTAGATGTGCTCGGCCGCAAATTGGTCCAGTGAGATGCTGTTCTTAAACCCCGCGCGGCGTTCCGGGTGTGGAGCGGACGTCAGAAAGCTCTGGTTGGAATCGTGGCTGGGACCGACGTCCGGGTGCGACAGTCCGGAAATCACCGTGAAGTCATCTCGGAAATCCTTGAGGACTTCGAGGTACGGTGACAGTTCGTAGTCGCGGCCATCTTTCTGGGGGAAGAAGTACGGGGGATGAACTCCCAGCGGAGTATTAATGCAGACCATCCGACGAGGAACTCCGCCGGCTTCGGCAGCACGCCCGCGTCGCGGACTCGTCGCGTCCAAAAATGGCAATGCCATTGCAACGCCAGCAGAACGAAGAAAGGTTCGTCGGTGGAGTCTCATCCTAAAGCCTCGTACGGTTGGAAAGTCTGAGTACTCAGTACTGTCTCAGGGTCTCAAGTGGTAACCACGAAAAACACGAAACGTATTCCGGATGGTGTTGTCCTTCTCACATCCAAGTAGCCGTCTCTCTGCCATCATTCCCCGAATTGCCCTCTGGCTTTCTCGGACAAATCAATCAATGCGTCGGCCCGTTACTTATTCCGAAAAGTCTCGCTCTGCACAATCTCATGAACGAGCGACCGAAGCCCGTAATCCTTCTTACTGATCGTGGTGATGATTGACTCCACTGCATCCCGGTCGGATATCTGTGGCGCTCGCCCCGTCGCGTATGTGAGCAGTTTCGTCGTCACAGCTCTGGCAATCTGAGGCTTGTCTCGCAGCAGCAGTTGTTTGAACTGGTCGATGTTCTCGAATCGCTGGCCGTCGGGCATGACGTCGGATGGATCGACCGGCTTTCCTTTGTGATACGACATCCGCCGACCATCCACCATGACGACGTCACCACGGCCGGTGACTCGATACCAGTCGCGCCAGCCACCGATGACGTCGAAACTCTCCAGAGCGAATCCGGGCGGATCGATTTCGCGGTGGCAAGCGCCGCACGATTCGACCGAGCGGTGTTTTGCCAACTGCTCGCGAATTGTCGTCGCACCGCGAATGTCCGGATCGATCGCCGAGACATCGTCGGGTGGTGGCGATGGTGGTGTTCCAAGGATGCGATCAAGCACCCAGGCTCCTCGCATCACTGGCGACGTGGTTGTTCCATTGGCGGTTACCTTGAGCACGCTGGCCATCGTCAGCAAGCCGCCGCGATGGCTTTCCGGCGGTAGTGACGTCTTGTGAAACTCCCAGCCATCGATGCCGGAGATGCCATAGTGTCTGGCCAGACGTCCGTTAAGCATCGTGAAGTCAGACGCCACAAAGTTGGTCAGGCTCAGGTCGTTCTTGAGGACTTCGTCAAAGAACAACTCTGTCTCGCGGATCATCGACACTTTCAACAGATGATCGTATTCCGGATACAAACGGCGACTGGGTTCGGTCGCGTCGATTTCACGCAGTCCGAGCCACTGACCAACGAAGTTTTCCGTGAAGGCCGCCGCCCTTGGGTGCGAGAGCAATCGCTCGACCTGCTGACGCAGCACGTCGGGGTCGCTGAGCTTCTGCTGCTCTGCGAGGGTCGACAGTTCGTCGTCGGGCATCGTGCTCCAGAGGAAATACGACAGCCGGCAGGCCAGAGCGAAGTTGTCGAGTCTGCCCGGTCGCTCTCGAAGAAACAGGAATTCGGGCGAAAGCAGCACGCCCTTTAAGGCAGCCCGTATTGCCGGTTCGAATCGGTATCCGGCAGCCAGTCTGGCTTTGACGATGTCCACGAACGGTGCAACGTCGTCAGCGATCACGGTCCGGCGAAACGCTCGGCGCGTGAACGTCATGAGGATTCGCTCGGCATCAACCAGCGGCTGGTCCGAGACAACTTCCACACGGTCGCGGAAGTTGTAGATCCCAAACGTCTCCTGCGGCATGTCGCCGAATATGCGGCGATGACTGTTCGGCGGCCAGGACTCGTGCAGCGGGCCTTCGACCTCAACGAACTGGATCGCCAGTCCGGGTCCATCCCATTTCTCGCCACCGATCTGCTTCACGGTTTGTGCACTGGCCAGACCATAGGGAAGCAGTCTGATAGATGTTCTCGGCTCCATGTAGCGGACGAACTCGAAGACATTCGGCCTTTCGACCGGAGCATCGAAGTAGCTGATCAGGCCCGTTGTTCCCGTCAGCCGCGTACCGCTGGCGGTCACACGAAACGTGACCGGCTTGCCGTCGCTTTGAATGCTGGAAGCGGAGATGCGGAATCGATAGTTGCCGGCATCCGGCGGGTAGAAGTTAGAGATCCAGGCCGTATGCCATTCCGATGAGCAGAAACACACGACCTCGCCATCATCCAGAAAGCGATACACGTCCTCTTTGGTCGAGCGGACCGGGTGTCCGTCCTTCAGGCTGTACCGCTTCTTAATGAACGGCGGCGGCTTGGGACGGTTGGCGATTGCCAACTCCAATGCCGCGTCAGCCGCTTCGAGGTACTTCTCCATCAGGAAAGACGATGTGTGAAGCGCCGCGCCGGCGTTGTCGAATCCATCGGCCGATCCATCCGCGGGTAACTGTCTTTTGAAATCGCCTTTGATTCCGAGCAGATCGTTGACGGTGTTCTCGTACTCGATCCGATTCAACCGCCGAAGAACAGCACGCCCTTGAGCGGTCCGCGCGGTGGCATCGGCCGCAGCGACGCGAGGAGCCAGCCAGTCCGTCAGAGCCTGGAGTTCCTTCTCCGGCGGACGCGGCTTTGATTTCGGCGGCATCTCGCCCGCCTTAACTCGCTTCAACACGGCCGTCCACTGCTTGCGACTGACGTCATTGGCAAGGTCCAGCGATAGCCGATCCAGGCGTAGACGTCCTTTCGGCTTATCTCCGCTATGGCAAGCCACGCAATGACGAAGCAGCAATGGCCGAAATTGATCATCGAATTGACTGGCGTCGGCCACTTGGTCGGCTGCTTGCGGCGGCGCAGCCGTAGCGGCCAGCGTCAAACCAACGCCAGCCCACAATCCGATCCAGATGCGCCATCCGATCATAGCATCGCCTCTTACGGACTACCGATCTTCCAGTACGAACGATCACCGACATGCAGGTAGATTGTCAGCAATCGGTCAGACCACCACAAACGAGAACGTCACAAGGATCAGTCAAGATCCCGCGAGCGACGCCAACAGCCGAGCAATGAACGTGATTCGGCGTTCGTATAGGATCACGGTCTCGAACGAATGTCGTCGATGGGTCGCGCCGCAACACAAGAGCGTCGAGGAGCGGAAGCGAGTCAGCCTGGTGGCAACCAGCCAGAAGGCATCGACACCTCAGCGGAGAACTCAGATGAAACAAAGTCTGCTTATCGTTCTGCTGATCGGCCCCGTTGTCGGGATGATTGGCGTCGTTGTTTCTCGTTCAGAAACGAATGGCAACGACAAAGCAGGCCAGTCATCGCAGGAAGTCGTCACGCTCAAAGGCGCCGTTCAGTTTGGCGAGGAGCACGCCTTTACGAGGACGATTCGCAAGTTCGAGGAGCTGGTCAGGAAGTACTACGACAAGCCGGTCAACTTCGAGCTCTATCTCAACAGCGAGCTGGGTCTGGAGAAGGACTACTTCGTCTACATGAGCCTGGGAATCGCGGCGGACTACGGCATCGTATCGCCGGCTCACATGTCTACTTTTTCCGAGGCTGCTCCGCTGATGGATATGCCGTTTCTGTTTCGGGACGTGGATCATTGGAACAAAGTGCTCGACAGCGACGCGCTGGAGCCAATCGTCGATGAGGTCTCCCGGAAGGCTGATGTCCGCTTGATCGGTTACGCGGGCGGTGGCATCCGCAATTTGATCGTCAACAAACCGATCAGAAACATGTCAGAGCTAAAGGGGCTGAGTATTCGGGTGATGGGTGCTCCCATTCAAACTCGCATCTTTCAGGCGATTGGGGCGTCTCCATCCGTCATTGCGTACAGCGAGGTCTACAACGCCATCCAGACCGGTGTCATCGACGCCGCGGAAAACGAGGCGGCTGGAATTCAGCAGATGAAGTTCTACGAGGTGGGTCCGGAAATCTCACAAACGCAGCACGCCATCACAGTGCGACCGTTGTGTTTCAGTGGAAAGACCTTGCGCCGACTTCCGCCCGATCTGCAGGCGGCGATCATCAAAGCGGGGCGAGAAGCCGGTGCGTATGGCCGACATCTTGAATCGACCGAAGATGCCGCAGTACTTTCGAAACTGGAGCAGGATGACAAGTTACGGGCTCATGAGTTCACGCAGAGGGATGAGTTGTTGAAGCTTGCCGAGCCAGTGAAAGCAGCATACGCCAGCGAAATCAACGCCGAAAAACTTCTTGCCCGCATCAACGCCCTGTAGTGAGCCACTGCGCAAACTCATGACAACGATCGCCAATGTCACCAGGTCCACGCTGGATTTCTACTACCGGACGCTGAAGGTCTGTTTGACGTTCCTCATGCTGCTGATGATCGTGCCGGTGTTGTTGCAGATTCTTTCACGCTACTCGGGAATTATTCCGCGATATATCTGGACAGAGGAAGCCGCCAGATTCTGTTTCGTATGGATCATCATGATCGGTTCCATGATCGCGGTACGCGACGGATCGCATTTCAAAGTCGATCTGCTTCCACAGCCCGAGACGTCGCGACAAGAAGGAATCGATAGCCTGGTCGTGCATATCGCCATGCTGCTGATGTCGCTGGTCTTTGTCTGGTATGGCTGCATGTACGGCCAGTTCGGGTTCATGCAGAAGTCAGAAATGAGCGGCATCAACATGCTGAGCATCTATATTTCCTTCCCCCTGGCAGGCTTGACCTGGGCGGTATTTCTGATGGAACGGATCATTGCCGACGTGAA
Organism: Planctomycetota bacterium; assembly: GCA_963579025.1. Taxonomy (GTDB): domain Bacteria; phylum Planctomycetota; class Planctomycetia; order Planctomycetales; family Planctomycetaceae; genus CAUZFZ01. The sequence continues at coordinate 19,467 of CAUZFZ010000014.1, read as the reverse complement.
AATGATCTCTGGCAAAGGCCGTGAAACGAAGTCCGAGTCAACATTATGAGCCCCATTGAAGCCGCGGTGATCATGTTCGGCTCGTTTGGTGCGCTGATCGTTTTGCGCGTACCTGTTTCGTTTGCGCTGGGGCTTGCCTGTCTTCCGATGATGTGGATCGACGATCGGCTGACGCCAATTCTGCTGATCAACGAAATGTGGAAGTCGTACAACTCGTTCATTCTGCTGTCCGTGCCGTTCTTTCTGCTCGCGGCGAATTTGATGAACGCCGCCGGCATAACGGAACGGCTGGTGAAGCTGGCGCGGGCGTCGGTGGGACATTTGCCGGGTGGATTGGGACATGTCAACGTGATGGTGAGCATGCTGTTCGCCGGAATCTCCGGTTCGTCAACGGCGGATGCGGCCGGGATTGGGTCGCTGATGATCCCGGCGATGAAGAAGCAGGGGTATGGGGCCAGTTTCTCCGTGGCCATCACTGCATGTTCATCAGTGATGGGCGTGATCATACCGCCGAGCATCATGATGGTCGTGTGGGGCGGCCTGATGTCCGTTTCGATCGGGGGACTCTTCATGGCCGGGATCGTTCCTGGCATCCTGATAGCCCTGCTGCTGATGGGCACGGTTTACGTCTACGCCAGACGGCGCAACTATCCCGTGTACGAGCGGGCTACGCGCAAAGAGTTTTTCCAGGCTCTGGGAAGTGCGAGTCTCGCCCTGGTGACACCGGCGATCATCATCGGCGGCATTGTCGGTGGGTTGTTTACACCGACTGAAGCCTCCGTGATTGCGGTCATCTATTCCGCCGTACTTGGGGGAATGATCTACCGCTCTATCAAGCTGAAAGACTTTCCCGGGGTCCTTTACGACTCGGCCCGGTTCGCGGCGATTTCTCTGTTCTGCATCGGGACGGCATCGGCATTCGGCTGGTTGCTGGCCTATTACCGAGTGCCCCAGGCTCTGGTGGACATCGTAGGCGGCTGGGGCACGGGTCCAGCGACCACGGGACTTGTGATCGCGATGTCGTTCCTGTTTGTCGGCATGTTCATCGATGCGATTCCGGCGATCATTGTGCTGGGCACCGTGCTCCTTCCGCTGGCCAGCAACGCTGGCATGCACCCAATCCACTTTGCCATCATCGGAGTTATGTCACTGGCATTTGGACTCGTGACCCCTCCATATGGCCTCTGCCTGCTGATTTCATGTTCTCTGGGGGATGTGAGGGTGGTGGATGTCCTCAGGGATGTCGGAATCATCCTGGTTCCGATGCTGATCCTTCTGATCATTGTCATCCTGATCCCGGAATTCGTGTTGTTTCTTCCTCGCCTGATCACACCGAAGTTCCTCTGATTCTCTGGCACGCGATCCAATTTTCATCGTCCGTATCGGAATTCGCCCACCCGCCTGCTTCCCGGCGAGCTGCACTTGTGGTCGCTGTTCCGGGACCCACGACTCGTGATTTCAGGACGCAAGCATCCGACGAAACCACAAACACATTCATGGTGACAGTTCGGAATATATGCAACTGGCCCCGATTACGTTGCCATCGAGACTTTCGCAGATTTCGACGAGTGTCTCCCACAGATAGACGGCGTAGCCAGGGTCAACCCAGATTCGAATTGTCGGGATGTTCCGCACAGAGTCTGGAAACACGCCGCAACTGACACCGGCCACACGAGTGAATATGACCTGCCGTGCTACTGCCTCATTGAAGTTGATCCCGCATGTCTGTGCCAGCACTTCAAGTGACCGTGATCCGGTGATTAGAAAGGTGGCTTCCTGGTGCTCAACGCGGAATACCCGCCCTTTGAGACATTCCATGCGTGCGGCAAGTGAAGTGACCGTCGAGTTACCGATTCCATCTTCCAGGAAAAACTCATCGGATCCAATCCGCACTATGACACCGCCCGAGTCAAGCAACGAAGATTCGAACACCGTCTGCGGGACGTCGATTCCCTGCCCGGCCAGCCAACCCTCGGCATCGTGTCCTTTCAGTCCGATTTTCTGTAATCCACTCAGGTCACAGAGTCCCAGCGACTCCATGGATGCCTGTTCCGTGTCGGCGTCTTGAACCCGAGCGGCCACATCAATCCCTTCAATGGCACACCATTCGGCTCCGCGCGCGTCGAGAGCCTCATGTATCGGGCTCCGTGGAATCGTCGCATCAGCCATCATCGCCATCCGACTTCGGGTTCGAGAAGGAACGCTAATACACGCTAATCTTCACTAATCGCAATTAGCGAAGATTAGCGTGTATTAGTGTTCCAGAGGTTTTTCGTCTTCAATCCAGTGTCTGCCGCGAATTCTTCGGATCGTAAAACGGCATTTGTGCGACCTGGGCTTTCACCAAAATGCCGTCGTCGACACGGACTGTGACATGTGTGCCGACGCCGGTCAGGTCAGGCCTGAGAAATGCCATCGCGATCGGGTGGCCGAGTGTTGATCGAGGAGCAATGCTTGTGATTCGCCCGACGATGTCCCCGTCTGCAATAAGTAGATGACATTCTTTCGGCAACGGTCCGTGATAATCGCGTGAAAACGCCAATCCCACGAGCCTCCGGCTCTGCGCTTTTTTTTGAATGATCCCCAGGCTGCGCGATCCGACGAAGTTGGGTTTGTTTTTTCCGATCGCCCAGGCCACGTCGGCTTCAAACGGATTCGTTAAAGCGTCGGTGTCCTGGCTCACGATGAGATGACCCTTCTCAAGTCGCAACAGACGCTGAGCCTCGACGCCGAATGGTCGAATTCCCAGGCGTTTGCCAGCCTGCATCAGCGACGTCCAGACGTGCAGCGCGAACGATGCGGGGACGTGAATCTCGAAGCCCAGTTCCCCCACGAAGCCAACTCGCATCAACGTAGCGGCAACACCGGCGACTGTACCGTCTCGAACAGCGAGATAGGGGAACGCGTCGGAAGACACGTCAACTTCAGTCAGGTCCCGCAGTACTTCGCGGCAACCAGGACCAGCAACGTTCATGGCGGCGAGATGTCCGGTCGCGTTGACCAGCGTGACATCCATCTGCTGAATCATCGCCCAGCGCTGCATCTCGCGATAAAACGCCGCAGCCCCGCTGCTGGTCGCCGTGACGTAGAACCGATCTTTGGCCAACCTCGCGATGACACCGTCTTCGATAATGACGCCCGTCTCATCGCAGGCGACGCCGTAGCGAAGGCGTCCCACTTCTTGCTTTGCAAATCGTCCGGTGTAAATGAACTCCAGGAAGCGGACTGCGTCCGGACCGTTGATCTGCAGCTTGCCGAGCGTACTGACATCGATCAGACCTACACCGCTGCGCACACTTGTCGCTTCAACAAGGATGCAGTCGTCGCGACTTTTCCCGTTAGCTCGGTAGTGCTCCGGACGTAACCAGGCTCCGGCATGCACCATTTCGGCTCCCGCCTGCGCATGCCATCCATGCATGGGCGTCCGTCGCAGTGGATGAAACCGCCGTCCCGCGAGATGACTGATTGGTACTGGCTGTTGAAATGGTCGCGAGGTCGTGGTCCCGGTCTCGTTGATCGACGCACCATTCAATCGAGCAAGAATACGAATCGCGTTGATGTTGGACAGCTTTCCCTGACTGGGGCCCATACCGACGGTGGTAAACCGCTTCATCAACTCGATGTTGTCGTAGCCCTCCTGATGAGCATTCTCGAAATCTGCCAGATGCAGGTCTTCATCCAGGTCAACGAAGTTCTTTCGGCCATCATGCGGAAGAATTGGAAACGGATGGCTTGGAGGGGCCGCTGTGTGCCGCGGTGATTCAGGAACCTCTTCGTCATGGGCACCCAGATGCCTGGCGGCCGCAAGTCCGGCTCGATAACCGTCGTCGATCTGATCATCGAGATCAAAGACGCCGTTCGCCCGTCCCGCAGCGAACACGCCCGGTGGTAATTCTCCGGGTACGAGTTGTTCAACATGACCCGAGTGTTGGAACCGACCACCGGCCTGGTAGATGAGCCCGCCATTGGGCGTCCAGCCAACACTGACGGCGATGCCATCGCAATCGATGAGGGTGCGGGTTCCGTTACGCACCGTGCCATCGTCGTTCAGCGGACACACAACCGCACCCCGGATTCGTTTCTTCCCGGACCCGGGTACAGCTTCGTAAACACCGTGCCCCTTATGGACAGGAATCTTCGCGTCCGCGACGGCCTTTCCGATTTCCGTTGATTCGCCGTCATGACGGAGATCCACGATCGCTGCCACGACGACTCCGGCCGCATGGAGATCCAGCGCCACTCGATACGCATCTCTGTTGGCGGCCAGCACAACGGCCCGGTCGAACGGTTTGACGGCATAAAGATGTATCAACCGTTGAGCCGCCGACCCCAGCATGACGCCAGGCAGATCGTTGTTCTGGAAGACAGCCGGTTGTTCATAACACCCGGCCGCGACAAGAATCGCTTTTGCCCGCAGCTTCGTCAGACGATGGTCATCAATCAGTCCGATCAGGTGGTCACCGTACCAACCGGCGGCCTGAGTTCCGCAGCGAATCTGAATGTTGTCCGACGCGGCGATCTGTTCCAGCAGCCCGTTCAGGCTGTCGGCCGCCGTCGATACACCGGCCCACTGCCACGCAAGGCTGCCGCCTGGTCGAGCCTGTTCGTCAATCAGCAGTACTTGCAGTCCCTGCTCGGCAGCGGCGATCGCTCCGGCCATGCCCGCTGGTCCCGTGCCCACGACGAGCAGATCGCAGAATGCATAATCCTTTGGCGATGGCGGGCATCGATTGTCGGGACTGATCCGTCCGAGACCCGCCACTTTCCGCATCTGGTTTTCGTAGAACGGAAACAGCCGTCGCGGAGTGTGAAACGCTTTGTAATAGAAACCGACGGGCATGAACCGGCTGAACCATTCGGTAATCCGCAACCGGTCCCGTTCGAGACCTCCGACGGTGTTGACCGAACGCAGATCAAGTCCTGGCTCAATCAGCACAGAGTCGCCACGAATGTTGGTGCGCTGCCCGTCTTCGAGCATGACGTTGGCGTCGTGACCGGCCAGGCTGTAAATGCCGCGCGGCCGGTGGTATTTGAAGCTGCGACCAAGCAGTCGAACATTGCTGGCCCACAGCGCACTGCTCAGAACGTCGCCGGCAAAGCCGTGATACTGCTGACCCTCGAACCGAAACCCCACAGTCCTGCTGCGGTCGATCCACTCACCGTCACGATGTGGCAGGCGTCTATCCATCGACCTGCTCCGCGTCGTAGAGATATGTTCGGATAAACTCGTCACGGCAATTGTCCCGCTCTGCAATGAACCAGGTCCCACTCGGCACGTGGTACCACCACTCGCGTTTCACTCCAGGCTCGCCGCTTCTGTTAAAGACATACTCCGCCCACTCTTCATCAGTGGCCGTCCCAGCGTCGGGCATGGCGCGCACTTCACCTCCAAAGTGAAACTCCTGAAGCGGACGTGGGCCGTTGACTGGACAGTCGATGATTTTCATAACTACTAATGTCCCACCGAGGCGGCGCCTTTTTCTCCAACCAGTTCAAGCTGCTTGAAGCGTGACAGGTTAAACGCCTTGATCAGGTCATGGTTGTGATCATTGGCCAGTGTATAGGCCATTGTCTTTCCGCTGATCGGAGTCGCCTTGAATCCCCACGTGCCCCAGCCGGCGTCGATATAGAATCCCTTAATCGGCGTCGTTCCCATGATGGGGGAAAAGTCCGGTGTCATGTCACACAGACCCGCCCATTGACGTAGAACTTTGACGTCTCCCACGCACGGGAACAGGTCGAGCAGTCCTGCACTCATGCTCTCGGCGAAATCGAGGGTCGAGCGCATTGAGATTAACTCGTAGGGATCCAGCGACGCGCCAGCGACGAGTTCTCCTCGCGACGACTGACTGACGTACAGATGCAGACTGGCCGACACGACGATGCTGTTCAGCCAAGGCTTCAGTGGTTCCGTTACCAGGGCCTGCAGCGGGTGTATTACCAGCGGCGTACGAAGTCCGACCATTGCGGTCGTATGAGTAGTCCACCCAGCGACTGCGGACAGTACTTTGCGGGTCTTGATAAACCCTTTGTCCGTGTGCACACCAGCAACTGCGCCGTCCCGGACCTCGATGTCTTTCACGGCCGTCTGTTGATGAATTTCGACGCCGTGCTGGTCAGCCCCGCGAGCGAACCCCCAGGCCACGGCGTCGTGACGGGCGATGGCTCCAGGCGGATGGTACAGGGCTCCATGTATCGGGGCCTGGTGGCCACCGACACTCAAATCGATCTCGGGGACTGTTTCCTTGATGAACTTCGGTCCGACGACCTCGCTGGCGATTCCCAGGTGTTTATTAACCTCGGCTCTCCATCGCTGCGTATTCAGCGACGCTGGCGAGTGTGCCAGAGTGAAGTGGCCACGTTCGGAATAGAACAGATTCAGGTTGAGTTCCCGCGAGAGGTCCTGAAACAGCTCGACGCTGCCCTGGTAAAAGTTCACGCCCTCCGGTGTCAGATAGTTGGAGCGGACAATTGCCGTGTTTCGTCCGGTTCCACCACCACCGATGTAGCCTTTTTCGAGAACGGCGACGTTCGTAACACCGTGGTCCTTAGCCAGGTAATACGCTGCCGCCAGACCGTGCCCACCCCCACCAATGATGACTGCGTCGTACTCACTCTTGAGTTCAGTCGGCGCGTGAAACATCCGTGGTTCGGGATGTTTCCGGCTCAGGGCAAACTTTAGTAAGCGGTGCGGCATGATTCAGGAATGCTAACGGACGCTAATCTTCGCTAACGGGATTAGTGCAGATCAGCGAAGATTAGCGTTCGTGACCCGTCGCGCTATTTCTTGTCTAGAAGAACGTCAGGTACTCGTCGATTTCCCACTGAGTGACCTGCGCATCATAGGTTTCCCACTCGCCGGTCTTCAGGCTGATAAACTCAGGTGCGATGACTCCCAGCGCGTCCTGAATGACCTGGTCCGAGCGGAGTTCCTGGACGGCTTCCAGCAGTGACTGCGGCAGAATCTGGATCCCCTGCTCAAGGATCTCAGCGAGTGGCCGCTCATACATGTTGCCGAGATTCGGGTCACCGGGATCAATCCTGTTCTCGATCCCGTCCATTCCTGCCGCGACGTATGCCGCAAGGGCCAGGTACGGATTGCATCCGGCGGAAACGGTGCGGTCCTCAAAATGACCGGGGCCAGCCGTGCGGATCATCTGCGTACGGTTATTGTCACCGTAAGTGACGAACGCTGGCGTCCATGTGAATCCACTGCGGCCGGACTGCAGGCCGGCACCGAGTTTCAGTCGTTTGTAGCAGTTCACCGTCGGGCTGGTCACAGCACAAAGTGCCCGTGCGTGCCGCAGAATACCCCCAACAAAGTGGTAACCAGTTTCCGAGCAACCCAGGCCGCGTGCGTCGCCTGCATCTTCGAACACGCACTGACCGCTTTCCGCGTCGGCAAGGTGAAAGTGAATGTGCAGACCACTGCCGGTGCGATCGCTGAATGGCTTCGGCATGTGAGTGGCAATGGCGCCGTACTTCTTCGCGAGCTGTGAAGTGGCCATCTTAAAGAACGTGATACGATCAGCAGTTGTGAGTGCGTCCTGAAAGTCAAAGTTGACCTCATATTGACCATTCGCGTCTTCGTGATCGCACTGGTAAACACCCCAGCCAAGCTGGTTAAGCGAACTGGTCAATTCCTGCAGATACTCCATGGCCGGGGCCATCGAGCGAAAGTCGTAGCACGGCTTAGCCAGGCCATCGACATTGTCCGGATTCCATGGCGTAATCGACCCGTCGTCATGGCGCGTGACCAGAAAATGTTCCGGTTCCATGCCGACGTTGAAGACGTAACCTTTGTCGCGGACCGACTGGAGGACCCGTTTGAGGTTTGTCCGTGGACAGAACGGATACGACTCTTCGTCGACAAACAGGTCCGTGGCAAATCTCGCGGTGTTTGGCATCCACGGCAACGGCGTGTAGCTGTCCAGATCGACGCGGGCCAGCATGTCATGTGAATGAGGCCCCTGGCCGACACCGGAGACAGCCGCGCCGGCGAATCCGGCTCCGTCGTCGATCACACCGTCCAAACTCGACACCGGTACCATCTTCACCTTGGCCGAACCGTGGATGTCGACAAATTGAGCAAGGATGAACTCAATGCCGTCCTTCTTCATCTGCTGCCGAGTGGCTTCTCGATCGGTCATGGTGATTACTCCGGCTGCTCGTTCAAACGGTTACTCTTTGCCCGGTATCCAGCTGGTTCCGGCGAGGGGAACCTTTGCCATTGCGGCAGCTTCCACGGTCAGTGCCACCAGGTCTTCCGGTTCAAGGTGATGGACGTTGGACTTGCCGCAGGCGCGGGCCAGCGTCGTGACTTCCATGTCCAGAACCTGCAGGTAGTTCTTCAGCCAGCCAGCGCCGATCTCGGGAGAGAGCCGTTTTTCGAGATCGGGATCCTGTGTCGTAATGCCGACCGGGCACTGTCCCGTGTGGCAATGGTGGCAATAGCCTGGTGCAGTCTCCAGCTTCGTGTAATCGTCTGTTGCGTCTACGGATCGACCATCCTGCGAGTACGAATGGTGGTTGCATCCGAGTGCAACCAGCACGCCCTGTCCAATGGCGACGGCGTCAGCGCCCAGTGCCAGCGCTTTGGCCACGTCGGCGCCGGTACGAATTCCGCCGGAGATGATCAACTGGACTTCGCCGAAGACGTTCATGTCTTCGAGGGCCTGGACCGCCAGTGGCAGCGCGGCCAGAGTGGGAATGCCGGCGTGCTCGATGAAGACCTGTTGCGTCGCGGCCGTTCCGCCCTGCATGCCATCAATGACGACCACATCAGCGCCGGCTTTGACTGCCAGTTTGACGTCATCACGTACTCGCGTCGCACCCAGCTTGACGTAGATCGGAATCTGCCAGTCGGTGATTTCCCGCAGTTCTTCCAGCTTGATTTTCAGATCGTCGGGGCCTGTCCAGTCGGGATGTCGGCAGGCCGATCGCTGATCGATCCCCTCTGGCAGCGTCCTCATTTCCGCCACGCGCGGACTGACCTTCTGGCCAAGCAGCATGCCGCCGCCGCCAGGCTTGGCTCCCTGACCGATGACCATTTCGATGGCGTCTGCTTTGCGCAGGTCGTCGGGATTGAATCCGTATCGTGACGGCAGACACTGATAAATCAGCGTCTTTGACGAGTCGCGTTCTTCCGGCGTCATCCCACCGTCGCCGGTTGTGGTGGACGTGCCCATCTCCGTGGCCGCTCGGCCGATGGCCTCTTTCACATTGGCGGACAGGGCTCCAAAGCTCATGCCGGCAATCGTGACCGGGATATCCAACTCGATGGGTTTCTTCGCGAAGCGCGTTCCAAGAACCGTTTTCGACACGCACTTTTCCCGGTATCCCTCCAGCGGGTAACGCGTGGCCGACGCTGTCAGAAATACAAGATCATCGAACGACGGCACGGCACGCTTGGCACCCATGCCTCGGATTTCGTACAGGCCGTGCTGCGCCGCTTCCCGGATGTACCGGATTGCATGGCGGCCGATCGAGGCGCTTTCTTCGCGGTGGACGGACTCGGACAAACTCAATACTCCTGATGCGCGTCCGCATTCCAGTGATAGAGACTGCGGGCCGAGGCGACTCGTTTAAATTCGCTGGCGTCACACGCCATCTCAGCCGATGCCAGCAAATGTGCAACGCATTCGATGTCGGCTGGAGACATCTCTTCTTCCCGGGCGTCGGCTCCCAGGCTGTGGATCGCGCCGCGAACGTACAGGGTTGCTTCGTAGAGCGAGTCGCCCAGGTTCGCTCCCGCGTCTCCGCACACAACAAGTGTTCCGGCCTGCGCCATGAAGGCAGAGAAGTGGCCGACGCTGCCGCCGACGACGATGTCGCAGCCTTTCATCGAGATTCCGCAGCGCGAGGACGCGTCGCCTTCGATCACGACCAGGCCGCCCTGGCCAGATGCTCCAGCCGATTCGGAGGCGTGGCCTTTGACTCGGACACTGCCCGACATGATGTTCTCTGCGACGCTCCAGCCGACGTTGCCGTCCACAGTAACATCAGCCCGCTTGTTCATGCCCGCGATGAAGTACCCGGCGTGTCCCTGAATCTCGACAGCCACATCGCAGTCAAGACCGGCGCCGATGCTGTGATTGCCGTCGGGGTTAAGAACCTCGACACGTTCAATGCCGCTGCCGGGCAATTCATGATGCAGAAACTGGTTGACCTCGCGGACACTCAGCTTCGCCAGATCGAGTTGCTTCACACGGTCCATGAGTAGATTTGCTCGGGCGCAGGTTCAAAGACGTTGGCCGATTTGATACCGGGCAGATGGGCCAGCGAGCGGAACTCGGAGGACACCGCGATGTAGTCGTCGGTTTCAGCAGCGACGGCCGGTTTGCACGCGAAGGCGTCTCGGACGAGAACCATCCGATCGGCTGTGGCCATCAGAAATGTGTAGAAGCCATCCAGTTCACTGAACGAAGTTTCGATCGCCTGTTCGAGCGTGTCACCTTCCCTCATCCGCCATTCGAGAAACCGGCAGCCGGCTTCTGTGTCGTTGTCCGTTTCGAACACGATGCCCCGCTTTTCCAGTTTGCGACGGATGCTGTACGGGTTCGACAGCGATCCGTTATGCACCAGGCAGAAATCCTCGCCGGCCGTGTAGGGGTGCGCATGCGCCGGCGTAATGGCAGACTCCGTCGCCATCCGCGTATGGGCGACCACATGCGTTCCCGCAAGTTCGGAGTAGCGATACCGCCGGGCGATGTCCGCGGGCAGTCCCTCATCTTTGAACATCTCAATGGACCGACCGACCGAGATCAGATGCACTTGAGGAAACGCCCGACTCAACCAGCCACGGAACCCTGCGGTGGTGACCGACGAAATCTCGGTCGCATGGTTGTCGACGATCTCGATCTGGCTATCACTGCCGGTGTCGCGGAGCAGACATTCATGAAACGCCTGCCAGTCGAATTCTGGATTGTTCGAATGCAGTGCAAAGCGTCGTTGCGAATCATTCAGCGGTTCATGAAAAACGGCGAGTCCCGCGGAATCCGGCCCACGCGTGCCCATGCAGTTGAGCATCGGCGTTGCGAGCTGACCGAGTTGTTCGCGGAGTCCGTCTCGTTTGACAAGTAATCCAACAATGCCACACACAGCGTTGCTCCGAAAATCGGCTGTCGTGAAAGACCTCGCCGAGGGACATGCGAGGCGGCGGCGTTATACCGTGGTCGCAGACTCCAGAACAACTGGCCTCCCCGATCGATCAGACGCCCTCGTTTCGTTCGGGCTCACGGGTTGGACGGGCGAGGCTCTTGCATGCAGACTACCGGAAGAATGGAACAATGACGCCTGGCCGAGTTTGCAATGACTGAATGCCTGGAGCACACTGATGCTGAGGTCTCGAATCCCTGGTTACCTGGTGACGCCGGCTGTTCTGATCGCTTCACTCGTGCCGCTCGAAGTATCGGCGAGCTACGGCATTTTCGTTGGAAAGAATCGGACTGCTGATGGCAGTTCGTTTCTCGCCGGGTATGGAGACGAGCCCTCAAGTCACTGGCTCGAAATCATACCTCGTCGCGAACACGCCGACGGTTCCGTGATTTCCGTCGGCGCCACTGAGCATGCCCGCTACCCGGGTACGTTGATCAAAATCCCCCAAGTCAGAACGACGTCGAAGTACATCACCATGAACTACTCGGCGTTCGCCGGGTTTCCCGCCCCGTTGACGAACGGCGGCTTGAACGAGCATGGCATGGCCGCCCGAGACATCTGGTCGCCGTCGCGGGATGAACTGAGGCAGATGACTCCCAGCCCACAAAGTGGCCCGCACTACAGCGACCTCGCGAAAATCGCGATGGAGCGAGCCCGCACGTCTCGAGAGGCAGTCGAGATCATCGGCGCACTGATGGATCAGTACGGCTTTTCCACTTACGGCGGAAACTCACACTTGTTTGCGGATGCCAACGAAGGCTGGATCGTGATTAACTTCGCTGGCGGCCAGCGACTGTGGGTCGCGGAACGTCTTGGTCCCGACGACATTCGAGTCTCTCGACCAGGGTACATCGGCGCCATTCCCCTGGACTACCAGAAAACTCCGGGCTTCATGGGCTCAGCGAATCTCATTTCGTTCGCCGTTAAACAAGGCTGGTACGATCCCGATTCAGGCGAACCGTTCAACGTCAACAGGATTTACGGTGACGGAAAAATGCGGCATGAGGCTGTGAGCATGATGGAAGAACGATTGGAGAAGGCCGGTAACAGCCTTGCGCTCAAAGACCTGATCGCGGCCGTTCGTACTCCCGAGCTGACACGTGACAGTGCCGGTTACGGGCAAGTGGCACACCTGCGGGGCGGACAGCGTCGGGAACTCGGCATCCTGTGGGTGGCGGCAACGAGTTCGCTGACCGCTCCATTCTGTCCCTGGTACATCGATGCGCAACGTGTACCGGCCGAATACGGCAAACACCGCTACCTGACGGAAGGCGAGGCCGCTCGGTTCGTTGACCCGCAATGGCGCGGGACTGAGTCCACACGCTATGCGTTTCGAGTCTACAAACGACTTTTCTACCTCACGAAAGAGCACGAAGACACATTCCTGCCGGAAGTCACCGAAGCTCTGACCGCTTTCGAGTCGAGCTTGATTGACCGGCAGCAGACAGTGGAACGGACAGCAACGGTACTCTACGAAGCAGGCGAAGCGGAGCTGGCTCGGGAGTATCTGACCCGGTACTGCAACAGTGAAGCGATGGACGGCCTGCGTCTGGGTGAGGCTCTTGCGGACAGTATTGAGTTAAGGACAAAAGTGCTGTTCGGCATTCGACGTGCGAAGTAACGCCAACGTGACTGAGAGCACACACCAGTGTGAAGAATCGTCATACGGAATCGTGATATGAGAACCGACCGCACCAAGGCTCTTCCGCCATTCTTCACCCAGGTCATCGGATCATTGCCGCGACCGAAACTTGTGCGTGACCTGATCGATCGCCGGGATTCGATCCCGGCCGATGACTACAACCGACTGATGAACGATGTCGTCATGTTCGCCATCCGCCTGCAGGAACAGGCCGGACTTGATGTGATCAGTGATGGCGAGTGGCGGCGGATTCACTACCTGGATGAGTTTCTGCATCGAGTCGGTGGGCATGAACCGGTCAGACCATTCGAACACCAGGGCGAGCTGAAATACACGACGGTCGTTACGGGCAGGATGGAGCGTCGTGATCCTCTATTCGTCGAAGACGCCAGCTTTCTCGTCGCCAACACGGACCGCTGCACAAAGTACGCATTACCTTCGCCGTTCCTGATTGCCATCAGAAAGTGGCACGCAGACTTCAGCACGAATGCTTATCCGACGGTTGAACACTACATGGAGCATCTGACGGAATTGTTCGCCGCGGAAGCGCAGGCACTCGCACAGACGGGCGTCGATGTCATCCAACTGGATGACCCGGCTCTGACGTATTTCTGCGACCGCCAACTGACCGGTGAAGGTCAAACGCACGATGATCGCCTGAAACGGGAATGGGACATCGAGCGTCAGGCCCCGGCAGCCATTGCCGCCGTCAACCAGATCGCGGCAGGGTTACCGGTCGAAGTGCATCTGCACTGCTGCCACAGCGTCTACAAACGCCAGAGCGATGTCGTCGGTGACTACAAACCCATTCTGCCTTTCCTTGCCGACGCCAGCATTGACCGTGTCAACCTTGAATTCGCCTATCACGGAACCGGTGAGGCCAGCGATCTCGAACTGTTGCCCGAGCATCTTGGTGTGGGCATGGGTGTCGTGGATGTGCGCACGGAAGCGATTCAGGAAGTTGAAGACATCGAACGCATCGGTGCCGCCGGTGCGGGGATTCTGGACCCATCACGAATCGCACTGAATCCCGACTGCGGTTTTGCGCCCGATTACGGCGAACCACCGTCGATCGATGAAGCCTACGAAAAACTGTCGCGTCTGTCCGAAGCTGCCAGGCGTCTTCGGACTCGTTTTGCGTGAAGTGCTGTTGCGTCCAACGGCGCCGGGCATGGATCCCGGATGGGAAACGGAATCGACAGGTTACAGTCCGGCGAGTTTTTCAACCGACTGTTACAGATCGAACGGGGACCTCATCACATGGGGAGTTCAACAATGCGACACTTGATGCGGCGTCTTTGCTCACACAACAACGTCTTCCGCGTGTTTTCAGTTGGCTTGATCCTGGCAGTTTCAGGCACCACAGATTTGGCGGTAGCAGGCCCTCCGCGTGAAATGAAGCTCGACATGGAGTTTGACGCGTTCGAGAAGGAGTTCGATCGCCAGACGGCCCGCGGATTTCGGTTGATTGATGTCAGTATTTACCAGGTCGGTACGCGCGATCTGTATTCGGGGATTTGGGAAGAACGGGCTGATCCACCGATCGCTTTGCGCCATGGGATGTCGCGTGACGAACTGTTGGAGAAGACCGCAGAACTGGCCGAGGATCGCTATGGTCTGATTTACATTGAAGGCAAGGGCGGTGGTGGTCGCGAAAAATTTGCGGGAATCTGGGAGCCATGTACCGGCCTTTTCCCTCAGGTCTGGATAGGTATGAATTCGGTGGAATTCAAGAAGAAATACGACGAACTGGCAGCGATGGGGTTTCAGATGACAAGTCTGTCTGCCTACGAGTTGGATGGACAGATTCTTCTGGCCGGCCTTTGGAACAAAAGCGACGAGTTTCCAGAAGCGGTCCTCGAAGCGAATCTGACCATGCGGCAACTTTCGGCCGCAGTTCGCAGGAAACTGGACGAAGGTTTTCGGATCAGTCGGTTGAGCGCCTGTCTTGTAAAAGGACAGGACCGCTATACGTGTTTGTGGAAAAAGATGGACGGTCCGATTCAGGATGTACGAGTGGGAATGTCGGCGACCGCCCTGAAGCGGTTCAGTCGACAGATGGATCAAAAGGGGTTGCAGCCGATTCAGATCTCAGTCTTCGCGAACGGCAAACAGCTGCGATACTCGGTCGTGTGGGAAGACAATAGCGATGCGAAATGATCAGCCACTGCGTCACCACGCTTTACACGTCATCCGATTCCTGGCGATTCTATCGTCGCTGCAGTTGTCGTGTGGCACGTGGACTGTGGGAGGTCCAGGCTGCTCAGGGCCAGTGATCTCAACCTACTCTCGGTCGCTCCCGAGATCGGACCGCGACACTCAGCGTTTGACCCAGATTGGTGAACCCCAGGCGATTGCTTCGTTTTCCTGCACGACGCGCACGTAGTAATAGCTTGATCCGTCCGGCGTATTCGCATCGGTAAACTGCAAGTTGACGTCGCGTTCTCCCGGGACGCCTGGTTTGGGGGCCGTCAGGATGACCGTTCCGGAACGAACCACCTGAATCTCTTTCACCTCGGCCGTGCCGCGGACCTTGATGTCAAGTTTTGCATCTTCTCCGGGACGCAGTTGCGTTTCTTCACCCATCAGCGCGTCGCCGATGTAGTAGGCCAGACCGATGCGGTCTGTTGCCGCATAAGTGCGTCGGGCTTTAAGAGCTTCGAAGATTGATTCGCGTGTTTTCTCTTTCGCCCACACGCACGCAAACGACATGTGCGTCGACATGTGATCGCTGGAAGCGATGAATCCCAGTCGATAGCCCTTCTTGAGCGCATGCCACAGGGATGCCTGTTCGGCGACACTCGGGCCCGGTCGTTCGTACGAGCGACGGAAGCCCTGAAAGATTTCGGCGACCGGTTCAACCTGCGGATCATTGTACGTCCACGTCCCTTTGCCGGATGCCTTCGACCATTCGGGTGTGTGAGCCGCAGTCAGGGTTTCGCCGCGTTCCTTCATCCACGGATACAACGTGGTATCCGGATTCGTGTCCGGCTTCGTTCGTCCGACGCCGTCAGCCCAGTGGTCACTGGGGTTAATTGCGGCACCGCGTTTAAGAAAGAACACATTGCGGTGTCCGCCACCGTCCGTCCGGTTGCTGCGTTCATACGCATGAATCGGCACGTAACGGCCAGGAATGTTGAACCAGTCATTCGCCTTCTGAGTGCGCCACCAGGAAAACGGGTCGACATCCCGCGTGTGGTCTGTCACTGCCAGAAAGTCGTACTCAACGGCGTTGATGGCATAGCGATGTGCATCATCCAGCGAGCCGTCGATGGTCGGCATGCAGCGGCTGATATTGGTGTGACGGTGCAGATCACCAAAGAAGACGTGATACAGCTCGCCACCTTTTTCCATCTTGAGCAAGACTCGCGGCTCCCGTTCCGCTTCGCCGGGCTCGTCGAGTTCGACGGCGGTCAGTTCAACCTCCGCTGTGCCGGAGACCGGCGGCAGACGTCCATGATGCACAGAGAACTTGCGATTGACCGAAGCAAAGCGGTTTCCGTCTGACCAGGCGAGTTCCAGAGGCGCGTCGACACCCGGCGCGAACGCGACACGCTGATTCTGGCGACCCTGACTGCGCGGCAGTTCGATCGGTTCCAGCCAGCCGTCTTCCGTGCTGGTCGTTGCACAGACTCGCCAGTCGATGCCCATGGGTGGGTGAGCACAATAACCCTGGCGACACATCCGGAAGAACAACCACATGCGTCCGTCTGCGTCACGGGTCAGTTGAGGGTACTCATAAAAGCGCGACGGTTTGGCATCAGGCTTACGTTCGATCAAGTGAATTCGGTCCGGCGGACGCACCTGCGGCAACGGTTCGACTGGCTGCATGACTTTGCCGTCAGCGATCACCCGCAGTTCGATTCGGCGTGATGCGTGCAGAGGTTCTGCATACTCGCCCTGGCCCATGGTCTGTCCGCTGCGATGATCTTTGCCCCAGCCCGGACCGCCGGCGTCGTAAGCGACCCAGCACTTGTTCCTGCCGTCGGCCAGCAGCGAGCAGTGCGCCTCGAAGTCGGGACTCGTGGCGACTGCAATCGCCTTCTCCACTCCGGCGCTGTCCTTAAGCTGAATGACCCGTTGGACGTACACGTCGTAGTTGCCGTGGTAGTAAGAATCGTGTCCGACCCACGCGGTGGTGTGGTCCACCGCCGCGATCGCCGGCTCCCAGCGATCGCCGAGCGATTTGCTGGTGACGTCGAGTTCGTCTGACCATTTTCCGTTATGCAGTCGCCGCGCGACGATTTCGCCTTTGCCACTACGAAACGTCTGCCAGGCAATCCAGATCGAACCGTCGTCCGCCTGACTGGCGGCGAGGAAAATGTCCGAGCCATCCGTAGAACTCAATCGCTCCGGGCGCCAGCCCTGACCCGTTCTTATGGCCGAGTAGACATCCCAGTTCGCGTGTTTTCCGGGCGAGCAGAACACCGCCCGCAGCGTCTCACTGCCATCAGCCTGCTTCACAACAAACAGGTGCGGGCTGGAGAATTCGGTCGCGTCAAAAACTCTCTGTGTGTCGGAACCGGGCTCGTCGACATTTCGAATCAGCAATTCGTCCCGTTTCGACAGCTCATCATACGCCTGCCACATCACGAAGCGGTCGCCGTTGCTCTTGACCGCGATGGCTGTGAAGTCGTCGTCTGTCGATGTGTCGGCGACAAGTGATTCCGTCCCCAGAACTTCGACCGAAGCGCGTCCTTCCAGAAACTCAGCCGGGCGACCCGCGACAATCGCCGAGGGATCAAAGTCGAAGTTGCCCTGCTCGCTGGAGATCACGACATGTGTGCCATCGCCGGCTGCCACGTGTAACAGCACGCCTCGGGAAGGTTCGGCATAGGTGGCGCGGCGACCGGCGATTGTCGCCGTTCGAATGGTCCATGAACTGTCGTCGGCATCGACTTGGTCGCGTGCCTCGAAGCTCCAGGGATCGATGTCGAGCAGCTCGCCGCCGTTGACGCGCACTTTGCCATCCCAGACGGCGTCCTGCCCATCGAGGCCAAACACGACTTTGAACCAGCGTGGCTGTTTCCCGTCCACGTCCTTTGCCGCAGCCCGCGATGGCGGTTCGACGGCTCGCGAAAAGATGAGTACCGCGGCAAGGATGGCGGCAGTGACCGCGACGGTGAGCGTTCGCATGGCATGATCCTCTCAAGCTGGCTCCGGTGACATCGCGCGATCACGTTATCGAAATCGCGGCGCTGGTGCGAATACCTGAAAGTGATCTATTCCAGTCCGAATACCTCGTCCAGTTCGACCAAAGCAGCGAACTGGCTGTCGATGTCGGCGGGCTGCGGCAGTCGGCGTTCTCCGGGATTCAGTCGACTGCTCATGACTCCGTCTTCGGCGTGCTCCCAGCCGATGTGATGACCAAGCTCGTGAGCGATGACTGTCAGCAGGTCGAACCGATTCTGTGCCGCATTCGCGCCGGACTGCGCCTGCCGACCGTATTCGTGGTCGTCGAGTGGCGTGTCGTCAATGAACCAGCCGGTTCCGGATGCATTGATGTCCACGATGATGGCGTCGTCTGTTGCCAGTCCCAGATAACCGTCCGGCAGGTCCTGGACTCGAATCTCCACGGAACGCAGCGCATCGAGTTCACTGGCCGCGACACCGACGTCTTCCAGTCGGTCAATGGCAGCAGCCTGCAGATCGCGCAGCACGGTCTGTGTCAGTGGCGGCTGTTGTGCGGGCAGCGGTGCTGCGACTGACCTGGCGTCGCCGACCACCAGAGCCTGCGGAGTCCACGCTGTCGGAAAATTGCCCGCGTAAGACTGCTGACCGGTTGACGATCGGGAGCGGCCGAAGTTCTGAGCCAGTAGTGCGACGTCGCCAAAGCCGACCACGCCGCTGCGGTCGAAATCACTGCTGAATGCGGATTCTTCGACGTTGACATTGCGACCGAACGATTGTGCGAACGAGGCAACGTCGTCGAAGCCAATCACGCCGTTGTCGTTCTGATCGTACATCACGGGCCAGACGTTGCTGGTCGTCGGTCCGATCAGGCCTGACAGCACGTCGGCTCCCCCCACGATGTCCGTGACCAGTTGCTCGGTGGCAAAGTTGTCGGTGGATGAGGGCAGTATGTAGGTGCCAACCAGATTGTTCAGCAGGTTGACGTCGGACTTCACGCGAAAGATCACGCGAGCCAGGACGACAAAGTTGTCGCGGCCAGCATCGGTGCGCGACGTGCCGGCACTCAGGCCGGTGATGCGACCGTTCACGTTGTCGGTCACGGCCTGCTGATCTTCCGTAAACGATGGGCCGAATTCGATGGAGACCGCTTCATACAGCGCGGGATCGAACGGGATATCGACGCTGAAGGCATCGATGGCAGTCGTTTCATCCAGCAGCGTATCGCCGGTGAGTTCTGCGACAACGTCGTCGTCCCACTCATCGATGAAGGTCAATTCCGGCGCCAGGGTCGCAAATTCACCGTTCGCATTGGTCGCCGTAGGCGAGGCGACCAGTCGCACGCTGACGTTCACGAAAGCGCCCGACGCGCTATCGCCGGCATCTCGATCAACAACGATGTCACTTCCACCCGGGCGTGATCCCAAAACGTGGGTGTTGGGGAATCGGGAAAATATCGAGACTCCCTTCCGGTTGATGGTTGAAGTCGGACCGGGAAAGGAGTCTCGATGGAAATTCGCATGGAAGCGGATGGACCG
>CAUZFZ010000013.1:0-108422 GCA_963579025.1 Planctomycetota bacterium | reverse complement strand
TCGGCCAGCTCGAAAACCAAAACGCTCCAACGGTGATTCTGCGTTAACAGAATCGCCGTTGGTTCGCGAAGTGGATGAAAAAGCTCCCCCGCTTGGACTCGAACCAAGGACCTAGCGGTTAACAGCCGAAGCAACCGAAGACCGGAAAGAGCAACAAAAGCCCTGTAAACAAGCACTTTAGCTACATCGGCACCGTTCTCAATGCTTCTCTTTCCAATACGCTGTTTCTCGGGTTTTTTCGATGCGTCCGATCGAAAGTGTGTAGTAAGCGCGTAAATTCGGCCAGTTCCGCTTGAGTGAATGAGGCGGGATGCATCCGCCCTGTGACGCGCGGGCAACGCTGCGTCACTTGAACCAGAACACGTGACGCAGCTCTTCAACCGCTGACTTCGGCTCGCTGTCATCCGGGACGTTGTCCGGCGGATACGCGAAGTCGATCGCCGATGTCCAGAAAGAGCAGACAGCTCGCCTTGAGTGCTCGCATCGTTTGTTTCTCGCTTCGCGTCGGGTAGCTTGGATGCACTGCGTTTCAGGCTCACCCCGGCCGGTTGGGCTTTGCCCAGTAAGTCGCTGATTTTAGGGCAGGGGGCGGTTTTGCCGGTCGTCTCGAACCGTGTCAGACAGCGACAGAAATGCCCACGGACTCCTTGCGCCATTTGAGCCGGGGAGCGCCGTGTGCGCTGTTGTGATGTCTGACAGGCCGTGGAAAGCCTCGCGTGCAGAGCAGCAGAGTCGCGGTTGCTCCCTTTTCTTTAGCTCGCGGGGCCAGTGATGAAGCAGGAGCTACGACACAGACTCGAATTCGTGTGGTGGATCACGACAATGCTGAGCCCGATCCTCGTGGGTGCTGTCCTAGGTGTCCTCTCATTGTTCATGGACGAGGATGACCTGCCGGACACCGCGTGGACAGTCGCCATCCCGCTCGCCCTCTTTTACGGAGGACTTCTGCCATGGGGCGTATGGCAGGCGACGAAGGTCATCCGTCGCGAGGTTAAGTCGCGGAGAAAATGACCGACATCCTGGGCAAACTGCCGACTTCTTGAGCAACACGCCCTTTTGGGGCAATGGGCAACTAGCCAGCCCCATCGGCCTCCATCTCAGCCTGGGCCGCGATAATCGTGGATTCGATCGACGCACCCACCGAATCCACCTGCTCAGCCAGGAACGCCCGCAGCGACTCCTGATACTGCTCAGGCACACCACTACGCACGGGCACGATTTCCTCAAGCTGCGTGAATCCATCGCGCATGGCCGTGAGCGCCGTGGCCACATACCGCAGTGCCGCATCTCGCCGGAATAGTCGGCCCTCTAGCTGTTCGAACTTCACGCGACGTTCCTGCAATTCAAGTTCGGCCAATTCCGCTTGAGCGGTCTTCCTCCGCCTGTCGTCGTTTGAGTGTTCTGTCCTGTGCAGTGCCCTTTGATGTTGCCATCTCATGACATCGAGGACGTGGTACTTCCGATCATCGCGGGCCGGGAAATCTGGAAGCTGCTTCCACTCAGCAACCGTCCGGCGATTGACTTCGATTGCCGTTGCCAGGTCGGCCACAGAACGCACAAGGAACTGATCATCCTGAATCATCTGTCTGCCTCTATCGCTTGGTGGTGAATGGGTTTCAGATTTGTTGATAGTCGTAAAAAGTGTGCAATCCTAAGGACTCCGCGCCGTGGCCCCCACCCGGAAGGACCCGCAATACCCCCCGGTGCCGTGTGGGTGACCCTCTGGCGTCGATTTCCGCCGTGTCCGACCGGATGTCCGTTTGGCAGTGGATAGACTCAGACGGAATCGTGTGTCCGCTCAGGGGAAGTATTCAATTTGCCATCCGTGTTTTCGATTCCCGTTAGTGGCATGTGCCGCCAACGCCATCGTTGATGGAAACTACCATTGCGTGACGGTGTGAAAGTGTTGCCGTCGCGGGTCAAACCCGATGGCAAGTTCGGCAGTCGGTCCGTTCCGCTGTTTCATCACATGCAACACGCCCCGAGTGATGTCCCCCGCATCAGGACGGATCGGTCGTTCGAGACCGATCAGAATGTCGGCGTCCTGCTCAATTGAGCCGCTGTCCCGGAAGTCAGACATGCGGGGACGTCCGGAATCCCGCTTTTCGATATCTCGGTTCAGTTGCTGCGCGGCGATGACAACCAGATTGCATTGCAGGGCCAGTCGCTTCAGTGAACGGGAGATGTCGCCAACCTGCTCATGCCGCGCCTGTCGCCGATCGCGAGGTTGAACGAGTGACAGATAGTCGATCAGCACCAGACGCACGCCATGCTGCCGTGAGTATCGGCGGGCCTGGCACTCCACTTTATCGATGGTCCACCCGCCGGCCTCGCGAACGTAGAGCGGATGATTCGACAGCCGGTTGACTCCGTCCGTGTCCGCGATGCTCTTCAGTCCCGCCTGTCTCAGAAACCGTTCGGTCATTTCGCGGGCCGACATCTCCAGACTCAGAATCAGGGCAGGCACATTACGTTCGGCCACGGCCAGAGCGATCCCGGCACACAAGGCAGTTTTCCCGACAGAGGGCCGCGCACCAATGGCGATCATTTGGCCCGGTGCAAATCCACCGCCAGTGAGGACAGCATCGAGGTCAGCCAGGCCGCTCGGCAGTTGCTCGGTTTCTGGCTCATCGGCCAGCGTCAAAAGATGGTCGCCGATATGCCCGTCAGACTCAGCGTCGCCGCTGCTGAGAGATTCCAGTTCCAGGACGTGCGAGTGAATGATTTCGTCGATGTCGCATTCAGGGACCGTCAGCTCTTCTTGAGCACGCTTCGCACTGTAAGTGAACTCGCGTTTCTTCCAGGAATCTAGAACCCGCCGCGCGTGATAGTCAGCATGGAGCCCATGCGGGACAGATTCCAGCAATTCAATGAGGTCGTCATCAGTGACGTCCTGCCCTACGACCAACGGATAGACCGTTTCCGCCATAACCGGTTTGCCGGCCTTCCAGAGCTTAAGAGCGGCCTCGTAGACGATACGGGCGCGATCGTCCGTGATGTGCTTCGGTTCGATGATCGATGCGACCTGCTCAAGTGCCGATTCGCTCGTCAAGATCGAACCCATAAGCTCTTTGTCACCACAACCGGCAAATGCCTGGCGGATGCGAAGTGCGTCGCCTGGACTGCTCATGATGGACACCCCCCCCCGGCTTTCGGCCAGGTTTTGCGCGGTGTACTCCCTCATGACTCGCGAGGCTTCCGCGTCGCCGCTCGGCTTCCCGTTCGCCGGGTCGTCGTAATTCCCTTCGAGCAACTTCGTGACCGTGTCCGGTTTCAGGAACCAGGCGATGTTCGCAGTCCACCCACGGTCATTCTTTCCACGGCAGAACGATGATTGACCAGCCCGTGAGACAGCTTCCCGCCAGTGAGCCAGCCAGTCGGGATCCTTCGACCGTGCATTGATGACCCGCCTTCGGGTCTCAGAGATTGTCCGACACTGCCTCAGTCCGGCTTTGTTCCATTCTTCTTTGATGGAGTCAAAGAGTGAGGGACCCGGGGACGTAGTCCCCCCTTTAGGACTAGGATCTAGGGTAAGGGTAGAAAGCGCTCCGTCTGAGTTCCGCTTTGGTTCCGTCTGAGTTCCGTTTGCCGTTCGATTTTGGAACTCTTGAGTCTCATCCGTACCGTTTGCCGTTCGATTTTGGAACGGGTCGGATTCGTCGCATGGTCCGTCCGGCAGTTGCTCGAACCCGTCCGGAATCAGACACCAGTACCGCCCCGCCTGATTGCGGCCACCGGATTCATAATGCAGCCAGCCAGAATCCACCGCTGACTGCCGCGCCCGCATCAGCCGGCCCTTTGACCGGAACCCGCAGAGCGGCATCAGTTGCTCGTTCCAGTAAGTGACCGCGCCGCTGTAGCGTTTCGCGTCCTCCTGATGCGCGATGACAGTCAGCAGCCAGACAACTTCCGGCCCCAGCTCTTGAGCCGCTGCCGTCTTCGTGAGCAGTCGCACGAATCGATGTGCAAAGAACGATTCGCGGCGCGGGTATTTCGGGCTGCTCATGAATCGCCATCCTGGTCTAAGGCATTCAGCACCGCCCTGAAGCACGCGCAGAGCAATTCAACAGCCAGCCCAGGATGACGATTGAAGCCAGCCACAAACTGTTCCAGAGTTGTCTCGGTTGTCGGTCGGCACCAATCCGCAGGTAGCCCCATTGCTTTGAGGTCGGCTTCTGACGGTCGGATATCGACTGCGCCAGCAGGATCCCGCAGCAGGCGTTGTCGCAGCTCTGCGTATGTCTCCGGGTCGCGCTGCGTATTGCCTTTGGCCGGTTCGATGGCCATGATTCGTCTCCGTATCTAGAAGCCGCGTTGCGTGCGGCGAAGAGTCACTTGAGCCCCGGTCGATCACGAGTCGGCCGACGGCTCAGCTTTGCTTACAGCAGCCCGGCAGCCTCAAGCGCCTGCTCAGTGCGTTCCGGGCGGTCGGTGTCCTCATTCGGATCGGTGGCACTGCGCTGCTTCACTTCGGTCACACTGTGAAAGAATCGGGCCAGTGCTTCCTGTGACGTCTGCATCCGGCCGCCGACATTTAGCGCTTCGAGTTTTACGCCTTCGATCCCATGAGAGATCCAGCGGTAGACGCTCTGCGGGGATACTGTCCGGCCTGGGATACTGCGGGCCGCCTTAGCAAGCGGCATCATCGTTTCGCGGAACGGATCGATCATGGGTCACCTCGATAAGCCTGTTGACGAAGGGTTAAGCAACAGACCGAAGTAGACCAAGTGGCGCTGGCAGGGCGCTGGCAGGGCGCTGGCAACTATGCCAGCGGATGATTTTCTGAACTTTTCTCCATCAGGATGGCTTTTACTTTGTCGCATTTGATGCGGAGCGAAATATCTGCATCCTCGCATTTTGTGTTGAACTGTTTCGCGTGAGTGGCCACCGCCTGCTGCGTCGCCCGTCCATTTTCGCACCAAATTGCGCGGGACAGGTCGTCGTCGTAGTACGCAGTGCGCGTTTTACACCAAAGGTATTGCACTAATCGGAAAGGCATTGCGGTGAGCCCTTCAATTGTCGTCTCAGCGTACCGAAACTTGTCCGGTTCAATCGGTCCATCATTCGGTCTGCCCCAGATCCTTGCAATTACATCAGGCTTGTATTCAGTCGCCATCACAAGCAGCCGCTCGTTTCTCATTCGGGCAACGAGTCGGCGTATTTCGATGTCGTTGATCGGGGACTCATCGAACAGCGATGCGAATACAGCGAGGTGTTCAGGCCGGGCCGCGTCGTAGTCGATGCGAGGATTTTCAGCGTCATCCATGTCAACCTTCGCAGTGATCACGATACCAGCACGTTGGCAGTAGTCACGCGCCAGATCATTGAGTTTCGCGATCTCTCCAGTTGCGGCCCCGTGTGCGGACTCGGCAATCGTGGGGATGTCGCCGACGCACGTGCATTCCACGTATGGAAAGTGCCACCCGTCTGACAGGACAATCAGCGGTTCATGAATGACCAGCGACAACATTACGTCGATGGAGTCGAACAGCAAGAATTCAATCAGGTCGAACCACTCACCGGCACCAACGGGTTCTTTGCGTGCAAGCATCGCCCGAGTGCGAACGAGAATGTTGATGGCCAGACCTGAAGAGGCGTCGAACCTGACTTTGTCGACCAGCATAGCGTTCTGTTCCCATTCAAGGCCGGGTGACCGACCACAGCGAAGCGGGAACAGAGTGCTTCAACCGCAGCCAGTCGATGCGGTGATCAAGCCGCGACCCGGCAACGTCCTGATGATATCAGCCGATCTTCGCAGCGACCTGCTTCGCGAGGTTCAAGTCGCGTTCGGCGTAAATCTCCGTCACATGGGCATCGGAGTGACCCAGAACAACCTGTGCCGCTTCCAGCCCGTA
Source organism: Planctomycetota bacterium (assembly GCA_963579025.1). Classification (GTDB taxonomy): domain Bacteria; phylum Planctomycetota; class Planctomycetia; order Planctomycetales; family Planctomycetaceae; genus CAUZFZ01. The sequence continues at coordinate 102,567 of CAUZFZ010000013.1, read as the reverse complement.
CGCACGGCGAATCTCAGTCGCTGCCGTGTGTCTCAACTGGTGCGGATTCCAGCAATGCTCTTTCCGCCAAGCACTGGCTTCCGCGCAGAGCGTTTCGCGTTCGTCATCGGGCAACGCGGTTGAGACGTTCCGGAGTTCAGGCGGCATCCCGAACGCTTTCTCACAGGCTTTCCGAACAGCCCCCGAGTAGCCGGATTTCGAATAGCGTTCGCCTGGTTGCCTGCGAGGTTTCCGTCTCCGTCGGCGCGCCTGGTGACTTGGCGTCATCGGCGTCTTGCGGCCCGCTTTCCGCCGTTCGTCGAACTCGCGGCGAGCATCCGCAGGCGAGAACAGAAACTCTGCCAGGTCTGGACGCAAGAATTCCCGGACTACTGTTTGAGCCGCTTTCCCCAGAATGATGATTCGCTCGCGTCCGTGATGCTGCGTCTTGTGCGACTCCGGCCGGTATTCCCACAGCTCCCCGGCCATGTTCAGGTCACAACCACGCATCTGAGCGATTTCTCCCGGCCTGGCACCTGTCAGCCGTTGGAGTTGAATCATCGCCCACACCTGGCGACTGACGAACGGCTTGACGGCATCCACGGCAGCAGTCGAAACCGGAAGCACGGGATCAGCTTCCTTCGCTGCCGATCGCCCAGCACGGAGACCGGGAACGGTCTGCAAGCCCATCAGTGTTTCAGGCGGGATCAGTTCCTGCTGAACGCCCCATTTGAAACAGCGGCGGATTCTGCCGATTTGCTTATTGATCGTCGGACGGGTCCAGCCAAGCCGAACCATTTCGTCGCGGACTGCCATCAGTTTCTGGGGACCGAACCCCTTGGCGCGATCCGAGCCGGACTGACGCACGACAAGTCGGAGGGCGTAGCGGGTTGAACTGACCTCCGACGTCGGTTCGCCATTCTTGACGTAGTACGCCGCGCAGTGGGTCAGATACTCAAGAGCCAGTTCATCGACATGGATGGTGAATCGGTCTGTCGACTGCCCTTCCAGCCAGGCACCGACGACTTCGTCGTACTGGTCTCTGGATTCGGGGGAACCGTATTTCCCCAGATAGACGACTCGACCATTGAGGCGGGCGTAGGCTTGCCCACTGGGCTGTGAAGCAGGTAGGACGGCTTCTTCTTCGGACGCGACATTGCAGCTCTCCTTGAGTTAGCGCGTATGAAAGCGCGTAGTCAAGGACTTTTGCTGCTCTGCCAGCGGTCGGCAGGTAGCCACAAGTTGTGGCTCAGTAAAGTCTTATGGAAGCTCCCCCGCTTGGACTCGAACCAAGGACCTAGCGGTTAACAGCCGCTCGCTCTACCAGCTGAGCTACAGGGGATCGGTTTGGCGGGAAGATAGATCACTCTGCAATCTGCATCAAGACTCTTCACACACTGATTCGCCACTGAGAAACGAATCCCGCCAGTCCGCACTCACGGAAGCGAACCGGGTGTTCAGTCGTCGTCATCGTCATTGACGCGCTTCACCAGTGTGAGACAGTTCCCCAGTTCGTTGTACGCAACCTCAGACATGAACGACCGCATCAACATGATGCCACGACCGCCCGGCTTGTCGAGATTCTCGTCGTCCGTCGGATCCGGCACGTCGCTAACGTCAAATCCGGTTCCCTGATCTTCGATGACAACTCGGACGTGCTCGGCATCGAGCTGCCATTGGACACGGACGACCTTATCCGGATCCATCCGGTTGCCGTGCTTGATGGCATTGACCAGCGCTTCTTCCAGCGCTAACCGGACTCCGAATACGTCGCGTGGCGAGAAACCTCGCTGCTCCATCCCACCTACGATCTGTTCCTGGACCTCACGGCCTTTTGCAGTGTCGCTGGGGATGGTGACGTCAAATTCGTCAGTGCTGGCCATGGTTAGGTCGTGGCTGCTGCCTCGAGGAAAACTCATCCGGCCCAGTCCAGTGGGCAAGTCGTCGCAGCAACTGCTACATGCCTTTCAGAGCCTGCTCCTGGTCCTCTTGCATGTCAAACAGCTTGTTGAGCTTCGTGATGGCAAAGACTTCATAAATGTCTGGACGCACGCTGCACAATCGCATTTTGCCCTTCGCCGCTTTCACCTTCTTATCCATCGTGATCAGCTTGCCGAGGGCAGCACTGGAGAGATACTCGACATTCGAAAAGTCCAGCACGATCTTTGATCGTCCATCCTCTTCCACCAGACTGAATAACTGGTTGCCGATGATCTGGATGTTTCCTTCGTCGAGGATTTTCTTATCGACGAACTTCGCGATGGTGACGTCACCGACTTCCTCGATATCCAACCGGCGATGACCTGCTGACATGCTTCGGCTTCCAGTGTTTGAAGTGACGAACCCAAGGCTCCCGGAAACTGATCGACCCACTCGATGACGCCCTACAGAGCCGTCGTACACGAGGAGTTTGAAACGTCCGGGCCCGCAAACGCTGCGACTGTAGCCCACGATTGGCAGGAACCAGTCAATTTGTTGATCATGAGGCCCGCCGTCTAACCTGTCAAGCCAGGCAGCTCGTTGGCTGAGACCCCCAGGAAAGTGCTGTAAAAACAGCATCCAAGGTACTGCTCATAGCGCCTCAGACAGGTACTTGGTCAGCCAGATAATCAGGCCGACGCACAGCCACGCGAGGGCAAACCCACCCAGCCCGACGACTGTCGGCATCGGAAGTTCGATGTCCGGATGTTTGAACAGCTTGCGGTTCTGCGGCAGCGGATCCGCTGGCAGGGTACAGGGCGAAGCCACTTCTTCGCCGGGTCTCACAGGTGTGTGAATCAGCGAGAAGAATCGGTCGAGCTGCTCCACCGGCTGCCTTGGCGTAATCAGACTGACCACGATCCCAACGACGACGCCAGCCGAAAGGTATACAGCCATCTGCCACGCGTCCGTCATCCGGGTCACGTCGCCGACCTCGTTGAAACTGAACATCTCTCTCGGAAAGCCCGCCTGTGCAAGAAGGTTCGGATAGTACGCAACAGTAGCCCAGGCTCCGACGGCGGCCAGCGTTGAGGCCCAGACTGCTGGCCACGTCCAGCGACGCCAGACGATACCGAACCAGAGGCTGATTCCGATCGCGGCAGGAGTCTTGATGATGACCTTCAATGCGTGGATCACGTCCGTAAATGAACTCTGCAGGACCAGGGCCAGCAACACGATGACAAGTCCGGCAATGCGCCCCACCCAGAGGTAGTGTCGGTCGGACGCGACTTTGACAAAAAAGCGACGATAAATGTTCTCTGTAAACAGGCCGCTGCCCACGACCATCTGGGCGTCGCCGGTGCTCATTACCGCAGCCAGCAATGAGGCCAGCAGCAGCCCCACAAGTCCGTGTGAAATCGTCGGAAGGATTGTGTACGCAGCCCGGCCAAACAGGTCGTCGGCGAAAGCCTTGTTGACTTCCGGATCGAAATCCACGTGCCCGGGGGTGAGCTGATTGATCTCGATCTCGGACAGCGGACTGAGTCCGGGCGTCAAATACCAGACAACACAGGCAAGGCCGGTAAACGTCCATGCGATTGTGCAGAAGCGTTTCAGGAAATTGCCGACAGTAAATCCAAAGCGGCCTTCGAACTCAGTCTTGCCGGCACCGCAGACACCCATGATGTGAGGCTGAACAACGATCCCGCACAGAGCGGTCAGTGACAGCATCAGAACGTAAAAAATGGTGATCGGTTCGCGACCGAGTTGTGCTGCAACCTCAGCGCTGGCCACAAGATCGAACATGCCCTGTTTGACTTCGCCGTGATCGTGCAGGTGCCCGAAACCGCCGATCATCCCAAAGACAAACGGCAGAAGCAGGAACGAAAACGTGATTGTCAGAATCCCCTGAATGAAGTCCGTGATGATGGCGGCGCCCAGGCCCCCGGCCATTCCATAGGCAACGAACAGGACCGTCATGGCGAGGATCGCGAATTCGTAGCCCTGTACCTGCCGCTGACCAGTTTCCCACTGCCTTGTTTCGTCGTTGAAGCTGACAGCAGGGACTGTGATGTTGGCGCGGGTGGCGACCTGGTCCAGCTCGCCGCCGGTCAGAGCGTTCACCATCTTGCCGCTGGAGAACAGTCCGCCAGCAATAAACACTGTCGCCATGATGATGCCGTAAACTGAGTACAGCGTGGCTGTGCTGGTGCTGTAGCGGTGCTCAAAGAAATCGGCAGTAGTCAAGGCACGCATGCGGCGCATTACGGGAGCGACGATCCAGTAAAAGGGAGTCGCCCACAGCCATAGAAACTGCCACCAGATTCCGGCCAGACCGACGCGCCACGTTCCGGCGACAACACTGATGGCCTGCTCGGAGCTGGTACCGGCTCCGAAGGCAAAGAACATCATGAAGACCTTGCCGAAGCGTCGGCCGCCCATGAAGTAGTCGGTCATATTCTTGACCTTCCTCACGGACCAGACACCAATCACGATGATCACGATGAAATAGACAGCCAGCACAACCCAGTCGAGGGTGTGCATGCCAAGGAATTTGCCTGCTTCGTCTGCGGCCAGAAGCATAAGTTGCCTCGTCTACGATGAGTTTTCGGGTTGACCGCGCAAGGGTAAGCGAGCGTTGATGTGAGCGGAAGCAACGGGAGGGCGGACGGTGGCAGGCGAACGAGTCCGCCCGAGATGTGGCAGGTCCAGAGCGACAGCGATACGAACAGGCGAAGCCGCCGGCTCTCAGCCCTCGGCTGGCTTCTCGTGCAGATGATAGATCGTCACGTTGCCATGATTGCTGGCGTACGTCTCTGGTGTGGAATGTCGCCCGTTTCCGGTGCGTCCATTCACCTGCCAGAGATTGACAGCCAGCCTGCGCTGATCCTCATGCAGATCCACTGAGTAGCCACTGCTGCACTTGATGCTGTGCACAGGCGCGGCCTGATCCGTTTTCCAGAAGGCGAGGGATGCTCCGGCAGCACCCTCACCGATTCCAACCAGCGAGTTGTCCGGCAGAAACCGCAGTCCGTTGATGGGACCATCGGCTTTTTGAGACGGCTTCAATTCACCGGCCAGTTTGCCGGACGGAAAATCGAACAGCAGCACCAGCGGATCGCCTGGACAGAACGCGTTACTCTTTGCATTGGTCATGCCACCACAGGCGAGAAGTTTTCCATCCGCACGCATGGCCATGGATCGGACTCCGCCAACGTGAGCAATGAAGTTCTCGAGACGCGTATGCAGTTTGCGGGCATCGATTTCTCGGAGCTGTTTGCCACTCTTCACGTCCCAATGCCGGATGACTCCCAACTGATCTCCGCTGAGAAGAGTGCCATCCGGGTGGAACATCAGGCTGAAGATGTATCCCGTGTGCCCTTCCAGATTGCTCAAAGGTTTTCCATCGGCCGACCACAATCGAACAGCGCCATCATCGCCACCGGACGCGACCACATCGCCGTCCGGACTGACTGCAACTTTGCGAGCCCAGCGTGAATGCGCATCCGGCTGCGACCAGAGTGGGGGCTTTGCCTGCTGTGTGTAGTCTCGGCACTGCAGACCACCGTGATAGTCCACGGAATAGATCCGCCGGCAGTCGGGGTGGAACGCCAGGTCACCGACCCACGACGGGTGCCCCGCCAGCGAGGCGTGTCCTTCTCCCTCGATCTCCCAGCGATGAAGCTGAAAATCGTGACTGCCAGCCATGACGTATTTGCCACACGGCGTAAAGGCGCTGCAGGTCAACTGGCGTTCGTGTACGAGAGTGCGTCCGGCCCAGGCTTTGCTGACGTTCAGTTCGGGAGCATCGTTTGCGTTCATATGTCTTGCCCAATCAGGCGTTTGTCTTCTGTTTGAACTGATCTCAATGCACGTGGTATTTCAAACGAGTAACTCGTTGATCACGCCGCAGTCCTCGTGCGCGATCGGGAGCGGCTGGCCGTTGTTCATGTACTCGGTTGTGTCTGGATCGACGCCAGCCGCTTTGAAGACTGTCTGGAACACGTGGCCGATGTCGTACTCCTCGCCATCAACCCAGGCTCCATTGGGCGTTGTCTTGCCGATAATGTTGCCACGCCGAATCCCCGATCCTGCCATGGCCAGTGACCACGCTTCCGGCCAGTGATCACGGCCGACTCGCTGATTGATCTTTGGCGTGCGTCCGAACTCGGACATCAGGATGACCATTACGTTGTCCATACCGCGGTCGTCCAGGTCCTCAAGCAGTGCCGCGAAGGGCTGATCAATCTGCGGCACCAGGTCGTGGTGCATGTTGAAGTTGTCGCCGTGCGTGTCCCAGTGGTACGAGTGACATTGCACGAACAACACGCCGGCTTCGAGCAGACGTCGCGACTGCAGGATGTGTCGTCCCAGCGGGTGTGATCCGTAGCGCTCGGCATCTTTCGGATCGGGGTCATCAAACAGATCACGACGGCGAATGATCTGCTGTGCGGTTTCGAACGAGTATTCGTAGGCGTCGAGTTCACTTTCACGCCGCCGTTCTCGAAACCGCTGATTGATCCGCGTTCGCAGCGCATTGCGTTCCTGGTCGACTTCTTCAGTAATTTCCGGCGGTCGGTTGATGTGAATCGGGGGCTTGCCATCTCCTAATGCGAGTGCGCCATACCGCGAACCGAGAAAGCCGGCGTGCTGCCAGATGTAGCCGCCGGATCCGGGCTTGACCCAGACGTAATTCGGAAGCGGGCTTTTCGGATCCCCTTTAAGCTTCGCCATCGCCGCGCCCAGATACGGGTACGTCACGCCGCGGTTCTTGGGATCGCCACGCAGGATTCGCGGGACGCCGGTTGAGTGGTTTTCATCTTTCGTGCTCATACTTCGCACAACCGACAGACGGTGCATCTGCTGAGCCGTCTTCGGCATCAGCTCGCTGATATGAACGCCGGGCAACTTCGTCGGAATCGCCCGGTAAGGGCCGCCGAACTCAGAGCCGGGTTTCGGATCCCAGCTCTCAAGCTGACTCATGCCTCCATCCAGCCAGATGAGCAGAAACTGCTGCTGGCGAGACTTCAGTTCGTCTGCAATGGCAGGCTCGAGCAGGCTGCTCATGCCAACTCCGGCCGTCGCTCCCGCCATAGAACCGAGCCACTGTCGTCTGGACAGTTCATGCTGCGGGCCGCCGCACTCGTACGGGTGATTCATGTCTGCTCTCTAATCGTTTAACGGCAAGCCGCAGGCGTCGGCGTTTCGCCAGCGACGTCCAAAACACCGACGTCCAAAACACCGACGCCTGCGGCTTGCCGTTAAACGAGACTCAGTGATTCAATCGGAACTCGGTCGAAGTCAGCAGCGCCCAGGCACACTCGCTGATGGCATCGCTGCGTCGGTCCTTACGCTTATCGAGCCACGCGACCAGGTCCGACTGTTCGGTTTCGTCGGGAAGCCGACTCAGGATGTTGAGATACAGTTGCTGGATCACAACGGCGGAGTCGTCCTGTTTGCCCAGACGTTCCACCAGGTTTCCGTCACGCGGCTTCAGCCAGTCGAGCAGAAGCGGCTCATTCATGAGGAACAGTGCCTGTCCCATCGACGGCTGAAACTGTGTTTCCGCCTCACCGGGCGGGTTACCAAATATGGATGTAAACAGCGTCATCGTGTCTTCGAGATTATCCGGAGCGGGAATCCGCGCGTTGATGTAATCCTTGTAGCTGAACTTTGAATCCGCCGGTCGCTGCGTCTTCTTAATCCTTTCGAGGTTGCCGGTGGCACGCATGACGCTCCACGCCATCTGCTCGGGTGAAAGCCCCTTGGGGTTGGCCGCGCGGTAACTGGTTGCCGGTGCGTCCTCTGACTTCACGCCTTCGGGCAACACACCCGACCGCTGATATGACTGGCTGAGTGCGATCTCACGCAGCAGCCAGCGCACGTCAAACTTGTGTGACACGAACTCATCGGCCAGCACCTTGAGCAACTGCGGATGTGAAGCCGGGTTGCCCTTGTGGAGCATGTCCAGCGGAGACACGAGTCCGCGCCCCATCATCAGAAACCAGAAGCGATTGACGCTGTTTTCGACGAACCGCCGGTTGTCGGCCGTCGCGAGATGATCGGCCAGCAACAGCCGCGGCCGAAACTTCGGAATGCCCGGCAGTCCATCCTTTGCCGGCTCAGCGAGTTCCTGGCCTTTTTCAAAGACGACGACTTCGACCTCGCTGCGTCCCGGAAGGCGCGGGCCAATCAGGTGCTTCAAGTCCGGTTCGAAGACAGAGGCGAACTCGGTCTTGCCTGCCGCGATGTTTTCGACCAGCCAGGCGGTCCCGCTGGAATGCTTGCCGACTTTGCTTTGACCGAGGTAGGCGAACAGCCCGAAGTAGTCCGCCTGTTTGTACTCATCGACGGTGGGGTGATCGTGACATTTCGCACAATGAATATTCATACCCAGAAACAGCCGAGCGACATCCTGAGTCGCCTGATGCAGATCCGTCCGACCGCTGGCAGCGAAAAACTTGACGGTGCCAGCGGTGCCCTCTTTCGCGGCATCCGCTTGAATCAGCTCAAGGACCAGTTGATCCCATGGCTTGTTGGCGGCGAACGACGACTCAAGAAACGTGTTCCAGTTTGCAAGTGGCACAGTGCTGCCCGAGCGACGTTCCAGCAGCATGACAGTGAGAGCGTCCCTCATGCGGCGGGAGTAAGCTGGCGATGCGAGCAGGCGATCGATCAGTTTCGTTCGTTTGGTCGTGTCGTTGCTCGCCAGAAACTCCTGAGTTTCCGCGGCGGTGGGAATGACACCCGCGAAGTCCAGGTGAACGCGTCGCAGGAATGCGGCATCATTCGTGACTTCGGCGACCGAGCCCTGAATCTGTGCGGCGATCTGCCGATCAATCTGCACGTGCAACGCATCAGCGGCTGATGCCGTGACGTTTGCACCGAGACAGAGCAACACCGCAAAGACAGGCCGGCAGGCGACAACTCGCATAGACCTCTCCGTTCTTGACGTGACTCTATTCGAATTCGGACATGCGCGGCTTATGCACGCTTTGCAAATGAAGCACACACGCACCGAGTTCACGGAGTTGGCGCGTGAGTAACTCTGTGCCTCCGTGTCCCAAAGCGGAATAGCCCCAACCATAGAGTTTTGAGTGGCTTAACGAAAACGGCGTTCTCTGGTCATGCTGCTGTTGTCAGATCGCCAGCATGGAGAGAACGCCGTGATGAAGATTGTCCGTCAGTATAGCGATTACATCTCCGGAACGATCTCCCGCATTGATCGGATTCTCTTCAAAGGGCATCTACCGCCGGAATGGCCCGACGCCATGGAGCGGCTCCTGATCAGGCAGAGGCTAACTCTGGAAGACGTCCCAGCGCAGATCAGTGTCAGCAGCCACGAAGAGCTGCGCCGCATTTGGCCGGCCGAAGGCCCTCGCGAACAGGTTGGGAGGTATGCCTTGAAAATGTGCGCAGGGCAAGAGCACACTCACGGCTGGACACGGGATTTGTTCAGGGGCAGAACTGCGTGTTCTCACAGTGGCACGACGCTCCAAGACTGTGAGTTTCTCTGTCGTGCGGATTCGTCGTAGCGGGATTCGCAAGAATTCAGGCACATGTGAACGGGCTGAATTCTTGCGAATCCAGCTACAGTGACAGGACACGGAGTGTCGTGGCACTTTGGTCTCGGGAACGGGAGGCGGATGTGGGACGTCAGCGTAAATCGGCCGCGGCCCGAAAGAAGTCGTCCGCGCGGGAACGCGCGGGCGCGGGGGCTGACGACTCACGCGCCGAACTGCCCGCTGGCATCACGCCGCTCGGGGCGTTCGAAGTCGAGGGCGGCGAATCCAGAAGCCTTGCGTGGTCGCCGGACGGGCGGACGCTGGCTGTCGGGTTGATGGACGGGCGGGTGCAGTTGTGGGAGGTCCCGGACGCCGCGGCGGGCGCGGCGCGACTCGCGGACACCTGCGTGCCTGGTCCGCTGGTCGAGGCAATCGACGGATATGTGAAAGCGCTGGCGTGGGCACCGGACGGGCGGCGGCTGGTTGTCGGGGGACGTTCGTCGTCGGTGGCTGTGCTTGACGTTGAGAACCGGGCCGACCGCGGCGAGACCGCTTGCGCCGCGGCAAAGACGGCCGCGTTTGATGTGAAGATGAACTGGGTCGACGCAATGGCCTGGTCGCCGCGGCTTGACTCGGACAGTCGCGCGACGGGAACGCTGGCCGTCGTCGGCAATTCAAAGATCGTCATGCTGCTGGATACGGAGACTGGCCGCGAGGTGGCTCGGCTGGAAGGGCATAATGAGCGGATCGCGTGCGTGGCGTGGCGGGCGGATGGGCAGAAGCTGGTATCGGGCGAGATCGGCAACACGGCGGCGGTCTGGGATGCGGAGTCCGGTCAGCTTCTGCGACGGCTGACCGGGCACGGTGGCTATGTCGTCGGCGCGACGTGGACTGCGGACGGACGGCGCGTGGTCACTTCGTCGTACGACAGTACGCTGCGAGTCTGGGACGCGGAGACGGGTGAGCAGACCGCCGTGCTGGAGGGGCATTCCGATCACGTCTGGTCCGTGACGATTGACGCGACGGGCCGGCTGGTGGCGTCACGCGGCCAGCATGACAAGACCGTGCGGATCTGGCGGCTCGACACGTTCGAACCGGTGGCCGTGATCAGCGACGTCCCGGACGCGTACTTCCAGACGCTGGCGTTTCATCCCGACCGGCCGCTGCTGGCGGCGCTCAGTGTCGAGGATCGCGGTGTCCGGCTGTGGGAACTGGACATCGACGCGCTGCTGGGGGCGGCGCCGGTGGCCGACAGCGTGCGGTATGCCAACGCCAAAGTCGTCCTCGTGGGCGATACCGGCGTGGGCAAATCCGGCATGCGCGAACGGCTGGTGCGCGATGCCTTCATTCCCACCGCCTCGACGCATGCCCGCGTCGTCGCGACGCTCGACTTCGACAGTATCTCGGATCCCGATGACAAAGGATTCCCGATCGATCGTGAGGTTCTACTGTGGGACCTCGCCGGGCAGCCGGGGTACCGGCTCGTCAATCAACTGTCGCTCGACGACGCGGCCGTGGCCCTGGTCCTGTTCGATGCCCGCAGCGAAACCGACCCGTTCAGCGCCGCGAGGTTCTGGGCCAAAGCCCTGGACCAGTCCCGCTCGAACAGCGGCCTGCAGAGGTTCCTTGTCGCGGCCCGCGTCGATCGCGGCGGGGTCGGCGTCAGTCAGCAGCGGATCGACGAGTTCTGTCAGCAGCACAACTTCGACGGCTTCTTCCGCACCAGCGCCCTGACAGGCGAAGGCTGCGAGGAACTGAAACGCACGGTCATGGAAGCCGTGGACTGGACGAAGCTGCCAATCATCTCGTCCAGCCGCCTGCTGACGGACATCCGGGAGTTCGTCAAACAGCTCGACGAACGGCGACGACTGACCACGGTCAACGGCATGTGGGAAGAATTTTGTAGGATGGGCACTCCTGCCCGTCCCGAGTCACCAGACAGCGCAGGGACGGGCAAGAGTGCCCATCCTACGGATTACTCGCTCGACGAGTTCGCGTCGTGTCTGCGGCGGCTGCACCAGACGGACGTGATCGAGCTGCTGGACTACGGCACCGGCACCGACAACGAAGCCCCCGGACCGGCCGTCGACGTCCTGCTCGATCCGACGCGCGTGGACGCGTACGGCTCGGCGATCGTCAACGCCGCGCGGGACGAACCGGACGGTCTGGGCCACCTGTCCGAAACCGAGATCCTCACCGGCGAATTCCCGCTGGAGGCCGACGAACGTGTCCTCGACACCCGCGCGTCCGGCCCTGGCTCTGACGCGCAGTCCGACCGGGGCTCGGAGCCGGAACGCAAGGTGCTGGTGTCCGTGTTCGAACAGTTTCTGGAACGCGAGATCGCTCTGCGGGAACGCGTCGACGGCGTGGACTATCTGGTCTTCCCGTCGCAGTACCAGCGCGAGGCTCCGTTTCCCGGCACGACGTCGTACGGCATCCGGTATGACTTTGCCGGAGCGATCGACAACATCTTTGCGACGCTGGTCGTGCGTCTGGCTCATCACACGGGTTTTCAGGACCGCGACTTCTACCGCAACGCCGCACGGTACGACGCGAAAGAAGGCGGCCGCGGCCTGATCCTGTTCGAAGACCAGGGCGACGGTCGCGGCCGAATGTCCGTGTTCTTTGAGGACAACGCACCGGAGAGCGTGCAGCAACTGTTTCTGCAGTACGTCTACACGCACCTGCAGCGCAAAGCCCAGCCTGGCAGCATCGTCCGGAAGCGCGCGTACCACTGCCCGGCCTGCGGATACCTGTTCGACGACGAGGTCGTGGAACGCCGCCTGCAGCGGGGCGACGACGAAATGACATGCTCGGACTGCGACACGCGCTCGCCGCTGTACGACCTGCTGCTGAACGACGAGGGCATCCACCACGAATCCATCGGCCACATCGACGCCGACGCCCGCGCCGCCATGCACCGGCAACTCGCCGTGACGGCCATTCACGGCAAGAAGCGAGCGGGCAGCTTTGACGTGGCCGTGATCTACGGACCGCCAGACCGAGCGTCAGCCGTCTGGCTGGCCGAAGCCCTGCAGGGACTGGGCCTGCGAGTCTGGATCGATGTATGGCAGCGTGGCCCGGAAATCGACCCGTTATCGAAGCTCGAAGAAATTGAACCAGGTATCCGATCGGTTGTCGCCTGCGTCGGTAACGCAAGTTGCTGTGATGTTCCCGAACAGGACAGGTTCGTCGAACGCCTTCACTCACGCGGTGCGAATGTCACTGTTGCGATTCTGCCCCAGGGAGAGTCCTTACCGAAAAACATCCGGAAGCCGGAATCAGTCTCTGAGCACAACCAGTTCGATCTGAGGTGGCTGGATGAAGATGAATTTGAGCCACTGGACGAACTGATCAACCGACTCTTTTCGCGGCGCCCGGAAGGCTCATCGACTGAGCGGACGCGGAACGTCGTCGTCAGCAAGTTGCAGGATGAAAGACGGCGTGGCACGCGATTAGACGACTCGGTCATCGTGCAATTCAAGGTGACGTTGCCTGAAACTCGGGACCGGAATCTGGTGAGAGAACTGGCGGATTCGTTTCGAGCTCAGCTTGCCGAAGTCATCAACATGCCTGCGGCGTTCGTGACCGTCACGCGGGCACTTGCGAGTCAAAATGTCGTCCAGTTGCAGTTCGCGAATCGAGCCGACGCGCTACGTCTGTTTGCAATGGTTCGCACTGGCGACCCATTCATGGCAGACGTGCTGGAACGCTGGTCGATCGATGTCGAAGAATTCCAGCAAGACAACGAGTCCACTGAAGCCGACGTTCGGAGTCAGCTCACGCGGCCAACTCTCTCTGCACCTGACGCTGCCGAACTCGCCGCGGACGCGATTCACGATCGCGTAGGTCGCCGTGTGACTGAGGTTCGGCTTGAGAACTTCCGTTGCTTTGAGAGTCTCACGTTGAATCTGAATCGACAATCCTCTCTCATGGGGAGCTGGACGTGTCTGGCTGGCATCAATGGGGCCGGCAAGACATCGGTGCTGCAGGCGATCTGCCTCGCGCTCGTTGGCAGGACGATCGCCATCGACATCGGCCTCGGTATTCTTGAGCGGACGCAGCGGCTGTCAGACGGGACGAGACTGCCCGCAGAGGTTGAAGTGACTTTCAAAGATGGCCCGAAACGCGACTACCGCAGGGGCCTCACGATTCATGGCGACGATATTCGGACAACAGGTCAGCACGCCGAGCCGTGGCTGGTTCTGACGTATGGAGCCACGCGAAATCTGTCCAACCGGCTGGATCCCAGTTCTTCCAACGAAGGGGCGACCGCTCGTCGACAGATGACGCTGTTCGATCCCTACGCACGAGTTGCCAGTGCGAAAGCCCGGCTGGAGTTCGTGAATCCGAACGAGCCGTTCTTTGGACTGTTCTTAGAGTTGCTCAAGCAGGTGTTTCCTGACGAACTGCGTTTTGAGCTTCATAGTGGAAAACCGCGATTCAAAGTTGAGGACGAAGCGATCGACGCCATCGATCTGCCGGACGGATTTCGTTCCAGCGTGGCCTGGCTGGCAGATCTGTGTCAGGCGTGGTGCGAAAACAACGAGGAAGCCGCGAAGCGGGCGAATCTCAGTGACATCGAAGCCATCGTCCTGATCGACGAGATCGACCTGCACCTGCATCCGTCGCTGCAACGGACGCTGGTGCCGAACCTGCGCAAGGCGCTGCCGAAGGTACAGTGGATCGTGACGACGCACTCGCCACTGGTTCTGAAATGCTTTGACCGCAATGAGATCATTGCCCTGGACCGCTCGGAGCCAGATGGCGTGCGGGAACTGGACCGGCAGATTATGGGATTCACAGTGGACGACGTGATCCGCTGGCTGATGCACGCCGATCCGACGAGTGAAGCGCTGAATGAGCAGATTCGCGATGCTCTGGCGTCGGACGATTTTGAAGCGCGGCGGCAGGCCGCTCTGCTACTTGAACGGGCTCCTGATGCCGACGACCTCGATGTTGCGGTGGGCCACGACGTGCTGTCGAGCCTGGATGACCTTGACCCATGAGAAAGCTGCGGCGTTCCAGTCTTCAACTGCCCACGCTGGCTGGCTCCGGAAAAGGTGCCCGGGCGGCGGCCGATGATGCAACGAAGAAACAGGCCGATTCGTCGGCCCGGCTGTCTTTCAAAGGGCGGGAGCACTGGCGTGAACCGGACGTCATCGGTGCATTGCACAGTCGGCACGGTCACGTCTGTGCGTACTGCGGCTGCGGTCTGGCCGACAAGGAAAAGGGCGATGTCGAGCATTTCCGCCCGAAGGGCAAGGTGACCAACGCCCCTGAGCACGGCGGTTACTGGTGGCTCGCGTTTTCCTTCCGGAACTATCTGGTGAGTTGCTGGCACTGCAACCAGGTCATCAAGGGAAACCATTTCCCGCTGCGTCCGCGCGGAAAACGGCGGACGGCGAGCAACTGGAGTTGGGGCAACGAGGATGTTAGGTGGCTGCTGCATCCTGAAGACGATGTCGAACAGTGGATGGTCATCGACTGGCGGGATCCGCTGTGCGAGATTCAACCCCGGGATGGGATTCCGGTGACGGCCCGGCAACAGGTGGTGTGGACGCGAGATTTCTTTCGCCTCAACGAGGAACCCGCCATCGGTTCACGCGTCCGGACGAAAGAGAGGGTGGACGAGGCTCTCAAGACAGAACGGTTCAGCGAGGTGCAGACGGCGGCCTGTCGCTATCAACCACATAGTCTGTTCGTGCGTCAGATGCTGAGCGAGGTCCGTCCTGAGCTGATCCCGGATGAAGAGTTCGAGCTGAAGTGGATGATCAAGCAGACGGCGAATAAGCTGAAACGTCTGGCGATACAATTGAGTCGCAACGGTCTCAGCAAGGCAGAAAAAGCACTCGCTAAAGAGTATCTGTGGACTCTGGCCGCTCTGTGGAAGGAGCCGCCGGTCGGAGCTTCTTCAGATGTCGAAGCGCTGCTGGGTGAGTTCGGGCTGAAGTCGCGGGTTCAGCCATTGTTCGACCGGTTGTGACATCGTCACCGCGGACGGTTTTTCGTCGGTAACGGCTCGTCGCAGTCGGCCAGTGATGGCTGATCGACTTCGTCATGGCATTCGTCCCACGTGATACCGAACGGCGCGCCGCCGGACGTGTAACCGGCGATGAACGCGAAGTTTTCGTCCTGCTCGGGAAGCTTTGCTTCGGCGATTCGGGCAATTCTTTCCTCAGCCCGGCAGAGTTTGCGCCGCTCCCGCCGCGCCTCGAGGCGGGTACACAATTGTTCGACGCGTGGATGCTTGACGCCCAGTTGTTGCAATTCGATGGCTGCACAGAGCTGGTCGACTGCGTAGCGATCAAGGTAGTCCTTGAAGATTTTTTCACCCGCATAATCAGCCAGCCACTTACGAGCGCGTCGCAGCCGGGCTTTTCGCGTCAGGCCCGGCTGGTAGATGCTCGGTCGGGAACGCTTTTTCTTCTTTGGCTTTGCCATACGAACGCTCTTCAACGAGCCGTTTCACCGGCTGCCCAGTGAATCGCATTGGACAGGAGCTTCCGAAACGCCGGCTGTTCAAAATCTCCGACGTGACCGAGCGAGGTGTAGAAGACACGGCTGCCGGACTTCGTTTCATTGACCCAGGCGATCGGTTCAGTCGGCTTGCCGGGGATGCTTCCTGTCAGGACGGCTGTGGCGGATTTTGCGAGCGGACTGACGACGTACAACGATCCCGCTCCGTGCAGTGATTTGACGTCGACACCGGCAAGAATCACGTGTGGCTTCGTGCCCTCGGCGAGTTTGACACCAACTTTCGGGCCGTCGCCGTGATGGTTCGAATAGTTACCACCAATGACGTCGGCGTCCCACGATTCCCAGTCAGCAAGCCCTTCGGGAATCGGCTTGCCGCGCAGTGAGAAGGCGTGATTCGCCGTGCGGATGCCAACGACCGGTTTACCCTTTTCGACATGTCGGCGAATTGCCGCCATCTGCGACTTCGGAAGCACGCGACGCCTGATGCTGACCAGCAACAGATCGGCATCGTTCAGGACGTCGATGCCGGGCAGGTCGTTGCGGTCTTCCTCATTCGCAAAGACATAGCTGACTTTGAATGTCTTGCCGAGTTGCTCCAGCGCGAATGGAGGGAGAGTCTCGTTCGTTTGGTATTCGCGTTCAGCCATCACGATGACCGCATGCGGCCGAGTGTCGTGCTCGAACTGAAACGGTTCCGGACTGCGTCCCAGCGACGTGAGAACCTGGTCGCTTGTAATCGTCGGGCACACCCACTTTTCAATGTGTTCGACGATCAGATCCGTGCCAGTGAAGTGACTGACGAACGGCATCATCTTCGGGTTGTACATCGTGTCGGTCATGTCGCGCATCAGGACGACGTTCTTGTCGTTTCGCGACATCTGTCGCAGTCCGAACGGACGTCCGAGCACACACATGTTGGTGTGTACGCCCAGCAGGATCACATTCTCGCGGCCGTGCTTCTCCAGAATGCTCCAGATCTCTTCGCCGTTGTCGCTGATGAAATCGTGTTCGGGATCGATGTCGAGCAGATCGGTCTGCGATTTCCACGGAGCTTTCGGATTTCGCCCCATCGCGGCCAGCTTCTTCGCCCAGGTGGCGTGCTCCTTGAGATCGTCGTCCTCGCCACCGTCGCTCTGGTCGATCGGGTAATCGCCCTGCTCCTCAGAGGGAATTTGATAGCACCACTTTGCAATTTCTTTAGGCAGACTTTCCGACCGCGGTACAGCCTGTGCGCGTTTGCGGGCCGGGTGATCCTTATAGAAGCCGGTACAACTGCTGGGAGCGTGAATGATGATCGCTCCCTGCTTGCGCGCGGTGATCAGCACCTTGTTCATTCGCGGAGCCATCTCGCCACCACGCAGTGTCGCGTTGAGGCAGTGATGCAGGTCCCACATGTCACAGACGATGACGGCCGTTTGCCGGGCATCCCACGATTCCGGGCGCGTCACGGTGTGGAAGCGACCGCTGTCCTTCGCCGTCTCGACACGCGACCGCAGATTCAGCGACAGGATGCCGGGCTTGTCCGCCCGCGCCGCGGCCGCGGTTAGTGTGGTCAGAACAAGAACGGCGGGCAGGCAGCGTCGGCAGGATTGCATGGCAGGCTCCGAACAGAGTCGAGGGCAGACCCCAGCATTGTTCTGCCTGCACTGCATGCCGGGCAAGTCAGGGCCGTCCGCGTGCCCCACAACTCAACGCCGCCAACGCTGCTGAGATTCACGTGCTCACGACAACGGGCCGACCAGAGCGACGAAATACGGAATGAAGATTACGCCGCCGACACAGACCGCTCCAATCGCCATCAGCAGCACGGCGCCTGCCGCGGCGTCCAGGCTACGGCCGACGTGTTCGTTGTGCTCCTGAGTCACCGCTTTGGCCAGTGACTCGATGGCACTGTTAAATGTCTCCGCACACAGAACCGTCGCGATACACAACACGAGCACGCACCACTCCCACGCGGTGATTTGCAGTGCAATTCCGGCAAGCACGACCATTGTGGTTGCCGCGATGTGGACAACGAAGCTCTTCCCGCCGCGACGCGCGAATTCGATGCCGCGGATCGCGTCGCGGAATTTGGATTTCCAGCCTCGTGTGGGAAACGACATTGTCCAGGACCATTCCAAACATGGACTGAAACGACAAAAAAGGCCCCGGTCCGAAGACCGGGGCCACGAGATGAGCGCGACTTAACCACTCAACAGGTTTACTTCTTCACCAGTCCAAACAGCCGCGTCAGGACGCTGCGTGGTCGGCTCGTGCTGGCCGTCTTGTCGTCGGCCGCTTTTTTGGGTGCTGCTTCTGGCGGGGGAGCGGGTGCTTCCTTCGGAGGAGCAGGTGCGGCCTTTGGAGCCGCTTCTTTCGCGGGAGCGGGAGCATCTGCGGCACTTGGACTCGGCTCAGCTTCCCCGCTTCCAGCCGCAGCTTCAGGAGCCTGGCAGCCGGGCGTGCAGGCCGCACCAGACGGTGGGCAGCACTTGTCCGAGCCCTTGGCACCACACTCGGCCGCGGCATCTGCTCCACACTTCGGTGCGCAACTGGATTTGCACTTCGCCAGCAGACCGGAGAGGAAGTTCGAACCACAACTCGGCAAACTCACACCGCATTTCGGACTGCAGTGGTCCTCGACGCAGTATCCGCACACCTTCAAAGCTTCTTCGGCCTGCCTGCTGACGTGAGGGTCACAATCGGCCAGAGCAATCTTCAGCGCTTCCAGTGCCCGGTCGGTCATGCAGCAGCAACCGTGCTTGCGAACCTGATCGCCAATCTCGTCTGCCGCTTCCGCTCGAACACGCTCGTCGGTGTCGTTCAGCGAGTAAACGAATGCTGCCATGATCTCGGGGCTGCACTTGCAACTGTAACGATCGCCCAGCCGGTCGATGGCTCGCGCCCGGTCTTTGGCGTAACACGCCGTCTGGGACTCGAAGATCAGCTCGGCAATGGCACATGCGTCATCGGCACAGCAGCCATCTTTGCAGCATGCTCCCGCTCCGCATCCATCTGACGCGTCCGCGCCGCACTTACCTGCAGCAGCACCACAGGCAGCGCCCGGAGCGCAGGCCGCGGCACCGGGTGCAGCACAATCGGCACTTGCAGCATCGCCGGCCGGAGTGCAGGGCTTCGCGGTCGGCGAGCAGCCTGCTGGTGCCGACGGACAACAGTCGTTTGGCTTGCAGGACGGGATCGCCGCTGTCTGCTTCCTCTGGTAGTTGAAGACCTCGGGCGTACACGGACGCGTGATGGTCTGCTTGCAGCATTCAGGCTGCGTGCCCTTGGCTCCACAGCTTTTCTGAGCACCGCAGCTCTTATCCGCACCGCACGTCGTACGAAAAGAGAACAGCCCAGCCTCAACGCTGACGTGCGTTCCCAGCGTGGCCACGAGGGCGGTTAAACTGACGATCCATTTCATGACCTTGCTCCTTGCGAAAAGTTGGTCGGTGCGAGCATCTGTGGTTGGATGAGGCGTCTCGATCCTGAGACGTCGAAATTCCTGGTCCGTCGGTTGCGGTGTCCTTACCGCAAGGAGTCGATGTCGGACTGCGAACAGTCACGGATCGGTCATGCAGTTCCTGATCGAGTCCAAGTCTCGAATTCGGTGACTGCAATGACTGTCCTTGACCGAACCGCACGTGCCCCGACTTTTCCAGGGAACCACAGTTACTACGACTGACTTTGGTGGACCTTCGCCAGGTCCCCCATTGAGTGACCTGAGTTGAGGGTGAGTGATGCTGAGAAAAGTGACGAACGGTGTGGCCCCGAAAGTGAGCGGATCCCACGTTGCTGTCAGACCGGCAAATGGAGGCATTCCACATCGCCGGCACAACAGGGGCCATGTGAGGTATCGGCGCGTCCCGAATAGCTGCTTGAACCTTGTAACTCGTTTTATTCATTGTGATTACGACATCGAATCTGCCGTGTTGTGACGATTCTGACGGCTGGGCGAGCGTCGCAGATGTTGCCGGAACAATTCTGTGATTCCACAGACCGAACACGTGAAGCTGGGAAGACTGACGGGGGTGGACGACGTGTGAAGATCGTGCGGAATTGAGCGCGACGGGGCGGTGGTGCTGCCAGTTGGAATGCACGCCGCACGAGATCCAGCCAACGTCGCGACTGGGTCACGTCATTCAGCGCAGATGTATGACGCCGCAATCATCAGCTGCGAGACGTCGGGGCGCGTTCGGGATGGATGGACATATGTTCGAGCACTTCGGCACTTGTCGCGATCTCGCCAGTTGCCTGATACTCTTAGAAGTGTTGTTCCATCTGACTTTCAGCAGATGAAACTGCGGACGAGGTCGAATACACGGTTCGACTAGTCGGAATGAGGTTGGAACATATGTAGCCCCGGCGCTATATCCGGAGCGTGTCCGTTGGACACCGGCAGGTTGATACGGGCCATGCGGATGTCGGGAATTTGTGGCAGAGATTTGAATCAGGGTGAATCATGTCCTTCTTCTCGATGCTGTTTGACACGACCGATTTTCCGCAACGCTGGAACTGCGGGACCTGGTCTGACGCGCATGGCTGGCTGCATATCGTGTCCGACTTCACGATCTTTGCTTGCTACATGGCCATTCCGATCCTGCTCCTGTACTTCACGTTCCACAAGAAGAACAGGTGCGTTTCTACCGATCTTCTGGCTGTTCGCGGTGTTCATCCTGTGCTGCGGCTTCGGTCACCTGATTGAAGCAACAATCTTCTGGCAACCGTGGTATCGCTTCTCGGGGATTGTAAAGGCGCTGACAGCCACCGTTTCCGTGGCGACTGTTGTAGCTCTCGTGCCGTTGATCCCTCAGTTCCTGAAGATGCGTACGCCAGAGGAACTGGAGCGAGAAATCTCCCAACGCAAGAAGGCGGAAGCCGCGGCTGACAAAGCCAACAGTGCCAAGGGCGAATTCCTGGCCAACATGAGCCACGAGATCCGCACTCCGATGAATGGCATCATCGGGATGACCGAACTGGCGATGGAAACCGATCTCAACCTGGAACAGCGGCGCTATCTGGAAACCGTTCGTACGTCAGGCGAAGCGCTCCTGAGCATCATCAACGACATCCTGGACTTCTCAAAAATCGAAGCCCAGAAAATGGAACTGGAAGACTTCGACTTCCAGTTGCGGGAGGATCTGGGCGACTGCATGGAACTGCTGTCCTTCCGCGCCCACGCAAAGAATCTGGAACTGGCGTGCCATGTTCAGCCGGAAATCCCCGACGCCATCATTGGCGACCCGGGTCGACTGCGACAGATCATGGTCAACCTGATCGGCAATGCGATCAAATTCACGGACACGGGTGAGATCGTTGTTCGCGTCGGACTGGAAGAGCAAACGGACGACGAAGTCACGCTGAAGTTCGCGGTCAACGACACGGGTGTCGGTATCCCAAAGGAAAAGCAGGGACGCATGTTTCAGGCGTTCGAGCAGGCGGATACGTCGACGACACGCGAATACGGTGGAACCGGCCTTGGCCTGGCGATCTCGAAACAGCTCGTTGAGCTGATGCACGGCCAGATTGGAATTGAAAGTGAAGCGGGGGTGGGTACCACGTTCCACTTCACGGCCCGCTTCAAAATCCAGAAGAACCCGAAAAAGCGTGTGAAGTCGAGCGAGTTCCTGCAAGACATGGACGTTCTGATTGTGGACGACAACGAAACGAACTGCTTCATTCTGCGGGAACAGGTCACTCTGTGGGGGATGAATCCAACCGTTGCCGACAGTGTCGATGATGCGATCGTGGCGCTGGAGCGAGCGGCTCACAGCGGCAGGCCAATCAAGCTGCTGCTGACCGACATGTTCATGCCCAGGCGGAATGGCTTCGAGCTGATTGAGTGGGTCCGCAGCCGCGAGGACTTGGGTGCGCTGGACATCATGATCCTCAGTTCCGGTCCCACACCCGAGCACAGGGCGCGAGCCGAACAGCTTAATGTTCGATCCTACCTGACAAAGCCAGTCCGGCAGTCATCACTGTTCGACGCGATCGCGGACATCTTCGGCCCCAAAGAAGAGTTTGCTCAGGCGCCGACAGCGACTGCTGAGCCTGCGGAATCCGATCGTTCACTCAAACTGTTGCTGGCCGAAGACAATCCCGTCAATCAAATCACGGCCAGCACGATGCTTGGCAAGATGGGGCACACCGTTGTTGTTGCCAACAACGGCCGTGAAGCGATCGAGAAGCTCGCCCAGGAAGATTTCGACATCGTATTGATGGACGTGCAGATGCCGGAGATGGACGGCATGGCAGCCACTGCGGCCGTCCGCGAGTCGGAGCAGGGCAGCGGGAAGCACATCCCGATCGTGGCGATGACCGCGCACGCCATGAAGGGCGATAAAGAACGCTGCCTCGAGGGCGGCATGGATGAATACATCTCCAAGCCGATTCGAAAGAAAGAAGTTAAACGCGTGCTGAATGTCGTCGTCGACCGATTCCTGTCGGTTGGGCCAACTGAAGAGACAGGTAACGAGGAATCCAGTATGTCAGATAGCGACGCGACCGAAGCGGAAGTCCTGGATGCCGAAGGGTTGCTGGATGAGCTTGATGAGGACGTCGAACTGCTGGAGCAGATGTTCGAGATCTTTGTGCGCGACTCGAAGGAGCGGATGCCGAAGATTCGTGAAGCGATTGAGAAGGGCGACTGCGATACGCTCAATGCCGAAGCACACGCGCTGAAAGGCGGGGTTGGAAACTTCTTTGCCAGGGCATCGTTTGAGGCGGCATACGAGTTGGAGAAGATGGGCAGCAATGGAGACTCGACCGGCGCTGAGGCGGTGTTCGCACGACTGGAGAGAGAGTTGGAACGACTGCGTGAAGCGCTCGAGAAGCTGATTCGGGAAGCAAGTTAGAGGCTTCGAGGAAATGTCGGCGTGGAGTGATCGGCGACGGTACGACCGTCGATCAGCGAACGAATCCGTCCGGCTGTTTTGACGCGTGGAGGCGGAACGCGACAGAATTCGTGAATCGCCAGAATGTGAGGACTGGAGAATCAATCAGTGTCGCCTTTCGCTCCGCGAAAGTGCGTTCTTTCGCGGAGCGAAAGACGACAATGGCGCCAGATATTGATTCGCTGGTCCTGACCGACTTCTGTCGCAGCCTGTGGGGCAAGGGCAAAAACTGATGGCACTTAAAGACGGACAACCGGACAAGAATCTCGACGCGACGTTCATTTTGAACCGCTTCGGGGAAACCGTTTCGTTTTCGGGACCGGGCAAGCTGACGGGCTCCGTCCCGGGCCCTGTTCCAGACTTTGATCTGACTCTCCCGCAGAAGGTCGGCCGATACGAAATTCGTGATTTGCTTGGTCGAGGCGGGTTCGGTGCCGTTTATCTCGGCTACGACAGTCAGTTGCAGCGACAGGTAGCGATCAAAGTTCCGATCCTGACCGCGGACGACGCTGACGGCATCAACATCGAGGAGGAGTTCCTCGAAGAAGCCCGCCACATCGCTCAGTTGAATCATCCTGGAATTGTCACCGTCCACGACGTTTGCGTGGATGACGGAACGTGTTTCATCGTGTCCGACTATCTTGATGGCCCCGATCTCAACCACTGGCTCGCTGACAACAAACCTGAGTGGCCGGAATGCGTGAGAATCGTCGCGTCGGTTGCCGAGGCTCTCGCGGAAGCGCATGCCCTGAACACCATTCACCGTGATGTGAAACCGGGAAATATTCTGGTTGTCCAGCGCGCGGGAGAGACATTGCCGGTACTGGTCGACTTCGGACTGGCCGTCAATGAACGCACGGCCGAAGATCGCGGGAACATCGTCGGCACACCGAATTACATGTCCCCCGAGCAGGCACGCGGCGAAGGACATCGTATTGACGGACGGACGGACATCTATGCGCTGGGCGTCATCCTGTATCGCATGCTCAGCGGACGATTGCCTTTCTCGGCGCCGAGTATTTCCGCACTTCTGGTGAAAGTCATCGAAGACGACGCTCAGCCGTTCCGGCAGTTTGCCACCGATATTCCGCGCGATCTGGAACGCATCTGTCTGAAAGCGATGGCCCGGCAGATTTCCGACCGTTACACCACTGCCCGTGACTTTGCCGAGGAATTGCGGGCACTGCTCGCGGCTCAGACCGCGCCCGAACAGAGTTCGGTTTCAATCAATGTCGCATCGCAACCGACATTGCGAGTCAGCCAGCCCACGGTCAAAGCCAGCCGCCCGGCCACACGGGTCAGCCGATCCGTGCGGATTGTCAAACAGAAGGAAGAAGAAAAATCTTCCCGCACCACCGGGTTGAAGATCCTGATCGCTGAGGATCACGAACTGACACGCTTCAAACTGCAGAAGGACCTCGAGAAGTGGGGTCACCAGGTGACTGCGGCCGAGGACGGCGAACAGGCATGGCAACTGTTCCAGGAGGGAAAATTCGTCATTGTCATTACCGACTGGATGATGCCGAACATGGATGGCCTGGAGCTTGTGCAGAAGATTCGAGGCCGCAGCAGCGATGCCGATTACGTGTACGTCATCATGCTCACGGCCAAAGCAGAAAAGCATGATATTGTCGCCGGTATGGGTGCTGGAGCCGATGATTTTCTGGCCAAACCGTTTCACCGCGACGAACTCAATGTCCGTCTGCGTGCGGCTCAGCGCATCACTACGCTGAATCGTGAACTGGGCGAGACAAACCGCCGCATGAAGCGGAGTCTTGAAGCGGCCGCTCGGATTCAGCGATCGTTTCTGCCCAACGCCTTACCCCAAGTCGCCGAGTGCCGATTCGCTTGGGAATACCAGCCGTGCGAGGAACTCGGCGGTGACATGCTGAACGTCGTGGTACTCGATGACACGCGTCTTGGCCTGTACCTGCTGGAAGTCAGTGGCGCGGGTGTACCGGCGTCGTTGACGGCCACCACGCTATGCCGGTTCATGTCGCCTCCGCTTGACGCAACATCCCTGCTGGTTGAGCGTGACGAGCAAAGTGGCGAGGCCATTATCCTTGAACCGGCCGATGTCGCCCTGCGACTCCATGAACGGTTTGCGCGAACTCAGGAAGCGGGTCAGTTCTTCAGTCTTCTGTACGGCGTACTCGATCTGGAGACTCGTGAGTTCAGCTACTCGAGCGCCGGACATCCGCCGCTGGTCTTCCAGCAGTCAGGAGCGACATCGTGTCTGGTGGAACTCGACGGCATGCCCATCGGGCTGGTTCAGGGCGAGCAGGAATTCAGTCAGCAGACGATTGTGCTTGCACCCGGTGATCGGCTGGTGATGTACTCCGACGGGCTGACGGACATGACGAACGGCGAGTCCGAGAAATTTGGTGGTGATCGCCTGCTGGACGCAGTTAACCGCGTCAACAATCTGGAGATCGACAAAGCCATCGGCGAAGTCATGAGTGACGTGAATCAGTGGAGAGGGACAGCTCCGGTTACCGACGACGTCGCCATCCTCGCCTGCGAAATGACGTGAGCCGGTCGACTGCATCGTCCTGCCACCGGAAGCCTCCGGTGCGTTAGCATCGTCCTTGAATTAAGTGTCACATTGTCGTCTTTCGCTCCGCGAAAGAACGCACTTTCGCGGAGCGAAAGGCGACACTTGTTGATCGAACGATCCTTATGTCTGACGGTCACAATAAACACGTCTCGCGTCCGCACCGAAAGGCACCAGCATGCAGGTCTCAACAGTCACCATCTGGCTGGTCGAAGTTCCTCAGAAGGAACCGGTCGCACCGTATCGCTCACACGCTCGCACCAGTTCGACAACAACCAAAGGCATCGTGCGTCTGGAGACGGACGAAGGCCTGACGGGCTGGGGCGAATACAACCTGAATTTCCTGCCGGGTGTTGATCTCGGGCAGATGCAGAAGAATGCTTCCGAGTGGATGACGGGTCGCGATCCACTGAATATCTCGGTGTTTCATCAAACCTGTCCGCTGGAGACACGGCTAAAGTCCGGCCTCGAACTGGCCATGTGGGACATCGCCGGCAAGGCGGCCGGTGTTCCGGTTGCAGTCCTGCTTGGCGGAGTCATTCGGGAAGAAGTCGAGCTGGCCGCCTGCATGGGCATTCAGACGTATGCTCGCGCTGGTGAGATTGCGTCAATGTACGTTGAGCAGGGCTACACGACTCTAAAGACAAAAGCCGGTTCCGACGCGGACGAAGACTTTGAAATGGCGCGCGGTGTCTACGACGCCGTCGGCGACCGCCTTAAGCTCCGTCTCGATCCGAACCGTAACTACTCGCCGCAACAGGCCGCGGACCTGGCGCGACGGTTGGAACCATTCAGTCTCCAGTACTTCGAGCAGCCCATTCCAGCCGAACCGCTCGCCGACGCCCATTGGCTGCGGCAGCAGACCACGACACCAATCGCCCTGAACGAGAGCGTTGTCGATCCGGCCAGTGTGATGGAAATCCTCAAGGCCGACGCGGCTTCACACCTGCTGCCCGATACGCATATTGCGGGCGGCATTCTGCCCTGCGTGAAGATCGGTCACCTGTGCGAGGCGGCGGGCATCCCGTGCATCATGCACTGCGGGCACGACCTGGGAATGAAGACCGCGGCGATGGTCCACGTGGCCGCATCGGGACCGTCTTACACGCTGGCAAATGACAGCACCTACTACGGACTGGTTGATGACATCACGGTCGAACCGCTGCCGATCGTCAACGGCCGCATTCGAGTTCCCGACAAACCGGGGCTTGGCGTTGCAGGTGACCTCCAGAAGCTCAAGCACTATTCGAAGTCGCTGTGAGTACAATCGTGTCGGTTATCGCCCGGTCACGCCGTTGTTATGAATCGCATCCCTAAGGTCGCCGTTCTGATCGAGTCGTCGCGTTCCTTCGGGCGCGGCCTGATCGAGGGCGTGGCGCGATACAGCCGACTGCACGGCCCCTGGTCGATGTACTTCGAACCGCGCGGATCGGACGCGGCTCCGCCCGCGTGGCTGAGCCAGTGGGACGGTGATGGGATTCTGGCTCGCATTGATGACCAGCGGATGGCGGACGCCGTGCTGGCGACGGGCCTGCCCGCTCTTGATCTGCGGGGCAGACTCCCTGACCTCGGTCTGCCATTTATTGGGGCAGACAATGACGAGGTCACGAAACTGGCGTTTGATCACCTGCGTCAGCGCGGTTTGCGTCAGTTTGGTTTCTGCGGTGTTCCAGCCGGTGAAATGCGAACGCTCGACCTGAGACGCATGCACTTTGTTCAACACTGCGAGCAGGCGGGATTCGCATGTGTCGAATACGCCCGTCGACTCGCCGGAGACAGTTCCGCGATGGACGGCCGGTCAGATTCCGGCGGTTTTCCCGCAGTCGATTTCGGTGCCTTGGACTGGGAAACCGAGCAATCCGCTTTGGCCGAGTGGGTCGATTCACTACCGAAGCCGATTGGCATTATGGCGTGCCACGATCCCCGGGCGTATCAGTTAATCGATGCGTGTCGGCGAGCCGGTGTTTCGGTACCAGACGAAGTCGCGGTCGTGGGCGTCGACAACGATGCAGTGCTGTGTGCGATGTCCAACCCGCCGCTCACCAGCATCGACACGGGCGGCGAGCGAATCGGATTCGAAGCCGCGGCCGTCCTGGCTCAACTGATGAACGGCGACGCTGCTCCCAAAGAACCGGTGTTCCTGAGCCCGCGTCTTCTGCATTCGAGAAATTCGTCGGACATGCTGGCCATCGACGACGCCGACATCGCGGAAGCCGTGCGCTACATTCGCGATCACGCCTGCGAAGGTATCCACGTTGCCGACGTCGTCCGCCACGTGGCGCTGTCAAGGAGTGTGTTTGAGCGCCGTTTCCGACAGATGCTCGGCCGAACTCCGAAAGTGGAACTCCTTCGTGTGCAGATCGCCCGGGCGAGCCAATTGCTGGCCGACACGGATTTGCCATTGCCCGACAGAGTGGCTTCTCAACCGAGAAGTACTTCAGCGACGCATTCCTGCGCGAGACGAATTTGCGACCGTCGGCCTGGCGTCGCCGTCTGCGCCCCGAGTGATCTGTTCCCTTCGCGCGGGCGACGCTGCACGGGCTAACTTGCAGACGAAGCGACCTTCCGGGATTCTGTGCCGCTCACGGCCGAGCCACGTCCGCTCACACCGCACCGCACAGGAACATGGGACTGACATTATGACGCGCACTCTGTCGGGATCACTTCTGCTCTGTCTGGCTCTGACACAGGCCACAAATGCTGAGAACTGGCCGCGGTTTCGTGGTGAGAACGGCACGGGAGTCAGCGATCAGAAGGGCCTTCCCGTTACATGGAGTGACGGCAATTATGCCTGGAGCATCGTGTTGCCCGGAATGGGACACTCAGCACCAATCATCTGGGACGACAACCTGTTCGTTACATCCGCCGAACCACGCGGGCTGACGCGTTACATCCTGTGTCTGAACCCGGCGGATGGAAAAGAGAAGTGGCGCATCTCGATTCCGATGAGCGACAGCCACAAACACAACAAAAGCAGTTGGGCCTCATCGACACCGGTCACGGACGGCAAACTTCTGTATGTCGCCTTTGCGGATGTCGAGGACTACATCGTCAACGCGTACGACTTTGACGGCAAACTTGTGTGGCGGACAGACGTCGGCGGCTTTCACAGCCAGCACAATCTGGGCGTTTCACTGACGCTGTTCGAGGACACTGTGATTGTCCCGAACGATCAGCGCGGCCCGGCCCGCATTGTGGCGCTCGACAAACACACCGGCGACCTCCGCTGGAGTACGCTGCGACTACAGCGGGAAGTGTCCTACGCAACGCCTGTTGTTGTGCCGGACGCGAAGGGTGATCCGCAACTGATCTGCGTCAGTGGCCGAATGGGCATCACAAGTCTGGACCCGTACAGCGGAACCATGAACTGGCAAACCCGCTCTTTCCCACTGCGAACGGTCGCGTCACCTGTTTATGGAGCCGGCCTGCTGATTGCATCGTGCGGACAGGGCGGCCGGTACGGTGTTGAGCAGATCGCTGTCGACATCAACGGTGACCTCGGTGAAGACGGACTGGCGAAGATCGTCTGGCAGCGCAAGAAGGTGATTCCATACGTACCGACTCCCATCGTTTACGACGGTCATCTGTACGAGTGGAGCGATGAGGGAATCGTGGCTTGCGTTGAACTGAAGACGGGCAAGGACATCTGGACGGAACGCATCGGCGGCAACTACAGCGGTTCGCCTTTGTGCATTGACGGAAAAATCTACTGCATGAGCGAATCAGGCGAAGTTCAGGTCGTGGGTGCGTCACCCGAGTTCAAGCACTACGGCACAACCCCGCTCGGCGATCCGAGCAATTCCACTCCGGCCGTCGCCAACGGCCGCCTGTTCCTGCGATCATTCCACCGACTCGCCTGTCTTGAAGCGGAGCAGTAGATCGCGAAGGCGTGTGATTTCTGTCTTCACACCTGCGGTCATCTGGACTGGATAACGGATACAGCGCGACGTGAAGCGCGATCAATCCAGACCGGGGTGCGCGATTTCTTCCCAGTAGCTTTCAAAGTCAAAGTGCGGACTGTTGTCCAGGTCGTGGCATGTGACGCACAGTTTGTCGCGGGCCTGCTCGAGCGAGACCCGAACCAGATTGCGGGCTTTCATCTTCTGGCCGGATTTAATCAGTGCAATGTGCCGACTTCCCGGGCCGTGGCAGTTCTCGCACTGGTTGCCGGCCAGCTTCGGTGTTTGTGACTCGCTGATCCATCCGGTTTCGTACCGATACACGTCCTGGGGATTCCAGCCCGTTACGTGACATGCCAGACACTCGGGGTCGTGGATTCGCGGGATGTCGCGGCGGCCCGTGCGCAGGCTGTCGAAAGCGCTCGCATGACCGGTGGTGCGCCATTTGGCGTAAGCCTTCTTGTGGCACTCATTGCACCGCTGGGCACCGACAAACTCGCCGTCGGCCGGATGAGGCAGCGCCGGTTCGGACTCGACCAGGTTCGCAGTTTCCAGCAGGTCCTGGTAGTTGCGCATGTGGTCGAGCATCGTCGCCGGATCTTTAAAACGCGTACCGTCCAGACGAACCATCTCGAAGCGGAATGGCTGCTCTTCCGAATCCGGGTACCAGCCGATGACTCCTACGTATTTGCCTTTGTGGCCAACGTAAGCGAGTGTCGTCGTACCAATCGCCACCGGGTTGTTTGCGAGCGGTTCCTCGACCGGCCCGGTAGCCAGCACGAGCTGGAATTCCGGATGCTGCTTCGCCAGTTTGGCGGCTTCAGCCGCCGTGCCATGTGACAGCAGTACCAGCAGATCGACAGACTCGGCCTGCAACGCGGCAATCGCATTCTTGAGTGGTTCGTCGGTATCGAGGATTTCGACTCCGCCTGATTGCAGATTCGGCAGCCGGCTCTTGAGTGTCAGCCCGAACACCGCCGTCAATCCAATCGTCCGATCTCCCACGCGAATCACCTTGTGCGGCAGCGGAGTCCCCAGTTCCGGATCGCCAAACAACACGACGTTGGCAGCCAGAAACGACAGCGACTGATTCTGGCCGTCAGCATCTGGCAGGTGCTGAGAAAGCAGATTGGCTGGTCCCAGTCGCAGTTCTTCGACGCCGACGGCCATGGCCTGATACTTCATGTCGCGCAGTGCCGACATCAGCGTCTGAAATTTGAGCTGACTCTGTTCACGACTGCGCCGCAGTGTGCCTCCAAGGTCGACCGGTACGACGGGCCAGCCGCGTGCCGCGATCTGGCTCAGCAGGTCAGCGCGTCGTGCGATACCTCCGTACTGTGGCTCCGAGCAGCCACACGGTTCGAGGTAGCCATGCATCTGGCCCGTCGCTGCGATCATGACCGCCGGCTTTGGCCAGTCCGCGCAGAAGTCGACGACGTCATCGACCTCGGTGTTTGTCGTCCCGGAAGGTGTCGACTCCCCCCCCTGAGATGGCGGTGGGTCTGGCAGCACCGCATTGGGCGAATCGCAACCAGAGGTGCCCACAAGACCAGCGGCCATCAGGACTGAAAAGACATACGCAGGCCACGCGGCCTGTAATCGGACGAACATGACCACTCCATCTCCAGACCGCTGACTGAATCAGACCGCCCGGCGCCGTGTCAGTCGTGTTTTGAGGGGTAGCCGAAGTCGCCAGACTTTGGCCGGACCCCGGGAAACCAATCTCTGGCGAGTTCGGCTACGTCCATCATTTCACGGCACTAGTATGATGTGAACGCGTACTCGAGACTCAGGTCTTCGAAGTTCGGATGATTCGTCTTCATCTGAATGACGACCGGGTTGTCTCGACCCCGTTGCACACTGGGAAGTCCAGGAGGAACTTCAATACTCAGGCGATAGCGACGAGAACGGCTGTTGTCGTTCGCAGTTGATGCTGCCGTGACCGAAACCTTGATCCAACTGGGGTCCGTCGTAATTTCACTCACCACCAGCTCTTGATCAATCCCCTGAACGAGCATGAGCAGTTCGGCCGTCTTGCCCTTTGCAGCATCAAACTGACCGCCGCCAATGAGCATGTGATCAGAAAAATATCGCGTCCCTGGCAGTGGGAAGAATTGCAAGGGTCCCAAACGCATGCCAGTGAAGACCACATCCAGAGTCGGATGGGTCTGGAGGTTGGTATGCACTGTCAGCGTTCCCTGAAACCGGCCGCGGTTGGCGTCCTGTGGCATCGTGAGTCGGACCTTGTAACCGGCCTTCAGGTGCCTGGGTTCCTGTAACGGCCCCTCTTTCATCTCCTCACGGCTCGGCGTCAGGTGGGGGATTTGCTGCGTTTCAACTTCGACGAGTTCGGCGAGACTCAACTTCGTGAATTCAGCAGTCATCTGCGGGGAGGACGATTCAAAACTGGTGACTTCGAGGTCTTCCTTCACATCGGACAGTACCACTCCCTCGGCTGCACTAACTCGATCGTATGGGATATTTCCAAAGTCCCATTCTCCTTCGGGCATCACGAATAGCCCGGAAGTGACACGACCGTGGACGACGAGATTGACGGTTCGATTCTGCGGATCGTTCGTGGTTATCTGGGCGCTGTGTTCGAAGTGCGGATTGGGAGTCTTGATCGTCCAATTGAGAGTGGCCTGAGTCGAACTCCCCGGTGGCAGGATTAAGTCCTCAAGGTCGCCGATTGTGCATGAGCACGTGCTCCCGCCCACTTTCAGCTCAAGCGACCCTTCGCCGGTGTTGGTCACCTCGAAGACGTGCGATCCCGAATCGCCAAGGTACATTTCGCCAAAGTCATGGGATCTTGAGTCGAAGTCGGCACTGGGAAGTGGGCCGGTTGCCTCGTCCGGAGGTGTCGTATCAACAACCGGATCGCTGACGGAATCTCCAGACAACCCTCCACCCACTCGAACCACGACCCAAGCGGCAATGACCAGAGTCAATACACAGACGACCAGAGGTGCGGGACGCATCAGCATTCTCTCCTCAAGACCTGTTTCAAGTTCCAACGTCGGAGCAGGCGAAAGACCGGTAAAGCGATACCAGAATGAGCCGAAGCCATAGTACGACCGACAGCCGATTCGTGCGAACACGACTTTCTGAGGATGCGCCACAATGTGACATCCTGCTTGATCCTCAACGTCGCGGAACCTGCTTTCAGTCGTCGCCCAGGTCAAACGGAACGATGTCGTCCGAGTCGTCGCCAGCCGCCGCGGCGAAATGCTCATTGAGATCAGATCCTGCCCCTGAGTCCGGGTGCTCGGACCCACTGGACGGTGACCCCGGTCCGGCCGAGCCATCTCGTCCGCCACGTCGTTCCGTGCAAAGGTCGGCAACGGGCGCAATCCGCGGCAGACGGGGCATGGAAGCCTCGACCGCGAAACTGTCGTCTTCCTCCGGGATCGCCACAGGGACCTCAAGACCAGCGTCCAGCAACGCCTTGCGTGCCTCTTGCAGATCACGCCGCAAGAGAGCCTCGCGCACAGAAGGCTCATCCAATGTTGCGCGTTCCCGTTCCTGTGCCCCGTC
This sequence comes from Planctomycetota bacterium, assembly GCA_963579025.1. Lineage (GTDB taxonomy): Bacteria > Planctomycetota > Planctomycetia > Planctomycetales > Planctomycetaceae > CAUZFZ01. The sequence goes on along the minus strand of CAUZFZ010000013.1, from coordinate 69,824 downwards.
CGGAACGTCGTCCGCACCGGCTTCCTCACTGATCAGATAGTACAGGACATCGGCGACGGCGATTTCGTCGCCCAGTTCAACTCCTCGTTCACGTTCGACCCGGTGGCCGTTGATCCAGACCCCGTTGGTGCTGTTGAGATCGCGAACAATCACGCGACTGTCTGCCACTGCGAGCAGGCAGTGAAGTCGCGAAACCTTGCGGCTGGACTTCAGGACGAGGTCGCAGTCCGGATTCCGACCGATGAGCAGGACAGGTTTGTCCAGCCGAATCGACTTGCCTTTAACGGCGGGAACCAGACGAATGAGCATGATGCAGCCAGTCTTCCGTCGAACCACTCACGCGGATAAGCCGCGACAACCATCTTTGGTTCCGCAACGACGTCCTCCGCGTTTACTTTTTTCGGGTACAGGACGTTCCCAGGGACACCTCAGCACGTCCGGCGCCGGGTCTCCTCGGACACACGAATCTAACCTCACCTCAATATTATGCCCCAGACGCGGAACAAAAAAACCTGACGACGGCCAAGCAGACATCTGCGATCGTACCCGAACGTCAGAGTGTTCGGAACGACGAAGCGTCCTGACGGGCGAAGCGGCGACGATGTCCAGACTGTCGAAACCGCATCGTCGGCAGGGTCGGCACGGTATGATCTGCAACATTCGTACGACCTGTCTTTCCAGTATCGGTTCGGCCAGCAGCCATCCCGCCGAAACTAATGCGCAATGACGAACGAGACGAGGCAGTTTCCGTGTCGGAAAAGCAGCACATCTACACCCGCAAACGCCGCACGCTGCGCCTGCCGATCACGTTGAGCGTCGTGCTGATGACGCTCAACGTCGCCCTGATGGTGTGCTGGATCGTGCTGCTGGCACAACTCGGATCGTGGAGCGCCCTGACGATCGGAACTGTGATTTTCGCTCTGATCCTGGCGGGATTGATCGTCTATCTCGTGGTCACCGTGAAGGAAGTCCGAGTGAATCAGCGGCAGGCGAATTTCGTCGACAGCGTCACGCATGAATTGAAAACGCCCATTGCGGCGCTGCGGCTGTATCTGGAAACGCTGCAGATTCGGCAGCTCAGCGACGAACAGCGGGACGAGTTCTATCAGACGATGGAGCATGAGCTGCAGCGGCTCGATCATCTGATTAACCAGTTGCTCGAAGTGGGTCGGCTGGACGCGATTGGTATGAGTTCCGACCCCGAAGACATTGCACTGGATACTCTTTTGCGTCGCTGTGCCGTGTCCGCTTGCGCTCGTCACAGAATGGAGCCTGACGACGTTGTCACCTTCGACCTGCCCGGGATCACGGTGCATGCGCGACGAGTCGTGCTGGAACTGATTTTCGGTAACCTGCTGGACAATGCGATCAAGTACGCTGGCGATCCGCCAGAAGTCATCGTGCAGGCGAGCATGCACGATGCCGAACATGTCAGCGTCAGAATCATCGATAACGGCGAAGGTGTGCCCTCCGAATTGCGTCGTAAGATCTTCGGCATGTTTTACCGCAGCGGGTCGGAATTGGAGCGTCGACAGAAAGGAACCGGATTGGGGCTGTACATTTCCCGCACGCTCGCGCAGATTCTGCGGGGAAGCATTTCCGTTCACGATCGGCCGGACGGGCCTGGCAGCGTTTTCGAAGTGCAGTTGCCAGGCAGCCACGTTGTTGATGAGGCGGCATCGATATGAAGATTCTGATCGTCGAAGACGAACAGGCTCTCGCCACGGGCTTGCGATTCAACTTCGAGCAGGAAGGCTACGAAGTGCAGTTGGCCGGTGATGGCGTGACCGCGCTGAGGATGTTCGAAAACGCGGCACCACCATTCGATATCGTCACGCTCGACCTGATGCTGCCAGGCATGAGTGGCTACGAAGTCTGTCGCGAGATTCGTGACCGGGACGGATCCGTTTCGATTCTGGTCCTCAGCGCCCGCACGCTGAGCGAAGATCGCACGATGGCGTTTGACTGCGGAGCCGACCAGTACCTGTCCAAGCCCTTCGCACTGCCCGAGTTACTCAGCCGCGTCCGTAACCTGACCGCCCCGCGTCGCGGCAAGGCGACGACAGAGCCCGAGACACCCACCATCGGCAATGAGTTTTCATTCGGCGACGGGATCGACGTGAGTTTCGACAGATTCGAGCTGCATGTGCGTGGCGAGACGCACACACTCACGACAATGGAGATGCAGTTCCTGCGGTATTTCGTTGAACACGAAGACCGCGTCCTGTCGCGCACGCAGATCATGAACGACGTCTGGAGTGACTCGGCGGCGCTCAGTTCACGATCGATCGACAACTTCGTGATGCGGCTGCGCCGGCTGATCGAGCCGGATGCGCAGGTACCGCGGCACATCCTGTCTGTCCGCGGCACGGGCTATCGCTTCATCGCCAACCCCGATAACTCATAGCTCTGCGGTCCCCGCTTGTAGTAACCGGACTTGTCCGGTTCGGTCGCGAGGTTGTCCTTCGAGAGCTCCACTCCGACCGACCGTGCTGTGCCCGAATCCGACTTCAAGTGAAGTGACAACTCAAGTCGGTTCTGGAATCTGTCCCGTCTCAGGCTGATTGCTCGCAGGACGGAATTCAAGCGTTTGTGGTGGCCCCGTGTTGCGCCATTTCGATTTCCGTTGACGCGGCTCCACTAACGATGACCAGTGGCTCGGACGCCGATTGTTCTGACGACATCTTCCGACGATTCCGAATCGTGGACCATGCGTAGACCAGTCCGACGGAGGCCGCGGCTCCGGCAGACGTGTAGAACATGGGCGCGAAGGGATCAGCCATGCCGGCCGCACGAGACGTGTCGATGACCCATCCGAGAACCGGGGCCGAGATGGCGACTCCAACTTCCGTGAAGCCCAGAACAAGCGTTGTTCCCGTGCCGCGATACTCCCGGGGAAATGCACCGGCTCCGATCGACACCACTGACGGGAACAGCAGCGCGTGTCCAAATCCGCCAACCACCGCCGGCAGGATCAGTTGCCAGGGCGACATGGTCCATGCGAGTAACACGTGTGCAACCGCATGGCCGGCCAGGCCAAGCAGCAGCAGCCCATCGTTACCCAGGCGCGATTCCCAACGGCTGGACGCCACGCGAAACACAAACGCTGATACGCAGTAGCCAAGGAAGAACGTGCCGATGCCGCCCAGTCCGCGGCCAGTGGTCATGCGCGTCAGGAAGACTGTCGTGATCGTAAAGCTGACACCCATCATCATCGCGACCAGCACGACCATGCCCGGCCAGTGACGGAACAACAGTCGTACAGGACCGGGTGTGACCAGCGGTCGCTGGTGGACCTGCCCGCGTGTCGCTCCCACGACCAGCAGCATGTAGACGAGTGCCAGTCCGGCCGTCAGACCAAACAGGATGTAGAATCGCGTGGGCCCATCGGTCGTCAGACGAAAGATCACATCCCCGACCTGCGAACCGGCCACCATGCCAATGAACCCGCTGCTACCGAAATTGCCGATGACTTCCGTACGTCGGTGCCGCGGCACCTGGTTCTGAACATGCACGATCGAAGACGTGGCCATGCCGGCCACGCCCACGGCGAATGCGACCCGAGCGACGAAGATTGTCCACGAAATATCACGACATACGACGAACACAACACTGCTGAAGCCGAATAGAAATGCGCTCAGCAGCCAGACTGTGCGAGTGCCGTAACGATCAAGCCAGCGTCCCAGAAACAGCCGACACACCAGCGCTCCAATCATGCCGACCTGGATGATCTCGCCGGTGGTCAGCTCGGATCCACCGAGAAATGCGACCAGTTCCGCAAAGCGAAAGGTCAGCGCGTTTGCGCCCACCATCACGATATTGGCGGCATACGCAAACCAGAAAACGCGGCTGTAGACGTTCTCGGTGGATGGACAGTCAGAGGTAGACGGGTCGGTCACAATGGGCCCGAGAGGCGGGAGGGAATGGGGCGTCGGGAATGATGACGCCTGGCAGGGGGGAAGGGTTCGCCTGCACGGAGTCTAGCGGATTCTCGATCCGGATTCAGTCACTGCCGTTCGACCGCACGCACGGCGTGTTTATTGTGGACCAGACCACATTTACGGCTCCCAGCGAAGACGTCACCTGGGACACTGCGTTCGCCGTTTATGAAAAGGTCAACGTAGTCCATTGACCGACTGGTGGCGTAGCTCCGCTCGTTCAGGGCTTCGTACGAGTCATCGCAATTGTGCTCCGATCGTCGACTCGCAGGCGGCGATGACTGTCTGCTGTGCCGCCTCGACTTCCTCGCTGGTCAGCGTCCGCTTGGCCGAGCGGTAGTTGATTGTGAGCAGATACGACTTCCTGCCAGCCGGCAACTGTTTACCCCGGTACTGCCCGCTGAAGTCGATCGTTTCGAACAGCGGACCCGCTGCAGCAGTGACTGTTTCTTCTACGTCGCTCCATGTCACTGCGTCGTCGAGCACGAAATTCAAATCGCGTGTGACACGCTGAAACTTTGGCAGCTCTTCAAACTGCGGCCGCAGATTGGCCGAATTCTCCAGCAGTACCAGACTGACTTCCGCCACCGTGCAGGCGTCGCGCAGGTCCAGTTGATCCGTGACCGACCGATCCAACTCACCGAAACAGCCCCATGGTTCCCCATTGAGCAGCACCTGTGCCCCGCGGCCTTCGACGAACTGACAAACGTCGCTCGGACGGACTGTGACCTTCGAGGCCGGATTGACTCGCTCTGCAATCGCCTGCAGCAGACCCCTGATCTCGGCAAACGACTGACCGCTGACAAATCCAAGCGTCTTCGGTTCGGCATCGGGATTCCCTGGATCGACCTGCAGGAAAACGGACGCGATTTCGAACAGCCTCGCGTCGAAGTTGCCATGCCGTTCATTGGCTCGTCGCGATTCGAGCAGGCTGGGAATCAGGCTCTGTCTTAATCCGCAGAGCTTCGAGAACTCGGAATGCTCGATCCGCAGATCGGGATTCGTCCCGTGAGGTGTGAACAGGTTCTGCGTTTCAGGAGCCACCAGTGTGAGCGTCACCGCCTCGAAGAAGCCAGCGGCCGTCAGCACGCTACAGACGCGATCGATCACCTGATCTCGCAAAGTGCGACGACTCAGACTCAGCGGCACCACGGCGTCTTCCGGTATCTTCTCGTAGCCGTAGATGCGGGCGACCTCTTCGATCAGATCGGCCTCACGAGTCACATCACGCCGTCGCCAGCTCGGGACCACGAACGCGGCAGACTCCAATGTTGCTTCGCCATGCTTCTCCATGCCCAGGCTCTGCAGAATGTCAGTGGCTTCGGCTGCCTCGATTTCGATACCGAGGATTCGTTGCAATTGACCGAATCGCAGCGTGATCGGCTCAGGGTCTCCGGTCGGCTGGGCCCCGGTCCACAGGTTGCCTTCGAGCAACTCACCCCCTGCGACTTCAAGAATCAACTCGCAGCAGCGGCGGCTGGCCCAGTCGAGCTGATGTGCATCCACGCCACGTTCAAAGCGGTGCGACGAATCACTGAACAGCTTCAGCGCGCGAGCTGTGTTGCGAATCGACATGGGATCAAAGTCGGCCACTTCGATCAGCACGTTCGTCGTGCTGTCGCTGATTTCCGTCGAGGCGCCGCCCATGACGCCACCGATCGCAACCGGCCGCTCGGCATCGGCGATCACGCACATGTCGGACGTCAGCTTGTATTCCTTGTGATCGATCGCCTCAATCGTCTCACCATCGCGAGCGCGGCGGACCACGATGCGGCCGCCGGTCAGCCCGTCGAAATCAAACGTGTGCAATGGCTGACCACACTCCATCAGCACGTAATTCGAGATATCGACGATGTTGTTGATCGAGGCGATGCCGACCGTCGCCAGCCGATCTTTCAGCCAGCCCGGACTTGGTCCGACCTTCACGCCTTTGATGACGCGCGCGATGTATCGTGGACACAGGTCTTCACACTCGATGTCGACAGACGTCGTTTCACTGACGGGCGTCCCGTTACCGGCTGGTTGAGGATCCGGGATCTTCAGATCGGCCTCAAAGCACACAGCGACTTCGCGTGCGACGCCGATATGGCCGAGGCAGTCCATACGGTTGCTGGTGACTTCGAGGTCGACGGCCAGGTCGTATCCGACCTCTTCCATCCCCTCAAGATTCAACCCGGTCATCATGAGCTTGTCGGCCACCACCATCGGCGATTCCGAGGGCGTGACATACTGCTCCAGCCAGTCCCAACTGATAATCATCCCGATATTCTTTCGTAGACTCTGCGGCCCTCGGTGCCTCTGCGGTTAAGAACAATGGGTATGACCGCAGAGACGCAGGGACTGCCAAGGGTGCCTTCTGGAGGCGGGATACTAAGCGTCGTCTGAATCCGTGAGAAGCAACGCTCTACGGTGTCCAGATCCGGGATCCCGGTGGTTCTGCCTGCTGTTCGCCGCGCGGCAGGCGGCGAACCTTCATGCGAACGTACGGAGCGATGAATCGACCACGATGGCGGAAGTGGCCGGGTTTCGCTTCCGGATCGCCGCGGTATGGTTCGCGCAGGTCTTCCAGCACAAATCCCGATCGACACAACTCGCCGACGAGTTGATCCCAGCGGTGTATGTACTCGACGGCTCCGGTTTCGCGGTACGAGACATCGGCCGTCGCTGGCAATGCACCCTCGTGGTAATACTCGATGCCGATTACATAATGCTCCTGCTGGTCGCGACGGACGATCTGCAGACTGGTGGGCTGCTTGTGCTGGCTGATGTACAGACCACCGTCTTTCGTGACACGCGCGATTTCACGGTAGACCCGTCCGATGTCCGGGATGTAGCACGTGCTGACCGGTTGATGCACGATGTCGAACGACGCGTCGTCCAGCATCGAGAGATCGTCCATCGAACCTTCAATGATTCGTACGGGGACACCTCGCCGTTCGGCTTCTCGACGATCGAGCCTCAACATGGACGGGCTCAGATCCAGCACCGTGGTGTTGGCACCGGCGACCGCATACAGAATCGACTGCCAGCCGCCGCCGCCGGCCAGGCACAGCACGTTCAGCCCTTCCACGCTCGACGGCAGCCAGCCGCGACCATCGAGTGTCTTAAGTGGCTCGCGCAGTTCTTCGTCCGTCGCGACATGGGCAAACTGGCTGCCAGTATCGGCCAGACGGTTCCAGGCAGCTCGGTTCTGATTGTGAGTCGGCATGCGGTGTTCGTACTTCGTCGTACGCAGTTCGTAGTTCGTAGTTCGTAGTTCGTAGTTCGTAGTTCGTAGTTCGTAGTTCGTAGTTCGTAGTAGCCGGATTTATCCGGCTGTTGTGGTGGCGCCGCTCTACCGTGAGCAATCCAGGTGCAGTGCAGTGACGACGGTTAGTTAACCGCATGAATGCGGTTACTACAAACGCGTACTCACGGCGACGCGGTCAACTGGGCGTCAATGTACTGCCGATTGTGTCGAATCAGCTCGTCGAGATCCGCATCGTCGGGTGTGGAAACGTCGAAGAAGCACACAGCCATTTCGTCGGTCGACTCTTCCCCCCAATGGACCCATCGCGGATACACATGAGGGTTCTGGGGATTCCGCAGGGAATTGTCGAACACCACGTCGAACTCGATCCGCGTCCCGGCCGGGAGTCGCAGTGGTTGGATGTATTGATAGCCGCTCTGCCAGTTGAAGTCCCAGTCCTCGATCCAGACCAGCGGTTCAACACGCCCATCGGGCAGAACGGCGACTGCACGTGTCTCGCGGCCCAGCAGGTGCGTGTGCGGCATGACACCGTGGATGACAGTGTCCATCGGTAGTGTGTAGTTGGCGCGATGTCGGTGTCCGCGGGCGTTGGGCGGGATGTGAAGATCCAGCGTTGCGACCAGTAACTCGCCGATCCGCCGCCGGGCGGATGCGGATGAAAAGTAGACTCCAACGCGAGCCTGGTCCCTCGCTGTGCGGCCGATCGGGTGATAGTGCGTCTGCACTACAAAGTCTGAGCCAGCGATGATGGGACGTCCGAATCCGGCTGGCAGGCGCTGAGGGGTCACGCCGACAGACCATCCGCCGAGTGTTCCGCCCGCGGTGAAACCCCAGCCGCCGAACAACTGGTAACCCGGACGCGGATCCTGTTCGTCCAGCTTCCTTGCCTGACCAGCGTCGTCGTAGCGAAAGCTGGCATGATGCACGAGTTGCGGGTGGCTCGATCGATACTCGATGGCCGTCACCAGTCGGTTCTCGACCATGCCGGTGGGTAGCACAAAGTACTGATAGATGTCGGGACCGTCGGCGGGGACATCAAACGCCGGGACGTCGATAATCAAATCGGGCTCGCCCAACTGCCATCCGTCAGCAAACTGCGGCCGTTCCGGCAGATCGGATTCATCGCCCAATGGCATGCCGTCATCGACCCACACCCTGATGAGATCGATTTCACGCTGTGTGAGCACCATCTCGTTCTTGAAGTGCCCGAAACCGCGAACCGGCTTCCACGGCGGCATCAGCCGCAGTTCAACCATCAAACGAATCTGAGCGGCGTGACGACGCACGTCCGCGTAGGAAATGAGCGGAAACGGGGCCACCGCGCCATCGCGATGACACTGCGTGCAGTTCCCGTAGATGATGGGGGCGATCTCCCGAGCGAACGTGACACCGCTTTGCTGTGATTCTTCCGCAAGCTGCTCCAGCAGGCAGCCAATCGGTTCTGTCGAGGCCGTGCGGATGGCTCGTCCGTGCAGAATGTCTTCGACGGCATCGCTGACAAAACTGCGTGTTGGCTGCGTACGCCGCTGTGTCAGCGACGGAAACTGATCATCAAATGCTCCCGAGTACTGCGTCTTCCCGTCATGACTCAGTACAAACGCCTGAGGCGTATGAGTCGCCTTCAATCGCGACCTCAGCTCCCCGGACGCATCAAACAGGATGGGAAAGGTCACGTTGAATTCATCGGAGTGACGGCGAGCTTCCGCTCGGCTCACGGAATGTGAGCTAATGATGCCGAAGACCTCCACACCGCGTGCCGCGTGTGTTTCAGCCAGCTGGCTCAGTCGCGGCAACACGCTGTTCGAGATCGGACACTGAATACCAAGAAACACAACCACAACGGCGCGACAGTCGTGTGATTCACCTGGTCGATGTAGCTGTCCCCTGAGATCCGTCCCCTTCAAAGCCGCGCTCGGTGCCAAAGCGGCCGTTTCCCATGGCTCGTCCGCGTCAGATGCGTCCGGAGGCAAGACTTCTGCGGCCATGGGCTGGAATGGTTCAGGCATCGATCGCAGGCCGCTCGCATTCACCGTATCCCCGGCCAGTCGCGCCGGACGTGAACTGACCTGCATCGCAGACAGAATCGCAACGGCGAGCATCAACACGCCGCTGCCGAGCAACCAGAGTTTCCGATCCATCAGCATGTCGCCGTCCTTGACTTCCAGTTCCAGTGGCTGTCTACCACGTGTCGCGTCAGGCATCCACAGCAGTTCGAATCCTCTCGCCTTGCCAGGATTTGAACGGGCCGGGAAACTCCACCCGGTGGCTGCATCGAGCGGCGGGCGCCGCATAACTCCATTCATCTTCGAGGCAACCAGAATCATGCAGGTACGTGAGACGGATCTCCCCGGCGTTCTGATCATTGAACCGCGCGTCTTCGGTGACGACCGCGGTTTCTTTCTGGAGACGTTCGCCGCCCAGCGGTACGCCGAGCATGGCCTCGTCGAGCCGTTTGTGCAGGACAACTGGTCGTATTCGCGGCGAGGCATTCTTCGCGGACTGCACTATCAGGTTCAGCAGTCGCAGGGAAAACTGGTGCAGGTCATCAAGGGCGAGATCTTCGACGTGGCCGTCGACATGCGCCGCGATTCACCAGCGTTTGGCAAGTGGGTCGGTGCGCATCTGTCGTGCGAGAACAAACACCAGATCTGGGTGCCGCCCGGCTTTGCTCACGGTTTCCTGGTGCTCAGCGAGGAGGCGGGCGTCATCTATAAATGCACCGACTACTACGCACCGGAGCACGAACGGTCCTTACTGTGGAATGACCCGACCATCGGCGTCGAATGGCCGTACGACGGCGAACCCGTGCTCTCTGAAAAGGACCGCAACGGACTGCCGTTCGAACAGGCCGAGTGCTACGACACGTCACCGTAGTCGCCCCGTGGATTCAAATCGGCTGTGAGAGCCTCACTTCGTCACAGCGTTATGTATGGCGAATTGCCCTAAAGTTGTCTGTATGTTCTAATCCGCATGGATGACGACCTGTGGTCAGATAAGCCACGGGCACTTGGGGACACAAGCACCACCAGAGGAGTACCACGATGACAAACCTGCACCAACTCTCACTCTTGGCACAGATCGATGACGGCGGGGGTGGCCCCGGCCCCGTCGTTCTTCTGATTCTAGTGGCGATCACACTCGTGGTGTTAGCGGGTGCGTGGAAGATTAACACGAAGGCAGGGCAGCCGGGCTGGGCGGTGCTCATTCCGATCTTCAATATGTATATCGTGTTGAAAGTCGCAGGTCGCCCTGGGTGGTGGTTGATTCTGACATTCATCCCCATCGTCAACCTTGTGGTGCTCGTGATTCCATTCGATGTCGCCAAGCGATTTGGAAAAGGAGTCCTCTTCGGTCTGGGACTCCTGTTTTTGGGAGTCATTTTCTGCCCGATCTTGGGCTTCGGCGACGCGCAATACACGCCCGCACCTGAGGCGTAAGGCGAGAGGCTCGCAGCAGAAGAGAATTCCCAGTAGGGCTCCAGGCCCGTCCGTTTGCCAATGGGACGGGCTTGGAAACGTGTCCTACTGGTACGCCCTCGGCTGTCACTTGAGTTCGCGAATTCACTCTGGGAAATGACCATGTATCAGGCTTCTTCAAGCCGTCGTGAATTCCTGACGACGACCACTACTGGTGCAGCCGCGTTTGTGAGCAGTGGTCTTTCGTCCGGCCTCTTTGCCCACGCCGCTGAATCTGACTGGATCGAGTTGTTCGACGGGAAGTCGCTCAAGGGCTGGCACAAAAATCCGCAGAAAATTGGTCACGGTACCGGTGGCATCTGGCGGGCTGAGGGTGGCGCGATCACTGGTGAACAGGACCCGCCAGGCTCCGGCAATGGCGGGATTCTGCTGACCGATCAGAAGTTCGGTGATTTCGAATTGATGATCGATATGAAACCGGACTGGGGCGTCTGCTCCGGTCTGTTCCTGCGCAGTAACGACAAAGGCCAGTGTCTGCAGATGATGGTCGACTACCACGACAATGGAAATGTCGGACATCTGTACGGAGAAGGTACTGGCGGATTCAACACGCGCGCTTTCGACGTCAACGGAATCTATGACGACGACAAGAAGCTGACCGGGATCACGACGGACAAACACAAGTCTGCAAAGGACGTCGGACTGGTCTCGAGCTGCACGCCGGAAGAATGGGTGAAGGCCTGGAAGATCAATGACTGGAACACGGCGAAGGTTCGAATTCACGGCAAGTATCCGAAGATCACGACGTGGATCAACGGGCAGCAGGTGTGCAAGTTCGACGGCGAGACATCGACGAACGAGAAGTACGGCAAAGACCGCGAGAAGATTCTGGAAACCATCGGGACGGACGGCAGCATCGCCGTTCAGGTCCACGGCGGCAAAGGCTGGCCCAACGGAGCCAAATGCGCCTGGAAGAACATCCGGATTCGACCGCTGTGATGTAGCGACAAGTGCCCTCTCCCCCCGAGGGGGAGAGGAGGCCTCGAACTGGCAAGAGGCTGCGGTTCCTTACCCGTGCTTTCGAATCATGTTCAGCAGTCGCGTGCGATCGGGGTGTTCTGGTTCAAGGTCAAGCACCAGACGCCATTGCTGCACGGCCTCTTCGTATTTGCGGGCTTCTTCGAAAGCGCTGGCCAGCTTGAGATGCAGTGAGGTCGTTTGCGGGCTTTCATCGACCGCCAGCTCAAGGTGCTCGATGTATTTGTCGAGCTGACCCGCCTGGTTGTAGCGATCTGCCACCTGCAGGTAGCCATCGACAAGAGCCGACCGATAGGCCTCGGGATCGAGCTTCACGGCTTCTCGGAGCTGGTCCAGGTATTCGTCGTACTTGCGTACTCCGAATGCGCTCTGCGCGAAGTAAAAGGCGTACAAAGCAGCGTCTTCCTCGGGAACCATCTCCTCGAGAGCCTTGTACATCTCATACGCCCGGTCGTGGCGCCGGGCATTGAGGTAGATATTCGCCAGGAGCATCTGCGTGTCAGCACGCTCGCCGAGGCCGCCTTCGATCGCGCGTTCGATATGGAAGACGGCGGACCGCTGCGGTGCCACTCGAAACACGTCCTTCTTACCCGGGACCTGCTCGATCAGATACAGGTTTCCGCTGATCGTCCGTGGCTCACCCGCTTTGACCGTCGCAACACTGATGCGTCCAAAGTAGTTACGCAGGTTGAAATAGGCTGACGCCAGTTTGTAATGCAGGACGACGCTGTCCAGGCCCAGCCGCAGTGCCGTTTCGTAAGATCGAGCGGACAATGCAAAGCGATTTTCGGCGAGGTAGATGTTTCCCAACTGGTAATGGTCCGGTCCGCTGTCCGGATTCAGTTTGATGGCTTCGCGATAGTACTTGCGGGAGTTGTCATAGTCGTCCTGGTTGTACGCAGCTTCAGCCAGCAGGTGGTACGTCGGATAGTCATGCCGATACTTCAGCAGCGGTTCGAGTGTCTTTGTGACGTCTGCCCACTTTTCTCGCGAGTAATAGACTTCCGCCAGTAACTGTCCGGCTTCGACGTGGTCTGGTGCTTCCTTGAGGATCTCTGTCAGTATCGCTTCGCTCTCTTTGGGCTGCTTTGCGTAGCGGTAAGCGCGGGCCAGATACAAACGCCATGACGTCTGCTTGCCGTTCGCGGCGACGGCTGCTTTCAGCGACGTAATGGCTTCTTCGTACTTGCCACGAAACAGCGCGTCGCGGCCTTTGTTGTAAAGCGCCTCGGCATTGACTTCGAGAGGTTCCTTGTCGGCAGGCTTTTTGTTCCCCTCGTCGGGAATGCCACTTTCCTGAGCAGACACGGGAAGTGCGAAGCTAAGAACCAGCAGTGCTGCGAGCGTGAGTCGGCAATTCATGTCCGGTCTCCACAGGCCGAAAGGCAGTTAATTGATTATTGGAAGTCGTTCCAACGCTCTGCGTTGGAACACATCGCAGGACGCTCCGCGTCCCGAGTATTGACTGACGGGACGCAGAGCGTCCCTCGGGGCGTACCCACGCGGAGCGTGGGTACGAGTTTCACTTCACTTACAGCCGATAGGTCTTGATCCAACTGATCTGATCGCGGGCCTTCTTGAGCAGTGGACCTTCCGGGAAGTTGTTGACGTAGTTCGTGTAGGCGTCCATCGCCTGGACCCACTCGCCGAGTTGTTCGTAGTTCTCGGCGATGGCCGCCTGAGCCTGACCGGCCCGCGGGCTACGACGGTAGTTGCGGAAGAACGTCTGGTAAGCCGCGATGGCCTTTCCGTGATTCTTCTGTCCCTCGTAGTAGCTGGCCATCTTCCAGCTTGCGTCTTCAGCGACTGCCGTTCCACTGTACTGCTTGACGATTTCTTCCCAGGTCAACATCGCCGCCGTCGAGTCCTTCAGTCGTTCGTCGTAAATCTGAGCCATCTGCAGCAGCGCGTCATCGGCCTTGTCGGCGGCCGTCACGCTGGCGGCCTGGCGGAAGCTGCCCACCGCCTGACGCAATGCCGCGTTGATTTTGTCCTGTCGATCCGCGAGCTGCGCGGCGGACAGCACTTCTTCCTGCTGCATCGCCCAGTTCGAAGCATTCAGCGTGTTTGCCACACCGAACTGCAGAGCCTGACCCGCGAGGTAGGCTTCCTTGCTGGCTGCCTCTTCACGCTTGCCTTGTTTCTTCAGCGCTGTGACCAGGTCGAGATTGCGCGCGGTCTGGCGACGCTGATTGTCCTGCGCGAACGCATACGCCTGCTTCTGAGCGATGTCCTTCGCGATTTCCTGCGACTTACCGCGGTCAACCGCGGCGAGCTGATCGGCTTCACTGACGTAGCTCGTTCCCACGAGCAGCAACGCGTCGTCGGCCAGAGGACTTTCCGGATAGCGTACGGCCGATTGCAGTAGCGCGGTGCGAGCCAGTTCGGTTTCACCCAGTTGCAGGTAGATCTTTCCAATCTCGAACAGTGCGTCGTCGGCCAGATGACTTTGAGGCCAGTTCTTCGCGACCTTGCGGTATTCGATGATGGCCTTCACGGGATTCGCCAGTTGTGTGCGAACAATGGCCGCCACCTGGAACTGTGCATCGAACGCCTTGCGCTGGCCTTCTTCGTCGATCACATCCTGGTAGCGGTCAAGTGTTTTGAGGACCTCGATGCGGCGGGCTGCTTCCGCAACACGCGCGTCCTCCGGATACGACTGTTGAAATTCTGCATAGGCTCCCGTGGCTTCCTGCCACAGGCTGAGATTGATGGTGCACTCAGCGATCGACCAGCGGGCCTCGGTGGTCCATGCTCCGGTCGTGAATTCGTCGATCACCCGGCGGTACGCGGCGATGGCATCTTCCCAGACTTCGTTCGCCTGATGAATCTGACCGATCATCGTCAGCGACTGTCCGGCATTGGCGTGTACCGGGAAGCTGTCGACAAACGTCTGCAGAACGTGCAGAGATTCGATCCAGCGTTTCTCGTTCTTCAGGGTGACGGCGATCGTGTAGATCGTGTTCTGCAGATCAGCGTCGCTGCCACCTCGAGCGAAGTTCAGTTCCAGAAACGCTTCGACAGCCCGCAGGGGTTGTCCCAGTCGTTGCCATGTCTGAGCGATCCGCAGAGCCGACTGATCAGCCAGCGGATGTGTTGCATAGTGAATCTGCAACTCGTTCCACACCGTGATCGCTTCGTCGTGGTAGCCTCGTGCAACCAGCTCGTTGCTCACACCCCACAGCATGTCGGGGATGGTTCCAATCTGCGGGTGATCGTGAAACAGTTCGGAGACATGGAGCAGTTCTGTCGCTGCCCGCACAAACTGGCCGCGTGCGAGTGTGGGACTGGATGCGGCGACCACACGGGCCTGAGTCAGGAAGCTGGTGGCAATATCCCACTGAGCCTGATGTCGCGCGGCGGTCGCGTCCGGGAACGCCACGATGATGGCCTGCAGTTCTTCGCGGGCCGTATCGAATCGTTTCGAGATTTCGCTGAGCAGTTGTTCGCGGTCGAGTTCCGGATCACGAACGCCCATCGACGCCCATGCCAGCCAGTCGCGTGCGATGTCCTGGCGAATCTTCGGGAGGTTGATGTCTGTCGGGTTGTCAGTCAGAAACTTCCGCGCGAGCTGTGCGGCTCGGTCCCATTGAGCAATCTCGCGCCAGTGATTGACGATGACAAAGATCTCTTCGCGTGCCTGATCGGCAGTTGATGAGTCCGCATACTTCTTTCGAATTGTCTGCAGCGCGGTGTAGACAGCATCCAGCACGTCTTGCTGTCGCTGCAACTCGGCGTCGGACAACACGGCCACCGCTGCCCCGGCGCCCTGTTGACCAGGCACCTGTTCCCCAGCGTCTGCCGTGCTGGATTGACCTTGTGGCTGACGCTGCTGAATGGTCTCGTCACGCAGCATGGCCACCTGTTGTGCCTGACGGTCGAGTTGCGTGCGCACGGCTGCCAGCAACTGAGCATCGGCCTTTCGCCGGAACCGTTGCTCGTATTTGAATCCGCCTCCGGCGAAACCGGCACCTGGCTCGAGATTTCCGTTCTTATTCAAGTCGAGATCTTCGGTAAGTTCTTCCTGAGGCACCTCAGCGCGACCCGCGACATTGCCCGACGCACCAAGCGGGGCAGTTGCCTGAGGATTCGGAGCACTGGGGTCGGCCGGCGCGGCTGAAATGATCGAAGACTCGTTGATCGGCCGGCGTGTTATCGAATCCAGTCGCTCAAGCATGAGAAACGAGCCCAGCAGGGAATTGCCCAGCAATCCCTCGTCGGACTTTTTGTCGTCGCCACGATTGGCGCCCGTTACTGCCAGAGCCGCCAGAACGGTCCGGGCGTGATCGGGCAGCACTTTTCCGAGCTGACAGATGGCGCGTCCAAACTCCAGACGTTCGGGAGAACGCAGTGGCAGTTCCAGTCCCAGCAGTGCGGCATAAGTCGCATCGGCCACGTCCCATGCATTCAGACCGGCGTACTCCCCAGCGATAGCCATGATGCGGGCGATGGCTGTTTGAGCGACCGGGCGCTGCTGGTAATCGGCAATGACTTTCTGCCACGCGGTTTGAGCTGCCTGAAACTCCTCACTCAGCTCAGCCGGTGGCGGCGCGTCATGGGGCTTCGCCGTGTTCCATGCCTGCAATGCCCGCGACGCCCGCGTGTGCAGCGTAGACGCACGCGCGATCGCGGCTCGTTCCGGATACGTCGACTGGCCGGGACGTGCCTGCAGCAGTGAGTCAATCTTCGCGGCGAACTGCTCAAAGTCTGCGTAAATCTGAGCGGCGACCAGCCACGCCTCGTATTGCTCGAATCGTCTGCCGATCACAAACACGCCATCCGCCGCAGTCGGAACACGTTCGCTGGTCGGGTGGTCGGTAATGAATTTCTTCAACGCGGCGATGGCTTCGTTGAATGCCGGTGTGAGGACAATCAACTTCTGTCCGTCGTGCTGTTTGAGCTGCCGGGCAAGCTGCCGCTCGGCGATGCGGCGTTTCAGTCCAGCGAGTTCCAGTTCGGCTTCCTCGTCGAGGTCGGCGTTCGCGGGATCGGCTTTGACTTTGATCGCTGTCTCGGCGATGTCTTCGTACTCAAGGGCCAGGTAATGATCCACAATCTGCATGCGCAACGCTCGAATGTCGGCCAGTAGTGGATCACCGGCACCAAGGCCGCTCGCCAGTTGATAGCACTGCAGCAACGCTTTCTGCGATTGTGCATCGAGCGCTCGTGCCACCAGGAATCCATTGCTCAGAATCCGATCGTGTGCTCTCAGCACTTGGGTAAACCACAATCGTGCCAGAGCCAGTTGCGTCTGACGCTGCGTCGCTGGTGGCAGGTCAGCCGCGAATGTCTGATACGCTCCTTCAACAACGACGTCGTGCCGAGCGGCCGACCATTTCTGCAGATGAACACCCAGTTTCTGCAGCGATGTCACTGCAAGAGCTGGTTGTTGCTTCACGACATCAGACAACAGCTTGAGAATAGTCGCGTGTGTTTCGGTCGGCTTCGCGTTTTTCACACCCTCACCAGACCGGACGTTGGCGTCGAAGGTCCGCGCTGCGTCCGCGGTGAGCAGGTCCACATGACGAAACACAACTTGAGCCCACAGGGCGTGTGCCGTGGGTATTGCCAGCAGCAGACGCTGATGGCTGGCCGTGGCCAGTCCGGCGGCGGACGGTTGTGCGATCGCTGCCAGTTCATTGACGACTCGGTCGACCACTCCGCGAGCGACCTTCACCGAGTCCGCATCAGAATTCGCAGTCACGACCGGAAGAGCCAGACTTAACGCCCAGCCGTGTGCCGCTTTCGGTCCGGTGATGCGTGTCGGCCACGGTACCGCGGCGGCTGTATCCAGAACTTGAACTCCCAGATGAGCATGTGCGCCCCACGCCGGCGTCGCGGGATAGTCCGTACTGATCAGCACGGCTGTGGCCGCCGCCGCTTCCAGTGACGCAGGCATCGGCGCCGTTCCAGCAGGAACCGTTCCGGCGGCCACCGCGGCACGCAGCTCTGCGAGTGCGACTTGCGTCTGCATCCCCAGCAACACATTCAACAGTTGAGCGCGTTTGACGCGAACTTCCAGCGGCAGCAAGGCCTTGACGCCCGCAATCGCGGCTTCATGTGCACCCCGCTGAAGGTACTGTTTCTGGAAATGCTGCGTGAGAGCGACGACGAGCTTTGAAATCTCATCGGACTTGTCGAGTGCCTGAATGTACTCTCCGGCAACAGCCAGCGCTTTCTGGTCGGACTCACTCAACCCGGCCCCGGCACCAGGAACCGCCATCCGCCGCGTAACATTCAGATACGCGAACACCAAAGCACGACGTGCTTCCTGAGCCTTGGGGTGATCAGCGTGATCGGTGATCCACTTGCTCAGATCGTCGGGGCTGGCAATGGTCTCACCGACGTCTCGGCTGATCTACGTGTATTCGAGCGTGGCAATGTCCCGCTGCATTCCCGCGACGACATCAGTCAGCGGTGCGCGTCTGGCGGGAACTTCGAGGGGCACCAGGGCCTCAACGCCCGCGATTGCTGCGGCATGCGCTCCGCGGTCGAAGTAGTGCTTCCGAAAATGCTGCGAAAGAACCTGGACGAGTTTCGAAACCTCGCCGGTCGATTTGATTGCTCCGACGGCTGCGATCGCCAGTTTGTCCGACGCGCTCAACTCCGCATCTGCCGCGGGAGCTGGCTGACGCCGTGTGACATCGAGGTACGCTGTTACCAGAGTCTGACGTGCATCCAGTTCCATCGGATGTCCAGGGTGATCTGCGATCCACTTAGCGAGGACTTCCGGACCGGCGACGGCCTCCTGTACGTCCTGCTTAATCTGCATGTATTCCGATGTCGCTTCGGCGACTTCAATTCGCCGCCGCGATCCGGCAACGACTGCACTCACCGCATCAAGCAGTTGCATCTGGTCGATCAGCACCAGTCCGCTGCGAGCCGCCGCAAAGGCATCCACGGCGACGTATCGTTTTTCCAGATGGGTCGTCAAAGCCGTTGCCAGTGCCGTCTGATCCGCAACATCGACGAACGCTTTGAATGCATGTCCGGCCGCGGTCAGCGCCGATTTGTCATGCTCATTCAACTCGGCATCCGCTTTCGGAGCGGGCGCTGCAGCTGATGCAGCCAGATACCGCTGAACGCTGTCACGCAATCCAAGTCGGGCGCGACGGGATGCCGTCAGTGTGCCGTTCTCTTCGATCCATGCCGCCAGCTCAGTCACGCCGTCTTCGCCGCGAGACACCCGGTGCAACAGCAGTTCCAGCTTCGCGAGCTGCGCGTCAGGTGTGTCTCCTGCTTCCTCGACGATCTTCGTCAGCTCGGCCAGACCGAATGTCGTCAACGCTCCTCCGGTCACCAGTTGAGCCCGAGCCGTCAGCAAACGCACGGGCAGAGTGTCAGCGGTCGCCGCATCGCGGGTCGTCAGTTCGTTAAGGATGGCGAGCGCTTCCGTGCCCTTTACTTCAAGCACAGCGACCTCGGCCAGCAGCATCAACACCTTCCGCCGCTGTTCGAGCGACAGGGGCGAGCGTGTGCGGAGCGACTGCAGATCAGCCCGTGCAGTCTGCACGAACCCCTCACTGACGTTGACGGACGCCAGACGGATGCGCAGATCGATGTCCGAAACCTGCCCCTCCAGTGCGGACACCATCCGACGCCCGTATTCATGGTTTGGCGCCAGTTTCAGCAGGTTTCGCCAGGCAACCAGAGCTTCATCCAGTTCTCCCAACTGGAAGTGAGCCTTGCCGAGCATCAGCCAGACGTCCGGATTCCTCGCGGCAGTCTGTGAGGCTTTTTTCGCCTGATCACGAGCCTCCTCGAACTGATCCGCCTGATACGCCACGCGGGCGTTCTCCAGGGCGGTCTCGGCGTCGGACTGAGCGTGCAGTCCGGCGGCTGAAGTGAGAAGCAAACATCCCGTCAGGGCCACGATCGACAGTTTGCGACAGCGACTCATACGACGTCTCCTGGATGCTGGTGGAGCAAAGCTGGCAGGCAGGTCAAGCATGATAGGCAACGATGCAGGCCCACGGTGTCAGGTGGCTGTAAATTGTTGTCAGAAAATTGTCAGGCCGGCAATCAGGGGGCGTCATGCCACGTACCGTGGATTCAGGTCCGACAGGACAACGATCACGAGTGTGGGTTCCTGGTCGGGATTTCCAAAAACGTGATCGCAGTGGTGCGAGGTGGACCGCTCCCACTGTAAATACGCGACTCACGTGACAGCGAAGGCACGCCGTGTTTACGGCCAACCGAGCTGACGACCGGATCAGATGAGTTTTGCCGCTCCTGCGAACGGGATAAGGTCTGCTGACGACGGCGCCGTTGCGTGCCGCCAACTTCACTCCGACAGGGAACAGGTGCGATGACACGCAGTCTGGAAGGTCAGCGAGCAGTGGTTGTCGGCGCATCGAGCGGGATGGGTCGCGCGACGGCCGCGTCACTTGCCAGGGCTGGATGTCGCGTCATCGCAGCGGCTCGGCGCGAAGATCGACTGGCGGAACTGCAAAGTGAACTGCTGGTCGAAGGACTTTCCATCGGTATTCAACCGACGGATGCCACCGATCGGAGCCAGGTGGATCGACTGATCCACGCGGCGAGTGAGCAGACGGGCGGGGTCGATCTGCTGGTGTATGCGACAGGTCGCAACCTGCCGGACCGCTCGCTCACTGACCTGACGCCCGACAACTGGGAGATGATGATTTCGACAAACCTGACGGGCGCGTTTCTGTGTACCAGTGCTGTCCTGCCGGTGATGCGTCAACAGGGAAGCGGTCTGATCGTTTACCTGTCATCGGCAGCCGTGCAGATGCCGGATGTCTCGGGAGTGTCGTACCAGGCATCGAAGCACGGCCTGACCGGACTGGCCCACGGAACTCGAATCGAAGAAAAGAAGAATGGCATCCGCACGACGGTAATCTACCCCGGCCTGTGCGACACCGAGATCCTCACGCAACGTCCGGTGCCAACACCTCGCGAAGTGCTGGACAAGTCGCTCGACCCGCAGGACGTTGCAGACACGGTACTGTTCGTCGCCGGACTCGATCCCCGCGCGGTCGTGCCGGAGCTGCAGCTCCTGCCGTCTCACTTGTAACAAGAGCCGCACCTCAGGCCACCCTTGATACGCAGTCGAACAATGAACAAGCCCCGGTGGAGCGAAGGCTGACGCCATCGCCACACCGGGGCTTTGATGTTCTCGCAGTTCCGTTCGCTTACAGCAATGCCGGGAAGCTGGCTTCCGTGAAGGTCTCGTCGATCAGATCGGTCGCCGCGTCGAAGAACGTGTCGTTTCCGGCGCCACCAGACAAAGTATCCAGGCTGCCCTGGCCGTCGAGGAAGTCGTCGTCGTCGCCACCGATCAAGACGTCACCAATGGCTCCACCCAGCAGCGTGTCGTTACCCGTCAGACCGAGCAACGTGTCCGTTCCATCCATGCCGTTCAGGAAATCGTTGCCCGCTCCTCCATTCATGCCATCTTCGCCCTCGCCACCATCGAGCGAATCGTTGCCGGCATCACCGAACAGCACGTCCTGTCCGACACCGCCCTCGATCGTGTCATCGCCGTCGCCACCGCGAAGCGAGTCTGCTCCTGCATCGCCTCTGATGACATCTGCATCATCGCCGCCTTCAATGGTGTCGGCTCCGTCACCACCGTTGATCGTGTCGGCTCCCGCTCCACCGTCGATGCTGTCGGCTCCGGCTCCACCGTCGATGCTGTCGGCCTGACTGCCGCCGCGAAGCGTGTCGTTGCCGGCACTACCGATGAGCGTAGCCCCACCGCTGGAGAAACCGCTGGCATCCAGAGTGGCGTTCAGTCCGCTGGCGACCAGCCGCACACCCTCGACACTGATAATCGTGTCCGGTCCTGGACCCGGGAATGTCGCGTCAGTGATGACCACATTAGTCCCGACGAACTCGATCGCATCGACACCACTACCACCATCGAGGAGGTCAGTCCCCAGGCCGCCGATCAGTGTGTCGCTGCCCGAACCGCTGATCAACGTGACCGGCAGACTGGTACCACTGGCATCGAGTCGGTTGTTGCCCGAACCACCGCTCAACATCGCAGACTCGAAGTTCGAGTGCTGGTCAGTGCCCGCACCCGTGGTCTGAGTATCTGTGATGGTCTGGTTGGCATTCGCACTGACCACCAGCACGTCGGCGTCTGCTCCGCCGTCCAGGTTGTCGTTGCCGTCGCCACCGCCAACCGTGTCGTTACCAGCACCGGCCACAATCACGTCGGCTCCGTCACCACCCAGCAGCGAGTCGGCGTTCGATCCACCGGTGATCGTGTCGTTGCCACCGGCTCCACTGAGTGTTGTCTTCAGACTGGCGCCGCTGGCATCGATCGTGTTGGCCGAGTTGCCACCATTGACGATGACCGCTTCCACCTGCTGTAACGTGTCCGAGCCCTGGCCAGTGATTGCCGCGTTGGTGACAACGAAGTTCGCATCACCATCGACTTGAGCCTGATCCTGACCGCCACCACCATTCAGTACATCGTTCCCGGAGTTGCCGATCAACAGGTCCTGACCGCCGCCCTGGCCGAACAGTCGGTCATCGCCAATTCCACCGTCGAGCGTGTCGCGACCAGAACCGCCTCGCAGGGTGTCATTGCCGCCATTGCCAACCAGCGAATCCTGGCGAGCCTGGCCCAACAGGACGTCAGCCGCAGGTGAGCCGATCAGCGTGTCCCTGCCGCCACCACCGATCAGAGTTGTACCCGCACCATTGAATCCGGATGCGTCGATCGTGTTCCTGGCGTTGGAACCGGTGAGTCGTGCCAGTTCGATGCCGGACAGCACGTCTGTTCCCGCGCCGACGAGTTGCGTTGTCGTCAGCGTGTAGTTGCGGGCTCCGGATTCCATCACGATGTCGCTGTTGCCGGTTCCGCCCTGCAACGTGTCGTTGTCGGCACCACCCGTCAACGTGTCGGCGCCATCGCCACCGTCCAATGTGTCTGTACCCGCACCAGCATCGAGCGAGTCGTCTCCCGTTCCGCCAACCAGAGAATCGGCACCGTCGCCACCTGTGATCGTGTCGTTGTCAGCTCCGCCATCGAGCAGATTGCCTGCCGAACCGCCGGTCAACACGTCGTTGCCCGCATTGCCCGTCAGTGTCGTTTCGCCACTGAAGCCGCTCGCGTCGATCGTGTCAGCACTGGCTCCACCATTCAGGACCGCCGTTTCGATACTGGCAACTGTGTCCGTCCCCTGCCCCGTACCCGTAAACGACGCATCCGTCAGCGTTTGCGAACCAGTAATTGTGTACGTGATCCGGTCCGTATCGGCGCCACCGTCCAGGGAGTCGTTACCGCCACCACCGGTCAGTGTGTCGTTTCCAGCGCCAGTGTTCAGCGACATACCCAGCAGCGTGTTGCCACTGCCGTCGATAATGTCATTGCCCGGGCCCGTATTCACGGTAAAGGTGGCCAGTCCCGTCGCGACCAGGTTCGCCGTCACGGAAATGTTGTCGGTACCCGACGCAGTTCCGTTCGTCGCTGCATCGATGGTCACATTGGTGACGTTGTCGAAGACAACCGGTTCAATGGCCACTCCACCACTCGTACCCGAGATGCGGTTCTGATTGGCAGCCGAACTATCGACGGTCAGGACATCCGAATCGCTCATGGTCAACAGAGTGAAGTCGGCGACGTCGGTCACTCGGACCGGTTCAAGGCCAGTGAAGGTGATCATCGAACCGTCAACCATCACTATGCCATTCCCAGGTGTATCGACACTGGGCATGTAGGTGACGTTCTCGGTACTCGTTCCGTTGATGACCAGGTCGTCGCCTGTTGTCTGACTGAAACCATTAAAGGTGATCCCGCCGCTCGGGATCGGATTGCCGTTTGTGAAGTCAATGGTGAACGTGTCGTCGTCACTGGAGCCGTCGATGACCAGGCTCTGCACCTCCGAGACGTCTCCGCTGAAGACCACAACACCATTAGAAATGAACTCAATCTGATTGCCGTTGCGGACGATTTCGAAATTGTCAGGAGTCGCGTCGCCGCTGTCCGCTCCCGCCGTCAGTGAAACCGGGATGGGCTGGCTTGACTCGACGTTTCCGAAGTTCACGTAGTTCACGTCGGCAAAGCCGTTGTCAGTGATTTTTCCAGACGACGGTGTCGCGGGAATGATGTCCGCTTCGCTGTCCTCTTCGGCGTCCAACAGCAGCGTGTTCGTTCCACTATTGCCGTCAACCGTGAAACCGGACGCCATGTCAACTCCGGCCAGTGTGATATCCGGACCAAATCCGCCGCCTTCAGTACCTGGGAAGTCGAACGGGTTTCCATTCAGGAAGACTTCGCCGCCATTGACTGCCTGGCGAACAGTGACGGTGTCGTTACCCGTCGTCGCGGTGACCGTGACCAGATCGTCGATCGTAAAGTCGCCGTTGTAGTTCAGCTCTTCAACACGACTGACAATGATCGAATCAGATGCGCCACCCAGACCGGTCACATCCACATCACCACTTGTCGTCGACAGGTACTCGATGCCCACAGTGCGGACGCCATCGTTGGCCTGACTGGTGCTGAAGTTAATCACGTCACCGTCTTCCAGAGCGCCGGCAACCGGACCACCACCATCAATGCCCAGCGTTGCGTTTGCCGACAGACGCTGTCCGGCCCCGAAGCTGATTTCGAACAGGTCATTGCCGTCGCCGCCGTTCAGCACGTGATCCGCGGTCGAATTGATCGCTTCCACCTGGACGGAAAAGATATCCGCGCCCGTGCCACCAAAGCGTTCCTCGATGGATGAAGCAGCCAGTGAGTCACCACCGCTCACATACTGATCGTTGGTTGTCAGCAGCCACGTGGCGTCGGCGTTCAGGCCGGTCAGACGGTCGTTACCGGCACCGCCGGCCAACGATTCGATGTCATCGGCCGTGCCGGTGATCGTGCCGGCAACCGCGATCCGGAATCCATCGGTCGTCAGACTTTGCACGGTGATTGACTGTGGTGCCGACGCAATGAATCCGGACAGGTCCACGGTATCGGTGTTGTTGCCACCAACAAAGCTGCCGTCCAGTTGGGCTCCATTGCGGATGGACAGAGTGTCGTTGCCATCGCCGCCGGTGAGATTCACGGCGGGGCTGCCACTGATCACATTAAACGTGTCGCGTCCGGCGTTGCCGCCGAGCGCGTCGAATCCGGCAAACGTCAGCGTGCGGGACGAGCTGATGTAAGTATTCGTCGTATCCAGGTTCCAGGTGGCATCTGTGTTGACGCCATTCAGCGTATCCGTGTTGCCGGCCGCGGCGTTAATTGTATCGAGTCCCGTGAAGCTGCCGGACGAAGCTTCCGTCCCACTGAATCCATCCGTTGCTGAGGCCGTCAGGGTCACAGTGCGATTGCTGGTCTTCTGCGTCAGGTCCAGTGTGTCGACTCCGGTACCGCCAGCGATGCTGCTGACCGACCCGTTGTTCTGCAGGACAAACGTGTCGCTGCCACCGGAACCCTGCAGGTTTTCGAAACTCTGGAAGGCGATGCCATCGACGTTCCCCAGACTGGCACTCGTGACCGTGAAGCTGTTCGCTCCACTGTCGCCAATCAGCAGGTCGCTTCCGCCGCCACCGATAACGCTTTCGAAACCAACCAGCGTTCCAAGATTCACAGTCACCGGGTTGGTCACCAGCCCGCTGGTCCCGTAATCGAGGACATCGATTGAGCCGTCTCCGCCGGCATCGATGCTGCCGTTCAGCACTGACGTGTTGTCCTGGAACCGAACCGTGTCGGCCCCGTTCCCGGCAACGATGTTGACGTTATGAGCACCAGTGATTGAGAACAGATCGTTGCCGGCGCCCGAGACAAGATTCTCGAAGCTGCTGAAGCCGAGTGTGTCAGTACCCTGAGCGTACGAGTTGCCGCTTGTACTGTTCAGGGTCCACGTCGAATCAACACCCGTTCCCGTGAGCGAGTCGTTAGCGGTTGACCCCTGAGCGGAATCGATGTTCTGGAACGTGACGTTTCCGACCGTCCCGTCAAATCCGTCAGTCGCACCTGTTCCCGTCAGCACGACATTGGCAGCCACGCCGCCCGTGAGCGCCAGCACGTCGCTGCCACCACCAGCGTTGAGAGTGATCGTCTGATCGGCCGAGATATTAAACGTGTCGACGGCATTACCACCATTGGCCGTTTCGATGTTGCTGAATGTCAGCGTAGATTGATTGGGGGATGCACCAGTGGTGTAGCTGCTGAGGCTGCCGATATTCCACGTGGCACTGGTCGAGGCGAGTCCATTCAGTGTGTCGGCTCCGGTGCCCGTATCGACCGAATTGATGTTCAGGAAAGCAACCGTGGTGGCTGCCGCATTCAGACTGGCAGTGCCGTTGAACCCGCCCCCCGCCACGCCACTGGCCAGCGAGACAGCGTCGGTCGCCGTGGTCAGCGTCAGCGAGTTGCTGCCGCCCTGACCGTTGACCTGGCCAATCGAGCCGCCGACATCGATCTGGAACGAATCATCTCCAGCCGCTCCGTTCAGATTCTCGAAACCGGAGAACATTCCGCCGTCGGCCGTACCCGAATTCGAGCCGGTGACGACAAAACTTGTGCCGCCCGCCGCGGCTGTCAGCACGTCCGCGCCGCCTTGACCACCGATCAGCGATTCAATGCTGATCAGGTCGCTCAGGGACACGTCGAGTACATTGGCCGACGTCCACGCGGCGTAGCTCACGGTGTCCGTCCCGAGATTACCATCCACAATGCCATCGACGTTGATGTTGTCGGCAAAGGTAAACGTGTCGTTCGCCGTATCGCCGACAAGGTTTTCGACGCTGTTGAACGAGACGGAACCCACGGTGCCCAGATTACTGGCCGTGATGTTCCACATGTTGTTGACCGCCGTGGCGTCGGCGATGCGAATCGTGTCGCTGCCGCCGTTGCCGTTGACCGAACGCACGATCGTCGAGTC
Source organism: Planctomycetota bacterium (assembly GCA_963579025.1). Taxonomy (GTDB): domain Bacteria; phylum Planctomycetota; class Planctomycetia; order Planctomycetales; family Planctomycetaceae; genus CAUZFZ01. The sequence goes on along the minus strand of CAUZFZ010000013.1, from coordinate 43,327 downwards.
ACTGGTCACGTCGTCATTGGCTCCCGAGCCAATGAAGTTCTCGATCATCGTTCCGGTCGTGAGTGTCAGAGTATGCGGAGTCTGAATCGTCTGAGCCGTACCGGTCAGGTCGAGATCGATCGTGATCGGACCGGTCGCGTTCGAGAAGTCCAGAGTGTCCGTACCGGTCGTGCCGTTCTCATCAACCACGTCGGCACTACCCGGTGTCAGGATGTAGGTATCGTTGCCGTTGCCACCCACGAGAATGTCGTCGCCGAAGTTGTCCGTGAGCTGATCGTCACCATTACCGCCGACGAGCGAGTTCGCGGAGGTTGAGCCGGTCAACACGTCATTGCCGGCACCGCCGGTGACATTCTCGATGTTGCTGATGCCGGTCGTGTTGGTCGCCGTGCCGGCTGCAAGATTGACAGCAACCGCCGTCCCGAACGCGCTGTAGTCGAGCGTGTCGCTTTCAGTACCGCCGTCGATCGTTCCAGCGACACCAATGCCATTCGCCAGAGCGAATGCGTCGTTACCACCGCCACCCTGCAGATTCTCGAAGTTCGTGAATGTCGTCGTAACTGCCGTCACCGTGTCGACGATCGTTCCGTCGGAACCATCGGCATTCTGAGCCGTGATCGAGAAGTTCTCGGCGTTGTTCGCTCCGGCGAGTGTGTCCTGTGTGCCGTCGTGATTCGCCGTGTTGTCGTCGTCCGTGCCGCGAATAATCTCAATCGCAGTCAGGGTCGGCAACGAAACCAGAACACCGCTCGTCCCGGCCGTCAGATCGAGCGTGTCGCCCACGACGTGATTACCACCGTCCAGCGTCGTCGGCAGCGTGATTGAGCCGAGGAACGTAAACGTGTCGTCCCCGTCATTACCGGCAACACTCTGCAGCATTTGCACTCCGGACGCGATCGTGAACACGTCATTGCCACCGCCGCCAGCGAGGTCGATCGCGGCCGAGGTGTTGACGTTGAAGATGTCCACGGCATTCTGTCCGTTGAGGGCATCGATTTCGGAGAACGCCAGAGTTTCACCCGTACCGGACATCGGGTCGTAGCTGTTACCGGCGGCATCGATCGTCCAGGTGGAATTCCCGCCCAGGCCAGACAGCGACGTTTCATCCTGACCACCAACGAGGTTGTCGATGTCCGCGAATCCCACGGCGAATGGCGGAGTCAACGTTCCGTCGAAGCCATTGACGTCTGATCCAGTCAACGTCACGTCGATCGATTCTGTCCGGCTCGAAAGATCGAGCGTGTCGGTTCCACCGTTGCCGTCGACCGAGCCGATAAACGTCTGATTCGCCACAAAGCCGAACGTGTCATCCATCGATCCACCCGCGGCGACTTCGAAGGACGAGAACTGCAGCGATTGTGCGCCATCGCTGTAGCTGCTGGTTGTTCCCAGCGTCCAGGTGGAATCGACATTTCGGCCGATCAGTGTATCACTGGTCACTGTTGAATCACCGGTCAGCGAATCAATGTTGGTAAATCCGCCCGTCAAGCGTGCTGCACCGTCGTTGCCAGTGAAACCGTCCGCACCGGAATTTGTCAGTGTCACGATGCTTTGCGTACTGGTACCCGCGAAGCTCAGGCCATCGCTGCCCGCTCCACCGTCAATCGCGCCGCTGAGCGAGCTGGCCCCGTTGTTGAGTGTGAATGTGTCGTCGCCACCGATTCCGGAGAGGTTCTCCCAGTTTGCGAAGGTGATCGTGTTGGAGGCGGTCGTCGTGTATGTCACTGTGCCAATGTTTGCCGCGTTAACGACGAACGCGTCTGCTGTCGGCGTGCCGGTGACCGTGTCGCCAGCCTGACCGGAATCGATCAGATTCTCGACGCTCGTGACCAGAGACAGGTCCACGTTGGCCGACACCGCCGTGAAAGCAGCGAATGTCAGAGTGTCAGTCCCGCCCGCACCATCAACATTGAGTGCCAGGTCAACGGCGTTTGCCATCGCGAACGTATCGACATCCGAACCACCGACCAGGGTCTCAATCGCGTCGAACGTGAACGCGGATGCGATATTCCCGGAATCCGGGCCGTCGATCGTCCATATCTGCGCGGCGTCCGGTCCGGTGACCGTATCGGAGTTCGTGCCGCCCAGCAGGTTACTGATATTCGAGAAGCCGCCACCCACGCCGGTTGCTGTTCCCGCAGTACGGGTTGCATCCAACGTGACTGCTACACTGGTTGTAAAGGCCGAGTAATTCAGTGTGTTGGTCCCACCAACACCGTCAATTGTGCCTGCCACACTGGCCCCGTCACTGAAGACGAAGGAGTCGCTGACGGCGTCTGCCGCACTGCCGCCAGTAAGGTTTTCGATCGACGAGAAGCCAAACGTGCTGCCGACGTTACCAGCGCTGTCGACGTTACCGGCATTGGCGGATGTGATGTTGACCGTATTGGGATCGTCGGTCGCTTCCAGCCGGTCGCTGGTTGTTGTGCCGCCGGTTGCACTTTCGATATTCGTAAAGGTACTGCCATCGGCCATACCGCTGACCAGAGTCGTCAAGCTGATGACGACACCATCCGTGTCCGCCGCAAAGTTCAGAGAGTCGGCGTCCGAACCACCATCGATCGCACCACTGACCACCGTGCCGTCACTGAACACGAACAGGTCGGTGCCAGCATCGCCATTGACGCTACCCTCATGGTCCTGCTGGATGTTGACCGTATCGTTGCCAACGCCGGCATTGACTGTCAGGTCAGTCAGGTTGGCCGCCATCCGGTTGGCGTCACTGTAATTCAGATTGATGATGTCCGCGCCGTCACCCGCGTTGACCACAACATTCGTCTTGTTCGTAAACGAATACTGCTCGAACGCATTATTGAAACTGACGTTCAAAGCCGGGTCAGACGCCATCGTCGTCGTGTCCGTGACGCTGATGGTATCGTTGCCTGTGGAAGCGTTGACGATCGCAGTCAGAGCCGTCTGCGTGTCTTCGATGGGTTCCAGACCGGTGAACATGATCGTCTGGGTTTCGCCACCAGTCAGCACTGTGGTGACAGTGCCGGCGTCGGCTGCCGGACCGACGTTGTAGGTGACTGTCGCACCCGCATCGCCACCGGTGAGCTGCAGGTCATCCATGTCGGCACCGCCCGCGAATGTGAATCCACGCGGACCGGGACCGCTGGTGTAGTCGACCGACAGCAGGTCGTTGCCGCTGCCCGTATCGACCGTCTGGTTAAAGACGGCGTTGTTGGCGATCGTCACCGTGTCGTTGCCCGCACCCGCCATGATGTCACCATTGACTGTCGAGCCGCTGGCGAGCGTCACCATGTCGTTTCCATCACTAGCGTCAATGTTATTCAGCACGCCGCCGTTGGCGACGGTGATCGTGTCATTGCCACCGTCGGAGTTGATGTCTCCACCAAACGCAGCGTTGACGAGGAAGATGTCATCGCCCGTGCTGCCGTTGACCGCTTCAATCTGAATAAAAGCACCGTCCAGAGTACTGAGCGTACCAGTGCCGAGCCCGGTCAGAGTGAACGTGCCACCGGTAGCCGGCCCCGTGATCGAGTCGGTGTCGGCTCCGCCGATGATTGACGGGTCGGCTCCGCTGTTAACCACGCCGTCGACCCGGAAGGCATCCATTCCGGCTCCACCGTCCACTCCGCTGGTGATTGTCGAACCGTCGCCCAGAACGACTGTGTCATTACCGTCCTCGCCGAAGCCGATGCCGGTGAGTGTCCCGATGATGTTGAACTGATCGTTGCCCAGTCCACCCAGTATGTTCCCGCCGATCGTCCCAGTGGCCAGCAGGTTGACAACGTCGTCGTCCGCCCGGCCGTTGATGAAACCTGCCAAAGTGTCGGTGATCGTGAACGTGTCGACGTTGCTGCCGCCGACCAGATTCTCAACATCCTGGAATCCACTGTTTTTCCCGAACAGAATGCCGGTGTTCGGCGCGTTCACCGTGAAGATATTCCCATTGTCGTCGCCAGTCATCGTGTCGTCGCCTTCACCACCATTGACGATTCCGGAGACACTTCCCAAGTCGGTAAATGTGAATGTGTCGCCCCCATCCAGTCCCAGCAGGTTCTCGATTCCCAGGAACCCGGCCAGCTTGCCGGCCAATGTGCCGACATTCGGACCGTTAATGACGAAGTTGTTGGCGTTGCCGTCGCCAACCAGCGTGTCCTGTCCGTTACCGCCGTCCGCGGTTCCGGCGATGCTGCCGCCGTCACCAAATATGATTGTGTCATCACCGGACAGAGCCAGAACATTTCCGCCGAGCATGCCGTCGATGCGGATCACATCGGCGCTGACACCACCGTGCAGGTTCTCGACGCTGGAGAATCCGCCAAAGATTTTGCGTGTGGTTCCGTCGGCTTCGAAGTGCGTTCCGGCATCACTGAGACCCAGAGTGACCGTCAGGACGTCGCCGTTCGCGTCACCGATGAGTGTGTCGTCGCCGGCACCACCATCCAGCGAACCGGTCAGCGAGCCATTGTTCTGGAAACGGAACGTGTCTGTATTGGTTCCGCCCACGATGGTTTCGATGTTCTGGAAACCACCGAGTGTCGAGATGCCCGGCTGCACTGTTCCGGAATCTGTGCCACTGATTGTCCAGACGGTCGGCGAAACATCGCTGCCTGCCGCCGTATCCGGACCGGCACCGCCGTCAATGGTCCGAACAACGGGCCCGCCAACCGTGCGGAAGTCGAACGTATCCGTCAGATCACCACCGATCAGGTCGTCGTTCGTGCCGATGGAATAGGCCAGCACTTCGCCAGCCGACGTGTAGGTCGAACTGCCCAGGTCCCAGACCGCGTTGTCATTGCGACCGATGAGCCTGTCGCCCGGAGTACTGGTCGTACTGTTGAGCGCGATGGTCGAGATGTTTGCAAAGCCGACACCCAGCGGGTTAGGAACGCCCGCGGTCGTACCGTCGAATCCGACGTCCGACGAGAGAGCCGTCAACTGCACGGTCACCGGCGTTGTGTACGGAGCCAGATTAAGTGTGTTGGCTCCCTCACTGCCATCGATCGTGCGCGAGAGCTGTGCGGCGTTGAGGAAATTGAATGTATCGGTATTGTTTCCGCCGATCAGGTTCTCGACACCCAGGAACGTGGTCAATCCGCTGACACTCGACAACGTTCCTTCGTCGATCCTCAGCCCGTCGCTGTTGATGTCTGTCAGAGTCCAGACATTGACGAGGTTGTCGCCGGTGACCGAGTCCTCGCCCGCTCCACCATCCAGACTCACCACCGATCCGTTGCTCGTCAGAACAAAGTCGTCCAGCTCGTTACCACCGACCACCGACTGAATGTTCGTGAAGTTCAGGAGTGGATCGGTCACCAGTGATCCCAAGCGGACGAATCCGCCGTTGGTATCGTTAATGGTCCACAGGTTGTCCGTGTTGCCTGTCTGCAGTGAGTTGCTGCCGGCATCTCCGTCGATGCTGCCTTCCAGTTCGCCGCCCGACAGACGGAACGTGTCGTCCATCGAACCGCCCTGCAGGTTTTCGACATCGCTGAACTGGAACAGCCCGACGTCACCCGCATTGGTCCCTGTGATATCCCAGATGTTGTTGTCGTTCAGTCCGATCAGCGTGTCGCCGTTGGGGCCTTGTCCCATGCCGTCGATAACCGCGCGAGCTCCGTTACTCCACAATCGCAGGTCGAAGATGTTGTCGCCGGCACCGCCCTGCACGGTGACGTCCTCACCACTCAGGCCGATGAAATTCAGCGTCCCGGCCGAGTCTGGAATCGCCAGACTGTTGCCCAGGGTCAACGAACCGCGGTCTGGCTGCGTTGGGTCCGACTGCTGAATCAGAGTGACCACGGGTGAATCGGCTGTCACCGTCAGGCGGTCGGTTCCAATACCAGCATTGAGCGTCAGGCCCGCAATGGCCGGCAGCAGGCTGTCACTGGCGTTGATCGTCACTGTCGCTTCGCTTTGCAGCAGAAGCGCGCCCACCGGATTGACCAGGTTGACGTTGAACGTCTCGGCCCCTTCATTGAACAGGTCGCCGATGATGGGCACGACGATCGACTGCATCTGCGCCGACGTGTCCGTAAAGGTCACCTGTCCGGCTCCAGCGATGAAGTCGAAACCAGATCGGGCGGATCCGTCCTGTGTCTCGAAGTTGACCGTAACGGTTTCGCCCACTGCGGGCAGAGCGTCGATCGAAACAGTAATCGTGGCTGTCGTCTGAGTGACATCACCTTCGTTCACAGCCACGTTGGCGATGGACAGGCCCAGCGAAGGCGTGCCAGTGAATCCGTCGTCGTCCACGATGGTGACATGTCCCTGACGGTCACCGAGAACGGCGTTGACCGGGTTGGACAACGTGACCAGGAAGTTCTCGTTCGGTTCAACGTTGAGGTCGCCCTGGATCGGGACGCCGATTGTCTGGACAGTCTCACCGGGATTAAACAGGACCGTTCCATTGACATTGCTATAGTCGGCCGGTGCATTCGCCAGAACGTCGGCGAGGGTGAAATCAACCGTCACCGGGTTGGCAGAGGCTGCCGACAGCGTGACCGTCACCAGCGCCTGTGGTGCCGTTGTATTACGCAGCACTGTCAACGTGTTTCCGCCGAAGCGTTCGACCTGAGCAAGATCGGGCAGACCATCATTGTCGAAGTCCGCTGCCACAAGCCCGCTCGCGCCACTGACCTGCGTTGTTACAAACGACGCCACGCCGCTGAACAAACCATTGCCGGCGCCCAGAGAAACTTCGATCGTGTTGGAAACGCTCTGGTCGGCAATCGCGATGTCCAGGTTGCCGTCGTTATTAAAGTCAGCCAGAGCGACACTAACCGTGTTGAATCCGGTTGCGGTCACCAGGGGAGTCGGGGCCGGACTGAAGGCACCCGTCCCGTCGTTCACGAATAGCAAAGCACCATCTGTCGTTCCCGAATCAGCGATGACAAGGTCAAAGTCGCCATCATTGTCGATATCACCGGATTCGATGTCGCGGGTAAAGACGAAGCCTGCGCCCAGCGTGGTCGAAACAAAACCGGTGAACTGTCCAAAGCCATTGTTGCGGAACAGCGTGAAGCTGTCGGTCTGATCGCTGAGCGTGATCACATCCTGATCGCCGTCACCGTCGAAATCGCGAATCTCCAGATCCTCGATCCCGTTCGAGCCGCCGAAGTTAGCGGCGGGACCGAAGAAGCCGTTGCCGCCACCGAAGAAGACGCTGATCCCATCTGTGCCGTCGTTGCCGACGACCAGATCCAGATTCCCGTCGTTATTAACGTCCGCAGTTTCAATTGCCTCTGCACTGGAGAAGAAGAAGAAGCCGCCCGTGGGAATCGTGCTGGAGAAGTTCAAGGCAGTCGTTAACGGGTCACCGGTCCCGTTATTAATGAAGATACTGACACTGTCGCCGAATCCATCGGCCACGGCGATGTCGTCAAATCCATCCGAATTGAAGTCACCCACGACGACGTCGGTAGGATCGATCAGGTTCCCGGCACCGACCTGCAGTGTCGTTCCGAATCCGATAGCTCCCGTTCCGTCATTAAACAGGATGAACGCAGAGTCGTTGAAAAAGTCATCAACGCTGACGACATCCAGGAAACCATCGCCGTCAAAGTCGCCGGCTTCCAGTCGGTCGAGGTCCAGATTGAATCCGGCGAAACCAAAACCGCCCGCCGCGCTGAACAGTCCGGGATCACCTTCCGTTACCGACACGTCCGCGACATCCACAGTCAGTTCAGTGGCGGGCTGCACGGACTGCACCTGGCCGGGCAGAATGAAGCTGCTGTTCGTGACAGTCGTAATATCGAACTCATCAATGCCGTTACCCGTGTTGATAATCAGGTTGCCCATGTCCGGGTCGGCCTGCAGGGCTTGATCATTGATGGTGACGTCATCCGTCGGGATGGCACCATCATTGCTTTCCAGGTCAATCGAGAAGTTGAACACACCGCGGACATGCGCGGGTGCAATCGTGCCACCGTCACTCGTACCCGAAACGACCAGTGCGCTTTGTGTCGCGTTGTTCGTGTCCACACCCGGATCGAGCGTGATTGCGTCGTCCGATCCCGGAGTCTGCATAATCAGCGTCACAAAGTTGAACAGGTCGATACCAGCGACAATTCCGATGTCTTCAAAACGATCACCAACCTCGGTGAAGGAGATCGACTGAGACAGGCCCAGTGCCAGGTCATCGACGGTCACAAGCCCGGTTTCAGCCGTCGTTGTATCCGGCACGTAACGGCCAACTTCCGTGGACGATGTGCGCGTCCCGATGACACGGAGATCATCGCCTGCATCCGCACCGCCGTCGAAAGTGATATTTGCGTCGAACAGGCCACCGTTAGCATTATTGACAGTCAGGAAGACCGAGTCCGGGGTCTCCGGAACGTCGATGTTAATCTCCAGATTGACGGGCACGAAGAACGTGCTTAGCACGCCGTTGACGACGACTTCAAATGCACCACTGCCGGAGTTCAGCCGCAATTCGATGGTGTCCGCCATGCCGTCGTTGATCTGAGCAGCCAGCGGTGTGACAGTCTGGTTGACCGTCACGCGCGACACGGTCCCCGCGATCTGGACGTTGGGACCGAGCGTCAGCGAGTTGACGCCAACACCGCCGTCCAGGTTGCCGGCGATGTTGCCATCCACCACGAATGTGTCGTTGCCACCCGCGCCGTCCAGCGACCCACCCAGACTCGCGTCGATGTCGAATGTGTCCTGACCAACACCGCCGGTCAGTGATTCGATGCTGCGGAATCCATCAGTGGCGGCGGCCAGTCCGGTCCCCGTTCGACGATCCACTCCGATCGCCGTATTGAACAGGTTCCCGGCGTTCGGGTTGTTGACCTGGAAGAACTCGGCCGTGTCGTCGGCCGCAATCAGTTCGTCCGTGCCCGTGCCACCATCCAGGAAGTCGCTCAGGAAACCACCCGGCTGGAAGCGGAATGAGTCATCGCCGCTACGACCGTCCAGGCCTTCGATGCGACTGAACAGGATACTTCCGCCCGCGGTGGTGTCCGCGTCGTACGTACCGGCGTTGGTACCGGAAATCAGGAACGTGTTGGCGTTCAGGTCGCCGTCGATACGATCGATTGTGGCATCGGAACCGCCGTCGATGACACCCGATGTCAGTGTTCCACCGTTCTCGAAGCGGAACACGTCCGGCTGATCGCCACCGGTCAGACGTTCGATGCCCGCGAAGCCGTCCACCTGGCTGGCGACCGAACCGGAATTGGTGCCATTGACGATGAACGTCGTGGCAACATCGCCGCCGACGATGGTGTCCACATCAAGCCCGCCGTCGAGTGTCCCGTTAAGGTCACTGGTCGCCGTCAGATTGAACGTGTCATTGCCGTCGCCGCCGACAGCATCCGCCGTCAGTCGGCCATTAATATTGAACGTATCAACGCCATCGCCGCCGTTGACTCCACCGACGACCACCGAATTATCTTCAAACGTCAGGACGTCGTTGTCGTCGCCGGCGTCGATCATACCGCTGACCGAGATGCCGGCCGCCAGGTCAATCGTGTCCTGACCGGACTGGCCGATAATGTCGCCGGACAGCGCTGCATCAATATCAAATTGATCGGCCCCGTTGCCGCCGGTCAGGTTTTCCACGTTGGCGAACCCACCGCCGCCCAGAATGTTGTTCAATGTTCCAGAGTTGAGCGTCGCCACCTGGAACGAATTGCCGTCCGCGTCGCCCGTCAGCACATCGTTACCACCCGCGGCGTCGATCGAGCCGTCCAGCACACCCGTCGTCAGGAATGTGAATGTATCGGCCCCGGCGCTTCCCAGCAGAGACTCGACACCCACAAAGCTGCTCACTTCCACATCCGGCGTCGCCGCCTGGTTGCGGACAGCGACGGTTCCCAGGTTGGTTGACTGAATCGTGAAGTCCGCGCCGTTGGCGTTGGCAGTCAGAACGTCGTTGCCGTCGCCCGCATTGATCGTGACGCGATCGACGTCGTCCGTGCCGTAGCTGCCAAACTGGAACGTGTCGCTTTGATCGCTGCCGGTAAGCGCTTCGAACGAAGAGAAGTTGATCGATTGTCCGCCCGTCGTGTAGGTGCCGACTGCATCGACGGTCCAGAAGGCGCCCTGAGTCGGGATTCCCAGCAGACCGTCACTCAATGACGCGGAGCCGTCCACACGATTGACACTCTGGAATCCGCCGCTGATCGCCGCCTCGGTACCGTTAAAACCACCCAGGGCGTTTGTGCTGGTCAACGCGACGGTTCGCGGCGTCTGATAACCCGTCAGGCTGACACGGTCTTCGTCTTCCCCAGCGATGAATGTTCCCGTGACGGTCGCGCCGTTCTGCAGAATCAGAGCGTCGTTGCCTTCACCCAGAACGATGTCGCCGATAATGGCGGCTCCCGTGTTGATCGTGACCTCGTCCAGGCCTGTACCACCGGTGATGTTGCCGGTCAGCGTCAGGTCCGGGTTGACCGCCAGGAAGTTGGAACCGTTCCCCATCTGGATGGCTGCAGCGAAGTCCGTCGTGACCGTGATCTGGTCAATCCCCGAGCCGGCGTTCAGAACTTCGAACGCACTGAAGCCGATCGAACTGCCACCGGTCGTATAGGTACTGCCCGTCTGAGCCAGGGTCCAGACACTGAACGCGTCACGTCCGGTGAATGCGTCCGTGGCCTGGCCGCTGCCGATGACTTCTTCAATCCTGGAGAATCCGTCAACGATGGAACCGGCTTCCAGTCCCGTGTTGGCGTCGGTGGTCAACACGACGTTCACCATGGCACCCAGACCGCTGTAATCAAGAGCGTCGTTGCCCGCGGCACCACCGTTGACAGAACCAGCGACCTGCACACCAGCGGCAAAGCGGAAGACGTCGTCTGTGTTGTCGGCACCCTGAAGATTCTCGATGCCGCTGTAGGTGAAGCTATCGACCGTACCGCTGGTCGCGGTCTGGATGTCCCAGATGACCTGCGCCCCGTTCGGGCCGATCACCGTATCTGTCGCGCCCAGGCCCTGAACGTCGGTCGCTGAGCCACGAACCCACTGGGTCAGGTCGAACGTGTTGTCATCCACACCGCCAATGATCGTCGTCGTTTCGCCGGCCAGGCTGCGCAGGTTCAACGTTCCGAGCGATCCCGAAGCCACTTCACCCAGTCGGATCTGTTCGGCGCCCGTGGTTGCATCAAGTTCGGTCAGCGCGACGTTGGCTGTCGAACGCAACACGTCCGTGCCGGCACCGCCGTCAAACAGCAGTCCGCTGTCGAAGTCCGGCACCGTGACGTCACTGGCGTTGATCGTGACCTGCGCCTGACTCTGGTTAAGGATCGCGCCTATCGAACCGACAGTCGGCGAGACGAGATTGATGAAGAAGGTTTCGATCGGTTCGTTGATCTGATCACCCACGATCGGGATTGAAACCGCGATCGTCGTTGGCCCACCGGCCGTGAAGTTCACGGTCGACGGCGTGGGCGTGGCCAGATAGTCGAAGCCGGCCTGCGCCGTCCCATCAACCACTTCCAGGTTGACGGAAGCATTCACGCTGGAAGTTATCGTGACGTTGGCCACGATCGACGATGTGTTCCCGAAGTCCCCTTCAGTCACGGTCAGGCCGGCAATCGAAATCTCCGCTCCCAGAGCACCGCCATCGTCATCCTGAATCGTGACCTGTCCCTGCGAATCCAGCAGCGTCGCACCCTGCGGATTCGAGAGCTGGATAAAGAAGTTCTCGAACGGCTCAAGACCGTCGTCGCCGATGATGTCGATCGAGATGACTCCGGAGGACTCGCCTTCGTTGATCGTCAGCGTACTCGTGCCCGGGATAACGAAGTCCGATCCGCCGCTCGCCAGACCGTTGACCGTGGCAAAGTCGACCTGAACTGTCTGGCCGGTTGGTACAGGCTGCGACAGAGTCACATTGACGTTGACCGTCGGGGCCGACGCGTTTCGGAAGAAGGACCCGCCGCCGCCGAAGAAGCTGTTCTGATCAAATGCGGTTACGTCCAGCAGTCCATCACCGTCAAAATCGGCGACAGCCAGTCGATCGGCGTCGTGGCTTCCGGACGTCGCAAAACTCTCGATTGCGCCGAACGTGCCATTTCCGTTTCCACGCAGCACTTCGAGTTCCGTACCGCCCGAAGAATTCCCGACAAGGATGTCAAGGTTTCCGTCCCCGTCGAGGTCGGCCGCCTCGATGTCCTGGTAGCTGAAGCCAGGCAGAGCGATCGTGGGCTGGACGGTGAAGTTTCCTGCACCGTCGTTGATCAGCGGGAAGATCTGCTCGGGGAAGCCGTCATCCAGGACGAGCAGGTCCGGGTCGCCGTCATTGTTGATATCCGCCGACGTCAGGTCAGTCAGACTGGACCCGAACACCAGTGTCGATGTGAGCGAGAAGAATCCCGCACCGTTGTTCCGGAAGAGGCTGACGGAATCCGGGAAGTTGTTGATGACAGCAACATCGGGAGCACCGTCTCCGTTGAAATCACGGACTTCCAGTTCTGAGCCTTGATTGAGGCCGGCTGTCACCTGAGACGCCCCAGTGAATACGCCGCCGCCCAGGTTCTGGAAGATTTGCAGCGTACCCGAGCCGAAGAATCCATCGGAGATCGTGACGATATCCAGGTCACCGTCGAGGTCGACGTCTGCCAGTTCAATATCCTGAGTGTCGTTGCCGACCAGTGACTGGGAAACGGAAAAGCCCGGTGTTGCGGCGCCGTCGTTGATCAGGACCGTCACGATGTCGAAGAATTCATTGGAAATGACGATATCCACGTCACCATCCAGATCCACATCACCGGCTGCCAGGCCGACCGGAAACAGTCCCAAGGCGACCGGTCCGACAGTGGCAAACGTGCCATCTCCATTGCCCAGCAGCAGCGTCAATGTATTCGAAAAGGTATCGACAAACGCCAGGTCTTCGTCTCCATCACCATCGAAGTCGGCATTAACCAGGTCGTCAGGATCCGAAACCAGTCCGATCCCCACCAGTGGCGTTGTCAGCAGGGTACTGTCACCTTCCAGAGTCGTGACGTCTGCAATCGAGATCGTCGGCGCTGTTGATATGGGTGGACCAACCAGAGCCTGACCAGGCAGACGCAGATCGTCTTCGCGTACGTCGAATGTGTCTGTTCCATTGCCCGTGCGGACAATCAGTTCCGCCAGGTCCGGATTCACAGCCAGCACGCCGTCGGTCGCAACACCCAGATTGACCTGATCGTCCGGATTGACTCCGTCGTTCGTTTCCAGGTCCAGCGTGAGGCTGGTGACGTTTCGCAGGTGAGCCGACTGGAATGCCGTACCGCCGCTGGTTCCCGAAATCACCAGGGCATTCTGCGTATTCGTGTGCGCGTCGTTACCCGCTTCGATGTTGATTACGTCTTCCGATGCTGGCGTCACAATCGTCAGCGAGGCCAGGTTGGAGAGGTCGACCGGACCGGCTTCCTCAAACGTCACCACCTGAGATTCACCCGTGACGGGTTCGCTGATGTTGATCGTGCCGGCCGCGTTCAGCGCGAGATTCGGCACGTACGTCACCAGCTCAGAAAGGTCGCCCACTCCAATGACGTTCAGGTCATCGTCTGTCGTGACGTCGCCAGTGAAGTTGATGTCGCCATCGATCAGACCGCCGTTCGCGTTGTTCACGGTCAGGAACAGATCGTCGGTCGTGGCCGGGACGTTGATGGTCAGGTCCAGACCCGTCGGAATGAAGAACGAGCTGATCACGCCGTTGATGATCGCTTCCAGCCCGCCTGTCGTTGAATTCAGACGCAGCTCGATCGTGTCCGCCACACCGTTCACCGGCGCACCGATATTCTGAACAACGCTGACATTGCTGACCTGTCCAGCGATCGAGACACCGGCACCCAGCGTCAGGATGTTCTCGCCGCCTTCGCCGTCCAGATCGCCGCCCACATTGCCATCAACAAGGAACGTATCATCGCCCCCACCGCCCAGCAGCGTTCCGCCGATGTCGGCATCGATGTCGAACACATCGTCCCCGCCCAGGCCGGTCAGGTTCTCGATACTGACAAATCCGTCCGCGGCACCCAGTGCCGTTCCCGTCCGTCGATCCGTGCCGATCGCCGTGTCGAACAGATTGCCGGAATTCGCGCTGTTGATCTGGAAGAACTCGGCCGCATCGTCCGCGGCGATCAAGGCATCACTGCCGGTACCGCCGTCAAGCTGTTCACGCAGGAAGCCCGCGGCCGTAAAGCGGAACGAGTCGTCGCCACCGCGGCCGTCCAGACCCTCGATGTCCGTGAACACCACTAACTGCGAGTCGCCGGGAACCGCGTCATACGTACCCGAATTCGTTCCGCTGATGACCATGGCATTCGCCGAGCCATCGCCTTCCAGGCGGTCACCAAAACCAGAACCACCGTCGATTGTGCCGGAGGTAATGTCACCACCAGACGAGAAGCGGAAGACATCGGCGACAGCGTCGTTACCCGTCAAACGCTCAAACGTCTGAAACGCCGTGACGATCGTGATGCCACTGCCCGTATCAATCAGCGAGCCGCTGTTGCCGCCGCTGATGGTCCACGTGGTCGCCGTAGCACGGCCGATCAGCTCATCAACGCCGTTACCACCAATCAGCGTGCCATTCACCGCCGAGTCGGTATCACTGAGCGTGATGGTGTCCATGTCGGCTCCGGCATCCACGCCGCCGATCAAAACACCCGAAACGGTGATCGCGTCGTCGCCGGATCCCGTCTGCACTCCAGCGCCAGCCACCGTGACGTTATTCCCAATCGTCACTATGTCCGCACCGTCGCCCGTCAAGACACCAGCAGCGCCGATGACCACGCCGTCGGCCAGCGTGACTGTGTCGACTCCGGCCCGCGCATCCACTCCGCCGGACAGATTGAAGTCGATCGTAAAGTTGTCATTCAGGCCACCGCCCACCAGATTCTCGACACCCAGGAACTCGGTCAGTTTGGGAGACGCGTCCGATTCGGTCAGTGTGCCGCGATTGGCTGCGGTCAGGTCGAAGACGTTGCCGTTGTTGTCACCGATCAGCGTATCGGTCGTACCACCGGCGCCGTCGATCGTTCCGTCCAGTCGTCCGGCATTTGCGTAGGTGAACGTGTCGGCCGCCGCACCGCCGCTCAAGGATTCGACATTGCTGAAGGTGTTTGGTGCCAGACCGTTCACCGCGACCGTACCGGCATTCAGCACGTCGATCGTGAACTGCGATCCGAGAACGTCGTCGTTGCCGATCAGCAGATCATTGCCGCCGCCACCGTTGATGGCGCCACCCGCCAGCGTCGCACCCAGTCCGAACACGAACACGTCGTTCGCACTGCCGCCACGCAGATCTTCGACACTGTTGAAGAACAGCTCGTTGGCGCCGTCGGTGAACCGGCTGTTTGCATCAATCCGCCAGGTCGCGGCGGTTGCCGCCAGACCGGTTAGAATGTCGCGACCGGCACCGCCGGTCAGCGTGTTGATCCCTGTGAATCCAGCGTTCGGTGCACCGCCGTTGAGAGCCGCTTCCGTACCGCTCAAACCGTCGACGGTCGTTCCGGTCAAGGCCACGATGCGAGCTGTGGCGTACGTACCAAAGCTCAGCGTGTCGTTTCCGCCGCCACCCATGACCACCCCGTTACTGGTCGTGGCCTGATCGTTGAGCGTAATGACATCGTCACCAGCGCCTGCGGTCGCGTTGCCATTAAAGGTCGCACCGGCATTCAGTGTGAACGCGTCGTTGTCGTCGCCCAGGTCAAGCGGACCAGACCACGTGACGTCGGCAGCCAGCGTGACAGCGTCGTCGCCGCCGTTCGTATTGACGGCCACCGTCACGTCCCCATTCACGTTGACCACATCATCGCCCGCTCCGCCATTGAGCGCTTCGAAACCGATAACCGTCAGGTTGCGGACCCCCGCCGTTGCCGTGGCTGTGTAGCTCGCGCTGGTTGTCGTAACCGCAAAGGTCCCGTCCAGAACCGATCCGTCGGCGCGATCATCGGGCTGAGCGTTCAGCGTGTCCGTGGCTGCGGCGTTCGAGCTGGCGTTGATCTGTGTGATGTTGTCGAAGCCGTTACCGATCGCCTGGTTCGCCGCGGATGTATCAACACCGGCAAAGCCAACTGTCGAACCATCCAGCGTTAGCGTCAGCGTGCGGCTGTTCGCGAAGGCTGTGAAGTCGAGCGTGTTGCTGCTCCCCGCGCCACCGTCAATCGAGCCATTCACCGAAGCCGTGTCGGCGAACAGGAACTGGTCGTTCATGCTTCCGCCGACAAGATTGTCGACATTGGTAAACTGGAACGTGTCCACCGTACCCGCACCGGCACCCGGCAGATTCCACGTGACATTGCGATCCGGTCCACGCAACGTATCGGTGCCACCAGCACCATCGACGGTTGCTTGAGCCGCGGCGCCGTTCAGGTCGAATGTCGTATTGCCACCCTGACCTGTCAGGCTCGCATTCTCGTTCGCCAGGCCGACCAGTGTGACAGTACCCAGATTCGCTGCCGCCGCCGGATTGGAGCCCAGTGACACACCAGTGGCGTCCAGGTCGATCAGAGCCACATCCGCCGCTGGAGCCACTTCCAGACGATCCACTCCACCACCAGCATTAACCGTCAGGATGCCGTTTCCATTAGCCGCATCAAGGTAACTGGTTTCTTCCAGACGAATCGTGTCGGCACCGCCACTGGTCGTAACGCTCAGATTGTCGAGCTGATTGCTGCCGCGCAGCGCCCCGTTACTGAACGTGACGGAGTCCACTGAAGAGCCCAGCAGATCGCGTGACGCCAGATCGAATGTGGCGTTTGTCACGCCAGTCACAAAGATCATTTCGACCGGAGTCCCGCCACTGGTTCCCGACAGTTGGACGGCGCCCAGTGAACTCAGCGGAGCTGTCGCCGCCGCGAAGGTCAATACGTCAGCCGCACCCGGGCTTGTGTAGTCGAAGTCACGAGCGTTATCGATCTCGATTGTCGGCGACATACTCAGGTGCTGCTCGCTGCCATCGACCGTCACGACGCGAAGGCCATTGGCATCCAGCACGGGTTCGTACTCGACAACACTGGTCGCGGCACTCGCCGCGATAATCCGCACATTGTCATTGGCGTCCGTGACGTTGAACGTGATGTCCTCCGGCAGCGTGCCGCTGGAGTAATCAGTCGTCAGTCGATCCGCACCAGTCAGACCGTTCACCGTCAGCACGATCTGCAGACCGACAATCGACGGAGTAAAGAACGGAATCGGTGTTCCGTTGACGACGGCGTGAAGTTGACCCGTTGCGCTGTTGATTTCGACCAGGAATGTGTCGTTCCCGGCGGTGCCGTTCACGGTCAGATTGACGAGCACATTCTGAACCGTTCCACCAACGGTTGCTCCGCCCGGCAGATTCAGCACGTTGTTGCCGCCGGCGCCGTTGACGTCGCCAGCCAGCGCGAACGGACCGGTAAAGTTGAACGTATCGTCGCCGTTACCGCCCAGCAGGTTTTCGATACTGGCGAAGCCAGCCACGGTCGCGGCATCTGTCACGTCGCCCGCATTGTCCGCTGTTACGTTGAATGTCGTGTCTCCGGGAGCGGCCGTCAGGGCATCGTTGCCTGTCCCACCATTCAGAGCTCCGGTTACCACGCTGCTGTTGGTCAGGAAGAAGGAATCATCGCCATTGCGTGTGTCGACCGTTTCGACCGATGTGTAAGTCGTGATCTGCGTGTTGACCACAGTGTCACCGCCATCGGTCCCGCTCACTGTGACGGAGTCGTTGGTGTCACTCGTCTGCAGCAGGTCCCCGCCACCGCCACCGTCGATCACGCCGGCAGTGCCCGTTGCACCACCAACACCCAGCCGACCGGCGGCTTCGAAGATGAACGTATCCGCTGCGGCTCCACCACGCAGATTCTGGACGTCGAAGAAGCCGTTCATCCGGCCGTCCAGAACGCCGTCATTGACTCCGTTGATCCGGTACACCGCTGCGGCGTCGCCGCCTTCGATCACGTCTCCGGTCTGGCCGTCGTTGGCCGTCGCGCTGCTGCCACCATCGATCGTGCCATTCAGGATGGCTGTCGTGCCGAGCGTAAACGTATCGTTACCCAGGTTGCCGTCGATGTTCGTCGTGACGTTACCGGCCAGTGTGACAACATCATCGCCATCTCCACCCGAGACACCGACCGTACCGGTCGTGCCCACAACGGCCCCCGTCTGCAGCGTGATCGTGTCAGCTCCGCCCTGACCATTGATCGTTCCGCCGACCTGGTTCCCCGCGACAGTGACCTGATCGTCACCACCGCTGCCCGAGATACTGCCAGTCAGACTCGCACTGGCCGTTGTTACGAAGAACGAATCCGACCCGGTGCCGCCCAGCAGATTCTCGATGTTGCTGAAGCCACCGCCGATCTTTGCGGTCACGTCGTCCGACTGACGCAGCACACCACCGTTGGTCGATTGCACGCGGAAAACGTTGCCGTCGTTGTCGCCGGTCAGCGAATCGCTGCCACCGGCACCATCAATCGCACCCTGTAACTGGCCACTGTTCGTGAAGGCGAACGAGTCAATCCCGCCACCACCGGTCAACGAGTCGATGTTCAGGAACGTGGACGCGGCCAGGCCTGACGGAGTATGCGTCCCTGAATCAAGCCCGCTCACCTGGAACGCCGCACCCAGATTGTTGGCTGCCAGCACATCGATTCCCACACCAACACCGCCATCAATCTGACCACCGGCCAGAGTCGCGCCGTCGGCGAACTGGAACAGGTCGGCGAATCCGCCGTTGCCACGCAGGTCTTCAAAGCTCTGGAAGTTCAGGCTCCGCGTGTTGGCCGAGTCGCGGTAGACCGTCGTGGTCGCCGTGTCCAGAATCCACGTGGCAGCCTGGCCAGCACCGGTCAATCGGTCGGACTGTGTGCCGCCGTTGATGGCGTTGATGCTGGTGACCGTGAAGCCCAGCAGGTCTTCGCCACCGTCATAGCCATCGGTAGCGTTCTGACCGGTGAGCGTGATCTGTCGCGACGTCGTCCAGGTCGACAGGTCCAGCGTGTCTGTACCAGGACCGGCGATAATAGCGCCCGTCAGGTTGGCGCCGTTGCCGACACTGATCGTGTCGTCCTCGGTTCCGGTATCAATCTGCCCGCTCAACACCGCGCCCGCATTCAGAGTTACGGCATCCGCGCCCGCACCACTCTGCAGGTCGGCGGTCACACCATTCACCACCGTAAACGTGTCAACTGCATCACTGCCGGTCAGGTTTTCGAAGTTGCGGAACGCCAGACTGACGTTCAGGCCCGTCGGATCGACCACGTACGTACTGCCGGCCGCGGCCAGTGTGAATGCTCCGCCAAACTGACCACCGACACCGTTGTCGACCTGGGCCGTCAGCGAATCGCCCAGGGAATTCATGGCGACCGCAATCGATGTGCCCACGATCTCGTCGATCTGTGTAAACCCGCTACCGATTCCGGTGGACGTTCCACTGAAGCCCTGCGTCGTCGCGCCGGTGAGCGTCACAGCCCGAACGGCTGTTGTCTCGAGACTGAAATCAAGCACGTCCGCCGCACCGGTCCCGCCGTCAACCATACCCGGTACGTTCACGCCATTCGCAAACACAAACCGGTCGCTGCCCGTGCCACCCGTCAGGTTTTCGATGCCTGTGTAGGTCACGCTGCCGCTGCTGATTGAACCGGCCCGGTTGCCGCTGATATTCCACTGAGCACCACCGTTCGGACCGACAATCGTGTCCGAGTCTGTCGTCGTGTTCGGATCCGTCACTGTTGTCTGACCGTCCGTCCGGCCACTGATGTCGTAGCGGTTGTCCTGAGTGTTCTGACCAGTCAGCGTCACCGAATCGCCCGCCAGCGTATTCTGGCTGCCGACGGTCGACACAAAGCTGACCGTACCCGCAGCCACGCCGTCCACAGTCAGACCCAGCGTGCTGGTTCCCAAAACGATCTCGTTCACCACGTTCGTTGACGCCGACACATTGACGTTCACCACGTCCGTACCGGTCGTGCCCAGATCGAGAATCAGCGGACTGGCCGCGCCAACCAGGCCCAGTGAGCCTTCCCGGTTCAGATAGCTGTCTTCGTTCAGGTTGACGACGTCGTTGCCGCTGCCCGTCCGCACATCCAGGCTCATCAGACCGGATGCCGCCTGCAGGGCACCGTCGTTGATAGTCACCGTGTCGACGCCGGAGCCAGCACTGTCCGCAGCGGCCGCGTCGATGATCACGCCGGTCACATTGACCAGCGACACCGCCTGGTAACTGGTCCCGTCGGTCGCACCGCCGATGAGCAGCGCACCGTCACCGCTGACAGCGCCGGTCGATGCCGAGATGGTGACCGAGTCCACGCTGCCGGGTGTCGTCGCGGTCAACGTGTCGAAGTCTCGAATCTCCACGGCTGTCGCCGCGAAGTCGTCACGCAGACCTGTCACCGTGATCGTGTTGTCCGCGGCATCGGCCACGCCCGTGCCGAAGCTCGCACTGCCCGGATCCAGCAAGCGCGGGCTGTAGCTTCCGACCGTCGTACCCGCGGCCGCACCGATGACCTGCAGTTCATTCGACTCGAGCGCACCCGGTACACCCGCCGTGTAGGTGATGTCCGAGGAGAACACGCCGTTGGTGTAATCCACGATCAGCGTGTCGTTGCCCGCCAGCGCGTCGACCGTCACGCTCAGGTTCACGTTCGCGCCCGGCACGAACACCGGCCGCGTGAGCGTCGTTCCGCCCGTCACCCGGGTGAACGTCAGCGTGCCCGTCGCGTTCAGACCGACCGTGATCACGTCGTCCATGGCCGTGCCCACGACCACCAGGTCCGCGTTCACGTTCGAGACCGTCCCCGTAATCGAGCCCTGCAGCACGTCCAGCATCAGACTGTTCGTGCCCGCGCCACCGTCCAGGTTCCCGCCGATGACCGCTGGGGCATTCATCGCGACTACAAAACTGTCGTCACCCAGGCCGCCCAGCACGTTCCCGTTCACATCCGCATCGATGTTGAACGTGTCGCCGTCCGCGCCACCGTCGATGCTGCCGGTCAGCAATGCGTCGATGTCGAACACGTCCGCGCCGCCCTGGCCGTTCAGGTTCTCCATTGTGGTGAAGTTCACCGTCGTGGGATTCGAGCCCGCACGGACCAGCGTGCCACCACCCGGCGTCGTCACATTGAATGTCTCGGCATCGTCCGAACCAGTCAGCCCATCCACGCCGTCGCCGCCGATCAGCGTCGCGATGCTGCCCGTGTTCGCCACAGTGAACGTGTCATCTCCCGCGCCGCCGTCGACCGCTTCCAGACCCTCGAACGCCACGCTGCCCAGATTGATCGTACCGCTGCTGGCGCCGTCGATCACAATCGTGCTGTTCTGACCGTTGCCAATCAGCGAGTCCGTCCCCGTGCCGCCGCGGATCGTGCCGGCTGTCAGGCTGCCCGTCGCTCCGAACAGGAACGTGTCGTTCACGCCGTCACCGCCCGTCAGCACGTCGATGTTCGTGAACTGACTCACCCGCATCGCGCCACCGGCCGTCACCTGCAGCAGACCGCTGTTGGCCGCATTGATCTGATACGTCGTCGCCGTG
This sequence comes from Planctomycetota bacterium, assembly GCA_963579025.1. Lineage (GTDB taxonomy): Bacteria > Planctomycetota > Planctomycetia > Planctomycetales > Planctomycetaceae > CAUZFZ01. The sequence continues at coordinate 21,912 of CAUZFZ010000013.1, read as the reverse complement.
GCGCCACCGGCCAGTTCGTCACTGCCCGTGCCGCCATCGATCGTGCCCGTCACACTCGCGCCAGCCGCCAGCGTGAACGTGTCGTCCTCGCTGCCACCCGACAGAGCCGATGTCACGCTGCCGCTGATCAGGAAGGCATCCAGACCGGCACCGCCAGCCGCACCGCCACCGATCACCACGCCGGTATTCAGTGTGATCTGGTCGTCGTCGGCGCCCGTGTCCAGCGCACCGTCGATGCTCGTGTTCGCCGCCAGCAACACCACGTCCGCGCCCGCATCCAGCAGCACATTCCCGCCGATGCTGCCGCCGGCGGTCAGCGTCAGCGTGTCCGCACCGCCGTCGCCGCTCACGTTGCCGCCCAGACGCTGATCCAGAGTGAACGCATCCACGCCGCTGTTGCCCGTCAGGTTCTCCACCGACACAAACGCCTGCGTGTCGACCGTGCCCTGATTATCCGCCACCGTCACCACGAACACGTTGCCCGTCGTGTCGCCCGTGATCGTGTCGCTTTCATTTCCGCCGTTGATCGCCACCGCGCCCGAGAGCGTCCCGCCCACACCGAACGTGAACGTGTCCGCACCGCCCTGGCCCAGCAGAGACTCCAAATTCGCGAACGTCGCACTCAACGCACCGATCTGCACCGTCCCGCTGTCACCACCGTCGATCGTGAACGCATTCACCGAATCGTTACCGACCAGCGTGTTCGCACCCGCGCCCGCGGCACCGTCCAGAGCCAGCATCGTCACATTGCCAGCACCCGCCGCACCCGTCGCCAGTGTGAACTGATCCGCAGCCACGTCGTCGCCCGTCACGCTGTCGAAGCCACTGAACGTCGCCGTGCCGCCCGCGATCGCGTACGTGTTCGATGCCGTGTTCAAAGTCCACACAGCATTCGCGGCAATCTGAGTCACCAGCGCGTCGGTCGTCGAACCGCTGCCGGTGAACACGGAGAACGCCGCAATGCCACCAGTCACGCCCGTCGCCGTACCGTCGAAACCGTCCGCCGGAGTCGCATTCAAGGCCGTCAGAGTTACCGTCGCACTCGTCGAACCACTCGTGTAACGCAGCGTGTCAACACCCGTGCCGCCGATCGCCTGACCGCTGATCGATGACTGGAAGCCCAGTTCCAGCGTGTCATCGCCAGCACCGCCGCTGACATTGTTACCACCGGCAACCGCGGCGTTATCACCCAGACTGATCGTGTCGTTGTCCTCATCGCCTGAAATCGCACCCGTCAGAATCACGTTCGCGCCCAGCGTGATCACGTCGGCTTCCGCACCGCCCGAGACCGCGATCGCACGGCTCGAATCCACGTCGATCGCGTCCACCTCGGCACCGCCGCTGATCGCGTCGAAGCCACTGAAGTTCAGCGTCCGACCGCCAGACACGTACGTGTCAGCCGTCGCACCGATCGTCCACGTCGCACCCAGATCCGCACCCGTCAGGGAGTCCGTCACGCCAGCCGGAGCATCAATCGCCGTCACATTGTCGAATGCGGCCGTCACTGTCCCCGTGCCAGCATCCAATGTTCCCGCAAACCCCGTCGTCGTTCCCAGACCCGTCAGCACCACCGCCACAGGACTCGTCAGCGTCGTCAGATTCAGCGTGTTCGCCGTGCCCGCTCCCCCGTCAACGCTCGTCAGGCTCGTCCCCACCGCGTTCGTGAAGTTGAACGTGTCGTTCGCATTCCCACCTTCCACGTTCTCGATACCCGTGTATGTCAGCGTCGTGTTCTGAGCACTCAACAACGACCGCGTGGTCAGGTCCCACGTCGACACTTCGTTCGGGCCCACCACTGTGTCGCCAGCCGCATTCGCGCCACCCGTCACCGTCGACGATCGACCGGTCGTCCAGCCGCTCAGGTCGTACGTCGTCGAGTTCGATCCGCCGTCACTCAGCACAGCAGACTCGAACGACGACGTCGCCGTATTCACCAGCGTGATACTCCCCAGAGTCCCCGCGCCACCCGCACCGCCCAGTTGCAACTGGCCGTTCGACAGCGTCACTTCCGTCACGCCACCGACATTCGGAGTCACCTGCAGCGTGTCCGCGTCCGCTCCCGGGTCCAGAGTCGTCGCCAGTGCGTTGGTCGCAAAGTTACGGTAGTCGCTCTCGGACACCACGAACGTATCGGCACCGTCGCCCGTCGTGATGCTCAGACTCGTCAGCGTCGCACCCGTGATGCTGTTGCTCAACGCGCCGTCCAGGATCGTCACCGTATCCGAGTTCGCATTCGTCTGATCGCCCGTCGCAAGATCGATCGTCACCGCACCCACATCCACCAGATGGATCGTCTCGTGACGCGACGCACCACTGCTGTTGTCGTCACGCAACGACAGACCCTGACGGTTACCCAGTGCCGTCGACGCCACATCGTCAAGTTCCAGATCGTCCGTTGTCTGGTCACTCACGAACATGAACGATGACTGGTTCTCCACTTCCACGATCGGGAACGCCACGCCCGTCGCCGTCGCAACGAACACACTGTTCGTCCCGTCGGTCAGGAACTCCCGACGACCCTGTGCATCCAGACCGCCGAACGAAGCCGCGCCGCCGGTTCCCTGCAGACGCACCCTGTCGACGCCCATATCGACCGCGTCACCGTCACCGGGCGTATCCAGTACATCCACGTTGAACACGATCGTCTGAGGCAGCAGGCCGGCAGCACCGCTGCTGTAATCCACCGTCAGCGTGTCTGATCCCGCGTCCGCGCTGATCTGCAGCTCAACATTCAGACCCGCACCCGGCACGAAGTATTCGCTGACCGTCGTCGTCGTGCCGTTGTCGATCTGCACCTGCAGACGGCCCGCGGCGTTGACCGACACGATGAAGTCGTCGTCCGCATTCGAGCCCTGAGCATTCAGGATCACATCGACGTTCTGGACCTGGCCGAGGACTCGCGCCCCGTCGTTGAGCATCAGCGTATTCGGTCCGACCGCATCGCCGCCGTTGAGGTTACCTGTCAGCGTGGCGTCATCGCCCAGCACGAACGTGTCGGCCACACCCGCAGCCCCGCTGAGGTTCTCGATCTGACTGAACGGCGTGGCCGCCGCTCCGACGGTCACCGTTCCGGCGTCCGTCGCACTGGCGGGCAGCGCGAACGCCGCGCCAGCGGCCGGACCCGTCAGCGTATCCAGACCCGAACCGCCCACCAGACCCGACAGGGCCGCCGTGTCCTGCAGCACGAAACTGTCGTTACCCGACCGGCCGTTGACCGTCGTGACAGCGACGAAGTCCGTCGCCAGCGTCGGGAACGCCCCCACCACGATGGTGCCTGCGTTCGCGCCGGTGATCGTGATCGTGTCGATGCCATTGCTGCCTTCCAGCACGTCCGCGCCGCCGCCGCCCGTCACCAGACCGTTCGTGCCCGCCACGCCCAGCACACCACTTTCGAAGCGGAACGTGTCCGCACCCGTGCCGCCCGTCAGGTTCCGGATGCCCGTGAAGCTGGTGACCCGGCTCTGCACCACACCGCTGTTGTTGCCCGTGATGCGGTACACTGAACCCGCGTTGCCGCCACGCAGTTCGTCGTTCACCTGACCGCCACCGTCGATCGTGCCCGCCAGCGTCGCTCCCGTCGCCGTGAAGCCCAGCACGAACACGTCATTCCCCAGACCGCCCGTCAGGTTCGCCACCACGTTCGCGTCACCGGCCAGCGTGACCAGATCGTCACCGTCGCCGCCGCTCACTCCACCGCTCACCTGCACGCCGTCGTTGAGCGTGATCTGATCGTTCGCCGCTCCACCGTCGATCGCACCACCCACTGTCAGGCCGGCCGCGACCGTCACCGTATCTTCCGCGCCGCCACCACTGATCGAACCACTCAGACCACCCGCCGTCACCGTAAACGTGTCCTGACCGATACCACCCGTCAGGTTCTCCACATTCGTGAAGCCGCCGCCCAGCGTCGTCCCCGCGTCCAGACTGCCCGCGTCCGAACCGGTGACCGCGAACGTGTTCCCGTCTGCGTCGCCGATCAGCGTGTCACTGTTCCCGCCGCCGTCGATCGCACCACTCAGGCTGCTCCCGTTCGCAAAGCTGAACGTGTCAGCGCCCGTCCCACCGATCAGATCATCGACGTCACTGAATGACACACTGAATGCCGTCCCGACCGCGTTCCGTGTGACGCCCGTCCCGAGATCCGCACCCGTCACCGAGTAACTCGAACCGGCCGCAGCATCGTTCGATTCGATCGAGTCGTTGCCCGTGTCCGTGCCCGCACCGCCGCTGAGCGTCACGTCCCGATCCGGATTCGCACCGAACTCGAACGAGTCGTCCGCATTCGCCTGACCGGTCAGCAATTCGATGCTGCCCAGACCAAGCGTCCGCGTGTTCCCCGCGTCCCGGTATTCGCCCGCCAGGTCGATCGTCCACCGCGAATCCTGATTCGGCACACCGATCAGTTCGTCGTTACCGTTCCCGCCCAGCAGCACGTTCACGCTGTCGATCGAGAAGCCCAGCAGCGTCTCATCCCCGTCGTAACCGTCCACCGCGTCCTGACCGCTCAGGGCCACGCGACGACCCGTCGTCGACGGTGTCGCGCCACCGAAGCTCAGCGTGTCCACCCCCGTGCCCAGGTCCACGCCCGTCGTCGGGAAGGCCCCGTCACTCAGAGTGACCGTGTCGTCGTCGTCACCGCCGTTGATCTGAGATACCTGCACGTCAGAAGCCAGAGTGAACACATCGTTCCCCTGACCACCATTCAACACGCCGTTCGTCTGATCCGCATTGACGTTGAACGTGTCCACCGCGGCACCGCCCGTGAACTGCTCGAAGTTCGCAAACGACAGCGTCGTCCCGCCGACCAGACCCGAATCGAACATCCCGGAACCCGGCGCCAGTGTGAACGTCCCCGTCTGAGGAACCGTCCCGACATTCTCGATCGACTGACTGAGACTGTCCGTCGCCGACGTCGTCCCGCTGAACGCGTCGATGTTCACAAAGCCGTCCGTCACATTCGACGCCGTCCCCGAGAAGCCCGCACCCGCCACCACGCCCGTCAGGTCCACGGACACCGGACCCGACTGGTTGCTGTAATCGATCCGGTCGGTCCCGCCGGCACCGCCGGAGATCGAACCGGCCACCGTCACCGTCGCGCCCAGAATGAACTGATCCGAGTTCGAGCCGCCTGCCAGGTTCTCCACACCCGTGTACGTCACGCTGCCGCCCGTGATACTGCCCGCACGCGAACCGCTCACGTCCCACTGCGATACCACATTCGGACCCACCACCGTGTCCGAGTCCGTCGTCGTATCCGTGTCGGTCACCGTCGTCTGACCACCCGTGATCCGGCCACTGATGTCGAACCGGTTATCCACGCCGTCCTGACCGGTCAGATTCACCGTGTCGCCCTGCAGCGTGTTCTGACCCGCCGCGACGAAACTCACCGTCCCCACGTCCCCACCGTCCACTCTCAGACCCAGCAGGCTGCTGTCCAGGTCGATCACATCCACGTCGTTCGGCGAGGCCGACACGTCCACGTTGACGATGTCCGTGCCCGTCGTCCCCAGATCAAGCACCAGCCGGCTCCCGACGCCGGCCATACCCAGAGACGCCTCCTCCTGATTCAGATAGCTGTCTTCTCGCAGGTTGACCGTATCGTTCCCGATCCCCGTCTCGACCGTCAGCGTCTGCAGGCCGGTCGTCGCCTGCAGCACACCGTTCTCGATGTTGACCGTGTCCTGACCCGTCGCCGCCGAACCATCCGACGAACCCAGATCGAGACTCACGTTGCCGCTGTTCACCACGCTCAGGGCCTGATAACCAGTCCCGTCGGTCGTCCCGCTGATCAGCACCGCACCGTCACCACTGACCGCACCGGTCGACGCTGACAGGGTCACCGAATCCACGCTGCCGGGCGACGCCATGCTCACCGTATCGAAGTCCCGAATCTCCACCGCCGTGGCCGCGAAGTCGTCACGCAGACCTGTCACCGTGATCGTGTTGTCCGCGGCATCGGCCACGCCCGTGCCGAAGCTCGCACTGCCCGGATCCAGCAGGCCCGGGCTGTAGCTTCCGACCGTCGTACCCGCGGCCGCACCGATGATCTGCAGTTCGTTCGACTCGGCCAGCACCGCCTGCACCCCGCCCGCCGTGTACGTGATGTCCGAGGAGAACACGCCGTTGGTGTAATCCACAATCAGCGTGTCGTTGCCAGCCATGGCGTCGACCGCCACGCTCAGATTCACGTTCGCACCCTGCACAAAGACTGGCCGCGTGACCGTCGTCGCGCCCGTCACACGCGTGAATGTCAGCGTGCCCGCTCCGTCCAGACCCACAGTGATCACATCGTCCATCGCCGTGCCGTCGAACATCAGGTCGGCGTTGACATTCGAGACCGTCCCCGTGATTGAGCCCTGTGGCACATCCAGTGTCAAATCATTCGAGCCCGTGCCGCCGTCCAGGTTGCCGCTGATCACCGCTACAGCATTCACGGCCACGAAGAAGTCATCGTCGCCCGCGCCACCCAGCACATTCCCGTTCACATTGGCATCGATGTCGAAGCGGTCGGCACCCGCACCGCCGTCGATGTTGCCGTCAAGTGTCGCGTTGATGTCGAACGTATCGTTGCCGTCCGCGCCGTTCAGGTTTTCGATGCTGGAGAACGTGACGTCCGGACTCGCCGCCGTCAGAGCATTCTCCAGAGTGCCTGCATTAGGAGTTCCAGGTGCAATCCTGAAGGTTTCTGCATCATCGGACCCCGTCAGCACGTCGGCGTCCGCACCACCGTTCAGCAGGCCGCTGAGTGTTCCGCCACTCTGCACGGTGAAGCTGTCTGCTCCGCCGCGGCCATCGAGCGATTCGACGTTCAGATACGTCGCCGTGACCGTGCCGACCTGCACGGTGCCTTCATTCCCGGCGGTCAGCGTAAAGAGATCCGCCCCGTCACTGGCTTCGATCGCGTCGGCGCCCGTGTTGCCGGCACCGTCGATCGTGCCGCTCAACCGACCGTTCGTTTCGAAGCGGAATATGTCGTCCTGGCTGCCGCCGGTCAGGTTTTCCACCTGGCTGAACGTCGCGCCACGACCAATCAACTGACCGCTGTCCGTGGCGTTGATCGCGAACACAGTGGCGACGTCGCCGCTGGACACCGTGTCGGAATCCGCACCGCCGACGATCGCTCCGTTCAAGATGATCGTGCCGGCAAGCTGAATCGAATCGTCGCCCGCACCACCATCAACGTTACTGACAACCGTGCCGGTTCCCGTGACCTGAATGGTGTCCATGCCCGCATCGCCGAACGTACCACCGTTCACTGTGGCTCCCGCCTGTAATTCGATGGCATCGTCATTGTCGCCGCCCAGAACCTGGCCACCGACTGTGACCGCTGTGACCGTCACCTGGTCAGCGCCAGCCAGACCGGACACGTTGCCGGCCAGGTTGAAGTCGATCGTGAAGACATCGACGCCCGCCCCACCGGTCAGATTTTCGACGCTGGTGAAGCCGTTGGCCGAAAGTGTTCCCGTATTCAACTTACCGGTCAGAGAACCGGTGTTGTCGGCCGTCAGGTCGAAGGCGTTGCCATCGCTGTCACCGATCAGTGTGTCACTATCGTCTCCGCCGTCGATTCCGCCGGAGAGTGATCCGGTGTCACTGACCGAGAATGTATCGCCACCCACACCACCGCTCAGCAGTTCGACCGACTGGAAGGTACTGGTCACACCGCCAACGATCGCCTCGCCACTGTCCGACCCGGTGATGTTGAACGTGTCGGCCGCGTCTCCACCTTCGATTCGGTCGTTGTTTCCACCACCGTTGATCGTTGCCGCCAGAGCCGCGCCAGTGCCGAAGATGAACTGGTCGACGTCGCTGCCGCCGCGCAACTCGCCAATGCTCGAGAACGTCGCCGACTGCCCACCGGCCAGATACGAATTCGTCGCCGTGATTGACCACGTCGCCGGTGCATTCAGGCCCTGCAGTACGTCCGTTGTCGCAGTCGTCGAACCGACAAAGTTGTTGATGCTGGTGAAGCCACTGTTGGCATTGCCCGCAATCGTAGCCGTGCGGCCATCAAACCCGCCGCTGGCATTGGCTGCCTGCAGTTCGATCGTCTGGCCGGTCACGTAAGCGGAATAGTTAATCGTGTCGATTCCGAGGCCACCCGTCACGGTCCCGGTCACCGAGCTGGAGTCGCCAAACTGAACCGAGTCGACTCCGTCACCAAGTGTGACGTTGCCGCTGATCGTGGCACCGACGCCAATAATCACATCGTCGTTGTCGTCACCCGTCGTCACATTGCCCGTCAGAGTTACGCCGGAACTCAGCGTGATGTCGTCATCGCCGGCGCCGCCGTTCAAAGCGACCGTGGCGGTCTCGCGAACAGCGAAGTCATCGGCCAGCGTACCACCGGTCAGCGTTTCGAAGGCGCTGAAGGATAGCGCCTGTGTCGACGTGTAAGTCCCCGTGGTGGCATCCACGAGCCACGTCGCGGTGGCATTCAGGCCGGTCAGGCTGTCGCCCGTCGCTGTGTCTGTCGTGGCGATGATCGAGTTGATCCGGTCGAAGGTCAGACTGGACCGGACCTCAGTGCCGCCGAATCCGTTCGCACCCACGCTGCTAAGCGTCGCGTCGATACCGTCGCGAGCCGGAGTATCAAACAGCGAGAAGTCGAGCACATCAGCTCCACCGTTTCCGCCGTCAATGACACCCAGGTCGGTAACGGCCGCGGCGATGATGAAGCGATCGTTCAGCGTGCCGCCCGTGAGATTCGCCACGTTGCTGTACGTGAAGAAACCACCGACGTCGCCGGATTCGTTGCCGTTCACGTTCCAGTCGACAGACTCATTCGGACCGATCAGCTCGTCGGTGCCTGTGCCGCCATTCACCACGGCCGTCGCATTCGTTCCATTCCGCCAGGTGCTCAGGTCGAACGTCGTATCGTTGTCACCACCGGTGATATTAGCCGTTTCACCAGCAAGCGCGGTCAGCGTCACCGTACCGAATGGGGTCACGCCATCGACCAGCGAAACGGTGCTGCTGGTCAGCGTCAACTGGTCAAGATTCGTGCTGACATTCAGAGTGTCCGCCAGATCGCCGGCATCCAGGGTCAGAACAGTGAGGCCACCGGCCGAATTGCGGTAATCGACTTCGTTCAGATTGAAGGTATCGCTACCGATGCCGGTCAGAATGTTCAACGTCGTTATCGTCGCATAGGCCCGCAGAGAACCGGCGTCGATTGTCACCTGATCGTTGCCATCTGTCGGCAGGTCGCTGGCACCCAGATCAAGTGTGATGTTTGCCACATCGATCAGGTCGACCTGCTCGAAGTTGCCCGACGCTTCCGTGACGCGCAGCGAGTCCTCGTTGCTGATCGGACTGGCTGTACTGATCGGGGTCAGCGTGACATCGTCGGCTGTTCCAGCACTGGTCAGGTTGACGAGGCTGAGTGTATCGAATTCGAACAGATTTCCGGCCGTGCTGGTTTCGACACGCACGGTCGAACCGTTGCTGAGCGCCAGCACACGGCGGTTGTCGACATCCAGGACCGGGTTATAGGTCAGTGTTTGCGTGCCATTGCCAATGATCTGCAGGCGTTCCGGATTGGCGTCTGCAACGACACCGTCGATGAAGACAATCTCGTTCGCCAGAATTGAACCGCCGTAATTCAGGATCAGCGTGTCGACGCCGTCACCACCGTTGACCGTCAGGCGGACAGTGGCCGACCCTGCGGGTGTGAAGAACTGTTGAGTCAGTCCATCAACTTCCGCTTCCAGCACACCAGCGTTGTTACGAATCTCGATCGTGTTGTCGGCGCCATCACCATTGACAACCAGCTCGACCATTTCCGTATTGGAAACCGTACCGCCGATCATCACACCGGATGCCAGGAACAGGGTGTCCGTGTCATTGCCGCCATCGACGTCGCCGCCCACGTTGGCGTTCACATTGAATGTGTCGTCGCCGTCGCCACCCGCGATGTTGCCCGACAGGACTGCATCGATCGTGATCGTGTCGTTGCCTGCCGCGCCATCCAGGTTCTCGATGCTGGAGAACTGCAGGTCTGGATTGGCAGCGCCTGAATTCTCCAGGTTGCCGCTATCGGCCGACCCCGTGATCGTAAAGACTTCTGCGTCGGCGGAACCGATAAGCTGATCACTGCCCGCTCCGCCGATGAGCGTGTTGCTCAAACCCGCACCGGAGTTCACAACGAACACGTCGTCGCCGCTGCGACCATCCACTCGTTCGACATTCTGGAACTGCGATTCGCCACCGACCGTAGTGTCCGTGTCGTAGGTGCCGGCATCGACACCGGTCAGCACGACCCGGTTGGCATCCGTCGCGGCTTCCAGAATGTCCGTCTGACCGCGACCGTCGATGGTCCCTGTCAGATTGGCCCCGGCACTGAACCGGAACGTGTCGACCAGCGTGTCCGAGCCCGTCACATTTTCCAGACCGCTGAACGTCGTCGCCGTGGCCAGCAGGCTCCCGCTGTCACTGCCCGTAATCAGGATGACCCGCGGTGTGGTCGCTTCGTTGATAATCAGGGTGTCGACGTCACCACCGCCGGCGATGTTTCCGGTCAGGTTCGCACCGTCACTCAAAGTGATCGTGTCGTTGTCGGCATCACCGTCGATCCCGGCGGCAACAACACCGCTGACCGTGACACTGTCAGTGCCGGTACCTGTGTTGACAGTCCCTGCCACCGAGCTGCCCGTCGCCAGCGTGACCACGTCCGCTCCGTCGCCAGTCAGGACATCACCGCCGACCGACACGTTCATGTTGATCGTCACAGTGTCGACAGCACCCAGTCCGCTGATCGCACCATCCAGCGTGACGCCGGCCTGCAGGATGAATTCATCAATGGCCGCGCCACCCGTCAGGTTTTCCACGTTCAGGAAGCCGGGTCCCGCTGTGACACCCGAATCCAGCAGATTCGGCGTTCCGGTCGGTCCCGTCAGCTCGCCCGTATTCGTTCCAGTCACGGTGAACTGCGCGCCGGTCGATGGTCCCGTCAACGTGTCGTTGTCCGCGCCGCCATCGACAGAACCGGTCAGACGACCGTTGGTCGACACGCTGAACGTGTCATCGCCAGCCCCGCCCGCCAGATTCTCGATGTCCTGGAACGAACTCGTCTGAGTATTCACCGTGACCGTACCCACGCCCGAATTGGTCAGGTCGAAGGCATCGTTCAGTGAACTGCCCTCGACGACGTCATTACCGGCGGCACCGCCGCCCACCAGCGTGAACGTACTGTTGACACCAGCACCAAACTGGAATCGGTCGTCATTACCGTTGCCGGCAAGTTGTTCGAAGGACGAGAAGTTCAGCAGCCGGTTGCCCGTCAGCTCCTCGTACTGACTGGTCGCATCCAGCCGCCACACGGCGTTGGTCGCGGCCACGCCGGTCAGCACATCGGACGCCGCTGTCGCACTGGAACCGATCAACTGATCGATGCCGGTAAAGCCATTGGCATTCCCGCCATTCAAAGCCGCTTCCGTGCCGGAGTAGCCATCAACGAGCGCACTCGTCAGAGCGACGTTGCGTGTCGTCGTGTAGCCCGAGAAGTCGATCGTGTCGGCTCCGTCACCGCCCACAACCCGCTGTGCAATGGTGGCGCCCTGCGCCAGAATCACCGTGTCGTTGCCGTCCTGTCCGAGCACGTCACCCACCACATCGCCCGCCAGTGGCAGGTTGTCCGTCGCACCCGTGCCGGTCAGAACCGCACCGCTGGCCAGTTGCAGCACGTCATCGCCGCCGCCCATGGCCAGATCGGCGGCCAGCGTCAGCGTGACGTCCTGATTGACGAACACCATGTCCGCACCGGTGTCGGCCAGACCGTCCGTCACAATCGTCAAGCTGATGTCGTCCGCAATCGTAAAGTCATCATCCGCCGAACCACCTGTCAGAACGCTGAAGCCCGTCGCAGTCAGAGTCTGACCGGAAACGTAGGTCAGTCCCGAGTTATCGACGGTCCACGTGGCGTCGGCGTCCCGACCATTCAGTGCATTCGCCGCACCGGCCGCGCTGACCGAGCCGATATTGTCAAAGGCGTCAATTAGAATGGCGTTACCAGCAAAGCCCACTGTGCCGCCGATCGCCGTCAGGGAGACGTTCCGGCTTCCGCCCAGGGCATTCAGATTCAGGCTGTTTGCGCCCGTGCCGCCGTCAATCAGGTTGATGCTGCTGTTCACATCCACACCCAGCACGAACGTGTCACTGCCCGTGCCGCCGATGAGCTGATCGATGTTCGTGTACGTGAAGGCGTCGACCGAGCCAGTGTCTTCAGCCGTAATGCTCCACGTCTGATCAATATCCCGGGCTCGCAAAGCATCAATTCCGCCGCCGCCGTCGATTACGGCATTACCGGTGAAGCCTTGCAAGTCGAACAGCGAATCCACCACCACACCGGGCTCACCGGTCAGCGTCGCGCTTTCGCTGGCGAATCCCGACAACGTCACAACGCCCAGCGACGTACCACCATCGGACAGGCTCACCTGTGCGTCCGTCAGAGTGAATGTGTCGGGATCATCAGCGGGAGTGGCCATTGGGTTGACGTTCACCGTGTCGGCACCATCACCCAGATTGACACTCAAGGGGCTCGTCGGCACCGTCGCCGCATTCAGATAGCTCGACTCGTTCAGTGTCAGAATGTCGTCACCGTTTCCGGTCGTGATCGTCAGACCGGTCAGTGTCAGGTTGGCCCGCAGAGCACTGTCGGACACCGTCACCGTATCCGGCGAACCTGCACCGGTGGCGTCATTGGCACCCAGATCGATTGACACCGTGCCCACGTCACTCAGAAGCAGAGTCTCGAAGGGGCTGCCGCCACTGCTGCCAGCGATCGACATGGCCTGCTGAGCACCCAGCGGTGCGTTGGCCTGGCTCAACGTCACGGTGTCCGCGGCACCGCCGCTGGTGAAGTTGAAGCTGTCGAATGTGTCGAGTTCGACCGATGGCACCGTCGCCGCCTGTTGCAGACGGACCGTCCGCAGACTCATTGCATCGGCCACATCGCCGATTTCCAGAATCCGCTGTCCGCCGACCAGCACCGGCTGGTACGTCGCTGTTCGGCCCGCCGCACCGATCAACCGCACGCGGTCACCACCGTCAGTGGTGTTGAACCGAATGTCTCTGGGCAACGGTATCGTCGGGGTTTCCGTCCCGTAGTCGATGGTCAGACTGTCCGTGCCGGTTGTCGACAGGATGTCCAGAATCACATTCAGGTTGGTCGTCGTCGGCACAAAGAACCTGTTCGATGTTCCGTTAACGATCACTTCCAGCGACCCGGTATCGATCTGCACAAGAATCTGGTCGTTGAAATCGGCGGCCGTCTTGATCCCGTTGTTCCCGTCGATGGTGATCGTCACATCGACGTTGGCAACAGTACCGAGGATGCTCGCGCCGGAATTCAGCGCCAACGTGTTCGACCCGCCGCCGCCATCAACGTTCCCATTCAGAGTCACGTTGTTATTGAGCGTGAATGCATCATCGCCGGAACGGCCGGCAAGACTCTCGATTTGCGTAAACCCGGACCCGGCCGGTCCTGGCGTATTCAGCAGCCGATTCAGGCCAGAGACATCAAACAGATCCCCGGCATTGTCAGCGGTGACAATGAATTGTGCTCCCGCTTCCGGCCCGACCAGCTCGTCGATACCGATACCGCCATCGAGGACACCGGTCAGCTCAGCGCCGTTCTGCACGGTGATCGAATCGTTGCCGCCACGCAGATCGATGTTTTCGATCGACGTAAATGTCGTCGTCACGGAGTTGACGACCGCGTTGCCGGCGTCCATCCCGGTCAGCGTCGCCGTGTTGGCGTTGTCGCTCAGTTGCAGGGCGTCCGTCGTGTTCGTGCCGCCGCTGATCATTCCACTCAAGGATGCCGTGGCGCCGGAGAATCGGAACGTGTCCAGGGCGTCACCACCAACGAGATTGGCAACACCATTGAAACTGGTCACGCGGGTATCAAGCACGCCGCTGTCCGCGCCTGTGATGCTGTAGATCGTGGCGGTGTCACCGCCATTGATTGTGTCGCCTGCCTGACCGCCGCCGGAAATCACGCCGACCAGTGTTGCACCGGCACCCAGCGTGAACGTGTCGTCTTCCGTCCCACCACTGAGACTGGCCGTCACGGCCGCACCCGCCACCAGATTGAAAGCATCGTTGCCGGCATCACCCGAAACGACACCTGTGACCTGTGACTGATTATTGAAGGTCAGCACATCGTCGCCGGTTCCAGCGCTGATCGATCCGCCAACAGTGCGATTGGCACCAATGGTGATCATGTCCGCTTCGCCGCCGGCGTCGATTGAGCCGGACAGACCGCCCAGCGTCACGTTGAACGTGTCAATTCCAACGCCACCAGTCAGGTTCTGGATACTGCGGAAGCCATCGCCCAGTTTGACGCCGGCATCCAACGTGCCCTGATTCGTGGACGCCGGGCCGACTGCCAGGGGCTGCACAGTAAAGACATTGCCATTGGTATCGCCGATCAGCGTGTTGCTGCCGCCGCCGCCGTCGATTTCTCCCGTCAGGACGCCGCTATCGGTAAACGTGAAGGTGTCACCCGCGGCACCGCCCGACAGCGAATCAATATCCCGGAACTGAGACACTACGGTGTTGGCGACGGGTGTCGCCGTATCCCGCAACGTCACACTGCCACCGTCCGTCAGGCTGATGAGGTAGTCCGTCTGGTCGTTGTTGGCGATCAGTTCATCGTTGCCGCCGCCGCCCGTGACCGTAACCACCCGAGCGCCGTTTGGGGCGAATGTTCCGAACTGGAAGCTGTCGTCCATACCTGCACCGGTCAGCGATTCGAACGCCCGGAACGACAGAGTCGACGTATCCGGCGTGTCTCGATAAGTACTTGGACTGACAAAGCTGCGAGACGTTTCGCCGTTCACGGCATTGATGAATGTGCTGCTCTGATTGAACACCATCGAGCCCGCGTTGATCGTATTCAGGTCGCCCACTGATGCGCTCGCTCCGATACCGAACGCACGTAGAGTCGCAGCCAGCGGAGCCGCGGTCAGGTTGAGCACATCGTCGGCGAACGTGCCGCTCGTGTCAGCCGACGCTGACAGGAACAGCATGGTCGGATTCGTCGGCGTGATCGAATTGAACGCGGTCAGCACCGACTGCAGAGCCAGCTCGTAGTTCGAACCAATGACTGCACGTGTCGTCAGACCCCGCACGGCCTCTTCGAAGTCGGTGACTCCGTCAGAGTCCAGGTCCGCCAGTGGGCTCGTGAAGTTTTGCGTGCCCGTGACCGCGATCATGGGGACGATCGTCGCCGACGAACCGTATTCCACGACAGCCAGATCGGCGTCAGCATCGATTTGAATCAGGTCCTGCTGGAAGTCCAGCAACGCCTGCAGTTGCACATCCAGAATGGTGTTGACCACACCATCGTTATTAACGTCGCCTACGTTAGGCAGGATCGCCGGGATGGAATCCGGAGTCGAGGTGTCCACAACGAACACGTAGGTGACACGCTCAGACACACCGTTGATGACCCAACTCGCATCCAGCGTGGCCGCACCGGTGATTGTGTCATTCACTCCACGAGCCCCGCCGTTGATAGCGTTGACGCTCGTAAACGTGAACCCGAGCAGCGTTTCCTGGCCGTCGTAACCGTCAGTCGCGTTCAGTCCACTCAGCGCGATGTCTCGACCGGTCGCATACGCGGCCGTACTGGCCACACCACCAGCACCGCGAAAGCTCAGCGTGTCAGCACCGGCACCGAAGTCGATATCGGTTGTGGCCGGCACACCGTCAGCGACACTGGCACCGTCGTTAAGAATCACAGTGTCGTCACCACTGCCCAGGCTGATTGGTCCGTCCACCACCACGCCCAGGCCCAGAGCCACGAAATCGTCCAGAATGCCGCCGGTGATTGTCGTTCCATTCTGGTCGGCGTTCACGATGAAATCGTCGCCGCCGTTACCGGCAATGAAGTTCTGGAAGTCGTTGAACGTCAGCGTGGTCCGTGGCAGCGTACCTGTCACCGCATCGGATTCGAACGTGCCCGTATTCTGCCCCAGCACGAACGTGCCAGACACGGGGGCGGGGACCAGGTCCATGATCGCGTTGGTCAGAGAATCACTCTGCGATGTCCCTTCAACGACGTTGATGTTGGTAAAGCCACCCGTTACGCCACCGTTCGCGTCAACGTTAACCGTCCCTCCGTAGCCCAGTGTGGCCACCGCGGAGTTCACGACGATGGATCGTCCTGTGACCATCAGATTGCTGAAGTCCAGCGTGTCGATGCCGCCGACACCACCATCAATCGATCCGTCCACGGTGACTCCCGTGGCCAGCACGAACTGGTCGTTCGCTGATCCGCCGACAAGATTCTCGGTCTCGATGAATGTGACTGAGCTGCCGTTGATACTTCCGTCATCCGAATCGGTGATGGTCCACAAGGCGTTCAGATTCTGGCCCGTGATCGTGTCGTCGGCGCTGGTGCCGCCACTCACTGTCACGACGCCAGTAGTCAGCCCCGTCAGGTCAAACGCGTTGCTGGCCGTATCCTGACCGGTCAGTGTGATTTCGTTACCCGCGATCGTGCTCAGCCCGCTGACTGGATCGATGAAGCTCACCGAACCCGCCGGATTTGTCAGTGTGGTCACCGTGTCCGTGACGACCAGACTGACGTTGTTGTCGGCCAGCGTGATCAGATCGACAACATTGGGCGATGCGCTCACATTCACGTTCAGCCGGTCGGTATCACCCAGGCCCGAGTTGATCACCAGCGGGTTGAGCAGTCCGGTCGAATCCAGATAGCTGTCTTCGAGCAGATTGATCGTATCCCGGCCGGTACCCGTGCGTAATTCGATGCTGGCGAGGTTGGGGACGGTCTGCAGCGTTCCGTTTGCAACCGTGACTGTGTCCATCTGCTCTGCCGGGTCGGCCGTGTCAGCGGTCGCCAGGTCCACGACGAAGTCCAGAGTGTCAGTGACAAACAATTCCTCGAACGCCGTACCACCACTTGTCCCGAACAGTCGCACGGCCGGCAATGCCGTCACTGGACCGATTGACGGTTCAAGTGTCACCAGGTCAGCACTTCGCGGAGACTGGAACGTGACGGTCGTCATTCCAGTCAGCTCAACCGGCGTCAGATTCTGGAAGTTGATTGTCTGAACCAAACCTCCCGCTGAGACCAGAATGACGCCATTATGGACGTCGTCGCCAGGAATATACGTCGATGAAATATCGGGGTTGATTGTGCGTGACCCAAGCACCTGGATCTCATCAACAACACCTCCGGCCGTTGCGTCACCGCCGCCGTCCAGAATGATGTCAGCATTCACGAACCCGCCGTTCGCGTGATCGATGACAACTGTGTCCGACTCGTCCAGCGCGGTGATGTTCACAATGAACCGCGGCGAATTGGGTGGCTGGAAAAACGTCACCGTGGTTGTGTTGCCCAATGTCGTTCGAATCACTTCCGTATCACCACTGATGTCATTCAGTCGCACGGTGATGATATCCGGGTCCGCCGTTCCCACGACCGGCGCGTTTTCCAGATCGGAAATGGTCCCGTCGACCTGCCCGGTGAGCTTCAGGTTGTCGTCACCGGCTCCGGCGGCGAGGTTTCCTTCAACCGTGCCGTCTATGCAGAACGTGTCATCACCGTCGCCACCGTCAATGTTGCCGCTGAGCGTGATGCCCGCATCCACGGTGAACGAATCGTTGTCCCCCAGACCTGTCAGGCTTTCGAACTGAGAGAAATTCGTCGTCAGCAGACCAGTCATCATCGTGCCTGCGTCGTCCATGTTGACGACGAAGACATCCACGTCGACTGTGCCGATCAGCGTATCTACATCGGCGCCACCGACCGCAATCACACCATTCGTGTTGACGGTGCTGTCGGCGCTGGTCACGGTCAATGAGTCGTTACCGGCACCCAGGTTCACCGTCAGCGTCGTCGTATTTGGCAGCGCCAAATTTATTGGCGTATTGAATTCGACACGTGAGAAGTTCGCCGCACTGAGAAGCTGCGACACACCGTCACCAGCCGCACCGAAGTCCCGCAGTTCGACCTGATCCGCGGCACTGGGGCTGGAGAACGTGAACGAGCGGTTGTTCGCATCCGTCCGGTCAATGATCGGTTCCACACGGACGTAGGAGATCGTCGAGGTCGGATTCATCGCCGGCCCGTCGTCGAAGCTGATCGTCCCTGCACCGCCGCCCAGGAATGTGTGATCGACATTGGCGAAGGTAACGCCATCGACCACGATGAGCGTGTCCGTGCCAAGCCCCATGCCGCCGTCATAATCCAGTCCAGACGTTGGCAGCGGGTCACCATTGGAGAAATCAACCGTCAGCTCGTCGTCGACGGCGTCACGGGCTGTCATCGTCAGACTGGAGACATTGGCGATCACATGCGACGGAGCAACCTCATTCGTCAGGTTGCCAGTTTCCAGGAATTCAACCCGATTGCCATTACGCCGAACGGTGATGCCCGCAGCCGGCCACAGGGTCGGATCAATGACAACCGCTTCCGCTCCGTCGACCAGCGTGATGTTCGCAGTTGTGGTGTCACCGACTCCAGTGGAGTCCGTCACCGTCACCGTCGGTGTAAATGCCGGATCTGCCGGGAAGGCCTCGAAGTCCAGAATCGAGGTATCAAGAACGCGAAGTTCCGCCTGCGTGTTACTGATCTTCACGATTTCGAAATCGAGGTTGCTGTCACCGTCAGTATCGTTTCCGGCAGTAATGGCAAACGTCAGCACGTCCGTGCCAGCCGCCGGAAGGTCGATGTCGGCCGCAGTGACCGTTCCCACAACCGTTCCCGCCACACTGTTCTCGGGCACTGTGAAGTCGTACGAGAAATCCGCAACATCTTCGTTGATAAAGTCCGGCACGTCGTTGACGTTGATCGTCAACATGTCGGTATCTGACTGGGCACCATCCGGAACGAATTCGTTGTCGTTGTCCTCCGTCAGCATTGTCACCGTCGAACTCATTGTGCCATTCGGCGTGAAGATCAAACCATCCAGAGCCGCGTTAATCTCCGCAACCTGATTAGTCACGACGTTTGCCGTGATGACGATGGAACTTTCACCGTTCGTACCAACGGTGACATTCGCCAGATTATTAACGACCCGCACCGTGGCGCCGTTCGTAGCACTCAACGTCACCTGGACAAAGTCGTCGTCGCCAGTCGCATTAGCGTCGCTGAACGCAAGCTCCGTGTTGTTCGCTGCACTGAAGACCAGCGTCGATCCTTCCTGGACCAGGAACGGAGTCACCGGGAACGTTGTGCTGCCTTCGAACTGGTTGCGTGGACCAAACCCGATCGGCTCGACATCGATCTCGATGCGTCCGGTGTCCGTTTCAACGACCGGACCGGTGTTGCCCAGATCGGTCACGAGGATGTCGATCGTCGCGAACTCCGTTGTCGATGTGAAGAAGGCCGACGGTGCCGCAGACGGCGTGTAAATCAGTTCGTCCAATGCGGTATTGATGTTCGCGGCCGTCCCCGTAATCGTCACGATTGCCGACATATCGGTGTTGGTGGCATCGACCGTCACCACACTTGCGTCACCGAGTGTCAGGATTCCATTGGCTGGGGCATTTCCGTCTTCCAGCAGCGTCAGTGTGACCGAAACATTGGCCGGCACACTTTCCGCAGCGTCAACGTCTGAGACGGTGATCCGCGACGTCGTTGATGCCTGAAAGACGAAATCAACACCTTCCAGGCCGGTGACACGTGGAATAACAGTCGCCGGAGCAACGCCAAATCCCGATTCCAAACCATTGAACTCCAGAATCGGCGGATCGTTGATCGCCGTGACGGTGATATTCGTCGTCGCCGTGCCATTCGGCGTCAGGGGCGTCCCGCCCAGGTTCTGGTCATCGACCACGATGGTGAACGTGGCCGCCCCGTTGAATTCCGGTGTCGGGTCGTACCGCAACGTCGTCAGTGCGGCGTTGATGTCGGCAACAGAACCACGGAACGTCAACATTGTGTCGGCAGTTCCATCGTTGGCCACATCCACCGGGTCGAATGTCAGACCGGTGGTCGATGTCAACGTCATCGTGCCGTTGGTAATCGTCAGAGTGACGAGCATTTCCAAGTCGTCACCATCCGCAATCTCGACCGTGTCCGTCGCATCATTTCCGGCGAATACGAACGACGTATCCTCATTGATCGTCAAGGTTGCGGGCGCCGTGGCCGTCGGGGCACTGTTCACCGCATCGATGACGATGGTGATGACTTCCGTATCCGTGCCAATGACGGGCGGAACCTCGGCACTGAAGTTGCCGCGATCGCTGGCCAGAATCGACAGCGTTGCGGCACCCAGACCCTGAGTGCTGTTGAAGTCCTGCCGCGGTGTGAAGACCAGCCCTTCCAAAGCCAGGTTGATGTTCGGGATCGTCCCGGTCAGGGCGATCACCGGCTCATCGGTACCATCGGTGCCAACGGTGACCGTCACCAGAGTGGCGAATCCTGGTGCCAGCGTGAGCGTACCGGTCGGCACCGTGTTGGAATCATTCGACACCGTCAGTGTCACATCCAGTTGGTTGTCGTTGATGAAGGCATCCGGGTCTTCCACCGTGATGGCCGTTCCCAGAGCTTCGGAGAAGACCACTGACGTCGGTGCCGTCAACGTGTTCTCCAGAATGTTCTGATTGGCCGGCCGAGTGATCTCTGGTGGATCGTTGACGCCACTGGTCACCAGAATGTCGAACTGCACACTGCCGTCGGTCTGATTGGGAATCAGCGGGTTGCCGGCAAAGTCCAGAATGCCTGAGGCCGTATTGTCAACGACCAGCGTGTAGCGGGCGTCCTGCGGATACAGCGTGGTCGAGGTCAGAATGGCCTCATTGGTATTCGCGTTGTACGCGAAGATGTAATCCACACCGTTTTCCAGAGTGCGGGTGACAATCTGATTGTTCTCGTTCGTCGTCTGCGTCAGCGTGAACTGGCTGCCGTCGGTCAGAACGGTCACGTCGTCGATCCCGATTCCTTCGTCGGTGAACTGAATCACGAATTCGTTGAAGAAGTCCGGCGAGTCAATGTGGATCACAGCCGCAAGCGTGTTGAGATCATCCGCGCCCTGGTCCTCGGGCGTCGTCAATGTCACTCGTCCGCCATCATTGTCGGCGCGCTCGATCGCTCCCAGGTCATTGAAGACTTCGCCGGCCAGACCCGATGCCCCTTGCAGCGTGTCATCGACGCGTAGCTGACCGAACAGGTCGTTGCCGGGCGAGAACGCGTCCGAATTCGGAAGACCCAGCGGCGACTTGACCGACACGAACTCGGGAAGATCAGGCAGGCTGCCCAGAGAACGGTCCGTCGCTTCCGAGCCGGCAGCCAGGTAGAAGTTTCCAGTGGCCGCAGAAACAAACAACGCACCCAGGTCGTCATCGACAACCGCGTTGTTTCCCTGCTGGGCGGGATTGATGGACGCCTGGCTCGGGACGTCGTTGTTGTTAAAGAAGAACGTACGGTCTACGCGGGCGTTTCCAGTGCCCGATCCAATTGTGACCGTTCCGTCAGTTGAAATCGCGGTGACCGTATTGGCGATCAGGTTGTTCAGGACGATCGGTGACACATTGGCCTGCAGACGGATACCGATACCCGTCGAAGTCGCGCCACCATAAACCGTATTGTTGATCACCTTGGCCACGGGAACGGCGGCTTCGGGAACAGCAGCCCCCGTATTCGTCTCACCACCGACCACAATACCGCTCGTGCCGAAGCCGGCGACGACGTTGTTGGTGATGAATACGCCGGGTGCCTGACGCGAGGTGTTCTGGACATCAAAGTTGATCGGCGATCCGGGGACCGGCCGCGCGGAGTCCGCAACGCCACCCGGATTGTCTTCGGTGCCAGCGTTACCCTCGCGAGGTGCGGCGCTGACGAGAATACCCGTTGTAGCCGAATCGCGGATGAAGTTGCCTTCAATCTGGAAGATGCCCTGGGCCCGCTCGACGTTGCGATCGCCCAGCACACGCCCG
>CAUZFZ010000012.1:0-112217 GCA_963579025.1 Planctomycetota bacterium | reverse complement strand
CAGGTCGAGGATTTGCACCCGGAGTCCCGGCTGCGAATAGACATGCTGCAGTGCGGCGAGAAGGGGGACGATTTCGTCCCGGCACTCGAAGTTCAGCGGGATGTCCCTGATGGCTGGCGCGTCGAACCGCTGCTGTTCCGAGAAGGCTTGTCGCATCCGTTCGTTCCTCGAAGATGGGGCGTGAAATTCCGTTTGCCACTGGAATAACAACGCTGGAGCAGACTTCTGTTCGATTCTTCGAGGAGCGTTTTTCGATTTTCACACGCGTTCTTACCGCACCAAAACAGTTTCCCGACGGGAACTAATCTAAACCTTTGACGAGCCTCGTTTAATGGCGCACGCGAATCCGGGCAGGCCATGTCCATCCGCTCGCCCGAAGAGCCGCACGAACCGCAATCCCGTGAAACCAGAATCGCCGACCCTTGATTGTCTGCTGATCGGCCAGGGACTGGCGGGAACGACACTCGGGTGGCATCTGTACTGGCAGGGCATGCGTTGCCTGATCATTGACCGCGATGAGCCGGTCACGTCATCAAAGATCGCCGGCGGATTGATGACCCCGGTAACGGGCCAGCGTCTTGTGCCGACGTGGAGACTCAACGAAATCTGGCCTGCCGCCATTGAATTCTATGCTCGGGTCGAGGCGGAAACTCAGACTCGGCTTTTCCATCAGCGCGGTCACGTAAGGCTGTTTCAAAGCTCGATCGAACAGGATCGATTTGCTCAGCGCGACCTGACAGACGTGCCAGTGCAGATCCGACAGCCATTGCCGCTGGTTGATGAGGGTTCGTTTCATGACCCACAGGGCGGCTTTGAAATGCTCGAAGCCGGTCAACTGGATGTTGGCGCCTATCTGAAAATGTCACGGGCAGTCTTTGAAGAGGCTGGGATGTTCCGGGCGGCGGATGTCGATCTGGCGAATGATGTGAAGCCAGTGACCGATGCGGTCGAGCTGCCCGGTCTGGGACTTCGTGCTCGCCGACTGATTTTCTGTCAGGGATTCGCGGCAAATACGAATCCCTGGCTGCAGGGCATCGAGTTCGATCCGACACGCGGTGAAATCCTGACGATCCGTGTACCGGGCCTGCGCGAGACTCGCATCGTCAATCGCGGCGTCTGGCTGGCTCCGATGGGAGACGAGTTGTTTCGCGTCGGCTCGACATACGACTGGGACGACCTCGACGCTGGACCAACCCAGGCAGGACGCGATGAGCTCTGCATGCGGCTGCGCGAGTTTCTGCGATTGCCGTTTGAAGTGATCGATCACTCGGCAGCCGTGCGGCCGATTGTCACGGGCCGTCATCCGATCATTGGGATGCACCCGCACTTTCCGCAATTCGGCGTGTTCAACGGTCTCGGGTCGAAAGGGGCTCTACAGGCACCGTTGTTTGCCGGCCAACTTGCGGACCTGCTTTCATCCGGCAAGTCACCCGATGATCGCGTCGACGTCCAACAGCGTTTCACGCTTTCGCCGAATCCGCACGATACTACGAATCGTGGTCCGCAACTGCGGCTGACCGATCTGGCGCATGCCACGGTTCGAGGCGTCGTGCGCCCTGGTGACGCGGTCATTGATGCCACCGCCGGCAACGGACACGACACGTGCTTCCTGGCCGAGCTGACGGGTCCCCACGGAGTCGTAATCGCGTTCGATGTGCAGGCAGACGCCATACAGCGGACGCGCGAGCGGCTGAAGCAGAACGACCTTCACGGTGTGACCACGCTGCAGCGGAATCATGCGGAACTGAAGTCTGCCGTCCCGGGATCACTGCACCGTCGGGTGAGCGCGGTCATGTTCAACCTGGGCTACCTTCCCGGAGGAGACAAGTCGGTCGTTACAGTGCCCGAGACAACAGTCCACGGAATCTGCGCAGCGCTGGATATTCTGCGTCCCGGCGGTGTCGTGACAATCGTTGTCTACCCTGCACATGCTGGAGGCGCTGCTGAAACCAGACACGTCGAGCAACTGCTGAATTCGCTCGACGCCAACGAGTTTTCCACCGAGACCATTCAGTCGACGCCAGCAACTGCATCATCCCCGCGATTGCATATTGTGAAACGGCACGAGCAATGTGATTCTGGATTACGGTGATGCATTACCGCTTTTCGTTTGCGGCTCAGCCGCTCTAATCTCGTTCGGTAAACCGGCACTCCATACCAGACAGACAGAACATGCTCTGCGACTTCCTTCAAATCAGCCCACGGATCAGCGTCGCCCCCGTCATTCACGGCAGCGGGGACTTTGCCGTCGAGTTGCGTCGGATCATGCTCAGTCACGAATTCGATTGCCTGGCAGTTCCTCTGCCCGGGTCGTTTCAGGACGCCGTCGAACAGGGCATCAACCACCTGCCGTCAATCTCGGTCGCGATCCAGAACGAAGCTCCCAGCTTCAAAGTCAACGACTGGACCGGCGACGATGCTGAAGGTGAGGACGACAGGCGGACCGATCAGGGCGTGAGCTATGTGCCCATCGATCCGTGCCAGCCGGTCATCGCAGCGTTACGCATCGCCGTGCAGGAGCACATCCCGCGGGCGTTCATTGATCTGGAAACGGACCGCTTTGAAACTCACGGAGTCGTCCTGCCTGATGCGTATGCGCTTAAGCGGGTCCCGATCGAGAAATTCGCTGCGGCATCGCTGCTCGGCATCCCCCGACCGTCGGAACGACAGCGAACCGATCGCATCACCATGATGGCCGCGCAGTTGAAGCACCTGGAGAAACGCTTCGAACGAATCCTGTTTGTGTGCTCGCTGGCCGACTGGCCGTGGATCCGGGAAGCCTACGTCAACGAAGTCGAAGCATCCGCGGATGACGACCTCGTCGAAGACGTGCAACTCTGCTCGGCGACAGAGAATTCGCTGCTGTTCCTGCTGGGAGAACTGCCCTACATCACGGGCCTGTATGAGCAGGCTCGGGCCGAGCTGGATAATGACGAGAACCTCTCGGTCGACGGTGTTAAGCAACTGTTTCTGGCGTCGAGGGATCGATATCGTCGAGAACTCAAGTCGCTCGCCCGGCGCGTCACGCCGAAGCTGTTGAGCGTGTGCCTGAAGTACGCTCGGAACCTCAGTCTGATTGAACGCCGGATGACGCCGGACCTTTACACGTTGATCGTGGCGGGCCAGCAGGTGTTTGGCGATCAGTTTGCGATCGAAGTGGCCGAAACGGCGGCGACCTATCCGTACGCAGAGATTCTGCCGTTTCCTCGCTGTTCATTCGGTGTCGATCAGATCCGCATGCCGAACGGTGACATCTGCGATGCCGTGTCGCGGCTGCCGGGCCATCCGGTTACGTGGCGGTCGTGGACGCTCAATCGTAAGCCGCCAAAGATCGATCAGCAGCGCTGGCAGATGCAATGGAATCCGCACCGCTCATGCTCATGGCCGCCTGAGGATGTCGGCATCGAGAATTTTCGGAATCACGTGAAGGACGTGGCCCTGGGAATCATGGGAGCCGACCTCGCGCGGACAGAAAAGTTCTCAGCCAGCCTGATGGACGGTCTGGATATGCGCGAGACGCTGCGCAACTGGCACACCGGTGACCTGTACGTGAAGCTCTTTCCGCCGCAGGTCGGCAATCTCGACTGTGTGCTGATGTTCTTCGACTCGCCAGCCGACCCGCGTGATTATCCGTGGCGAATCACCTGGCAGGCCGAGCATCACGACGAATCCACGCTGTCGCTGTTTGCGACGAACTACGTTGAAGACCTGGTCGGGCCGGGCATCGGGCTGGCAAAGTACGGCGGGTGCATGTTTCTGTTTCCGCCGCGTGACATTCCAGATCTGTGGCACGATCCGCGTCTGGACTTTGTCGATACGATGGAGGAGCGGCTGCTGGCCGGCGCCTGCATTCACAGCCGCGAGCGTCACATCGCAGTCCTCAGTGAATCTCCGCCGGGAATCGCCTGGCGACGTGTGGCCAAACACTTCGGAAAAAAGCTGCTGCACGTCCCACTGAAGCGTTTCAGCCAGGCCACTGTCCAGCAGCTGCGCATGGTGCACGTGTTGAACGGACACGAAGTCCGAAGCTTCGCAGCGCATTTCATACGCAAGGGATAAGGCGTATTTTGAGATTTGCATTTTGAAATTTGCAATCCCGAGACCCTTAGCCCGGCAGCATCACGCGTCCGCCACTGGCAACCACAGTCTGGCCAGTCATGAAGCTGGATTCGTCGCTGACCAGAAAACGAATCACATTGCCAATTTCGTCAGGCTTGCCAAGTCGCCCGACCGGTGTGTTGGCGACAATGTGCGCATGAGCCTCGGGAGAGAGTGTGTAGGCCATATCGGTGTCGATCAGTCCGGGGCAGATGCAGTTGATGCGGATATTGTGCTTCGCCCAGCCCTGAGCCATACATCGCGTCATGGCGATGACCGCAGCCTTCGAGGCCGAATAGTGAACCTGATTCTCACGTTCGCGGAGGGCGGCGATCGATGACAGCAGCACGATTCGTCCGTATTCTCGCTGAATCATCTCGTCCTTGACGGCGTAGACCATGTTAAATGTGCCGTCGAGATTCACATCCATCGTCTTTCGCCATGTCTCCCAGGTCACGTCAGTTGCATGCTCCACGATGCTGATGCCAGCCGAGTGAACCAGTACATCAATCGGCCCGAAAGCCTCTCGCGTCTGAGCGACAATACTCGCGACATCATCACGATTCGAAACATCGCCCTGCACGGCAACTACCGTGCCCCCGGCCGCCTCGATCTCGGCGACCGTCTGCTGTGCCCGGTCGTGATTACTCACATAATTCACGGCGACACGTGCGCCTTCCGCAGCCAGACGAACCGCGGCGGCACGTCCGATGCCACGCGTGCCTCCTGTTACCAGAACCGTTCGCCCGGCAAACTCCTGATCCGACATCGCAAATCCCCGTATTGTGAAATGCTTCGACCATTAACTGGCTGGATGATAGTCGTCCGTCCGGTCATCGGAGTATCCTCGCGGACATGACGCAATCCTCGCGTCACCTGGTTTTCAGTCCGGAAGCGGAGCCGACCTTGTCGACCGAACAACCCAACCGCTGGCGCTGGTTTCTCACACGGCTGATCGTACTGATCAGCCTCATCTCGGTCCCGTTCGGAATCCACTGGGTCTACCGGTCTTTGATCGCGTTGCCTGAAGCCGTGCATATCGCGACCGGGGTCGAAGGCGGACGATACCGCGCAGTCATGGAAGCTCTGGGCCACGAACTGTCGAAGCGCACGGGCAGCCGTGTGGAGTTCTACCCCACTGCAGGCACACGAGAAAACCTGCGACGGGTTGTGAAAGGCGAGGTCGACTTTGCACTCGTCCAGTCTGGCGTTCCTGATCCAAAGAACCTCGACACGAGCACTCTGCGGTGCGTGGGCAATGTCTATTCGGAAATGGCGCTGCTGCTCGTTCGCACGGACAGCGGCATCACACAGGCGCACCAGATCGCTGGCAAAACCGTGTCGCTCGGGCTTCAGCAGTCGGGCGACTACGTGGCAGCCATCGAGATTCTGGACCACCTGGGATTCTCTGAGAGCGACATCACCCCGAAGTATCTGCAGTATTCGGAGATCGTCGATGAGTTTCGGTCGGGAACATTGGATGCTGCCATTGCCGTTGTCGGACTTGATGCAGAAGTCCTGCACACGCTGTCGGCCGAACACCTGGCCGACATTCTGAGCATTCCCTATGCCGATGCCTTCGCGACACAGAAACTGGCCTACCGTGCGGTCGAGTTGCCTGCCGGCACACTGAGGACACGCCGGGGCGCACTGCCCCCAGAGCCCGTTCAGACGGTAGTTGTCAGCTCGCAGTTGATCACTCGCTCAACCGTCTCGACCGGTCTGGTCCGTGCAGTGACAGACACCGTCATGGACCACCAGTTCCAGCGTGACAACAGACTGCACGAACTCTTCGACGGCGGAGCCGCATTCGCGCGTCATCGGCCCGGTCACTCGCTGCACAGTGGAGCACTCCAGCACTATGACCCGGAACTGAAGCCATTGCTGCCATCGGACTTCGTCGAGGCGACAGAGGGGCTGCGATCCTTCGTCGTATCGAGTCTGATCGCCCTCTGGCTGTTTCTGCGCTGGTATCGCGATCATCGCTCCCGCGAAGAGGAACATCGCCTGGACCAGTACATCCGGCATCTGTTGCAGATTGAACGCCGGCAGATGGACCTCGATCAGGGAACGTCCTTTGGCGACGGCACCGCCCTGCAGGACCTGCTCGATGAGGTCACGACGCTCCGCCAGGAAGCCCTCGCTCAATTAACCGCTCACGAGTTGAACGACGACTCAGCGGCCGGCACATTCATTTCGATGTGTCATGCCCTGACGGATAAAATCAACGCAAAGCTCAGCCGCCAACGGATGGACACAAGCCTGCAGCAACTGGCGGATCGATTGCTGCCGAACTTCCCTCGTTCCGCGGAGCCGAATACGATCCCCGGCGCAGCGGGCGATTAGCTCAGTTGGCTAGAGCGCTACGTTTACACCGTAGATGTCACAGGTTCGAGTCCTGTATCGCCCAATCTCCTTCGCTGCAATCGACTGCAAGGAGCTGGACTCGACTGAAAAACAAGGGGGTTTGCGTTTGGCCCCTCAGCCTCCTGCGGCGACATCACTTACATTCGTCTTCGAGGAGGAACCTTCTGCTACCTGGCCGTGCTCATGGACCGTTTTTCGCGACGCATCATCGGATCGCATCTCGGAACGGACATGACCGAGTCACTGGTTCTCAAAGTGCTGAGCCGAACGATTCGTGAGCGTCATCTAACTGACGGCCTGATTCATCACACCGATCGCGGAGGCCAGTATGCGGGAACGCAGTATCGCGCCATTCTGCGTCGAGCGAACATTCATCAATGCATGAGCCGCGCGGCCGACTGTTACGACAGTGCCTTCATGGAATCGTGTTTCGGAATACTCAAATGAGAACTCGAAATGACCGAATACAACGGCCACCACTGTCCGCAAAAATGTCACCACCCCAACCTGCCACTGGTCGCCAAGGTCTGTGACGTCGCACACACCTGGATCTTCCATGAGTCAAGAACGGAGACGAGCGACAACGGTCGTCCCAGGCACAGGTAACAATGTCTGAGTCCGTCCAACATTTTTCTGGCGAACGGGGTCAGCTCACCGACAGACCGGCCTTCGCCAAGCCGAATGAGACCGGTTTGACGGTGATGTGAACGACATCAGGTCGCATCAGCAGATGCTGACAGCCAACACGGTTCAACGTCTGATCACACTCACGCTGCCGTTCGGTACGGACTGCTGAGACGCCAGCACAACGAGTGTCATTCCGCCCCCGGTCCCAACTGCGAAGAAGGTGCGCGCCAATGACGGACACAAACGACGCATTCGCACGACTTGTGAAACTCGTCGCTTCGCTACCTGCCGACTTTCGCGTGGCGCTCGTGCGCTCGGCGATTGGTTTCGAGGCCGAAGTGGACTTCGATCAGAGCTTCAGCGTCGGCCCCACCCGAGCCCGACTGGGGATGTACTCCCGGCGGTCAGTGTTGCAACAGCAAGAGAGGCCATCGCAACACATTCTGAATTCATCAGGACCGCAACCCCGGAACTCGACGACACGCAAACGGAGCTGGAAGTCGCCACCGCCCTCGACCGAATCATCTCTGTTCTTGAGCACGTCTTCACGACCGCGACAGATTTGGAGGAACCAGTTGATGAGTGAACCTCAGGAACTGGCCCTGCTGAATCGAGCTCAGGTCGCTCTGAGCAGTGCCACGACAATCGACGAAATCCGTGACCTGCGTGACAAGGCGGAAGTCCTGCGCGCGTACGCCCGCAAAGCGAAGCTGGGCCCGAACATCCTCGTGGAAGCCTCCATCGTCGAAGCTCAGGCCGAGCGACGACTGGGTGAGATGCTCCGTGAAACCCGACTGGCAAGAGGTTCGCTCGGAAACCAGCACACCCGTCCCGACGAAACTACGGGGGAGCAGTCGCACGTCAGCGATGTCGTTGAGTCGACCGCACAGCAGGTCAATGTCCGCATCGAGTGAGAATCCCCGCTCGCGTTGTTTCGAGCGAACGGCATCGACAATGAAGATTAGTACCCCAGACCTTCCATTTTAACGCAGTGTCAACTTGTGCCGGTGAATTGGGTTGTCCGCAGGAAATCGATTGTTGCGATCGTACGGGATCGCCGATGAATGAGAAGACACGCCTCCTGCGCTGGCCGAGTCTGTGCAGGTACATCCGTGTTCGTAGAGGCTGACGCGTTTCAGCCTGGTGTGGATGGGTTCGGGACCTGGGGACGGACTGGCTGCCCGCAGGTTTCGGTGGCTGACATTCTCTGTGGATCGAGGCATAGCACGATGAATCGAGACAGAGCCCTGAGAGACTCTGCCCATGGCTGGCTGGCAGCGGTCGGCTGCGCGGCACTTTTCTGTGCCCTGGTAGCCAGTTCGGGCTGCGGTTTCAGCCAGGAAAATGCCTCATCGGTCGAAGGCGATGCGCAGGCGTCGTACTACCAGGTGGCATCGACGCAGATCGAGTATCCCAGCACCGAGGTCATCAATGATGATGTGCTTTCGACGGGAGCGCCGATCGACATCAACGACCTGAGCGACGATACGCCGATCGAGTTCAAGGACATCACATTGCAGGATGCAATCCACGAAGCACTGCAAAACTCCCGCGTGCTGCGCGACCTCGGTGGAGTCGTCCTCCGTAATCCCGGCGATGTGAACACGACCTACGACGTGGCGCTGCAGGAACTTGATCCAAGATTCGGTGTGGCTTCGGCGCTCAGTGAGTTTGACGCCTCGTTCGCCGCGTCGGCTTTCGTCGACAAGAACGACCGATCGCTGAATAACCAGTTCTTCGGTGGCGGCACACGGCTACTGAAGCAGGATGCGGCGACAGTCGAATCACAGATCACGAAGCTGGCTGCGACGGGAACGCAACTCAAACTTCTGAACCACACAGAATACGACTCGAGCAATGCTCCGGGCAACGCCTTCAACAGTGCCTGGACAACATGGCTCGACATGGAAATCCGGCACCCGCTGATGCAGGGTGGTGGAGCGGACTTTCTTCGGATCGCCGGCCCGGCGGACTCACCCGGAAATATCAACGGTGTCGTCGTGGCTCGTCTGCGAACCGACGTCTCGCTGGCCGACTTTGAAATGTCAGTGCGGGAATTCGTCAGTAATGTTGAGAACGCCTACTGGGACCTGTACTTCGCATACCGTGATCTGGATGCCCGCCTGGTCGCGCGTGACCAGGCACTCCTGACTTGGAATTACATCCATGCATTGGATGGTCGACAAGGTGGCGAGGCCGCGAAGGAGGCCCAGGCACGCGAACAATATTTCCGGTTCCATGAGCAGGTGCAGAACGCGTTGAGCGGACGCCTGGACGACAGTACCCGGACGAACAACGGCAGCGCCGGCGGGTCATTCCGCGGTAACGGCGGTGTCATGACATCAGAGCGGCGACTGCGACTGCTGATGGCGCTGCCGGTTAACGACGGAGTACTGCTGCGGACGAAGGACAAGCCGATCATGTCACGCGTCGTCTTTGACTGGGACTCTGTCCTGGTCGAAGCCCTGACGCGACGCGCGGAACTGCGTCGTCAGAAGTGGATCGTGAAGCAGCGTGAGTTGGAATTGCAGGCAATGCACAACTTCCTGAAGCCAATCCTTGATGTGGTCGGCCGTTACCGTTGGCGTGGTTTTGGTCACGACTTGTTCGATCAGGACAGCGACGAACGTCGGTTTAACAACGCCGTCGAGAATTTTACGGAAGGCGACTTCCAGGAATGGCAAATCGGGGCCGAATTGTCGTTCCCGTTCGGGAATCGTCGAGCACACACCGCCGTCGAATACGCCGAAGTCAGGCTCACGCGTGAACGTGTCGTCCTGGCCGAACAGGAACGCGAAGTCGTGCACACACTCAGCAACTCGATGGCGGAGATGAATCGTTCGTGGTCAGTACTGGAGACAGCAGACGATCGACGTACGGCCTCGGAAGAGCAGCGTGACGTCGTGCAGGTGGCGTTTGATGCAGACAAAGTGAACATCGACGTGCTGCTCGAATCCCAGCGTCGATTTCAGGAAGCCGAGACGAACTACTATCGCGCACTCCTCGAGTACACACTGGCCATTCGCAATGTGCATTTCGAAAAAGGCTCACTGCTGGACTACAACGAGGTCTATCTGACAGAAGACCTGTGGCCGATGCAGGCGTACTCCGAAGCGATGGCGCGTCGAAACAACACACACGAAATTCCCGAGGAATGGCGTTTCGGACTGATCAATCATCCGCGACCAGTCAACTCTGGTTCGTACGTGCAGGAGCTTGATCCCGTAGATACGGATACCTGGGACACGACGACCGACGCGGCACCTGAGACTGAGCCAGCAGCTCCGACCGCTGGGGAACTCGACGTCGAAGTACCGGCTCCGGTCGAGCCGAACCCAGTCGAGCCCGCGGCGGCCGCTGTGCGGATCCGCATGCCGCAGCCGCAAGTTCAAGTGCAGCCGCAACCGTTGCCCGACACGTCGGCCGCTCGTGTGTCCGAGCCTCAGGCTCCATTCGTACCCGCGGCTGCCGCTCAACGGACGTTGCTACTCCCGGAGTCGTTCGCGGACAAGGTCACCGCGGGCCTGTTCGCACCGTCTCCAAAAACGGCGATCATTGAGCGGACGTCTTTTGAGACGACGTCCCCGAGCGGACTTCTGCCCCCACCACTACCTCAGCCGAACGAGCCCGTCCTCAGTCGTCCTCAGGCGCCGCGGTTGGGCAATGCTGAGTAGTTAACGGTGAGAGGCCGGCAGTGACTGCGCGTGACCCGTGACGCTCGCGGGGTCGCTCCGGAGGTCACGCCGATTTGCGGCGCGATCATGAATCGGCGCCACAGGCTGTAGTGATGCGGGCCGCAATCACTCAAATCTGACAGGACGCATCGCGATGAAACGCAACGGATGGCTCGGTCTGCTCAAGCTGAAGAAGCAACACACGCAATCCCGCCGACGATCGGCCTGTGCCGCGCCGCGGCTATGTGTGACAGAAATGCTGGAAGTCCGCGTGTTGCTGACGCATGGTGCTCTGGACGTTGATCCGAATGCTGAGACGCCCGAGGACGCAGACGTTCCCGCGAATGTCACCCTCACACAGGAACCCGGCTACTTTGAACTCGCGGTCGGCGTCCCGGAACTCATAGTCGACCTGGCAATTTTCAATCATCCCGGGAGATTTCCATCGGAAGACGGCGATCCAGTTTTGATCGACGGCGGCGGTTTGGCTCCGGTCGACGAATCGTCGGACACCGAACCACTTTCTGACGTTCAGGATGAGATCGCATTGGTCGACGGCGGCATTTTCGATCAGGACATCCTGGTCAGTGTCGGTGTGTTTGGCTTTCCATTGGTCGAGATGTTCGGCGGCCAGTTACCCGACAACGACGCCTTGAACGAATTCCTGGCCAACGGCCCGGCGGAGGACGGATTCCTTTCGCAGCTCATCGATCAGGGTGATGGGCATGGATTGGACATCGGTCTCGAGATGTTCGAAAGATACTTCGATGGGCCGCTTACTCATGTCGTCCTGCACGACGACGGTATCGAGGTCTTTGCCAGTCTGCCCCAGTTGTTCCTTGAGGGACCGGACCAGGAATTCAGCGACCCGTTCGATTTCGGCTTTGAGGAAGAATCCGAGTTCGATGGCGAAGAGCCTGTGTTCAATGACGGCGGTGAAGATGAGGATGACGATGGCTTCTTCGAGGATCTCCTCGTCACGGTCGAATATACCGGTGACACCACTCCATGCCTTCCGTCGCAAAGCTGTATGAGCTTGCCGCCCGAGTTGTTGGATGAACTGGACCTGGAAGTCGAGGACGAGCCCTTCAGTTCAAGCGTGCCGATCAGCGGACTTCTGTTTCAGGCGATCGCGGGCGCTGCACTGTTCACGCTCGACACAAACCCGGATTTTGAATTCGGGGACGGTGACGACTTCGAACCGGATCCGGAGACGTTTCGATTCAGCCTCGGCGTCCATCTGGTCGGGTACGGGACCGAGGATGCGACGGGCGTTTTGCCGAATCTGGGAATCCCCGGCGATTACGACTACAGCGTGACGCTGCTCGATCTGGCCGGTATCGACCTGGACACGCTCACTGGTGCCGGCGGTACCGCGGAACCGCCCGTGGACGAGGAATCGCAGGACAACTCGGAAGAAACGACCGCATCCGACACGGAGACGGTGTCTGCGGCAAACACCGACGAGACCATTCGCGTGCGTCTTGAAGCCATCTTCGGTGAGGACGGTCCCAGGCCACAGGCCGCTCCGATGATTGAGTTCGGCACCGACGAAGTACAGCTTGCCGACGACGGGACACTGACCATCAACCTGCCCGAAACTCCAGAGGGCGGATGGACCGTCACAGCCACCGGCACTGATCTGGCATTCGACTTTGAATCCAATGCTGGCGACGCCTCAGACACAGTCAGTCTTGTCGGGGCAACGACACTGATCATCAATGGGACGCAAGCGGACGACTACATCGACCTTGACCTGACGGACCTGGATGCTCCCGATCTGGATGCCATCGCCCTGCATGGTCACGACGGGGACGACGGACTCGATCTGATCGGCGGCGAACGCGACCGGTTCAGCGAGTTGCTGCTGACTGGCGGTCAAGGCGATGACTTTATCGCGGTCGGTCTGACGCACGCGGACGTGATTCTGCGAGGTGGTCACGGAGACGACATCCTGTTTGGCGGCAAAGGCCACGACGAACTACATGGCGGAGCTGGTGAAGATCTCCTGGACGGAGGTCGCGGCAACGATCAACTGTACGGTGGCGTGGGAGACGATGTGATCCTCGGTGGTGGCGGTCACGACTCCATGTGGGGCGCTGCCGGCGATGACCGACTGGTCGGACACTCAGGCCGCGATCGAGCTTTCGGCGGTTCGGGCAACGACAGCATCGACGTTGGCCGAGGTCGTGACCGCGCCACCGGCGGCGGCGGTGACGACAGCATCGACGGTGGCTCCGGACGCGACACTCTCCGCGGCGGCGGCGGGCGCGATCAACTGTTCGGACGCAGCGGCAACGACCGCATGTTTGGCGGCCGGGGCAACGACACACTCGACGGCAGTGCCGGACGTGACATCATGAGAGGTGGCGACGGCAACGATGAACTGCGCGGAGGCAGGGGCGACGATCAGATGTTCGGCGAACGTGGCCGCGATCGATTGTTCGGCAGCCGCGGACGCGACCGGCTGTCAGGTGGCGATGACGACGACTCGATGTTCGGCAACGACGGCGACGACACGATGGTCGGCAGTCGCGGGGATGACATCTGGATGGGCGGATCCGGCGGCAACATCGAAATCCTGTTCATCGACCCGCCGCCGAGAATGCCGCCGGTCTTTCCGGGGCCACCACCCACACTGCTTGAAGACGACGAGCCCTCGACTGAGGGCAACTCGGACGACGTGGACGAGGAATTCGTGAACTTCGATGAGATGGTCGAAGTGCTGTGACGCGAGTTGGTTTCAGATCTCAGATCTGACATCTCAAAACTGATGTCACTAATGCGAAATCTGAGATCTCAATTCAGCTCCCCAGCACTCGGTTCTGCAGTTCGATCAGCTCACGAATCCCGGCATCCGCCAGATCAAGCTGGCAGTTGAGCTGCTCACGACTGTAGGTCCTGCCTTCGGCCGTTCCCTGTACTTCGACGAATTCGCCTTCGCTCGTCATGACGACGTTCATGTCGACCTCAGCGGCGCTGTCCTCGACGTAGCACAGGTCGAGCAACGCTTCGCCTTTCACGATGCCCACACTGATGGCGGCCACGTTGGCTCGCAGCACTGGCCGGTCGCTGGGCAGATCGCCCGCGATGGTCTTCAACGCGTCGGCGAGTGCAATAAAACCACCAGTGATGCTGGCGGTCCGTGTCCCACCATCCGCTTCAAGCACATCGCAATCGATCGTAATGGTGCGTGCTCCCAGCGCTTCAAAATCAACAACCGATCGCAGACTGCGACCAATCAGCCGCTGGATCTCGCTGGTCCGCCCCTCGACCTTGCTTCGCTCGCGTCGCTTCCGCGGAGACGTGCTTCCGGGCAGCATGCTGTATTCGGCAGTCACCCAGCCGGTCGGATTCTCATCCCGCATTTTCCAGGGCGGGACTGACTCATCGATGCTTGCCGTACAGAGCACGGTCGTCACACCAGCTTTGATTAGCACGCTGCCGGCAGCAGATCCCGTGTAGCCGCGTGTGATCTCGACGGGTCGAAGTTGGTCGGGTTGTCGCTGGTCGTGTCGCATGGAAGATTTCTTTCGCGGTCAGGCAGCCTTTCGGGAACAATCGCACGTTTTTCTGACATGCGGGCGAGCGTGTTGTTATCGGCGGATTTACGTCCGCCGCTCGCCAGGCTGCGGCGTCATTAACATACGTGCCATTGATCTTCAGCGGCGGACTGTACCTGGAGTGCCTCCGTGCCTCAATTGGTCGCTTCTGGACAGGACTCGGCTGATGTGCGAGAACTGCCGTGCAAGAGAATTGTCTTCGAGCGAGGGGATCATCCAGATGCTGAAACAACTCAAACGCCGCCAATCCGCCGTCCTGCTCGCGACGCTGTCGTCGTTATTCGCGATTCAGGTCGCACAGGCACAGGACAACGCTCGTGAAGCGCTTGAGGATGCCGAAGAACAGGCCTTCCGCGAGGTCGCGGTCAGAGTCGCTACGTCACTGGTCCGGATCGACACAGTCGGCGGACTGGATATCGTGGGGAAGGTCCTGACGGGCACGGCGTCAACAACGGGAGTCGTCATTGGAGCCGATGGCTACATCGTGTCGAGTGCATTCAACTTTATTTCCAAACCCTCGACCGTACTGGTCACACTGCCGGACAACCGACGTTTCCCGGCACGCATCATCGCCACCGACCGACTGCGGATGGTCACGCTGCTGAAGATTTCCGCGACGGACCTCACGGTTCCCCTGATCGCTCCCAAAGACTCCTTGCGCGTCGGACAATGGGCTTTGGCGCTGGGTCGTACATACGACTCGCCTTTGCCCAGCGTGTCGGTCGGGATTGTCAGCGCGCTCGATCGCGTCTGGGGTAAGGCCATTCAGACCGATGCCAAGGTGTCGCCGGTGAATTACGGAGGTGCTCTGGTTGACGTCGCCGGTCGTGCCACCGGATTGCTCGTCCCACTTTCGCCACAGGGAAACTCAGAGACGGCTGGTGTCGAATGGTACGACTCGGGAATCGGCTTCGCCGTGCCGTTCGAAGACATCATTTCAGTACTCCCTCGCCTGAAGGAAGGTACTGACCTGCGGCCCGGCCTGACGGGCGTGACCATCAAAGCCGGCGACCTTTACGCCGAGCAACCAAAGATCGATCGCGTCCGCTTCGATTCGCCAGCGTGGAAGGCCGGCTTCAAACCTGGCGACACGATCGAGAAGATCAATGGCCAGCCGATTGTCCGTGTTGTGCAGTTGCTGCAGGAACTCAAGAGCCGACTCGAAGGCGAGACAGTAGAGATAACCGTTCGTCGTGAAGACGAGTTGATCACGCAGCAGGTGACTCTTGTCGGTGAACTGAAGCCGTACGAGTTGCCGTTTCTGGGCATTTTGCCGACACGCAACGAGGACCAGTCCGCCAGAGGGGTCGGCATCCGATATGTCTACGAAGGCAGCGCAGCGTCAGAGGGCGGACTGAAGAAAGGTGATCGCATCCTCTCAATCAGCGGCACCGAACTGACAAGTGCCGCTCAACTGGCTGAACTCATTACCCAGTTGCGACCCGACGAAACCGCGTCGCTGTCGGTGCAGCGAGGCGATTCGACCGAATCTGTCGATGTCACCCTGACAGGAGTCGTCAACACAGTTGCGGGAGAGTTGACCGCTGCCCTTACTCCTGCAGCTGCGGCTCCCGCCAAAGCGGAAGACGCTCCGAAAACCGGTCGCTATACCGACAAGCTGACGGGCTACGACCAGGAATACTGGGCCTTCGTTCCGGACTCGTATCGACCGGACATGACATGGAGCCTGCTGGTCTGGGTCCATCCGCAAGGCACGACCATGGAAGCCACGATGTATCGTGAGTGGCAGTCCATCTGCGAACACCGGGGCATCATTCTCGTCGGCCCCAAGGCAGCGAAAACCCGCGGCTGGGAAGCGAACGAGACCGAATTCGTCAAAGACCTCGTCAAGGGTTTTCAAGAGCGATACGCAGTCGCTCCTGCACGGATCGCGATTCACAGTTTCGGAAACAGCGGACCATTTGCCGCGTCCGCCGCTTATGTCGCGGAAGGCGTGATTCGAGGAGTCGCTCTGGCAGGTTCTCCGTTGAGAAAAGCTCCACCGGAACACACCCCGGAATTCCTCGTGCAATTCCACCTGGTCTATGGTGAACGCGATCCGGCGTTGCCGTTCATTGATCGCACTGTACAGAGCCTCGAATCCCTCAAGTTTCCGGTAACCACGCGGAAGATCCCAGATCACGCCAATCGCTATCCAACGTCCGAGGCGATTGACGAACTCGGCCGCTGGATCGACAGCCTCGACCGCATCTGATCGGAGAGGCGCATGCAGGACGTCGTGCCCGACCTGTTGTGGACGGGAAACGCACGGGACGCGCGTGATCCCCGTCGCATCACGGGAAAGGGGATCGAAGCGGTTGTCGACGTCTCCGCTGAAGAAGAGCCTGCAGTGCTGCCTCGGTCGATTACGTACTGCCACATTCCATTGCGAGATGGCCAGGGGAATGACGAGTGGCATCTGCGGCTGGCGCTTCAGGTCGTCTCGTCGCTGGTCAGTGCGGAAGTCCCAACGCTTGTCGCATGCAGCGCCGGCATGAGTCGATCACCGTGCATTGCTGTCGGTGGACTCGCGATTGCCAGACAGTCCGTTCCGAATGACGAACTGACGGCATTGGCCCAATCACGCTCTCTCGCAGTGAGCCCGGCCTTGTGGCACGAGGTTGCGGAAATGTGCCATGAGCTATCCCGGTTAAAGTAAGAGCAACTGAAAGCACCTGACTGCCACGTTTTCCGGAATAGAAATAACCTAAGGCGAACGTGAAAAATTCGTCTGCCGGTAATCGTCGGAATTTTCTAGAGTCCGCTCCTGCGATCGACCTCACCCAACCCGAAAGGGAACAGTACCGACAGGGACGATTTACCTGGCAGGACAGGAAGTCCATGAGAATCCGCAGCCGACTACTGACGAAGCTCGTAGCGAATCTGATCGTGCTAAGTGGGCAAATTGTGTTCGCAACTGCCCGTAAGTCGTTCGATTTGCAGGACTCGGATACGAATGCATACGACCCGAACGGGCGGGAACGCTATCTCTACTGCGCCTGGCACGACACGATTCTGTTTCCGTTGTTCATGGGCAGGCATTGCCATTCCGCCGGAATCGTCAGTCGGCATCAGGACGGGTCGTATCTCGCCGAGACGATGAAGCGGATCAATATCAAGCCGGTCCGCGGGTCGTCCGGGAAAGGCGGAGCCCAGGCACTCCGTGAGAGCATTGCCGTCACGCGCGACCATCACATCACGATTACGCCCGACGGCCCACGCGGCCCCGAACACGCCATGAAGGATGGGATCGTCTATCTGGCCTCAAAGTCAGGACGTCGCATTGCCCCGCTGGCGTATCAATGTTCGCGATACTGGCGATTGCGTGGTAACTGGACCGACCTGATTATCCCCAAACCGTTTTCACGAGTGACTCTGATCGTTGGCGAGCCGATTTCGGTACCTGGAAAACTCTCGCGTGAGCAGCTTGACGAATACACGGTGCGAGTGCAGACCGCCATGAATGATCTGTGCTCAGCGGCCGGCAACGTCGGGCGGGACGCGGAAAACTCATCCGGAAAAACCAGCGGACCAAACGTCGACGACGGACCAGACTGCGGCGAAAGCAAGGCAGCTGCCTGACCCGCGGTCAGTCAACCGCGCGACAGCCAGTACGGGATCCAGACGATGATCCCGACGAAGACCCAGGCCAGAACGAATCCGACGATGTCCACGCGCGTGGGTTTCGGGATTTCGATGTCCGGGTGATCAAACATCCTGTCCAGCGGCGGCAACGGATCGGCCGGAAGCGTACATGGCGCGGAAATCTTCTCGCCCGAATGGACCGGCGTTCGCATCAGCAGGAAGAACTGGTCGAGCTTTTCCTGGGGTGGACGTCGAGTGATCAGGCTGACAAGTAATCCACCACCAAGTCCACTCGAAAGGTACAACAACATCATCCAGGCATCCGCCACTTTGACGTAATCCGCAGTCGGGATGATGATCGGCTCACCGATTCCGATCGCGGCCAGCGATTGAGGGAAGAACGCACACACGGCCCACATGCCGTACGCCGCCAGGCTGGATGCCCAGACAGCAGCGGGAGTCCAGCCTCGCCAGACGATGCCGATCCAGAAACTGATGCCCATCGGAGCGGTCGTCTTCAGAACAAACTTGAGAGCTTCGATCACGTCCGTAAACGTCGTCTGCAAAACCAGCGACAACGCGACAATCGCCAAGCTGGCGATGCGACCGACCCACAAGTAGTGGTTTTCACTTCGGTCGCGCAGGAAAAAACGTCTGTAAATGCCCTGTGTAAAAAGCCCGCTGGAAGCCAGCATGCGCGTGTCGGCCGTGCTCATTGTGGCAGCCAGCGATGCGACCAGCAGCAGTCCGAGTAACCCGCTTGGCAGCAGGTCACGCGCGACTCGACCGAACAGCTCATCCCCGAACTTGCGATCGAACTCTGGATCAAACGGGACTTTCGCCGCGGTGGCGTCTGCACTCACCGAGACGTCCGGAGTCAGACGTTCGCGCGTGGCCTGGTCCAACGGACTGACGTCGGCGGCCAGATACCACACGATGCATCCCAGACCAGTAAACGTCCACGCGATCGTGCAAAAACGTTTCATCAGGTGGCCATACGTGAAACCCAGGCGGGCATCCATTTCTGTCTTGCCGGCACCACACATGCTCATGATCTGAGGCTGCACAACGACACCGGCCAATCCTGTAACGGCAAGCATCACCACATAGAAAACCGTGATCGACTCGGCACCAAGCAGACCGGCAACGTCTTCGCGACCGAACAGGTCAAACATGCCGGTTTTGATTTCTCCGTGCGAACGCAGCCCGTCAAGTCCTCCGATCTTCAGATAAATCCACGGCAGGAGTATGAACGAGAACACGATCGTCAGCAGTCCTTGCACAAAGTCCGTAATAATCGCTGCGCTGAGCCCGCCCGCCATTCCGTAGGCCACAAACAGCACTGTCATCGCCAGCACGGCTAATTCGTTGCCCTGCAACTGATGCGACGTGATCTCAGCCTCTGATTTTGCCGTATCCCAGTGGACTCGGGGCACACGCAGGTCGAGTTGCTGAGCGACCTGATTGAGTTCGCCACCTGTCAGCGCATTGACCAGTTTGCCACTGCCGTACAATCCGCCAGCCAGCATGGCGATCGTCATCGCGATTCCGTAGACGGCGTAAAGTGTCGCCGTCGCGGTGTCGTACCGTGCCTCGAAAAAGTCGCCGGTAGTCAGAGCTCGCATGCGGCGCATCAGTGGCGCGACAATCCAATAGAAGGGAGTCGCCCACAGCCACAGGAACGTCCACCAGATACCGGCAAGGCCCACTCGCCAGGTCCCGGCTGTGGAAGACACAGCGTCGTCACCACTCGTCCCGGACGAGAATGAGAAGAAGATCATGAAGACCTTGCCGAATCGACGCCCGCCCATGAAGAAGTCGGTGCCATCATGGATCTGCCGGGACATCGCAATCCCGAGCGCCGCCATTCCAGTCAGCGACACGCCAATGATGATCCAGTCAAGCAGTGAGAGTCCCAGCCACATGATGCACGCCTGCTGGTAGAAAACGCGGGACTTACGACAAAGCACTTACGTTGGCAAAGTCAGTTGATCAAGGTCTCGCACGCACCATTGGACTCGATTCGGTCGTCCGGCACCGTCGGGAAAATCAGGACTGATGGTGCATTGACCAAACTCCAGTTCCGTAACCTCACCTGCCTTGCCGTCATCCGTGCGGAAGACGTTGAACTCCTGTTCCGCCTCGACCTGAGCCAGATCGACTAATGCCCTCATCGAAAAGCGACGAACCGCGGCATTGCCAATGAATGTTCGGCCCACGTCGCCTCGATCTTCCAGCATGCGACCCAGCCGATTGAAGTCAGGTCCACGCGATCCGTAGTAGGAACCGCCTTCGCTTTTCGGCTGATAGTCCATCATGTTCTGCTCGATCTGTGAACCATCCGTCCGCCGGACTTTCACCTGTCGTGGAATGCACTGGCGATAGGGAACGTCACAGACCAGCTCGGCAAAGTGGTGGCTGGTCGAACTGGAGTAGGTCACTCCCAGCAGAAGTACTTGAGCGTTCAGGCCGAGCATCACTCCAAATGACGAACGCAGATCGAACGCCGACAAAGACGGATCGATGTCGGTAATAACGGCGGCACGACGACCGATCGCAGCGAAGCTGTGGCGGAAGGCCGTGCTCCGCAGCGCGTCAGGTCGCTTCCGAGCCGTCTCCGTAATGATTCCCATTTCCGAGCGATCACTGGCCGGGTCAATAACCGGATCGTCTTCAGCTTCATGTGCAAACGTAAACGTTGGAACAACCAGCGTACCCCGCGGCCCAATGACGCTCAGCAGGGCATCGATGACTGCGTCCGCCCCACCCTCGATGGGACCGAATGTCCTCATGGCTGAGTGTGCCAGCACAACGTCACCAGGTTTCAATCCAGTTTCACGAAAGCCAGCAACAAGATCATCCTGAGTAACCGGAGATGTCATTCGGCAGCCTCTCCGTCGATCAGTTCCAGTTCAGCGATGAAGATCGAACTTGGTGGTTCTTTTCCCTCCTGAGCCGGGAAGCCCTCGTGGCTGGAATAGTAGGAAACGAGTGCGCGGCGATCGTCCAATTGTACGAAGCCCGGGTACGACGTGTCACCTCCACTGGGCAGTTCGACGACCTGATGCAACGTGTCGTTTACCAGCCAGTACAGCGTGCAGACTCGCTTCCCATCCAGCGTGTTGCGTCCGCCGACCATAGTGTGGCCGTTCCAGTCGGCAAGCAGGGGACCGCCAATCGGTCGGTCCAGGTCGACGCTTTGAAATGTCGTCCACGGTGACTGTGCGCGAATCACCTGAGCAGGCCGCCCGCCGCCAACGCGTGCCACTCCCAGAATGGAACCGTCGGGCTGAAAGCGAAACGCTGTCTCATTACCGTACTCTGGCTGCATCATGGCGTGATATTTCCAGTTGAGCCCGTCGTCGCTGACCAGGATTGCGCATTCCATTAACCGGTCTCGATCCGGCCGTGTATCAGTGCGGGCAAAGCGACTCTTGCGGCGACCACACAGGTACGCCTTCTTCCCGTCAGTGGCGGCTCGCCAGATGTAATGGCCATGTGTCCCTTCGAGCATCTCCGGGTCCGACCATGTCGTGCCGTCAGATGTGAAACTCGCAAAACCCAGGTGGTCATTGAGTTCGAAGCGATTCTTCACCACAGGCCGGCAGTCCCAGGTACCTGTGTAAACAAACAACCGATCCTGAAACACCAGGAAGTGCGGGTCGCGGGTATCGCGATCCGGGACGCTGAAAGTGTGAACCGGCTCCCAGTCGTGACCGTCGTCACTGGCCATGATCACAATGCTCGACGACGGATAAATGCCGTGACCAATCGGGCACTTGCGAAACGCCAGGTAATATCGATCGTGAAAACGGCACAGGTCCGTGAATGCGTTGTGGTCTTCTCCTTCACCCGCGATTTTCCTTACGGAGTGGACCTTGACCTCTGGCAGTGCCTCGGCGACGACCGGTGATCGCGGTTCCGTACCCAGCAGCCAGTTCAGGTCAAACTGTGTGAAGAGAATCTGGTAGTTGTTGTTCCGCCAGCTTTCGAACAGGCATCCGATCCGACCGTTTGGCATCAACGTCATGCTGGAGTACTGATTGTCGCCTGTTGAAATCTGGCGGGCGTGGCTCCAGGCAC
The DNA here is from genome assembly GCA_963579025.1 of Planctomycetota bacterium. Lineage (GTDB taxonomy): Bacteria > Planctomycetota > Planctomycetia > Planctomycetales > Planctomycetaceae > CAUZFZ01. The sequence goes on along the minus strand of CAUZFZ010000012.1, from coordinate 90,220 downwards.
GGCCCTCGTCGTAGCTCACTCGGACAGTCAGGTTCCGCCGTCCCGGACCGGACGGGTGTGTGTAAAGCCAGACCGGCTTGTCTTTGTGAATCCGCCGCGAACTTCCGGGCACGACCAGCAGTGAACCCTGACAGGGTGGATCGTAGATGCGACTGGCCAGAGTGGGCTTCGACCAGCTTTCCCCTTGATCCGAGCTGACCGCTGTTGTCCGCAATTGAGTATGCCGTAACGTTCGAGCTGTGACATACAGCGTGCCATCACTGCGCTGTCCAACATGACATTCGCTGGTATTACCTCCAACCGTGCCGCCCAGTTGCCAGGAGTTTCCATGATCATCGCTGTAGATCATGTGGCTTTCGTAATCGCCGGACGGCAGCACGCTGTGGTACGAGGGCAATATTAGCCGGCCATCAGCCAGTTGAATGCCAATTCCCGGACCTGTCCCGTACCACGCCCAGTCTTTCCTGCGTAGCCGATCGGTGAGGTCAATCGGCCTGGCCCATGTCTTTCCGCTGTCCTCGCTGTGTGTGATCAGCACGCGCGTTCGTTCCTGGCTTGTCCCGTTGACAATCTCATTCTCCAGGTCGCTGCCCAGACTGCGCGTGAATCCCAGCCAGATCGTTCCCGTTGACTGATCTATGACGGGACATGGATTGCCCAATGTGTTGTCGCCGTCATCGGCGATTTGCTGAATCGGGCCCCAGGTTTGACCGTTGTCCGTACTGCGTCTCAGGATCAGATCGATGTTTCCCGTCAGTCCGCGACCGTCCTTACGGCCCTCGCAGAATGCCAGTACGGAGCGATCCGGAGCGGTGAGCAGCGCGGGGATTCGATACCGCGGATAACCACCCTTTCCTGATTCGAACACATACTGTCCCGGTGGAAATTGGGCAGCCGCTAATGGCACGTGGGAAATCAGGTGAGCCGTGACAGCGTAGATCACGACGGTCAACAAGTTCGGTCGCGTCGCAGTATTTCGCACTGGACTTTGCTCCGTTCCAGTTCTTCGGACTTTGTATGGACCTGCAGGTGCTCGGCGACCGATGCGTGATCCGGGTGGCCGTCGATGGCGATGACACGGATGACTACGAGCGCTTCTTCGATGACGACAAATGCAAATGCCGCCACTGAGCCGGCCGCGTCTACCTTGTCCCGATTGCGTAGAGCGTTTCTTTCCGCCCACCGCCGTCACCGGCGGAAACTCGCAGATAAATGCGGTTGTCAACCACGGTTGGTGAAGCGAACGACGAGTCACCAAGCTGGTTTCGCCCGACCGGTTGAAAACTCTTCGGGTCCGCCTTGTAAACGAATGTCGTGCCGCGTTCGTTAGACGCATAGATGGTGTCACCGACCAGTACCGGAGACGCGGAAACCGGACCCTGCAGTCGTGACTTCCACATTTCACGCCCCGATTTGGCGTGCCAGCAGTAGGCGATTCCACCATCGTCAACGGCGTAAATGTGACCGTCGTGGATCAGCATGGACTGTTCGTAACATTTGACGCCGTTCGACCATAAGATTGTCCCCGAACCATCCGCTTTGACAGCGACCGTCTGCTTCTTCGGATAACCTCCGCTGGCATAGACAGTATCGTCGTCCCACACCACGGTGCCACAAGTCGCCATCGTCAGACACTTCTGACTCCATAGTGGACGTCCAGACTTGGGGTCGTAAGACGCGATCATTTCGCAGCCGCTGATGAACAACTGGTCTTTGCCGGCCACATTCCCAACGATCGGTGACGACCAGTTCAACTTCTGCGGACGATTCTGTTGCCATGCGACGCGACCAGTCGCGGTCTCCAATGCCGCGACCCAGGCCACGGTGTCACTGTCGCCAGAGATAATGAGTAATCCGTTGTACAACGTGGGCGCTGCCGCATACCCGTATTGGTACTGGCGCGGAACAAAGTTGCCGACGTCTTTCCGCCAGACGACCTTGCCCTGCATGTTCAGGGCCACCGCTTCGATCTTGTTGTGATGATTGAAGGTTGCGTAGATCTGTCGTCCGTCGCTGCAGGCGGTCGCTGATGCGTGAGTGTTCTTGTTGTGAATCTTTGGGAAGCCGCCCTGACTGACGACCGTTCCCCATTTCTCATTGCCGTTAGCTCGATCAAAAGCGAACACTCCCTGCCGTTGCCCCTGCACGTCGGCGCTGGTCAGAACGATCAGATCGCCAATCACAATGGGCGATGAGTGGCCACGTCCGGGCACGTCCGTCTTCCAGACAACGTTTTTTGTCTCGCTCCAGACACTTGGAACACTCTGTCCGACCTCGGCCACGTTGTTGTGATTAGGGCCTCGCCATTGAGACCAGTCCGCGGCGTGGATACCGGAAAACGAAAGCAGGCTGAGCGTCGTCGCAACGATTAGCAAACGCATGTGTTGTCTTCCTCAAAGGGCAGAGTTGTTCGCAGGGTGGGTGCCAGAAAGTGTGGCGACGACGATTGAGGCGTCAACCAAGTTGGCTATCCCCCGGGACGTGTGCAGGCGAGAGACGCCAGGCCTCAACGCGGACCTGGAGCGTTGGCGGTCGTCGCGCCGCGATCTTCACCAGGTGTAGTGCGGCGATAGCTTTTCACATTCAGCGACTTGCCGGTCTCTCGATCGAAGGAGTCATGTGAGATCTCTTTCGGCACACTGTCATGAGTTTCTTCCATCCAGACTGCGAGCTTCGCTTCAAGCAGCCTTTTCCTGCTGGCGTACTTTGCATCACCGGCCAGGTTATTGAGCTGATGCGGATCTTCTTTCAGGTCATACAGCTCAACGGCCGGTCGTGGTGCCAGGAAGACGTCGGCCTGCGCGTCTGTCAGTCTGCTGGCATCGCGCCGCGATTGCAGGCTCACGTGCGACGGTGACCGCACAGAGTCGGCCGGTCCCTGCCACGCAAGGTAGGGACGAAAGTTGCAGACCAGCAGAAAGCCCCCGCCGCGAATGCCCCGTCCATGCGCTTCGTAGTCGTGCCAGTTATGCTCGGAAAAAGCGAACCTGCGAACACTCGCCGAGGGATTATCAAACATCGGCAGCAGACTGACACCCTGCATTGTCGGGACAACATCGAGTCCTGCCGCGGCAACGATCGTCGGTGCCAGATCGATGACGCTCACCAGGTTGTCACTGGTTGAACCGGCCTGCTGAATTCCCTCTGGCCAATGCGCGACGAGCGCGGTCTTCATACCCGAATCGTGAATCCTGGTCTTCGCGCGGGGAAACGGCCGACCATTGTCCGCGAGCACGAAAATCAGCGTGTTGTCGAGCTGGCCCTGTGACTTCAGTTCGGCGAAGACCTGACCAATGTAGTGGTCGAAACGCGTGACTTCGTTGTGATACGAAGCGAGGTCCTCTCGTGTGTCGGCGTCGTCGACGAGGAAGGGTGGTACGATGACGTCTTCTGATTTGTGCATCGGCCCGTAACGGTCCGCGTCCCATTGCCGGTCGGCATCCCAGCCGCGGTGAGCATCGTACGCAGCGAACCAGAAGAAAAACGGTTTGTCCTGCGGTCGCTCGTGTGTTGTCTTCACCCAGTTCGCATGGCCGCCGCTGTTGCCCTTTGCGCGTCCGCCGTCGACGAGGTCAAACGGTTTTGGTCGCGTCTCGCCGCCTGGACTTTTCGTTGCACTCATGTGGTGCTTGCCGGAAATCGCGGTGTAGTAGCCGGCCTCGCGAAGCAACTCGGGAAACCACGGCAGATTCCATGCGATGGGCTGGTGCAGCTCCGCGGCCTTGCCGTTGTTGTGAGGGTAGCGGCCGGTGATGATGCTGGAGCGACTCGGGCTGCAACTGCTGGCGGTCAGATACGCCTGATCGAATCGGATGCCGTTCTTCGCGAGGGCATCGATAGCCGGAGTCCTGGCAGCCGCGTTCCCGTAGCAGCCATAGTCGTTCCAGCTCACGTCGTCTGCGATGAACACGACGATGTTCGGCTTGTCGGCCGCATTTGTGCTGCGGCAGGACATACAGACAGCAATAGCCCAAACGCACATCAATCGACTTTGCATGGTGGGTGTCTCTCAGAGTGGAGCGAAAGTTGATTGATGAGTGTCGATTGTCGAAGTGACAAAACCACCTGAAACGTGAACGCGGGAACGAGGCCAGGTACTTCGTAAATCAACAGTCATCAATCGACAATCATCAATCAAATCCGCAGTTCTTCGACAAACTGCTCGTGACCATCAGGCCGCGGAGCCTACCTGGCTTCTGTGTCCGCGGGATCGTCACCTACTTCCAGTCCGATCATGCGCATGAGCTCCAAGGCGTTGCTTTTCTCCACAACGCCCGGACGGATGCGGTAATCGAAGTACATCCGGCCGTTCACAAGATGATCTTCAAAGTGAATATTGTCCGCCTGGCCGTCGAAGGAATCGACAATTGCCGTCAAAGCCAAGTCGTGAGTTGTCACCAGACCGATGGCACCTCGCTGTGCAAGCTGATGGATGATGCCCTCGGCCCCGACGCGGCGGTCGTGTGAGTTCGTGCCCTGCAGGATTTCATCCAGCAGAAACAGCAGAGGTGGTGACTGGCCGGACAATTCGACAATGCTCTTCATGCGTGAAATGACCGAGTAGAAGAGTGACTCGCCCTGCTGTAACGAATCGCTGACGCGCATCGCCGTGCCCACGACCAGCGGTGAGAGCTTCAACGACTTCGCTCGTACGGGCGCCCCACAGAGAGCCAGCACGGCGTTGATGCCGATTGTTCGCAGCAGCGTACTTTTACCGGACATGTTTGAGCCGCTGACCATAAGCAGGCGGCGTTGCGGGTCGAGCTGCAAGTCATTGCGGATTGACTTGTCGCTTGCGAGCAGCGGATGACCGATCTCTGTCGCCTCGATACATGGCCCGGCGGATTCGTCGATCAGTTCAGGAAACGGATCGTCGGGATGCTCGAACGCGTACCCGGCCAGCGAACTGAGAGCCTCAATCTGTGCGACGGCCTCCAGCCACTCGGGGATATGCGGGCCGATGTGCTCGCGCCATTGTTCAACGCGGTCCACAACATGAACGGGAACGCCCAGCAGAAACGCGATGGGGCCAAAGAACTGATTCTGCAGACAGTTGTTGAGTTTCTGAATCAGGTTTCGCAGGCGACGAATCTGCCAGGACGGCGGACGCCCGTCCGTATTCAAAGCTGATCGTAATGCTGCAAGGGACGGCGTTGTGAATTCGTGCCGCTCCAGTAATTCCAGCACCTGCGTGAGGATGCTCAGTCCGGAACCGGCGTCGTCGGCTTCGGCCGCGATATGGCGAATTTCCCGCATCATCGTGGCAAAGAACAGAATCTCGAACAGCACGACGATCAGGAACGGAGCGAGACCAAACCCGATCACCCATCCGACCAGTGTCGCGGCCGCAGCAGCACCCAGAACCGTCGCGGCGATTCGACGGTTGCGACCGATGCGTCGCGGTTCCGCTGTGACCCATTTCCGCAACTGATTCTGGTTGAACTCGTCGTGGACCTCGGCGTCAAGCAACGCCAGGTCTTCGCGGAAATCGATCAGACCTCGGAGTTCTCCAATGCTCCGTTGTCGTTGACGCACCGTTTCGAGGTCTGATCCGCAGGACAGCCAGTCGGCTAGCGTGTCCTCACCCAGCCGCGTCCGCACTCCGCAGATGAGCTGGAAAAGCGATCCATCGCCGAAGATGTCGAGGTCGTTTGCGTAGGGATGATCGTCGTCCGCGTAACGTTGCCCGGAGACTCCCACGCCGTCCCAGCGATGATCGAGCCGATCAAGCGAGCGGTCGTACCATGCAACGGCCTTACGGGCTCGATCGAGACGCCGAGCCGAACGTGCGTGGCCAATGAACAGCCCCACAAAAATGCCCAGTGGGGCCAGTAACCACACGGGGGCCAGCGAACCATCAATCAGGGCAAACCAGCCCAGTGCCAGTCCGACCAGAAAAGTGAAACCCCGAGACGTGGCGAATCGACCGTCGGCTGCCTCAAGTTCTGTGCGTGCCTCGACATGCGACTCGCGGCGCTGTTGATACACCCGTTGCGGCTCGGATGACTCTGGCTGAACGGGTTCTGTCGTCATGTCGGAAGCAAAGGCGTGCGGTCACCCGGAGAAAGGACGGGCGGCAATGTACTGTCGGAGATGACGTCCGGCAAACGCCGAGGCTCAACATCACATTGCGTCCCCGATCGGCTTCAGGTCTACTATCGGCAAACGGACTGGTCCACTTCTGGCAACGCCAATCATCTCACGCAAAGCTGCCATGCAACCGATACTCGTGACCGGCGGAGCCGGATTTCTGGGTAGTCACCTGTGCGACCGACTCATCGAGCGCGGTCACGAAGTGATCTGCGTCGATAACTTTTTCACCGGCCGCCGGCAGAACATCGCCCATCTGATCGGACATCCACAGTTCGAGCTGATTCGGCACGACATCGTGCATCCACTGACGGTTGAAGTGTCACAGATTTACAACCTGGCATGCCCCGCCTCGCCGGTGGCCTATCAGTACAACCCGATCAAGACGATCAAGACGTCGGCCATCGGAATGGTCAACATGCTGGGCCTGGCCAAACGCTGCCGCGCCCGCGTTCTTCAGGCTTCCACGTCGGAAGTCTATGGAGACCCCGACGTTCACCCGCAGACAGAGGACTACTGGGGCAACGTCAATCCGATCGGACCGCGCAGTTGTTATGACGAGGGCAAGCGAATCGCCGAGTCGCTGTGCATGAATTACTCGCTGTCGCATGGAATGGAGACGCGAATCATCCGCATCTTTAATACGTACGGTCCGCGGATGGACCCGAATGACGGACGCGTTATCTCAAATTTTGTCATGCAGGCTCTCAAGGGCGAGCCGCTGACAATCTACGGCGACGGTTCGCAGACACGTTCGTTCTGCTTCGTTGATGACCTGCTCGAAGGCATGATGCGTCTGATGAATCATCCGGATAACGATCTCGGCCCAGTGAACATCGGCAACCCCGTGGAACGTTCGATGCTGGACCTCGCTGAAGCCGTCCTCACCGCCACCGGTTCGAACTCGACGATCGAGCATCGAGAACTGCCCAAAGACGATCCCACGCGTCGATGCCCCAATATCGATAAAGCGCGGCAGTCCCTCGGTTGGGAACCCCAGGTCGACCTGCAGGCCGGCTTGGCAAAGACGGTCGAGTACTACCGAGAGCAATTGAACAATCCGTCATAGCCGCGTTTGCCCGAACGCGGAGTCTCCCGCACTCTGGCGAGTGCGGCTACTGCCTTCAGCTTGCGGCTTTAACCTATGAAATATCTTGTCACTGGAGCGGCCGGCTTTATCGGATCCCACACGTCGCATCGACTGCTGGATCGTGGCGATGAAGTCGTCGGTCTCGACAACCTGAACGACTACTACAGCGTCCAGCTCAAGCACGATCGGCTCGCACGATTGACGGCACGCGACGGGTTCCGTTTCGTTGAGATGGACCTCGCCGACCGCGAGCGCATGCCGGGACTGTTTGAAACCGAGCAATTTGACTTTGTCATCAACCTCGCGGCGCAGGCCGGAGTGCGCTATTCGCTGACGAATCCGCATGCGTACGTCGATTCCAACCTGGTCGGCTTCGTAAACGTGATCGAAGGCTGCCGCCATTCGGGCGTGAAGCACCTGTCTTACGCATCGTCGAGTTCCGTTTACGGCGGCAATACGACCATGCCGTTCTCGATTCACGACAACGTCGATCATCCGATCAGCCTGTATGCGGCGTCCAAGAAGGCCAACGAGTTAATGGCGCACACCTACAGCCATCTGTACGATTTGCCCACAACCGGTCTGAGGTTCTTCACGGTGTATGGACCGTGGGGACGTCCCGACATGGCGCTGTTTCTGTTTACGGACGCCATTCTCTCCGGACGCCCAATCGACGTTTACAACAACGGGCAGATGCAACGCGACTTCACGTATGTCGACGATATTGTTGAGGGCGTGATCCGCGTGACGGACAATGTCCCGACAGGCGACTCTGACTGGTCTGGAGCGAATCCTGATCCGGCCACAAGTTCTGCTCCGTACCGCGTGTACAACATTGGCAACAACCAGCCGGTTGAGCTGATGCATCTGATTGAAGTTCTGGAGAGCTGCCTGGGTCGGACCGCAGAGAAGAACTTCATGCCCATGCAGCCGGGCGATGTTCCCGCGACGTTTGCCGATGTGGACGACCTGATTCGTGACGTCGATTTCAAACCTGCGACGTCGATCGAAGATGGTGTCGCCCGGTTTGTTGAGTGGTACCGCGAGTACCACGGCGCATAGCGTGCCGCCCTCAGCACACACAAGTACTCCGCCAGACGCCCATGGGAGAACTCGGTGACCGACCACACGACCTGGCCTCTGGTTGAACCAGACATTCAAACGGCGTTGGACCGTTTTGAGTCACCACTCGACGAACTCGCCGCCGGGAGAATCCCGGCTCTTGTGATTCGCAATGCGTGGTCAGCCGAGTCATGCAGTCAATTGGTTGATCGACTTGTGCTCGAAGAACTGCTGTACGATCGCAGTAAGCCAATCCCCGAGAAGTTTCAAAAGAAGTCGATTCCTGAAGGATACTATCGCGAGGGAACCAACAGCTCGGCGACGCTGGCCTGGAAGTCGCCCGAAGCGGTCGGCAAGAACCGCATCGATATTGGTTCGAGTCTGGGTTACCGCGGCTCAGACAAAGAGGCGTTTCTAGCCCACAGCGAAGAAACGCATGCCCTGTTCGATCGACTGTTCGACGATGGGAATGACCCGATCAAACTGATGTACTCGTCCCTTGAAGCGCTCTCGCGCGATAAAACGGTCGTGACGGCGCACGAGCCGGATGGACGCAAATACGGGCCGGCCATCATTCGAGCCCACTACGGCGGATACACGTACGCTCCGCATTTCGACTCGGTTCGACTTCGGGAAAAGCGGGGCGAATACGCCGTGCATGACTTCGAGCACCAGTTTGCGGGAGTGCTCGTGTTGCAGAACACACAGCTCGGCGACGTGACAGCGCAGTGTCGGCTGCACCAGTGCCTGTGGAATGAAGACGTCGACCCTCATTTGAAGTCAGGCGGGTTCCACGATTACGCGCGCGAGCAAAACATCGCGAATGCAGACGTCGTACTGGCTCCCGGCGATCTGTACTTTTTCAACACGCGATGCATTCACGAGGTCCCCGGTGTCCCCGGCGAATTGCCACGCATCGTTCTCGCGACGTTCATCGGTTATTCCAGCGACCGAAACGAGATCTTTGTCTGGTCCTGACCGGTCGCTCGAGTCAGTGGTCATTGCACGACGCCAGTCTCCGCGGCATCAGACATCACAGGTGATGACCTGCCCGGTGTCGTGCGAATGACGGATCAGTTCGATGATCCTCGCAACTCGAATTTCCTGCGTGTGAGTGGCCCGGCTCCTCGCCTGGGTTCTCGCAGTGTCTTCGTTGCGAATGCTCGCTCTCAGGTCGGCATATGGATCAAATGGCTCGACCGGGACGGGGACATGGTAAATCTCGCCGTCTTCGACCGTGATGCTGTGCTGCCCATCCGCGAATCCGCCGCGTTCAAACTGCATCACCCAGCCTGTTGCCAACGGTGCAGCGCAGGACATGCTCACGTCGACGACTGCCGTTGCTCCCGAGGCAAAGGAAATGCACGCCAGAAACCCGCTGTCCGTAGCATCGACGTTTGATTCGGAATCGGCGGCGGTTTCGGCTGAGCCGAATTTCACACGACGGAAACTCAGTTGGCCACGAACGGCGACGACACGTCCGTCAAGGAGCTCAACGAGCTGTGCAATTCGGTGTGTCCCGACAGTCGCAAGCACGCCATAAGCGTTTTCACTGTGTGCGACCGTCCGAGATTTCCAACCTGTCGGGGGGAGCATGGATGCCGCGAGGTCGTGCAGCAGGAACCGGACCGATCGGACAGCACCTGGACTCGATTCGGTCGATGCCCTCACCTGAATCGCCTGCCGCCAGTTTTCGTCAGCCTGATGTGGTCGCCAGATGTTGCAGAAGCAACCGGTGCTGTCAGCCAGATCGAACAGTGCCTCAAGGGACGCTGATGTCAAATCTGCGTCCGCGTCGAGCACAACGTGTCGGCCTGACTTCAGAACACGCTGACTCTGCTCGATGACGTCATCTGGTGCACCGGTGACGAATACCAGTTCGACTTCCGGTCGGTCGAGTAATACATCGACGGGCAGAAACGGGCAGCCCGGTATCGACTCGCAGTTCGGGACCTCGTCATCTGGAATGGCCGCGGCGATCGGCGTGAAGCCGACATGCAATGCCGCCGACTCGAGATGAAACATCGCCGGGCGGGAATCGCCGATCACGCCAATGCGTAACGGTGCCTGGGTATCAGCGGGCTCGGTAGACAGGTCGGACGTCGCTTTCATCGGAACAGGCAGGCCAGAGCGAGAGGGTCGATCAGTTAGAAAAGCCAGAGCTGTGACTGCTCCTCGTCAAGAACCGGCTGGCTGGACTCCAGACGTCGCCGTCCTCGCCAGCGGACTTCTGCCTTCTGACGCCAGACGCGCAGGCTGTCATGGGTGGTGGCTGCTGTCACATCCGGCTCTGAAAAAAAGGGTGAGAGATACCGTTGCCATGCCTCCGGCCGAAATCGCCGTCGGACATGAATCGGGTCGGCACCGTACCAGTGCGGTTCAGTGCCGACGAGTGAAACCGAGCGGTCTGTTGCCAGTTCGACGAGCTTCTGATCCAGCTCGCGCGCCTGGTCCATGCAGTCCCCGAACGACAGCCGTGATCGAGGAAACAGAACGGTGCGAAAGAAGCGGAATCGTGACGGTTTCAGGCTGACCAGTGATTCACGTGGAAGGGAAGTCAGGACAATGTTGCCCCCCAGCGCCGTGAAACGATCAACGCACTCAGTCACCCAGTCAACAATCTCATCGACGGACGCCCCATAAAGGATGTCGTTTCCGACGTCCGTAATGATGACCTGCAGTGTGCCGGAAGCCGGCCGTTGCTGGTCGAGGCTTTGCCACAGTCCACATTCCAGCAGGCTGGGCAATGTTCGGCCCATAACCGTGTTCGGCAATCCGAACGATCGACCATGTCCCGCAGCCACGAACAGGCGAGTCGGTTCGTCACGCCGACTCATGCTCTTCCAGATCAATGGCAGAGCGAGCGTCACATTACTGGCGCCGATGATGACAACGTTTTGCATGGCAAGTGGAACACTAATTTCCGCTGATCAGCACTCATGGAATCAGCGAAGATCAGGCTCTGTTTGAAAACTCGAAACCACTCGTAGGATGGGCACTCTTGCCCGTCCATTTCTCGACGAATCGCGATGTGCGGACGGGCAAGAGTGCCCATCCTACGGGTTTTCAAACAGAGCCTGGCGTGAATCAGTGTTCCCAACTCAGGCCTGCGGCAGAAGCTGCTCGATCTCCTCGGCTGTGAAGGGCACAGCGAGTCGGGCTCCCAATTGACTGACGACCCGGCCAGCGGCATGTGATGCCAGGTGTCCGGCCTGCTTCCAGGTCAGGTCATTCGTGATGCCATACAGGATTCCGGCGGCATACATGTCTCCGGCGCCGGTTGTGTCGATCGCTTTGACGGGAAAGCCCTCGATCGGAGTCAGGATATCGTCGTGCATCAGGAGCGATCCTTCCGCTCCCAGTGTGAGTGCGACGCACGTCGCGTGTCGATGAATCTCCGCAGCGCACTCGGCCGGATCGTGCTGTCCGGTCAGAGCCCGGGCCTCTTCCAGATTGCAGAACAGCAGATCGACGGGACCTTCGATCAGTTGGATCAATTCGTCGCGGCACATGTTGACGATAAACGGATCGGACACGGTCAGTGCCACTTTGACATTGTGCTTCACGGCCAGTTCGATCGCGCGGCGAGCGGCGGCAAGGGTGTCGCCGGCGAACAGGTATCCTTCGACGTAAATCCACTCAGCCTTGCGGATTTCGTCCTCGATGATGTCGTCCGCGGACAGACTGGCCGATACCGCCAGATTGGTCAGCATCGTCCGCTGCGCGTCGTCGGTAATCAGGACGACACAGGTACCGCTTTGGCCCGTTGCGGGCGGCACTTCGATCGCCACCCCCAGTTCCCGCAGGTCTTTCTGAAAAAACTCACCGATCGAGTCGTCGGCCACTTTCCCGGCGTAGGCGGCAGTGCCACCAAACTGTGCGATGCCAATGATCGTGTTGGCTGCGGAACCACCGGCACAGCGTGTCAGAGGGATTCCGTCCAGACGCTGGAGCACTCGCTGCTGCGTGGCGTCGTCGATCAGCGTCGTAAAACCCTTCGAGAAATCGAGTTCCGTCACGACGTCGTCGCTGACCTGAGCCTGAATGTCCACCAGCGCGTTTCCGACGCCGTACACGTTAATCGCCATGGGTCGATCCTTCTTTGAGAGTCACGGGCGGGACGTTGTAGCGATTTCGAATCCCATGTCGAGCGATTGAAAACGAAGGATTCGGCACCGTTTGCGACTGATTCAGGGAGCAAAAATCTCCATGGCCCTTGGCAGTACGGTCAGTTCGCAGGGCGTGGCACTGGCAGGATCGCCGTCCATCTGCATCGAGACCGGTTGGTCTGATTCGATGCGGACTATGGTGGCTTCGCACATCGTGACGTCGTCGCGATCAAGATGGGCAGTGCGGCGGACCAGGTTCCAATAGCGAAGCAGTTGGAGTGATCCCGGTTTGTGAAACACACACACGCTGAACCGGCCGCTGTCGGGACGGGCATCCGGAGTGATCGGCAGCCGGAACGCGTATGCCGGGACATTGGCGACAACCACCAGACTGCCGCGAATCTGTTCCGGCTGATCGTCGATCGTGACTCGGAGATCAGGATACGCGTATCCGAACGCCGTCTGCAGAATGGGTTTCGCATAATTGAAGTGCGAGATATTGCCGCTGCGACTGTCATGCAGACGATGAATAACCTCGGCATCGAATCCGACGCTGGTCATCAGCAGGAACCGCCGGTCACCCGATGATCCGAGATCGAGACGTCGTGGCTGGCCACCGGCAATCAGATTGGCGACCGTCTCGCCGCAACGCGGGATACCCAGATACCGGCACAGGACGTTTTCTGTTCCCAGCGGAAATGGGCAGACGGGAATGTCCGGGCAACGATTGATCACGTCGCCGATCGTGCCGTCTCCGCCAGCCGCGACAATACAGACCAGACTGGCGCGTCGTTCTGGATCGGTTACGACCGCGTGCATCCGTTCCCGATTGCGGAACATCCGTGGTCGCAAGCCGCGACGCTTCAGCGCCGCAATCAGCTCCAGCAGTGGTCGGCGCCGACGGCCGCTGCCGGAACGCGGGTTTCTCTGAATGGCGACCCAGGGATCACTCAAGACAATCGCTCCAGCAATTCGGTCAAGGATGAGATCGGCGAATCGCTCGATGTCGCCGCACGATGATGCGTCGCAGTCGTGCGGTCCAGATGGATGGCCCGCATCCCGGCCGCTCGCGCTGCGCGGACATCGTTCACCTCGTCATCGCCAACAACCAGTATCTGATCTGCCGGAGCCGACAGACGGTCGATGACCGCCCGATAGAACTCACTGGCCGGCTTGCGCCATTCGACTTCTGAAGAAATGACGCGTTCCTCGAACAACGGTAGCTCTCCAAGCTCATCGCAAATCGCGTGTAGACGCCGGTCGAAGTTTGAGGCGATCGCCAGTCGGTAGCCCCGCGACACGGAATCCTTCAGCGTCGTGGAGACGTCGTCGAAGCACTGCCATGAACCGGGGCGACCAAAATGGTCGAACAGGTCTTGAAAGCAGCCGTCCAAATCATCCACGTCATCGAGGACGCCACTGACAATTCGGCGCCAACGCGCGCATTCGGCAGATTCGTCGGTCATCAGCCGATTCGTCGCTCGATCAGCCGCCTCGTCTGCCTGAAACGCGGAACGAAACCGATCGGACACTTCAGAACGTGACAAACGCGAATCATGCTGACTGCCGATGGAGTGGTATACGGTGGCAACGTCGGGAACGGGCTCGATCACCGTCCCGACAGCGTCAAATACGATCCAGCGAACTGACAACTCGACATTCCTCTGTGCGATGTGATGCGACGCCGAAAATCCCCGGCCTGATGTCAGTTCGCAGCGTGCAGGGCGTCTGATATCTTCCGCCCGCGCTTCGGACTGATTCGCCGTTCCATAGCCTTCTCTGCGAGACGATTCCGTGTCAGTTGTTGTACAGAAATTTGGCGGAACCAGTGTGGCGGACGCCTCGAAGATCATGCGGGCGGCCAGCCGAGCGGTTGCGGCGAAGCAAGCCGGGCATGACGTTGTCGTCGTTGTCAGTGCCCGCGGCAAGAAGACCGACGAACTCATCGGGCTTGCTGCCGAAATCACGGACGACCCCCCCGCTCGCGAAATGGACATGCTCCTGACCACCGGCGAGCAGGAATCTGTCGCCCTGATGGCCATGGCAGCCAGGAAGCTGGGCGAACCCGCCGTCAGCCTGACAGGTGCTCAAATCGGCGTCCGTACCGATTCGTCATTCTCGAAAGCCCGGATCCGCGAAATCTCCACCGAGCGAATGCGGCGGGAACTGGACGCCGGGAACATCGTGATCGCTGCCGGTTTTCAGGGGATTGACGACGACTTCAACATCACGACTCTCGGCCGCGGCGGCAGCGACACGACTGCCACCGCTCTGGCCGCCGTCCTGCAGGCCGATTTGTGTGAGATATACACGGACGTCGAAGGCGTGTTCTCCACTGATCCACGGCTGGTCGAAGATGCGAGAAAAGTCGACTGCATCTCGTACGACGAAATGCTGGAACTGGCGAGCGTGGGCGCCGGCGTGATGCACTCGCGGTCGATTGAATTCGCGAAGAAGTACAACGTTCGTATTCGAGTGCGGCCGTCGTACTCAGATGGCGAGGGGACGCTGATTGCTCCGGAAGCAGACGCTGATGCGCCGATTGTCACTGGACTGGCAATCGTGAAGAACGAAGCTCGCGTGAGTCTTATCGGTATCCCCGACCGGCCCGGTGTGATGAGTCTGGTATTCACCAAAATGGCCGAGCGAAAAATCCCGATCGACATGGTCGTCCAGGATGTCCCCTCACCCGGGGGGGATGCGGAAGTGTCGTTCACGGTCCCGGAAGGCGACCTGGCGGAAACACTGACCGCCGCACAGGAAGCCGTTGACGAACTGGGAGCCGGCTGCGTGCGACACGGGACCAATCTGTCCAAGGTCTCGGTCGTGGGTGCCGGAATGCGGACGCACACCGGAGTTGCGGCGCAGATGTTTGCAGCGCTTCGTGACGCTGAGGTCGGGATCAACATGATCACGACGAGCGAGATCAAAATCTCCGTGCAGATTAATCGTGAACTGGCTCAAACTGCGTTGCAGGCCGTTCATCGCGGATTTGAACTGCACGCACCTCGCCCCTCTTCGCCTCGGATGGGCTGCTCGAATCCAGACCAGTCCTCGGCAGACGCAGGCCAGACTCGGCTTGAGCAGGATGTTGTCACGAATCTCGGCAGCATGGAGGACATTGTTGTCAGCGAAGTGCAGCTCGACACCGCACAGTCGCGCGTGACGATCGGCAACCTGCCGGATGAGGTTGGTGTTGCTGCCCACGTCTTCGAATCGGTGGCGAATGGTGGCATCATGGTCGACATGATCGTACAGAACATGAGCCACCATGGCCGCGCGAGCATCTCGTTCTCAGTCCCGCGCGAGTCGCTCAGTGCATGCCGGCTGCTGGTCAGCGAAGTTCTGGAACGCTGGCCGGAAACAACCCTTAGCCATGCCCGCGACATTGCAAAGCTGTCGGTCATGGGAATTGGCCTGCGCAGCCACACGGGAGTCGGCCAGACAATGTTCCGTGCCCTTGCTGAGGCAGACGTCAACGTGGACATGATCAACACCAGCGAAATCCGCATCAGCGCAGTCATCTCAGCCGAAAACGGCGAGGTCGCACATCGCGCACTGCTGAAAGCGTTCGGGCTGCCTGGCGAATGAATCCGAAATTCACGTTCAGACGGCCTGGGACGCCTGTATTTCCAGTCTTCAGAATCGGCCTGGGTTAAAGCCCATCCTCTCCGACGGTTCCAAGTGCTTCTCTGGGACACACACCATCGGAGCATCTGAAATGAAAATTGTTATCGCTGGAGGAACGGGACAGATCGGAAGGCTGCTGACGCGAGACTTCCTTGCTGACAAGCACGACGTCGTCGTGCTCAGCAGGAAACCCGTCGATGGCGAGGCATGCCAGATGCTCTGGGATGGCAGGTCTGCTGGGCCGTGGCACAAGGAAATCGACGGGGCCGACGTAGTTATCAATCTCGCGGGGCGCAGCGTCGATTGTCGTTACCACGCGAAAAATCGGCGCGACATTCTCGAATCGCGAGTCGATTCCACGCGGAGCATCGGCGCAGCGATCGCGGGTGCCCGGCGACCACCTCGGCTCTGGTTGCAGGCCAGCACGGCGACGATCTATGCCCATCGCTTCGATGCCCCGAATGACGAGAAGAGCGGAATCATCGGTGGTCATGAACCTGACGTCCCCGAAACCTGGCGATTCAGCATTGATGTGGCGACAGCATGGGAGCGGGAACTGGACGCCGCAGTGACTCCGCAGACTCGCAAAGTCGCCATGCGGTCAGCCATGACGATGAGCCCGGATGCTGGCGGAATTTTTGACGTATTGCTGCGTCTTGTCCGCATGGGACTGGGCGGACGGGCGGGCCGAGGTGACCAGTTCGTGTCCTGGATTCACGAGACGGACTTCGTCCGCGCCGTGAAATGGCTTATACAGAACGAACAGGTTGACGGTCCTGTCAATCTGTCGTCACCCAATCCACTGCCACACGCGGAGTTCATGCGCTCAATTCGTGAAGCCTGGGGAATTCGTTTCGGTTTACCGGCGACCAACTGGATGCTCGAAATCGGCGCAGCTTTCCTGCGGACAGAAACAGAGCTGATTTTGAAGAGTCGCCGGGTCATTCCAGGTCGATTGCTGGCCGAGGGCTTCTCATTCGAATTTCCAGACTGGCCAGCAGCCGCGCGCGATCTTTGCGAACAGTGGCGTACTACGAAATCGTCGTAAATCTCTTCGGCCGAGGGCGACGGCAATTTCAGAACTTCGCTCGAGCGGCGACGTGGGCTACGAACAGGAACTCCCGCATGAAGCGCTGTCGCCGGACGAGCACGCTGACTCGACGGTCACGCCGCGAGCCGCTTGCAGCAGTTCCGCCGACCTGTGATCGCCGGTCACAATCTCGAAGCCAAGGTCTTCGATCATCTGAAAATCGTCCGCTGCCGCCTGACCTTTTGTTGTCAGGTAATCACTGACAAACAACGAATTCGCCGGATACAGACCCATCGCCTGCATCGACCGCAGATTGATCTCGCGACCGCCAGCAATGCGGATCTCGGTCGTCGGGTTGGCCATGCGGAACAGGCATAGCGTCTTCAGGCAGAAACGCGGGTTCAGCTTGTGGACCCCTTCCAGTTGGGTCCCCGGGATCGCGTTCAGAAAATTGACGGGAATCGACTCGACCTTCATGCCCTGCAGTTCCAGAGCCAGATCGACCAGATCGGCGTGCTCTTCGCCCATCCCGGCAATGATGCCGCAACACAGCTCCATGCCGGCCTCCCGCACGACCCTCAGTGTTTCCAGGCGGTCGTCGAAGTCGTGTGTCGAACAGATGTCATCGTAGAACTTGCGACTCGTGTTGAGGTTGTGGTTGATGCGATCAACACCGGCTTCGGCCAGAACTCCCGCCTGTTCTGAAGTCAGCAGTCCCATGCAGCAGCAGATGTGCAGTCCGTATTCGTCTTTGACGCGACGCACGACATTCGCGACGTGCTCAACTTCTCCGTCGGTCGGTCCACGCCCACTGGTGACAATGCAGTACGTCCGAGCCTGAGAATCGTAGGCCTGTTTTGCCCCCGCCAGAATCTGTTCGGCATCCAGCATCCGGTACTTCTCGATCGGCGCCGTTGAGTTCTTGTTCTGCGAGCAATAACCACAATCCTCGGGGCACAGACCGCTCTTGGCGTTCTTCAGAAAGTACAGGTGCACCCTATTGCCGAAGTGTTCTCGCCGGACACGCCAGGCCGCGTCGATCAGTGCCGGTAACTCAGAATCGTCAGCATTAAGGATCGAGAGGCCTTCTTCGGCTGTCAGCGAGTGTCCGTTGAGAACCTGATCAGCGAGTTCGACCCAGTCAGCGGCAGCAGCGACAGATGGCATTGAGCAGTCCGATTGGAATGGAGTGTCAGATAAAGTCCCGCCTTCCGACGGCATCCGAGCATTTTTGCGAATTCGGCGAAGCAAACCAGCGACCAGCCGTTCGTAGTGACCGCATTTATGCGGTTTCGCTCGTAGTAACTGCATTTATGCGGTTCGTCAGCCGTGGCGCCTGTGTACGTGACGACGATCGCGCGAAATTCGCGAGGTGCGCGAGAAATCCGCATCGCACCCAGCCCGATAAATCGGGCTACTACGAACGGGGCGGACGGCGTTTGACTTCCCAGAAGGTCAGGGTGGGCTCACTGGATCGCTGGTTGCCGGGCAATGGCAGCATGCTCAGCACCAGTGCGAGCCCGACGGAACCGAAGAATCCGACGGGGAAGAACCACATCGCAAACCAGTCCGGATTCTGACTCATCCACCACAGAGTGAACGCGGCACCAATCCACGTTCCGAAAAATACGCCCGTCGTCCGGGCCCGCGGGATAAACAGGCCCAGCACGAACACCGCCAGCAACGGAGCTGCGAACGCTCCGACTGTCTTCTTGGCAACAGTGAAGACGTCGCCAAGCTGTCCCACGAAACAGGCCAGGGTAATCGCGAGTGCTCCAATGATCACGACCAGACATCGAGCCGACAGCATCTCGCCGGCACTGGTCTTCGGCCGCAGATGCGGAAACAGCCGGTCTCGGAAGTCGATGATGACAGCGGTCGTCACTGAGTGAATACCGGAGTCGATGCTCGACATCGTTGCTGCCATCAGCGCGGCCACGAGCAGACCCACAACGCCTGGCGGAAATTTCAGTCGCACGAACTGGGCCAGGGCCTGGTCCTGCAGCTTGAATCGCAGCATGTCTGCGCGAACCTGATCCGGCCGATTTTCATAGTAGCCGTGAACGTTTTGCTCGAACGTTGTTGCTGACGCGTCTGAGGATGCCAGACTGCCGGATGGGTCGCCCATACTCTCAAGGAAGACCGCATGTTCGCGAGCAGCGTCGCCCTGCGGATCCTGCAGTTCACTCAAAAGGACCGGCACGAGTACCGCTGGTTGCTGGTGAAAGAAACTGAAAAGCCCCATCCCAATCATCAACAGTCCGGGCAACACGATGGCCATTCCAAGCAGGTTGATGCCGAACCCCGACTGAGACGTGCGAGCATCTTTCGCAGCGATGTAACGCTGTACGGCGACCTGATCAGCGCCGAATGCCGACAGTCCCTCCAGGAAGCTACCGAGCAGGATCGCGATCGTCCCGAATTGCAGAGTCGGATCGAGAGAGAAATCGAATAGCAGGTTGTCGCGATCGGCGAAGTACGTGCTCATGATGCCCGAGACGCCGCCCTCCGACTGGCTGATCAACAGGCCCAGGGCAAACACAATCGTGCCGGCGAACACAAAGAACTGCAGCACGTCGGTCCACATGACGGCTCGTAGACCGCCCAGCATTGTGTAGGCGATCGCAACCGCGCCGAGCGAGATGATGATTACGTACTGATCGATGCCGGAAATTCCGGCGATGGCTACGGAAGCCGCATACGTCGCTGCAGCCATCCACGCGATTCTCAGCAGGATGAACAGAGCACTCGCCAGGCACCGCACGGAGACGTGAAACCGCATCTCCAGATACTCATAGGCTGTGCGACAATTCAGCTTCGAGTAAACCGGAATGAACACCCACACCACCACGGGCGCCATCATCCAGAAGGCGACCAGCGCCATACCGACTCGCAGGCTGTTTGAGTAAGCCGCCGACGGATACATGACAAAGCTATTTGCGGAGAACAGCGTCGCCATGACGCTCAGCCCGACAGTGATGCGGCCCATCGATCGCCCGGCCGCGAAGAACTCCTCGCGACTGGACTGCTTGCGCATGGCAAAGCCCAGCCCCAGCGTGATTGCGAGATAGCCAAGTACAACAGCCAGATCGAGTGGGTGCAGAGTCATAGGGCTCGCATCGTCCTGATTCTGGCTGAACCGTGCCACCGACCGCCTCAGTGCGGCCAATCCAACGCCGAGGAGATGCTACGCGAGGATCTCTGAGACCACGCGAGCCGGTGTCACGCCGGTCAGGCGTTCTTTCAGGCCGTTGCGTTCGAGGAACACTTCTTCGTGGTACAGCCCAAGCTGATGCAGAATCGTCGCATGCCAGTCGGCCACGGTGATCTTGTCCTCGACGGCTGAAAACCCGAGTTCATCGGTTGCCCCGTGAACGACTCCACCTTTCACCCCGCCGCCGGCCATCCAGGTGCAGATCGCGTTGCGATTGTGATCGCGGCCGGCCTTGTTCGGGTCCTTGTCGCCCGGAAGCTGAGCGATCGGCAGGCGTCCCATTTCGCCGCCCCAGACGATCAGTGTTTCGTCCAGCAGACCTCGCTGGCTCAGGTCTTTGAGCAATCCGGCGATCGGAAGATCGGTTCGTTGGCAAGCGTCATTCAGTGACGTGCCGATGTTGCTGTGATTGTCCCAAATCTGGCTGTTAATGAAGAGCTGCACGAATCGGACACCACGCTCCACCAGCCGACGCGCGATCAGGCAGCGGCGTCCGTACGACTCTGTGACTTTCTGATCGAGCCCGTAGAGACGATGTGTGTCCGCACTCTCCTGTGTCAGATCGAGTGCGTCGCTGGCGGCCAGTTGCATGCGGCCGGCCAATTCGTAGCTGGCCATCCTCGCACCCAGTTGCGGCCGACCCGGCCGATCACGGCGGTGGATGCGGTCCAGCCGGGCGATCAGTTCACGTTCCAGCGACGTGACAGAATCGGGTTCGTCGAAGTCCCGTTCCAGATTGAGCACAGGCGAACCGGTTGCCCGGAACCGAGTCCCCTGGTGATCCGGCGGGAGATACCCGGCCTGCCAGTTGTCGATTCCATTGACCGGCAAGCCGAGTGGATCATCCAGCACAACGTACGCCGGCAGATTGCGATTTTCCGACCCGAGCGCATAACTGACCCAGGCACCCAGAGAAGGGCGACCGGTGAATTCGCTGCCCGACTGAATCACGTACAGAGCCGGCTCATGAGTGAGATTCGGCGTCTGCATCGACCGAATCAGAGCAAGCCGATCCACCTGCGTCGCCAGATGCGGCATCACATCAGAAATCCACATCCCGCTTTCGCCGTGCTGAGCGAACTGGAACGGACTGCGCATCAGCGCTCCGGCCGCACCGGGGAATTCGACCTCGCCAGCGATGCGGTTGAAGTAGTCCTCGCCGTGATGCTTCGTGAGTTCCGGCTTTGGATCCAGCAGGTCCATCTGACTGGGTCCACCATTCATAAACAGATGGATGACGGACTTTGCACGCGGCGGATGGTGCGTCCTTGTTCCCTGCAGTGTGTCGCCGGCGCCGAAGACGTCCTGGTTCAACAGACCCGCCAGCGCACCGGTCACCATGCCGGATGCGACGTTTCCGAATAAATGGCGCCGGGAGAATTGTCGGGCAGGTTGATCCATCGTTGATTCGATCAGTCCTTAATCGACGTACAGAAACGCCGCCGAGTTCATGATACCGTGACAAAAGCTGGCCAGCGACTTCTTCGCAGCGTCCGATTCCGTCAAACCGCTCGCCTCCCAGCGCATCTGGAACTGCTCAAGCAGCTCAACACCAACTTGCGTTTCCTCGTCCGTCGGTGCGCGACTCATCGCCAGACGATACACGATTCGCACTCGTTGAATGCGGTCCGGGCCAGCAATGCTGCTGACGCGTGTCGCGAAGTGTCCGGCCAGTTCGTGCACCATCGCGTTGTTCAGCAGATGCAGAGCCTGAGGCGCGACAATCGACTCGCCCCGTTCCAGACAATTCGGCCCCATCTGCGGAAAGTCAAAGTTCTCCAGCAGTGTGGGAATCTTCGTGCGTCGCTGCTGGACATAGATGCTGCGACGCCAACCGGCCGACGTACGCCGCGATGTCACCAGACCATCCGGTCGTTCATCAACAGCATCCGGCGGACCGAACGGCGTCAGATCGAGTTGTCCGGCAACACTCAGCAGCGTGTCCCGCACAACTTCCGCCTCCATGCGCTGCAGTGGCATGCCCCAAAGCAGTTCGGTTCGAAGCTGCTCGTTGGGAAGGTCATCGTCCTGCGGCAGACGTGACGTCTGCTGATACGTCGCCGAGGTCACGATGAGTCGGTGCAACCACTTGATGCTCCAGCCCTGCTGCATGAATTCGACAGCCAGCCAGTCGAGCAGTTCAGGATGCGTGGGCCGAGCCCCGGTTTTGCCGAAGTTGTCCAGCGTCCTCACAATGCCATGACCGAAATGGTGTTTCCAGACCCGATTCACCAGCACGCGCGCTGTGAGCGGGTGATTCGGATTCGTGAGCCAGCGGGCCAGTGCCAGGCGACGCCCGGTCTTAGCGGCCTTCGGCCAGGGCAGCCGAACCTCGAACGCAGCGGCATCACTCGTCAACACGGTCGGAACTGCTGGCTGCATTAGCGGACCGGGAGTCTCGTAATTGCCTCGGCGCAACAGGTAAGTCGGCGACGGTTCTCCCCGCGACCACAATGCACGGATCCGCAGCTCCGGACGTTTACCCGACTCGGCCTGTTTGATCTGTGCCTCGATCTCTTTTTTCCGAGCGTCGTCAGATTCGGATTCCAGTTGTTTCCGTAACGTGGCCACTTTATCTGCGATTGCCTTCTGGTGCTGTTCCCACTCGCGACGTTCGGCGGTGGTGACAAACGGCAGCGTTCGAGGGCCCTGTGATTTGAGCCAGTCGTGCTCGTCGTAAGCGTCCTTCAGGATCGCAGTCAGACTGTAATAGTCGCGCTGAGAGATCGGGTCGAACTTGTGCGCGTGGCAGCGGGCACACTGAATCGTCAGCCCCAGCACCGCCGAGCTGAAGACCTGCACCTCATCGGCAATGACCTCCAGCCGGTCCGGCACAAAATTCGTGATGTCAGCGAAGGTGCGATCGGGCGTGGTCCGCAGGAAGCCTGTCGCGACAAGGTTGTCATACAATTCTTGAGTGATTTCGGTCGCGTGCTCGACGTCCGCCAGTTCATCACCGGCGATCTGTTCCAGCAGAAAGCGGTCGTAGGGTTTGTCCGCATTCAACGCGCGAATGACGTAGTCCCGGTACCGCCAGATATGTGACCGCACACGGTCTTCGTTCTGAGCCCCTTCGGAGTCCGCATAACCGGCAGCGTCCAGCCAGTGCCGAGCCCAGCGTTCTCCGTACCGTGGCGAATCCAGCAGTCGGTCAATCAGCCGAGCCCACGCATCGGGCCGCTCATCCTTCAGGAAGTCGTCAAGCTGCTTGATAGTCGGAGGCAACCCCGTCAGATCAATGCAGACTCGCCGCAACAGCGCGGGACGATCTACCGGCGGTGCGATCGAGAGTTCGTGCTGATTCAACTTCTGCTCGATGAACGCGTCGATTGGATTGTCAAAACGTCTCTCGTTCCTGGGGAGTGGAACTTTCCGTGGCGGAACGAACGACCAGAACTGGCGCGATTCATCACTGACCGTTGCACGTCTCGGCGGCGCGTCCGCTTCGGGTAGTCCGGTTTGGATCCAACGTTCGATCGTCGTCAGTTCGGAGTCCGTCATCGGTTTAACGCTGACGGAAACGAGCTGCCGTCGCGGTGGCATCTCTTCGTTGCGGATTCGCTCAATCAGATGGCTCTTTTCAGCGTCCCCGGGGACAACCACCGGCCCGGACTTTCCACCCTTCAGGATGGATGCGCGAGTGCGCAGGTCAAGACCGCCTTCCTTACGTCTCGTTCCATGGCATGCCGTACAGCGCAGCAGCAGAATCGGGATGACATCGTGTTGCGTCACATGGCGTTCAACCCGTGGCGGATTTCGGTACTTCGCGCCCCCGGCGATCCACCGACGAATCACATCCACTTCATGTTGCGTCAGTGGCGTCTTCCCTTCCGGCGGCATCTCCCCCGACAACACACGGCTGAGTAACAGGCTCTGGCGCGGCTTTCCTGGACTGACCGCCTCTCCTGACTCGCCGCCAACATGGACACCGGCCGCCGAGGAAAGATCAAGCTCACCCTCACGCCGCTTCGCGTTGTGACATTCTCCACACCGATTAACGAGCAGTCCGGCAACGGAGGATTCGAACACGACGTCGGCGGCGGCGTCATCGGCCATCGTGGCTGCAGTCCACGCCGTCAGCAAAGACAGAATTGAAATTCGAATCAGCACGCGGGCACCTCCAACCGGAACGAGACTCCGCACGGAGATTAGCATGAACCGGCAATGACGCAGTATCCTGCTCCGGCCCCGCCAGGATTGACCACCGAGTCGACTGTCGCTGTCTTTATCCACGAGAATGGCTTTATCCACGACAATGGCCTGCAGAAGAACTGCGACAACATTCGGTGTCATGAAACATCAGGATCCCGGATCTGCTTATTTGTGCTAGCCTTCCGTTGGAGATTGAAGTTTGACGGTCCTCGGATCAACTCAAGGGTCTTCGTCATCCCAAACACCTCGTGGAGTGATCGCATGCGCAGACAGAGTCTCTCAACAACGCGTCAAGAAGCTCGTCGCGGATTCACGCTGATCGAGCTGCTTGTGGTGATCGCAATCATTGGAATACTCGTGGCACTTCTGCTTCCCGCCGTGCAACAGGCGCGAGGTGCGGCACGACGAACTCAATGCCGTAACAAACTGAAGCAGCTCGGGATTGCAATCCACAACCTGCACGACGCGTTCGACAACCTCCCGCCACTCACGGCACGGTCGGCGACGTCTCGGCTGACAGCGTCTGGCCCGTTCAAGGGGCCGTACGGACGCACCGTGTTTCACTGGTTACTTCCGTACATGGACCAATCGACGATTTACCAGCGACTGGACGCGGATCAGACCTATGCTGGATTGGAGTATGCCCGAGTGATCCCCGCTCTCATTTGCCCGGACGATCAATCCAACAATGTTGGTAAATGCATGACGACCTACGGTGGCGCCAATAACTGGGGAGCCGCCAATTACGTGGCGAACTACTACGCATTCGGAAATCCGCAGACCGGCTCGACAGAGGGAGTTAACAGAATCCCCGCAACATTTCAGGACGGGACGTCAAATACGATCCTGTTCACTGAGGCCTACGCCACCTGCGGCTGGACGGGCAACCTGGCTTTTATGTACGGAAGCCTGTGGGCAGACTCAAACAGCGTCTGGCGACCGATTTTCTGTACCAATACGTCGTCCAAGAATCCGGCGTCGTCAGGGTATCCCCCGTGTTTCAAGTTTCAGACGACTGTTCCGTGGAATACGGGTTGCGATCCCAGTCGGGCACAGTCGCCACACACAGCCGGAATCCACATTTGTGCGGCGGATGGACACGTCAAGTTTCTGAGTGCCAGCATGGACGACAGAGTCTGGGGCTATGCCTGCGATCCACGAGATGGCAACGTTGTAGGAGAGTTTTAAGCATGACGTCGACACGCCTGATGCCGTACCTGATCGCCCTGTGCGCAATGGGCTGTGGTGCCGAGGGACCTCCCGCGACACCAGCACCGACCCTATACGCCGTAACGGGAAAAGTTTTGAATAGTGAGGGAGAACCATACCCCGGCGGAATGATTCAATTGATTTCCGTGGAGAATGCGGAGTGGACAACGATGGGGCAAATCAAAGAAGACGGAAGTTTCACACTGCAGACAATGCATGACGGCAGAATGGTTGACGGGGCTATTGCCGGCGAACATAGCGTCACGATTATTCCACTCATGGGCGATCAGACACAGACAGACGTTCCTGAGCCAATCGTGTTGAAAGAGTCCGTCAGCGTTGATGCCACGGAGTCAAACAGCCTCGAAGTCAGACTGCCGTGACCGGCCCAGTGACGTCGTTGGCGTTCCTCCTGCATATTCCGCATGCGCTCATTGAGAACGCGTATCGATGGATTGAACGCGAACGGCAGTGTGTCGTGCCGTTCGAATTCACGCCAACAGGTGTGGACGCGTCACCGACGTCAACGCGTGGCCGGTTGCATGAGCGATCAGTCCTGCGACGCAACGTGTGAACCGGCGCGTTCATGGACGCTCCTTGAAGCGAATCGCTTTGAAGCTGCGGACCTGTTCGATCAACGCTGTTTCCACAGGCAGACGTTCCATCGACGACGCTCCGTAGAAACCGTGGACGTAATTTGTTCGATGCAGCACGTACTCGGCGTCTTCGGGCATTGCGATCGGGCCTCCGTGGCACAGGACGATTACGTCGTCTCGGACACTGCGAGCGGCGTCTGTGATGTCCTGCACCAGGCGGACGCTTTCGTCGAGTGATTTTGCCGTGCCAGCTCCGATTGAACCCTTCGTGGTCAAGCCCATGTGAGCCACTACAACGTCTGCTCCGGCGTCGGCCATTTGTTCGGCTTCGGCGGTGTTGAAGCAGTACGGCGTTGTGAAGAAGTCCATTTCCCGCGCAAGCCGAACAAGCTCGACTTCCTTGTCGTAGCCCATGCCAGTCTCTTCGAGATTCGCTCGCAACACGCCGTCGATCAGACCCACCGTCGGAAAATTCTGGATCCCCGCGAATCCGATGTCGTGCACCTGCTTCAGGAACCAGGGCATCTGGCGAAACGGATCCGTGCCGCAGACTCCCGCCAGTACCGGCGTGTCTTCGACGACCGTGAGTACTTCGCTGGCCATGTCCATCACGATGGCGTTCGCGTCGCCGTAGGGCATGAGGCCCGACAGTGAACCTCGGCCCGCCATGCGAAAGCGGCCTGAGTTGTAAATGATGATCAGATCGATCCCGCCAGCTTCCTCGAATTTGGCACTGATCCCCGTCCCCGCGCCGCCGCCGACGATCGGAATGCCGTCATCAATACGCTGCTTCAAGCGACGAAGAATCTCGGTGCGTGTGAATGTCATGTGCTGTCTCGTGTGCCTGATGAAACCGGCTGGTTTGAGGACTCGCGCGGTTTTTATCACAGTCCACTTCCGCTGCCCATGAGCCGTCCGACTGTGTATGCACGTCAGGAATCCCAATATGAGATCGATCTGCTCAGGAATTGCGTTACGTGCGTCGCTTTGCGCGACATGCTGCTGCCTGTACGTCGCGCTGCAGTTCGGCGCTGTTCGGGCCGAGGACGCCTGGACACTGCTGGATCGCAGTCGTCCGGAAGTGCATGACATGCTTCGCGACCATTTTCGTCGTCGGGCTCATGCGGCCCTGGATCGGCGGCTGGAAGTCTATGAATCGTTGAAGACACCCGAGCAGGTGCTTGCCTGGCAGCGGGACATGCGCGGTCGTTTTGTCGAGATACTCGGTGGTTTCCCTCGCCGCTCGCCGCTGATGGCCCGCACAGTGAGTCAGTTCGAACGCGATGGCTACCGGGTCGAGAACGTCATCTACGAGAGCCAGCCCGGCTTTCCCGTGACCGCGAATCTCTACCTGCCGAAAACGGCGGCTCCGTATCCGGCCGTGCTGTTTCCCTGCGGCCACACTCCCAGCGGAAAGGCTGCCGGGGTCTATCAGAAGGCCTGCATTCTACTGGCGCGGAATGGCATCGCCGCGTTGATTTATGACCCGGTCGGCCAGGGCGAACGCAAACAGGTGCTCAAGCACGACGAGTCCGGGCATCCGACCAGCGAGGGAGAATTCGGGCCGACCGGCGACCACAACGTGACGGGAATCGCACCCATCCTGCTCGGTCGCGGCCTGGCAACGTACCGCATTCACGACGGCAGACGGAGCATCGACTACCTGCAAAGCCGGGACGACATCATTCCGAATCGCATCGGTTGCACGGGCAACTCGGGCGGCGGTCTGCTGACGAGCTATCTGATGGCGATTGACTCGCGCATCGTTGCGGCCGCACCGGGCAACTTCGTCACCACGACGCGCATCAAGAATGACCGGCCCGGTCCCGGAGATGCCGAGCAGAACATCTTCGCTCAGATCAGGTACGGTCTGGATCACCCCGACTATGCGATCCTGCGAGCACCGAAACCGACATTGATTCTTGCGGCGACCCAGGACTTTGTGCCGATCGAGGGGAGTTGGATCGCGTTTCGGCAGATCAAACGTGTGTACTCGCGGCTCGGCTTTTCGGAACGCGTCGATCTGGCCGAAGCGGACGCGAAGCACGGATACAATTCGAAACTACGAGTGGCGATGACGCGATGGATGCGTCGCTGGCTGCTGGGCAAAGACGATGCAGTAGTCGAGCCCGAGGACGTTGCAACCGAACCGGAAGCGAATCTCCGCTGCACAGCAAAAGGACAGGTGCTGCTGCATGGCGCAAAGTCATTGTTTGACCTCTACAAGGAGGAGGAACAATGGCTGCTGCCGAAACGCACGTCGCAATGGGATTCGCTGAGTGACGAGGCCCGAAGGGAACTCGTGCGACAGACGGCGGGGATTCGTCCGGTCGATGAACTCGACGAGCCGCAAGTGATTCGGCTGGCTCCGGTCGTCACGGATGGCGGTCAGATCGAGCGATTGATTCTGGTCGTGAATGACCTGACGCTGCCGGCGCTTCTCTTCAGACCGAGCGAGAACTCGAAGAGGGTCGTGATCTATCTGCACGGTGACGGGAAACATGTCGCAGCCGGTGCTGATGGGGACTTACGCAAGCTGATGCAGGACGGGGCGACAGTGCTGGCGATCGACGTCTCCGGTATCGGTGAAACAGCCATGCGGCCGTGGCGGTTCGGATCCTTGTCCGGTGTCCTTGGTCCGAACACCGCGGAGTTTTTTGTCGCGTACATGCTGGGCGAATCATTTGTCGGGATGCGCGCGGAAGAGATTCTCATTGCCGCCCGCTGGCTGCAGCGTCATCTGCAGCTGGACGAGCCAGTTGATCTGAAAGCGGTCGGCGAACTGACCGTGCCGGCTCTGCACGCAGCGGTCGTCGAACCGACATTGTTCCGGAATGTCGAGCTGAAGAGTGGTCTGGTCAACTGGAGCAGCGTGATCCACACGGCGCTGACAAAGCGTCAGTTGGCAAACACGGTTCACGGGGCGTTACGAAACTACGACCTGCCCGACCTGGAGGCTTTGATGCCGGAGACACGACTCCAAGTCATTGACCCGCGGGACGCTGCCGGCCTGCGAGTGGAGGAACAGTAGGCCCTGAGTGCTGGTTAGGGACCGACTTCTGAGTTTGCTTAGGCGTGCGGTAGATGAGAATTTACCGCCCCTGAGTTTATCTCAGGGGTCCTCGCGTTTCTGCACTACCCAATCGGTAGTGCAAAGACGCGAGAACCCCCGACGTAAAGTCGGGGGCGTTGGTAAATTCTCAACTGCCGCACGCCTTACTCAGCAGACAGATGTCAGATCACTTCCGGCGCACGCGCGTGCGGCTTCCTGCGGACGCCTTGAGTGGTGGCACAAAACCCTCGTCATCCCCCGCCGGCACTTCGGCACGTAACACTGGCAACGCGCTGGAACGGGTCTTCTCCGCGTGTCGGCTGACTTGGCGCCGGGTTTTCACTTCGACGCTCGGACTGGCATCAAACAGTCCATGCAGGTCATGCGTCCTGGGCGCTTCGTTAACGGGATTCACCGGCTGTGCCGGAAGTCTGGGCAGCGGAGCGGGTTTGCGCGGGGCTGGCTTAGAGTCTGGAGCCGGCTTCAGCGGCTCGGGCAGTGTCGATGGAAGTGCGTTCTCGAGGTCAGCCGCGGGTTGTTCCGGATTCACGACGCCTGGCTCCTCATTGGTGTCATCTGACTCGGAGGAAGGTATGGCCAGTTGGGGCAGGACGAATTCTTCCGGTTCGGTGTGCAGGTAGGGCGATGCGTCGAATCCATGGGTCCGTGCGGAGGCGCGGCGGTGAGCGTCATTCCAGGCATCGGCATCCCACTCGCCCTCGGCCATGTAGACATTGCTGTATCGCAGTAGCGTGCCCTGTCGGTACTGCAAGTCGGCCGCGGCCAGGTTGTATTCAACCAGAGCCTGATAGTACGCCACTTCAGCTTCCGCGAGACTTGCCTGAGCCCGCAGGAACAGGTCCAACGTGTACGTCCCGCCCTTGAAGTTCTTCCACATCAGATCGGCTCGTTGTTCCGCCGCCAGGCGACGGTTCAGGTACGTTTGAGTCGTCACGTACTTCTCAGCCAGTTCCTGAAATGCAAAACCGATCTCGTGAGCGATTTCCTGTTCCTGAGCAGCGAGGACGTCGCGCGCCTTACTCAGTCGCAACTCGATGTTCTGCACCTGAGCTCGCGCGGATCGCAGTCCCAGCGGCATTTGAAGAACAAAACCGGAACTCCAGCCCGTTTGATCCCCGTCGACAAGGTTTCCATACATGTTGCTTGGGCTAACACCGGATACCCCGTCGTCGTAGTCGAGCAGACGGTCGCCGAATCCATTGACGCTGTAGCTGCCGATGAAGTCGAGCCTCGGTCGGACAAGACTTTGAGCCGCCTTGCGCTGAAGTTCGAGACTCTTGATGTTCCATTTGTGCCGTCGCAATTCGACGCGATTGGTCAACCCGGACGCCACACTGCTGGGCCAGTCGAGCTCGATCTTCGACGTCACAGGTTCGTCGGACGGACGGATGATCGCACCATCGTTCACGGGAAGCGCAATCAAACGGCGCATCGCCGCTTCGCTCTTGTAGAGTTGCGAAAGTGCCTCCTGTGACCGCGCCTGAGCAAGGAAATACTGGTCTCGCGCCTGAGCTTCGTCTTCCTTACTGAAGCCCGCGATCCCGCCAACGTCGAGTTTTTTCTTGGCCACGTCCCAGGTTTTTTGAGCGCTGTTACGGGCCGCCACGATGGTGTCGTACGTGCGGTATTGCAGGTACAGCTCCCAGTAGGCGTATTCGATGTCGCGCACGAGACCCGTCACGTTCTGCTCAAGATCGGACAGCGCGATGTCCTGATTGATGCGTGCGATCACAACCCCCTGCGTGACGCCCGACAGGCCTCCGAAAGCATTGGCAATTGGACCGGCGATGCGAGTGAATTCGGCGCCGGCACCCGCCAGCAGTGGATGACGGTATTCCGCTGACACATTGCCGGAATAGACCGACGCGAAGGCCGGGAGCGGTAAATTTCGTCCCGTGTAGTTCACGTTGTGTTGCAGTTCGATCTGTCCGCCGAACCCGAAAGTCTTGGACAGGCTCGACTCCAGACTGGCCGTTTCGCTCGTTGAGTTTCCAGAGATTCCGTCGATGGAAGCATTGTTGCGAATCAACTCATTGCGACCCCACACGGTTGTTGTCGCAAACTGAGCGTCGAATTCAGACAGCGCGGCCTCGACACCCCTGCTGCCAAAAAGAACGCCGGTTTCCTGGATCGCCGGGTCGTAGAAGCTCGGGGATCCATTGGGGTTGGAGAGAATCGAGTTCCCGGCAGACAGAAACGCCCCTTTGCTGCGAATGATCGTGCTGTTCTCAAGACCCAGCCTCAGGCACTCGCCGAGCGGCATGTCACGGATCTGGTCCTTTTGTGGGTGCAGAAGCGTGCGGGGCTGGCCGGAGAGACTGACTTCCTCGGGCAGCTCGGAACCGACATTCGGCCAGTCAATCTGCGTGGCGCGGTCGCGATACCAAGTCTGATCAACTTCGTTTTGAGTCATGTCTGGCTTGACGATGTACTGGGTCTCGTCCACCTGCGCGCAGCCGGAGATAGAAATTATGCAAAACAACGACAAGAAGACAAATTTGGACACAGACATCGTGCGTCGCCCCTGTGACGGTCAGCGCAGCGCGGATTACGTGCGCGTTAAGACCGCTACAGGTGATATCGACCAGCTAATCGGAAGACTTTGACACTTCGTCAGGTTGAGGGCCAAACTCGCGATACGGCCGGCCGAGTAGCCTTTTGACCAGGATGGCTTCGCCAGCGTCGTTGCCCTCGATTGCGTGTCCAATGAACTGCAGAACGTACCCGACGACGAAGCATCCGGCTGCAACTGACCAGTTCTGTTGAACAAGAAACACAACTGACACGACGAAAGTCACGGGGACACCGATGACGTGCAGAATCTGATTCGTACGGTTCCGATGCCGGTCGATGTAGTTTCTGACAAAGCTGCCGATCATTGCGTCTGACTCCTGACAGTGCCGCGAGCCGAGAGCCCCGACATCTCACGATCTGAATGGTGACGACCGCTGCTGACGTGTCTGGTCTTACGGAATAGGCAGGAGTATACTCCCCGCCCCTCGACACCCGGAGTGTCCCGGTTGTGCGACTGCCGCCTGATCGCAAGCATGTCTGGTTCCCGGTTGAGCCAGTTCATTCTGGAGCCAGAACTCAATGGTGCAAACCATTCCCCCGGCTGAGAGTTCCGCTACTTCCAGCAACGACAAGTCTGACGTGAAATCGACCGGACCTTCTGAGCGCACGCTGGTCAGCGACCGAACCTGCTCCCTGACCGGTGTCCAGATTCTGGGCTGCGGCTCGTATGTTCCGGATCAGATCATTACCAACGAACAGTTGGAATCTGAACGCGGCTTTGACCCCGAGTGGATTCGCCAGCGTACCGGTATTCTGCAACGCCGGCACGCTCCCGAAGGGCAGGCGACCAGCGACATGGCCCTGCGTGCCGCGGAACGCGCGATCGAACAGGCCGGCGCTGACCCAGCCGACATCGACCTGCTGGTCATCGGTACCTTTACGCCCGACTTCCTGTGCCCGTCGACAGCCTGCCTTGTCCAGGATCGACTCGGTCTGGACTGCGCCGCGCTGGACGTTCAGGCCGCCTGTTCCGGCTTCATGTACGCACTGGCCACGGGATCGCAGTTCGTCGCAACAGGCAACAGCAAGCTCGCGCTGATCATTGGCGCGGATACGAACAGCCGCATTGTCGACCAGTCCGACCGCACGATCGCTCCACTGTTCGGAGACGGAGCCGGAGCCGTTCTGGTCGGTAAAGGTGAGCAAACTCAGGGCCTGTTGTGCTATCAGCTGGGCTCGGACGGCAAGGGCGGTCCGTTGCTCGAATGCACGGCGGGCGGGACGCTGCACTGCAATACCCCCGAAGACCTCGCCGCCGGTAATCACTACCTGAAGATGGACGGTCGAAACGTTTTCAAATGGGCTGTCCGAATCGTACAGGAGTCGATCGAGCTTGTGCTGGAGAAGTCCGGCCTGACTGTTGCTGACGTCAGCCTGTTCATTCTTCACCAGGCCAATGTGCGGATCGTCAACACGGCGATGGAGAAGCTCGGCATTCCCGCGGACCGGGTTGCCGTCAATCTCGATCAGTATGGCAACACGTCCGCGGCCTCAATTCCAATCTGCCTGGACGAAGGCCTGCAGGATGACCGCATCAAACCCGGAGACGTCGTTCTGATGTGCGGGTTTGGAGCGGGATTAACCTGGGGCACTGGGCTCTTTCGCTGGTAGACGCGTCAGATCGAATAGCTGCTGCCACCTTCCGCGGACTTCTTGTTCAGCCGGTTATGGCAGTGGAGGGCCTCGAGAATAAACTCGGCCACGGACGCCAGCAGAGGCACGCGGAATTCCTCACCTGGCAGGTCCGGCTCGATGCCATTCGCCAGGCTGGGCAGGCTGCTGGCAAATTCCTTAACGGCATCGAATTGGGACACGAGCTGCAGCGACGGAACACTGTCGCCGACCTGAACGGGGTCGCCCGCTTCAAATGACTCGACCAGACTGCGGAACTGCTTTGGTTTGAACCATTCGTCGAAGACATTTCGCACGGCTTCAGCGACCAGCCGCATCAGCAGTCGATCCTCTTCACCCGGCTCCTCGCTCATTGCGAGTTCCATCTTTCCGCGTGAACTGGCTGCGATGTGGTGCAGGTCGCTGATGCGGGCAACGGTGTGTGGCTCTTCGAGCAGCAGACCGCGACGCTCGGCATTCGAGGTAACGTTTTCCAGATTGGCGATCGACATCCGCACGCTGACGCCCGAAGCCTGATTCACGTGCGGGCTGTTGCGAGCCAGTCTCGACGTTTCTTCGATCACTTCCCGGACGAAAAACGGCACGTAGACCTGAACGTCCGAATTACGATCGCACCAGGCATTGCTGTCAGTGATCTCAACGCCCAGTTGTCGAGTCAACGGATAATGCGTGCGCACCACCGAGCCGATGCGGTCTTTCAGCGGAGTGACGATTCGTCCGCGATTCGTGTAGTCCTCGGGATTCGCACTGAAGACCAGACACAGGTCCAGCGGCAGCCGGACTGTGAAGCCGCGAATCTGGACGTCGCGCTCTTCCAGCACATTGAACAGACCGACCTGAATCTTCGGACTCAGATCCGGCAGCTCATTCATGCAGAAGATACCTCGATGACTCCGCGGAATCAGGCCGAAGTGCATGACGTCTTCACTCGCCAGGTGATGCCCCTCGGCGTGTCGAATCAGATCGACTTCGCCGATCAGGTCGGCAATGGTGACGTCGGGCGTCGCCAGCTTCTCGTGATAGCGACGGTCGCGACCAATCCATTCAATCGGGCAGTCGTCGCCCTCGTTGGCGACTCGGTCCCGGGCGTACTTCGACAGCGGAGTCATCGGGTCATCGTTGATGTCCGAGCCATCCACGACCGGAATGGCGTCATCGAGAAACTCAACAAGCATCCGCAGCATGCGAGTCTTGCCCTGCCCGCGCAGCCCCAGGAACAGCATGTCGTGGCGTGACAGGATGGCGTTCTGGATTTGAGGCAGAACGGTTTCGTTGTAACCCAGTATGCCGGGAAACAGTGGCACGCCTGACTTGAGTTTACGGATCAGGTTCCGCCGCATTTCTGCTTTGACGCCGATCGTTTGATATCCGCTCTGCTTGAGTTCACCGATATTTCGTGGTCGGTCCATGATGTGATCGCAATCGGAAGGAGTTGGGCCTATCAGCCGAAGATGCTCTGCGTAACTGTCGCATTTCGTCGTCGTGTTTGTACGACGTAACGCGGCGGTTGGTCAGAGTCTACAGACTCGACCCAGGACATCCGACTCCTCGAGAGCGCAACGCCCGAGCCGGACAATACAAGCCCGAAGCGCAAGCGAGTGCATTCCGGACGATTCACTCGCTGGCGCCTCGGGCTCGTATTCACGGGCCTTCGGCCCGGAACTACTCTTTGCGGCGTTGCCGAGTGCGTCTGCTATCCCCGACTTCAAACAGTCTATTGCATGTCGAGTGTTTAGCTCCCGCCAGCGACTCGCACCGGGGCGTCGTCGTCCTGCGTCGGAATGTTCAGACGGAAGACGACAGGATGGTGATCGGAATAGAACTTCCGAAACTCATTGTGGTTGTACGGTTCGCCCGGATAGGGAGCGGCCAGGGTCCAGTCGTCACGCATTTCGTTGACGAGATCGACGACAGTCATGTCGTACGCCAGATCGATCTCACCGGTGAATGTCGAGTTGAACATGACATGGTCGTACGGTTTCGGGCCACGAATGTTGGTGTTCGTGGGGCGGCACTCGTCGTTCAAAGAAGCGAAGCCGGGGGGCGTAGCCGACGTAAGCTCGGAAGCGTTTTCGATATTCATATCCCCGAGAATAATGAAGTCGTGCTCGGCCTGATCGTGTGCGTCGATCCAGGCCGCGATCGCAGCCAGTTCTTCTTTGCGGCGAGCCCGTTCCCGTGGACCGGCTCCCGGCTTCAGGTGGACCGAGATCAAGACAAAGTCGAGCGACTCGTCCGGTGTTCGGAACCCGAACGCGTACGGCACGCGTTCAAAGTGCTCATGGTTCGATCGATCGGCCGCCAGGTACCCCGATGGCAGGTCACTCGCCACTGATACACGACCCGGCTTGTAGAACACGACCCACCATTCGGTGGACGAGCCATTGCGGTGAATCTTGTCGCTGGTACCCGTGTCTTCTTCCGACATCACATACGAAAACCCGAGACTCGACATTTCCGCAAAGAACTCGGCGGATTCGGCGTCCGGCTTCAACGACGTTCCATCTGGGAATTGTCCGGCAAAAGGCGGCGAAACAAGTTCCTGCACCACGACGATGTCGTACGGAGCCACGACACCGGCAAGTGCCCGGTCATCGCGTTCGCGTGAGTTGCCCAGGAACTGGATGTTGAACGAGCAGACCGTCAACTGCCCCGTACCACTCGCGGACGCTGCCTGGATTCTGGGCGCGACATCGCCGGCCGACTGATCCGCGGGAATCGTCAACGATGGCGGAGGAGCGGAGTTCTCAGCAACGGATTCGAGAATCGCTT
The DNA here is from genome assembly GCA_963579025.1 of Planctomycetota bacterium. Lineage (GTDB taxonomy): Bacteria > Planctomycetota > Planctomycetia > Planctomycetales > Planctomycetaceae > CAUZFZ01. Next base: position 53,987 of record CAUZFZ010000012.1, on the reverse strand, counting down.
CCGCGACTTCACAGCCCGCAAGACCGACGACCAGCATCCACAGCAGAGTGTGACGAACCATGTGGCTTCCTTGCCTTTGGAGAATTGATCGACCCGTCTTGAGCAGAAATCGGCACGACTGGCCGTGTTTCTGCAATCAGGTCGACTGGTTTTTCCGGTAAGGCAAAGAAGCAGCGACGTGCGCAAAGCCGGCGGCAGTTGGGAAGCGTCTCATCAGGCGCACGGAGAATCGTCAGCTCTGTAACTCTTACAAAACCGGAGATTCGCGATGTGTCATGCGGCGGCGAAACGCCGGACGCGGGGTTTAAGTCTTAGAGAACAACTCGGACTTCTGCTTGGAAGGAATCCCGCATGCAAAACATCATCCGCGTCCTGTCAGTCAGTTCGCTGCTTGCACTTGGAGCGACCGGTTGCAGCAGTATGAATCACACGCAAAGAAGTTCCCTGGCAGGTTCTGCAGTGGGAACGACGGCCGGCGCGATCATCGGTCATCAAAGCGGACACGGCCCGGCCGGGGCTGCCATTGGTGCGGTTGCAGGCGGAGTGACAGGAGCACTTGTTGGCAACGCAAGGGACGAACGAGATGCGGCAATCTTGCGGGCCGAGTATGCCGAAGGCGTGCTCGACTCTCAGCCTGAGATGACCAATGACGACCTGATTCGCATGCGTCGCGGCGGCCTGAGTGACGACGCGATTATCACCGCCGTACGATCCCGCGGCGGTCGCTTTGACCTGAGTCCAGATGCTCTGATCACTCTGAAGCAGTCCGGCGTCAGCAACCGAGTCATCCGCGAGATTCAATCCGGCGGTGCATCAGGATCGGAAACAACGTATCTGGCCGGCGGTTCATCCAGGTCAGCCCACATCGTCGTGGTGCCTCGGCTCGTGACAAGCTATCGCGTCCGCCCCGCAGTGCGTCGACCCGTCGTCGTGAGACCACGACGTGGCGTCCGAGTTGTGCGACGACGCTGAGGTCTGCACAGAAGCCGGAGCCACCTGCTGGCAGTCGGAGTTGATTGTCGATTGATGATTGACGATTGTTGATGCGCGAAGTGGCAGGACCTCCTGCACTTCGAACTCTTCACTCCGCACTCCCCACGGAGCCGTGCTATGCACAGCTATTGCCGGTGTCTCGCTTCAACCGTTTGCTTCCTCGCCGCGACGATGACCGTCGCCACAGCAACCGACTGGCCGACGTGGCGATTCGACGCCGGGCGCAGTGCCGCGACTCCAGAGGAATTGCCCGAGACGTTGCATCTGCATTGGACCAGAGCCATGCCGGCACTCAAGCCCGCATGGCCCGAGGACCCGCGGCTGCAGTTCGATGCGTCGTACGAACCGGTGGTCGCCGGTGACACGTTGTTCTTTGGCTCGTCACGAAACGACTCGGTCACGGCCGTCGACCTGCAGGCGGGTATGCAACGCTGGAGGTTCTTTGCCGACGGACCCGTCCGGTTCGCACCACTGGTCCACGCTGGCCGAGTTTACTTCGGAGCCGACGACGGGGCTCTTTATTGCCTCGACGCGCAGACCGGAACACTACAGTGGCGATTCGTCGCGGCACCGACGCCCCGCAAGGTCATCGGCAGCGAACGCGTCATTTCCGTCTGGCCAGTCCGCGGCGGACCGGTCCTCGTCGATGGGCGGATTCACTTTACGGTGGGTGTGTGGCCGTTCGAGGGGACATTCCTGTACTCGCTCGACCCGACGACCGGGCAAGCGCTCGATGGCCCGAAAGCCAGCAATGCACGGGCGACGACGGTTTCACACGATGTCGTCACGCTGAACGACCTGACGCCACAGGGCTACCTCGCCGCCACAGAAACTTCGCTGTTCATCCCGCAGGGACGATCACTCGTCGCCACGTTCGATCGAAAGACGAAACGCTTCGGGAAATACAGCTATAGCACACGAGGCGTGACGAATTACCACGTGTCTGCGACAGGCCGCTGGCTGTTTCACGGAGCCGTGACGTACGACACCACGACGAAGAAGCAGATTGGCCTGTCGACTCGGACGCCAGTTTTCAGCGGTGAAGTGATGTATGCCGCGGAAGGCGCGGCAGCAGTCGCGTTCGATCTGAGCGACGTCAAACTTGTCGAACGCACGGATCGCCGCGGCAAAAAGAGCACAGTCCCGGTCCTGACAAAGCTCTGGAGCGTTCCGGTTGCCGCGATCTACGGCGACGCACCCGAGACTGCGAAAAAGCAGTTGGCTGAGAAGCCACTGGTCATTGACCTGCTGGCCGGAAATCGCGTCTACGGTCACCAGGGCGGTCTAGCCTTCGGTCTTACGTTGAAGTCGGGTCAGACGCCGGAAGTTACCTGGCGAGCCACGTTCGATCAGAACATCGCATCCCTGATTGCCGCCAACGGCAGTCTGGTCGCGACCACACTCGAGGGCGCTCTGCACTGTTTCGGAGGAACCCAGACAAAACCAACGGTTCACAGGGACCCCGAACAACGGCGGCCGGACGAGAACGAGACCTGGTCCGCACGCGTGACGGCCATGCTGGCAGAGCAGAACCCGGGCGATGCCTATTGCGTGGCCGTGGGGGCCGGATCGGGAGGCCTGATCTCTGAATTGATCCGACAGTCAGAACTGCGGATCGTTGTGGTTGACCCGGATGCCAGGCGGGTTGCCCAGCTGCGGCAACAGTACGACCGGCTCGGTCTGTACGGAACGCGGATCCTTGCGCAGGTCGGACAACCGCTCGAGCATGAGTTGCCGCCCTACCTCGCGCATCTGGTCGTGTGCGAAACGCCCGACAAGTTTGGTCTGACGACGCAGCCCGCGGCAGTGGGCGAGTTATTTCGGATACTGCGACCTTATGGCGGATCAGCCTGGCTGTTCGGAGGCAGCACCGACCAGTCGAAGATCGCCGCAATGGCCAGCGTCTTGAAACTCGCCCCGGCGGAATTGAAGCAGGGCGCTGACTCTCTGGTTCTGACGAGACCCGGTGCGCTGCCAGGCGCAGCCGACTGGACTCACGAATACGGCGACGCATCGAACACGCTGATGTCGCAAGACACACTGGTGAAAGCCCCGCTGGGTGTGTTGTGGTTCGGCGGACCGGCGTCCGACGGAAGTCTGTTCTACAACCGTCACTTCTGGGGACCTAGTATGGCGGTGATCGGCGGACGCATGTTTCTGCAGGGACCCGGCAAGCTGACAGCCGTCGACGTTTACACCGGCCGCATCCTGTGGCAACTGCCGCTCGAAGGTGAAGCAAACTATCTGCCCGGTCGCCGCGGCAACGACTTTGAAGGCACGATTGCCGGGTATCATTTCCTGGCCGTCGAGGACGCTATTTATCTGGTCCACGAAAAAAGCTGCCTCAAGCTGGACCCAGTGACCGGCGATCAGATCAACGAATTCAAGTTGCAGAATCCGGAAGACGACTGGGGCCGCATTCGTGTCATCAAAGACAAGCTGATTGCCGAGGTCTTCCGTCAGATCGATAAGGACGTCAGCAAGCTGCCGCCCGCACGGCGATTGCTGGCGGGATCAAAGGCCGCCGTCGAAATCCTCGCCGTCGATCGTCATACCGGATCCAAACTCTGGTCGCACGAAGCCGAGGCCAGCTTTCCGGTGATGTCTGTCGGCACAGACCGCATTTTTGCGTTCGATGGCGCTCTGGCCGGTTTCTACAAGGACTGGAAACGCCGCGGCGTTATTCCGAAAGCCTCCGATATCCGCTACGCCAAAGCCATCGACCTGGAAACCGGCAAACTGGTCTGGAAGCAGGAAACGGACATCATCGGCACGTGGATGTCGTATTCCGGCGGCAAAGACGTGGTCCTGTTGAGCAACAAGTCGAGCATCATGGCGGTCAACGGACGAAATGGAAAAGAGTTGTGGAAGCAGTCGTCCGAAGGCGTTGGCTTTCGTGGACATCCCGAAAGTCTGTGGGACCGCGTCATTGTCTGGAACGATCGACTGATTGATCAGCGCGGACCTGGACTGTCCTGGAACCTGATGACTGGCAAACGAGTGCCTCGGATTCACCCCGTCACCGGAAAAGAGATTCCGTGGGAGTTCACGAAGTCCGGGCATCACTGCAATTATGCAATCGCAAGCCCGCACTTGATCACATTTCGCGCCGCCGACGCCGGCTTCTGCGATATCGAGTCGGGAAACACGTCTCGACTCAGTGGCTTTCGCAGTGGTTGCCGCAACAGCCTGATCCCGGCCAATGGCGTGCTGAACGCTCCCAACATGGCTCACGGCTGCAGTTGCGGATATTCGCTGTTTACATCACTCGCACTCGTCAATCTTCCACAGTCGGAAGTGTGGAGCTACTCCGCGTTGAAGTTCGATCCAAAGAAAGATGCCGTGCGCCGGGTTGGTGTCAACTTCGGAGCCCCCGGTGATCGCCAGGACGAATCCGGCACGCTGTGGGTGGACTATCCCAACAGGGGGGGCACCTCACCGGCCATTCCAATCAAGGTAACCGCCGACAGTCCGCGCTACTTCCGCCGCCACTCATCGCTGCTGCAGGGAGACGGTGTCAGATGGGTCGCCGGTTCGGGCGTCGAAGGCGCAACGAGTGTCACTCTGACACTCAGCGCGACAAAGCCAGACACGCCACAGTCCTACACCGTGCGTCTGCACTTCGCCGAACCGGACAACATCCAGCCTGGCGAACGCGTCTTCGACATCGCCCTGCAGGGCAAACCCGTGGCGGAAAACGTCGACATTGCGCGAGAATCCGGCGGCAGCAACGTGGCGGTGATCCATGAGTTCCAGAACGTCCTCGCGGGAGCCAGTCTGAAACTCGACCTGACCCCGCGCGCGGGACGCCCAATCCTCTCAGGCATCGAAGTCGTCGCCACGAAAGACTGATCCGCGAAGACGTTCTTCGAGCTGGGCCAACCGGTGTTTCAGGGCGGCCACTTCATCCTGCAGTACGTAACCCAGCTTCTGCCCAACGCGCAGCGCAGACTCCACCGGAACGCGCTGCTCCTCATCGGAAAACTGAAGTTCGCTGAGCCAGATCAGCCCGTCGCCGGTCTGGACGAGCGCGCCGCGATCCGAGTCAAGCAGCAGAACTCGTCCGGCAACTCCTCGCCAGGGCAGATGGTTCTCCAGCTCAGCGCGCCACACGATCAGTTTGCGGTCCTTCGCCCATGTGTAGGCGCCCGGATGCGGAGTGGCTGTCGCTCGGATCAGAGCATGAATCTCGTGTGCCGAGCTGTTCCAGTCGATCAACCCGTCTTCTGGACCACGGCGTCCGTGGTACGTCGCCAGAATCTCTTCCTGCGGCTGCGGATTCCACTGACCGGCAAGTAGTTCCGGAATCCACCGATCGAGAGCCGTGACGGTCGCGGCTTCGAGTTTCCTGGCGACGTCGTTCGCGTAATCAGTGGGGATCACCTCGAACGGTTCCTGCACGAAGATCGGACCCGAATCGATGCCGTCGTCAATCAGAAAAAATGTCGCCGCCCCGGGAGAATTATCGAGTGTCAGCCATGCCAGCGGAGCCCGCCCGCGGCCGGCCGGAAGAAATGTTGGATGAAACCCAACACACCCGAGCTTCGGAATCGCCAGCATGTCGTCACGCACGAGCTGCGAGAGTCCCACAACAAACAGCAGGTCCGGCTTCCAGTCCCGCACGTGCTGTACGATGTCGTCGTCGTTGACGTTCCGGAACGTCACACACGGAATCCCGGCCGAATCGGCAAGCTCGTCCAGCGTTTCAAACCCCGTCACCGTTTGTCCGGACTCGGCACGCAGTTGCAGCACGCCCACGACGTCCGCACCATGGCGAATCAGAGCATCCAGCGTCAGTCGCGTGCTGCTGACAGCGCCAGCGACAACGATTCGGAGAGAGGTTTGCGGCATCCGGGGAGTTTGAAGGAAGAGGGATGAAGGATGAAGGATGAAAGCCGCCCATATGGAGAATTAGCACTCGCCGCACCCTACAATGGCTACGCACCGTCGGGGATGACCGGTCGTCGGCTCATCCTTCATCCTTCATCCTTCATCCTTCGAGTCCAATGGGTAAAAAACGCTTCTGCATGCCGGACCCGGCGGCAGCCATCACGGACGAACTCCTGATGAGCTATATCGAACGCGGCAGCCGGGTCATCGACCTCGGATGCGGCGATGGGCGATTGCTCTGCAAGCTGCGCGATGAGTACGACTGTTCGGTGCAGGGCGTCGAACTCGACCTCGACGGAATCAGCGCAAGCCTCGGGAACGGCGTTGCGGTGATCCGTGCGGACCTTGACGAAGGACTGGCCGAGATACCGGATGACGCGTTCGACTGTGCGGTCCTGAGTCAGACTCTGCAACAGGTGCGGTTTCCCAAGAAGGTGCTGAGCGCGATTCAGCGGATATCACAGCGGGCTTTGGTTGTCGTCCCGAATTTCGGGTACTGGAGAATCCGTTATCAGGTGATGTGGAACGGACGGGCTCCGGTGACCGAGGCACTGCCATACGAGTGGTACAACACGCCCAACCTGCATTTCATGTCGATGCACGACTTTCGCGATGTGGCGACACGTCTGCATTTTCGCATTCGTCAGGAGCTGCCCATCATCGGCGGCCGCGCACGCAAGCGAGCCTGGATGCCGAATCTCCGTGCGGAAAGCTTGCTGTACGTTCTGGAACGGGATGGCTGACTCGTCCGCAAACGGTCGCGCAATTACCGCATAAATGCGGTTACTACGAACATCAGGCAATGGGAATCGCGTCCTGTCAATCCCCCACGTCCGTGCGCGACCGGTCGGCAGTTCACACGTTTCCGAATCCTGTTTCTGTATGAGTCGACGCCGCGATCTATGTTTGAATTGATCGCCTTTCCGTCGACCCCGTACGCACGCAGAGATCCGATGAGCAGCACGACTATTAGCACGGATTCCGTCGACCACTCGTGGCACGACGAGGCGATGCCTGACCTGCCGAATGCGGCGGCCGCGCAGGATTTGTCGGCACTGGTGGACCTCTACGCGGTCGCTGAATACCTGCCGCCAGCCGACTGGGTGACGCAGCTGAATCTGATCAAGCCGCGGAAAGATGTCCGCTGTCTCAGCCAAAGGACTCGGATCGCTAAACGAGTCATGGACATTGTTGGTGCGACGACTCTGCTTGTCCTGCTGGCACCAGTCATGATCGCGACTGCAATTGCCGTAAAGCTGACATCGCGTGGACCGTCGATTTTTCGGCAGACTCGTGTCGGTCTGAACCTGCGAGGTGGCAAGAAGCCTCGCGACCGACGCGAGCCTTCCCCGAGTGGTCCGCCGGAAGGTGCCGAGCGCCGCACCGGGCAGGATCGGCGCGAGCTGAATAATTACGGCCGCCCGTTCGTGCTGTACAAGTTCCGCACGATGCGACTGGATGCAGAAATCAACGGTGCTCAGTTTGCGACCGAGGGTGATCCGAGAGTGACGTCCATCGGGCGATTCATGCGGAAAACTCGATTGGATGAACTGCCGCAGTTGTGGAATGTCCTGCGCGGCGAAATGTCGCTCGTTGGTCCGCGACCGGAACGCCCGGAATTCATGGCCGAACTTTCGGAAGACATCCCGAACTACCTTGATCGACTCGGTCTGAATCCCGGACTCACAGGACCGGCTCAGGTGATCAATGGCTACGGCAACAACCTGGAGAGCTTTCGTCGCAAGGTCGCGCTCGACCTGCTGTACCTCCAAAACTGCTGCCTGTGGAACGATGTGAAGATTCTGTTCCGCACGATCCGCGTTGTACTCACGGGCAGCGGCGCCTTGTGAGTCAGCTCCACTCGATCGCGCCCCGAGCATTGGAACGAGTTGATCAAGCGAGTACTTTCCCGGACGCTGGCGCGTTCCACTCGTGAGCCTGATCGAGAAAAGCCGTGTCACCTGTTTGATCTCTTGGCAGATATCGCGGAGACGAACAACCTGATCGACAAGCATCCGCACACGGCGACGCAACTTGAAGAGCTTGTCGAGATCATGCGGTCGGACGAAGGCTACCGCACGAGGCTGTATCGATAAGTTTGTAGTAACCGCATTTATGCGGTTCGATCGCGTCTCCGGCGCCCACAGTCGGTGGGCGTTGGTCTGTCTCGAACAACCCGACAAGTCGGGTTACTACAAACGGTGAAGGCTATGAATCGACTCGACGGTCAAGTGTCATGGATCAGCGGCGGTGCTTCCGGCATCGGTGCCGCGACGTGTCGACGATTCGCGCGGGAAGGCGGGGCAGTGGTTATCGCTGACGTGCTGGGAGAGTCTGGCCGGCAACTGGCAGACGAAATCAACGCAGGTGGCGGGCGGGCACTGTTCAGTCAGTGCGACGTCTCCGATGAGTCCCAGGTAAGTGGTTCGATCGACGCAACGGTCAGTCAGTTCGGTGGTCTGCAGACGGTCGTCAACTGCGCGGGCATCGTCCAGGTTGGCCTGCTTCACGAATACAGCGAGGCCGACTGGGACCATTTGATGGGCGTCAATGTGAAGAGCATTTTCTTTGCCATCAAGCACGCCATCGAACATCTGCGGAAGCACGATCGCAGCTACATGGTCAACGTTGGCTCGATCAGCAGCTTCATCGGGCAGGCTGCGACTCCAGCGTATACGACGTCCAAAGGAGCCGTGTTGTCGTTGACGCAGTCGATCGCTCTGGACTATGCCGCAACCGGACTGCGGTGTAACTGCGTGTGCCCAGGCATCACTGATACTCCGATGCTGCGCCGGCATCTTGGTACGACGCCTGATCCGGAAGCCACTCTTCGAGATCGCGTCCGCCGCGTCCCGTTGAATCGATTGATGCGACCTGACGAGATTGCGGGCACCATCGTCTATCTGTGCTGCGAAGACTCGGCCGGAGTGACCGGCACATCGATTGTTGTTGACGGCGGATACCTCGCCGCGGCGGAGTGGAACAGTACAACGTAGCTAATTCGCCGCATCAGCTAACGAGAATAAGGATTCTGCCATGCCGGTCGATCGTCACCGTACGATCATCGCGATCATTGGGATCGCGTTCGGACTGTTCCTGCTGGAAGACGTGACTGGCTGGGAATTCTCCGCTGGCTACAGGGCCGTCCCGCTTGACGTGGAAAACGCCTGGTCCGGGCTGCTGGCCGGCGACACGGTCCTGGAGAGTGTTCACACCTTGCTGACTCTGGTGACGGCTGTGTTTCTGCACGGCGGTGTTGAACACGTCCTCTACAACATGGTGTTCTTATGGGCGTTCGGCAGTCTGACCTCGCAGCACCTCGGACAGTGGTGGGCGTTGCTGTTCTTCTTTGTCACCGGAGCCTGCGGGAACATCGCACACGTCCTGTTGAATTCAGGCTCGCCGATTCCCCTGCTGGGTGCTTCCGGGGCCGTCTCTGGATTCGAAGGTGTGTATCTGGGACTTGCGCTGCGGTGGTCATTGCACTGGCCGGACGTCTGGCCGCTGGCACATCCCGTCCCTCCCAGCCAGTTGTGCATTTTTGCGGTCGTGGGATTTCTGTTCGACGTGTTCGGCCTGATGAACGGCTATCCGGGCGTGGCCTTTGGTGCCCACATCGGCGGCTTTCTGTCGGGACTCGCGATCGCCGGATTGATTACGACAACACACCCAACGCCGGATGCCTGGCAGCGACGATGGTCCTTGCGTTGAACGCCTTGCGTGGGACCCGATGCCACCGACCGACTGACGCGGTAGCCGAATTCGCCAGAATTTGGACTATCACTGGAATTCACGCACCTGGCGCTGGCGACTTCGGCTACCCAGGCCTGTGTCTCGGCGAGCAACCAGAACTATTTCCGAGCGACGACATCCGCCTGCGGTAAATCGCGGGCAATCTCCTCGACACGATATCCCATTCCGGTTGGCCCGAGGGTCGACAGATCGACGCTGCCTCCAAGCCGTCGAAACATGTCCGGATGCACGACTGCCTCCGGTTTCGATGCGTCCGGATAGAACTGCATGCTATTAGTTTCGACGCTGCCGATGAGCGTCCCGGCATGTGCGGCCAGTCTCAGGTGAGCGATCTGGGCCAGCATGGGATTTGCCAGATCCTGCACCATGACTGGCATGCCGTGCGCCTTGGCCCAGCACAGGCTGAGGATGGCTCCCGTCTGCGTCTTGCAGGTTTTGAGGGCCACACCCGACCAGCCCAGTTCTCGGCCGCGTCGAACGTGCTGCCAGTCGTGGGCACTCTCGTCGAGGTACACTGGTTTCCGGGCAGCAATACTGCGTGCGTCGATCGCGTGGCGATCCAGGTCGTATGGAAACGGCTGCTCAATGTAGAGCAGCATGCCGTAGATTCGCGGGTGCCGCGCACACAACTGGTCGAGAATCCCGGTGACGTAGTCAGGATCAAGAACGGTGCAATTCAAGTCGGCTGTCAGCCATGTCGCGCCGTATTCGATCGCCAGTTGCCCGACGCGGATCAGTCGTTCGAGATCCCAGGCCTGATCGCTGCCCCGCAGTTTGACTTTCAGGCAATCGAGTTTGTCCTGCTTGATCCACTCGGTCAGAACGACAGGATGCCCGTCATCGGGTTCGTCACCGGTCAGGTCGGATTCCGTTAACGGGTCGAGTCCGGCGACGAGATGCCAGGCCTTCAGACGCGTTTTCGCAGGGCGTTGCAGGAACTCATCCGGGTACCGTCCCGCGAACGAGACGTTGGTGTCGACAGCCGGTTCGAGTAAAGCTGACAGGTCACGATTGAGCCACTCGGCACCGTACAAGTCATAGATATCACGTTGATGCAGATTGCCGAACGCATCGTGTAGAGCCACATCGAACGGACTGCTGCACACGAGCGCTGCAAGGTATGGCAACGATTCCTGCTCAGTCGCCTCGCTGTTTAGTGATGCGGCGAGGTCGTTCAACTCCGATTCAATAAACTCTGATCCCAGCTCCAGCGGATGACCGTATGAATGGAATTCAGCCCAGGCGTGCGTTAGTCGACGACACAGCTCGACCATACGGTCGTGCCGTTCCCCATACGTCAGTGACGACGGCCAGGCCCACTGCACGCTCAGTGGCGTTTCGCCCCAGCCAACCGCGGTGCGTCCGGTGCGGTCTTCAACTGTCAGCCGCACTCGGGCGCACGTGACTTCGGTCAGAACTTCCGGGCCAAACTTAATCGGCATCCGTGTGCGGACTGGCAGCAGATACAGCTCGGCACGCGTAACGCGAATGTCTGTCGCCTTTCCCCCACTCATTTGTTGTCCAGACCGTCGTTGGCGGCGTCACCGAGACCGCCTTCCGGCACGACGACAGACACCACGGCCGGTTTTGGGGTGGTCCACTTTTCCCAGCTTGATGGAATCGAGTGGGCCGCCGTGCGATAGGCCATGCCTATCAACAGGACGATTCCGACGACACCCGCAATGTTGACGGCGGTGCTGTTCTTCGCCGACCCCATCACATCCTCGCGACTGGTCAGCCACAGCAGCACGGCAGCGATCAGTGGAGCACCCAGCACCGTGACGGCCTGAGCGAAGATGATGGTTGGCGTTCGGTCGAAATTCAGAATGATGGCTGCCAGCGCGATGACCATGCCCGTAAGCAGGGCTGCCGCCGTCATGATGCGCGGCCATTTGTCTTCCGGTCGACTGCCCAGGTTCAAACTGTCGGCCAGGATGAAACCGCCGATCATCGAGTTCACAAGGAAGGACGAATACGCCGCCGAGAACAGTCCGAGGCAGAAGACAATCTTAGCGCTCGGGCCGAAAGTGCCTTCCAGTGCGTTGGCCACCTCGATGGGGTTGCCCAGTGAAACAGGGCTTCCCGTGTAGAGTCCGGCGGCTGCCGTCGACATCAGCATGAGCGTGATCAGAAACATGATCATTGAGCCAATACGGGCGTCGATCAGACCGCTCTTAAGTTCCGGCTCGGTCCAGCCCTTTTGCCGCACGAGGTACGCCTGGTAGTAGCCCGCCGTGATCACGAACGTCGTGCCGACGAGTGCCAGGACGCTGAGAATCAGCTCCTGAACTTCCTTGTCACCGCTGGACTTTCCACCTGACGGGATCAATCCGGCCACCATCGCCCCGACGTCAGGTTTCAGGCTAATCAGATTGATCGCGAAGCAGATGAGCATGAGTGCGACGAACGCCATCATGACCCGCTCGAGCATTCGGTAGAGATCTTTGAACACAAAGATGAACGAAATCGCCAGCGCATTGAAGAGGATGATCAGCCCTGCAACGAGCCATTTGTTTTCGACGAATACTTCGAACGCAGCACCAACGCCGATGTTGTTTCCCGACTGGAACGCGGCCGAAATGAAAAAGGCACAGGCACCAACGAGGATCGCCAGGCCGCTTCCGGCATGCTCACGAATCAGGTCACCGGGCGCTTTCTTCGCGAGCACGCCGAGTCGGGCTCCCAGTGTCATGTACAGCATCATGAAGGCGACCGAGACCACCACCACCCACAGCATCGAATACTCTTCGTTCGCCCCCACGCGCGAACTGGTCATGATGCTGCCTGGTCCAATGACGACGCAGGCGGTGATCAGTCCGGGACCGATTCGCTGATACCACGGACGGGAGGACGAAGCTGCGGCAGGTTGACTCATGGTGGGTTCCCGGAAGATGTGCTGGCAATTGACGTCTGCAACTGCGAAGAGCAGTATCCTGGTCGACGGTCGGAACGAATTGAACTGTCCTCGATCAAAGCGCTCTCGCCATGAGATTTCTGACCTGTACGCTTGCCGTTTCTGCATTGCTGACAATCACAGCCGCGGCGGCTCCGGCGGCCGATCCGCCCGATCTGATTCTCACGGGCGGACGCATCGCAACGCTGGATGAGCAGAATTCGTTTGTCGAAGCGATCGCTATTCGAGACGGGCTGATTCGGGCGACCGGGACGACTGCGGCGATTCGTCGCATGGCCGGCCCCGAAACTCGAGAGATCAAGCTTGCAGGTCGCACGGTCATTCCCGGCCTGATCGAAACGCATTGCCATGCAATCGGAGTCGGGTTATCGGCAATGAACGTGCCTTACCGCGATCTGCGGTCAATCGGCGAGATACAGGCATGGGTGCAAGAACGAGCGCAGGAAGTACCAGCCGGCCGGTGGATTCAAGTTCCGCGAGCGGACATCACTCGGCTGGCTGAAATGCGGTTCCCGACGCGCGACGAGCTGGATGGCGCATCGGCAACACATCCCGTGAGTCTGACGTCGGCTCGAAAAGAAGCCCTCAACGGCGCGGCCTGGAAGGCACTGGGTGTCGAGAAGAACTCGGATGAACTGTCCGGGGCGAAAATCGTCCGCGATGATAAGGGGCGGCCCTGGTTGCTTTCAGGCGGATCTCAGTACATTCGAAAACACGTCCCCCGCCCCGAGTATTCGAAGGAAGAAAAGCTGCGGGCGCTCAAACGAGTTCACGACGCGTATGTCAGCGTGGGGATCACGAGTATCTTCGAACGCGCGCTGAATGCCGATGGCTGGCGGCTGTATCAAGCGTTGAAACACCGTGGCGACCTGCAACTTCGGGTCACCGCGACGATTCGTCAGCAGTTCAGCTCAGGCAAGCAGGTAGAGGACTTCACAACGAAACTCTGTCTGACGACGGGGAGTGGAGACGACTGGCTGCGGGTTGGCCCTTTGAAGATCACCGTCGACGGAGGCATTCACTGGGGCACTGCTCATCTGCGCGAGCCCTTCGGACCACGCCGCATCAACTTCTATAAGAACGAGACACTCGTCGATCCCGACTACAACGGCCAGCTACGTTACTCGGTCGACCAGATGCGGGATGTATTTCTCGCGGGTCACAAACTGGGCTGGCAGATGTGCTGCCATGTTGCGGGTGATGCGGCAGTGGACCGCATTCTCGATGCACTCGAAGCGGTGAATGAGGAACTTCCCCTCAAGGACCGGCGGTTCACACTGACTCACGCTTACTTTCCTGTGAAAGATGCGATTGAACGATGTCGTCGGCTGGGAGTCTGCGTCGACACGCAGTCCTACGTTTACTATCGCGACGCAAGATTCATCAATCGTATCTACGGGCCGAACTGGTCCAGCCGCTTCATCGGCGTGGGCGAGTGGTATCGCGGTGGCGTGCCGGTCACGATCAACAGCGATCACATGATTGGCCTCGATCCCGATCACTCGATGAATTCATTCAGCCCGTTTCTGCAACTGTTTATCGCGGTGACACGTCGGGATGCGTATGGCAACGTCTACGGCGAACATCAGAAGCTGTCGCGCACAGAAGCGCTCAGGTGCGTGACGACGAATGCTGCATGGCTCGGTTTCGACGAAGGCCGGAAAGGCACACTGGAACCAGGCCGGTTCGCCGACCTGGTTGTGCTGGACCGCGACTACTTCACCTGTCCCGAGAATGACATCGCTGCCATTCGACCAACGCTGACCATTGTGGCGGGAAAGATCACGTTTGAATCCCCGAAGCGGTCATCATCTGAGGGCAATCGTTGACGCTGGAATGGACACGCCGGTCAACCACTCTATTCTGAACGTCGCCAGTACAGGTATGCCGGGACACCCAGCAGAATGAGGGCGAAGCCCATCATGGCTTCCATCGGCTGGCCCTTGAAGATGTACACCAGAAACCAGCAGTAGAAGACGATGTATACGATCGGGACGACCGGGTAACCCAGCGTGCGATACGGTCGATCCAGATCAGGGCGTTTTCGACGCAGGATGATGACTGCCGCCACAGCCAGCACGTAGAAGATGCTCGAAACAAAGATGATGGCATTGGTCAGGATGCTGAAGATCGACTTCTCGCGGAAGTAGGGCACCGTTTCGACCAGAACGGCCGAGAGCACGACCAGCAGGGCTCCCAGCAAAGCCTGAATTCCAATCGCCAGTGCCGGTGTGCGATACCGGGCATGTACGTCGCCCAGCTTCGAAAAGAAGACCCGGTCCCGTCCCATCGCAAAGGACACTCGCGGTCCCAGCAGCAGATTGCTGTTGATCGCGCCCAGTGTGCTGAGCATCACACCGATCGACATGAGCTTGCCGCCCAGCGGTCCCAGCAGGCGATTGACCATCAGCTCGGCCACATGCTCGCGGTTCGCTGGTTGAGCCATCTCGTCCAGCGGTATGACCGCGTGATAGGCCAGGTTGGCTCCGATGTAGAGCACGATCAGCAGCCCGATTCCGCCGAACAGTGCGATCGGGATGTTCCGCTGCGGGTCGCGGATTTCCTCAGCGACCGGAGTAATGCCATGCCAGCCGTTGTAGGCCCACATCACTGCCAGCAGCACGGCGGCGAACTGCGTTACAAGAGTCGGCTGCAATGGCTTTGTCGTGGATTGAAACGTCGCAAACGATGCAACTTCGTGGCCGGCCAGTTCCATCACGAAGGGCAGCACGGCCACGAACGCCACGAAGCCGGCCTTGATGACAGTTGTCGTCGCCTGCACCCAACCGCCCCACAGCACGCCCATGACGTTCACAACACCCATACCCAGTTGCAGCCCGATGGCCAGCACAACCTGAGTTGTCAGGCTGAATCCGATCCCCGTCATGTTGGAGAACGACCCGACAAAGATCATCGCCAGCGCGCCTGTCGATGCCGGGCGGTTGAACAGGCACTCCTGCCAGCCGAACAGGAAAGCCGTCAGCTTTCCGTATGCCTCTTTCAGATAGACGTACAGACCACCGGCGCGAGGCAGCATGACGGCCAGTTCGGCAAAGCACAGACCGCCCAGCAGGCACAACACGCCGCCAACAATCCATGCCGTGATGATCAGATCGAAGCGCCCGGCTTCCGCGGCGATGCGACCCG
This sequence comes from Planctomycetota bacterium, assembly GCA_963579025.1. Lineage (GTDB taxonomy): Bacteria > Planctomycetota > Planctomycetia > Planctomycetales > Planctomycetaceae > CAUZFZ01. The sequence continues at coordinate 38,290 of CAUZFZ010000012.1, read as the reverse complement.
GCTTGGCGAAGATGCCCGAGCCGATCACGTTGCCAACGACAATGGCGATCGCCATGCCGGGCCCGAGTGCTCGCAACAGGCCAGGACGATCAGACTCGTGCGCTGCGTCAGTCGACATGGGTGAAGCCAATTGTTGATCCGTCAGGAAAGCCGCCGGGTGCCGCTGCGCGATTTACGCAGAGTCGGTCGATACAGCCATTTCGCCGAAGTGCTCGATATGACTGGTTGCTGCGGAGGTTATCCCTCCTCGATCAGGGCTACCACTCCGGCGATCGCTCCACTGCCGGAGGCATTACCTTCAGATTTGCTCACATAATTAGGGGATCCACCCCACAACCTGGTTAGAGATGCCTCGTCATTCGGCCGGTCCGACTACGGGATCGTGAATCCGGACTGGGACGTCCAGGCTGAACCGACTCCATGTCGAAATCTGACACACGATTGGTGGCGTATCACAAAGATCGACCCCGCACCTTCAGACGTGACTCCTCATGACACCGACCGGTCAGCGGCAACACCACCGATTCACGACGTGCGACGGCAAGCACTTTTCGGCAGACGTGCGACGCGAGAAAACTGACGAGACGTACGATGGCCGTGTCGTCGACCTCTCAGTGGAGGGAGCGAGACTGGCTCTCCGCAGTCCCGTCGCCGTCGGCGAACAGCTCAATGTCGGTCTGCATGTCGATGCAATTGGGATCAGTGAACAACGCTCGGCCACGGTGTGCTGGACGGCGCTCACCCGCGATCTCCTGTGGCACACCGGAATTCGCTTCACAGAACCGCTGAGTGACAGCACGATCGATTCGTTGGCCAATGCCACGATTATCGAACGGCGGCGGTCGAATCGCGTAAAAGTTTCGATTCACGCAACTGCTCGACTCGAAACATCGCGCCACCAGATGGACGTGCGCATTGCCAACATCTCAACCAACGGACTCGGTATGGTTTCGCCCGAGCCTCTGGAAGTTGACTGGCGTGTCATGATCTCGGTCGATAGTCCGACTGAGCCTTGGGCGGTTCTTGCTCATGTACGCTCCTGCACACGAGCCCGACGCGGGTATGCGATTGGTTGCGAGTTTGTTGATCACGACGTTTACCGGCAAGTCTGCGATGTGATCCGCGGGAACCGGATGCCAATTCAAAAGTCCCGTTGGTGCAGACTCCGTGATTATGCCTTCGGTGCCGTCTCCGCGTTCGTGTGCATGACCGCTATGACTCACTGGCACACGCCGCAGGACACCGACGACGCCCCTGCCTGGGAACAGCATCGACTCCAGGCGGACTCACAGCAGGTCGAGCGATTCTAAACGTCCGAACGGTCGTCGCTTAGAGCGGTGTACCTATTTCATGGCGGTGGCTTCCAGCCGGCGTCGTGAGATATCGCTGCCGCTGGAAGCCCCAACCACGAAAATACGGGCCACGCAATCAGGTAAAATACTCTCGCGTGTCGACGAATTACATGATCGAAAAGTAATTCTCGACGGCCGCATCCAGTGCTTCGGTTGTCACCACTCTCGGCAGTTCGAGCAACGTGCAGCGATTCTCCATCTGTCGCAGCAGGTCGCGAGGCTGACAGAATCGCATGGGCCGATTCATGGGCAGGTAATAATTATTGAGCAGATACTCGACCAGTTCGGGATCACATTCAAAGCCCATGGTTTGGGCCGATGATAGAAACACCTTTACAAACTGCTCGATGCTGGGGTCCTGCACTTCGATCTTGTAAGGAATACGGCGCAGAAAGGCGTCATCCACCAGATCGCTTGGTTCCAGATTGGTCGAGAAGATGATGAGCTGATCGAACGGCACTTTAATCACCCGACCGCTCGCCAGTTGCAGATAGTCGTGATGCTGTTCGAGTGGGACGATCCAGCGATTCAGCAACTCGTCGGTGCCCATTCGCTGGCGGCCGAAGTCGTCGATCAGCAGTGTTCCGCAATTACTCTTGAGCTGCACGGGAGCTTCACCCACGCCCGTCTTGCTGATGTAACGGACTTCCAGGTTTTCCATCTGCAGTTCGCCACCGACAACAACAGTCGGCCGACGAATCTTGACCCAACGCTGGTCATAGCTGGTGGAATTCACGCCCGGTTCAACGATCTGGTGGCTGTTGGGATCGTACAGGCGAATGATGTCTCCCGAAGCGGTGATGGCTCGGGGGATCCAGATGTGATCACCGAATGATTTCGTAACGCGTTCACCGATGCTGGTCTTTCCGTTTCCTGGCGAGCCAAACAGAAACATGCCGCGTCCCGAATGGATCGCCTGGCCAATCCGCTCCAGGAGCGATTCCTGCAGATCAATGTCCGCGAATGCCGTGCGTATCTCCGCGTATGTCGGCTGACGGCGCTTGGGTGACTGCGCTGTCACGCTGTCGATGTACTGCTGCAGTGGAACCGGTGCCGCTCCAAAATATGTGGAAGCGGCCGAGCAACTGACGGCACGCTCGCGTCCTTTGGACGTCAGTTCATAAACGTAATCACCAGCGGGAGCGGCACCCTTGTAGGCGACAAGCTGATCATCCTTCATTTGCTTGAGCAGTGTCGACATGACCGAGAATGTCAGTCCGATGTGCCCGGCGACTTTGCCACCACTGATCGCTCCCATGTGCAGGAGCAGCTTGACAACGAGTGACGAGACCTCGCCCTCCAGCAACCCCGTCTCCTGCAACGTTCGCGGGGCAACCGGTACGTAGGGACCATCCGCCGCATTGTCTTGAGGCACTTCCTGCGCCAGCAGCTCTTCGGCGGCCTCGCCAAGAAGCACGCGATTCACGCGATCAAGAACCGCACTCAGTCGCGCCTCGGGATCCCCTTCGACCGGGCAAGCCGCTGTGGTTGGGTTCACCGCACACGATTCCGCTGCCGTATTCGCATCAACATTCGAAGAAGGTTGTTCAGTCAGACTCATCGTGACCTCGACAGGAACGATTCGGGATCAGGCAGGCGGTTGTGTCCTGGCCAGGTGTCGCCAGCACATCGACCACCAGTCTGCTCGTCGGATTGCTCCGAAATAAGTGGCTGGAAGCCCCAGCCAGTTTCGTCATTCAGGGTCTCGGGCCCTGACATACTGACTCGCAGGAATTCAGTTCGATTCCGAGACATCTGAACGCAGCTTCTGGTACACCCTCGAAATGTGCATGTTTCAGGATTCGACGCAGGCCCGAAGTCGAATGAATGCGGAGCCGGGGAATAGTCGAATCGCAGGACGACACCTCCCGATCTGCACGGCTGGTCTGGAAACCTTCGTTTTCTCAAGAGGCTGCTGTCGGTGCGATCGAGCGTCCCGGATCGGGCCGCTGAAATTAAGTTGCGACGTTGCGAACTGCATGTGCACCAAGCGTGCTGCTGTACCCTCGGCAGCATTGGAATAACGATCGGTTCTGGCCCGCACAAACTAACCGCATTATCTACTCTGCCTCAGAAATGGAGGCAGTCACCTCAATGAAGCTTTGCCTGATGCGAATGGTTGGACGGCAAACGATCTTTATGTCGATTCGGCACGAACGAGGGAGAAGAGTTGACGCGTCGTCAGTCGTTCGGTGGCCGGCCGCGAAGGGCGAATGACAGCGGGGCGAGCAACGAATCGACATACGTTGCGTGGCGACGGCTGCACAGGGAGGTGCGGTTTGCCTGGAATGAACTTGCTCTACGCACTGGCTACGTGCTGCGCACTTATGTGCGCCGGATGTCAGGCCGTGCCGAATTCTCCAATTCGTCACACTGTTCAGGATTGCTGCGCGCCGAAGGTACTCAGCCGAGCGCACCAGGAGATGGACCAGCCCGCCACGGACGACTCGAAGATTCTGGCGCTGAATCACGCCGTGGAGGCCAGGTTTGACTCGCCGGCTGATCAGGACATGGAATCGAGTTCTCCTGAGGTTCGGGAACTCGTGTCAACGGCCCACGCACACCACAAGAACGGTGAACCTGGACTGGTCATCGAATCGCTGCTCGAGGCCCTGGACCTTGAACCGGACAACCGCCACGTGCGTACGATTCTGGCCATCACACTCGCGCTGGAGGGGTACATCGATGCGTCCGAAGATCAGTTCATCGAAGCACTTGGAGTTGCCGAGGCTCACTACAACCTGGGAGTCATCCTGTTCGAACTGGGAGAGATTCAGGAGGCCGAGCAACGGTTTCTGATCGCCGTCCAGAACAAACCGACTCTGACGGACGCGCATCTCTGGTTGAACACGACTCGCGCCGAACTGGCTGCCCAAACGGCGTTGTTGCACATGGCCATTCACCCACACGCGCTGCCACCGCATTGGTCCGATGTGCGGCAGGCCGACACAAGCCCCCCGGCGACCGACAACACTAGCGTGATCCAGGCCGGTGCTGACATTCACGGCATCCAGCTACGCACCGGTGCTGACTGGCGCCCGCAGATCACATCCACCAAAGGGCCGACGCCAGTCGTGCTCGAAGCGCCCCAGCAGCAGACGGAAATCGTCTCAGCACCAACATTTCCCGACGCTTCTCGGAATGAGCTCGCACCGACCGAGTCCCGACCGCAGGAAGTACCTCTCCCGACGCCGAGGACAGCTGCGCCTCTGACAGATGCGGAGCGAACGGAATTGGCGCGGCTGCGAGCGGACATCGAACAACTGCGGCTGGAACGCGACATTCTCAAGAAGGCGATCGGCGTCATTGCTGGTGACGACCTGTAGCGCTCTGGTGAGGGGAGCGTGTTTCAGGCCGGCCGACCGCGAGGCCGCGACATCGCTTTGCGACGAGCGAGACTCGCCTACGGTGGACAACCTGGATACGCCTCGGCAGGATCCCCCGTCCCACGGGACACGGAACTCATCTCTGCCTGAGACGACTGCACCTGGAATGGCCGCCAAACAGGACAAAGCTCCCGCGAAACTGACCCCGATGCTGGAACGCTATCGTGAGGTCAAATCGCAGAACCCCGGCTCGCTGCTGCTCTTCCGCATGGGAGACTTCTACGAGCTGTTCTTTGAAGACGCCGAGATCGGATCGAAGGTCCTGGGCCTGACTCTGACCAGTCGGGACAAGGGTTCGTCCAATCCCGTACCGATGGCCGGGTTCCCGTATCACGCGCTGGAGAACTACCTGCACAAGCTGATCCGTGCCGGGCACCGGGCTGCGATCTGTGAGCAGGTTGAAGACCCGAAGAAAGCAACGGGGATGGTCAAACGCGAGGTGACTCAGGTCGTCACCCCGGGCACCCTGACCGATGAAGCCCTGCTCGACCCACGCGAAAGCAACTACCTGGCCAGCGTATTCGTCACGAAAAGTCTCATCGGGCTGGCATGGCTCGAGCTGTCCAGCGGCCGGTTTTCCACGATGGACCTGACACTGGAACAGTTGCCCGACGAACTCGCCCGCCTGAGGCCGTCGGAACTGCTGGTGTCCGAGAATCCAGCCCGCGAAGACGAAGTGTGGCCCAGACTGCGGATGCGTGACATGGTCGTCACCAAACGGCCGCCGTGGTGTTACGTGGTCGACCACTGCATGGAAAAACTGCTTGGCCACTTCGAGCTGAAAACACTCGAAGGTTTCGACCTGGAAGTCGGATCGCCTGGTGTGACCGCCGCCGGCGCCTTGCTTGAGTACGTGCAGGAAACACAGAAGAGTTCGCTGTCGCACATCGTCAAACTGGATCCCTGGCGCCGCGGCAATAACCTCATTATCGACGAGGCCACCCGCGCCAGTCTCGAATTAACGCGCACGCTTCGCGAGGGACGCCGAGACGGCAGCCTGCTCGATGTCATCGACGAGACAGTCTCGCCGATGGGAGCTCGCCTGCTGGCCGAGTGGCTTTCCAATCCGCTGACCGAAATCAAGCTGATTGAGGCTCGCCTGGATGCTGTTGAGGAACTCGCACACGACGCGGCGTTGTGTCGCGGGATCCGCGATGAACTCAGCAAGGTGTACGACCTGCAGCGACTGACGGCCAAGGTCGCCACGCTGCGGGCCTCACCCCGCGATCTCGGCTGTCTGGCTCGCACGCTCGCGCTACTGCCGAAGATCAAAGCCAAACTGGCGGGACGAAAATCCGACCTGCTGCAGTTGCTGGAAGCCGATCTCGATCTGTGCCCGGAAGTTCGAGCCGACATCGATACGACGCTGGCCGACGACCCGCCGCTGATCACAACTGACGGCGGCATGATCCGCGACGGTTACAACGCGAAACTTGATGAACTCCGCGAACTGGCGCGTGGTGGCCGCGAGTGGATCGCGCAGTACCAGGCCCGGGAAATGGAGCGGACCGGGATTTCGAATCTGAAGGTCGGGTTCAACAAAGTGTTCGGTTATTACCTGGAAGTGACAGCCGCACATAAGGACAAGGTCCCTGAGGACTACATTCGCAAGCAGACGCTGAAGAATCAGGAACGCTATATCACTCCCGAGCTGAAGGAGTACGAAGACAAAGTTCTGAGTGCCGACGACGCGGCCAAAGAGCTGGAGCAGGAGTTCTTCTCGGATCTGCGTGACCGAGTCGCAAAACAGGTCACGCGTCTGAAGAATTCTGGAGAGGTACTGGCCGAAATCGACGTGTTGGCCTCACTGGCCGTACTGGCGACCGCGCGCGGTTACTGTCGTCCGCAGATGACCACCGAGCCGATTCTCGACATTCGCGAGGGTCGCCACCCGGTCCTCGACAAGTTGCAGCCCACCGGTGAGTTCGTCCCTAACGATATTCTGCTCGGCGGAGAAAGCCCGCCGGACGAAAGCGCCAACGAGGAATCCCCTGAAGCTGAACGGCCTCCCGTATACGGTCGCGTGCAGATCATCACGGGCCCCAACATGGCGGGTAAGAGCACCTACATCCGCCAGTCGGCACTGATCACATTGCTCGCGCAGATGGGTTCGTTCGTTCCCGCCAGCGAAGCCCGCATCGGAATCGCGGATCGAGTCTTCGCTCGCGTTGGAGCCAGCGACGAACTCGGCAAGGGTCAGAGCACGTTCATGGTCGAGATGACCGAAACCGCCCGCATCCTGAACTCGGCCACCGAACACAGCCTGGTGATCCTGGACGAGATCGGTCGCGGCACGAGCACATACGACGGCATCTCACTGGCGTGGGCCGTCACGGAACATCTACACGACACGATTCAATGTCGTACGATGTTCGCGACGCACTATCACGAGCTGACAGAATTAACGTCCACGTTGAAGCATGCCTCGAACTGGAACGTTGCCGTTCACGAGAAAGACGACAGCATCATCTTTCTTCACCGCATCGTCGAAGGTGCGGCAAACAAGAGTTACGGGATTCACGTCGCGCGTCTGGCGGGTGTTCCCGGCGACGTGGTTGATCGAGCATCCGTCATTCTTCGATCGCTGGAAGATGATCACGTTGACGAACAGGGACGTACGCGCATGCCCGCTCGACAACGCAAATCGAATGAGCGACAGCTTTCCCTGTTCGTCGTCGAAGAGCATCCGCTGTTCGACGAGATCCGCCAGATGAAGCTCGACGAGATGACTCCGCTGGCCGCGATGCAGGAACTGAGTCGCATTCGCGAGCAACTCGACCGATAGTTTGATTTAATGGATGTGGCCGAACTCAGTAGTTCCAAGTTGGGCTGCTCGCGAGAAGGGTGGCTGGGGTCGAGCGCCAGCGAGCCCCCAGAATCGCAGCTACTGGGGGCTCGCTGGCGCTCGACCCCAGCCACCCGAAACTCCCAAACCTGGAACTACTGACTTCGGCTACCGCAGCGGCCCTGGATGCGAGCCACAGAAAGCAAGGCGACATCATGAGACTACACCGCAAACCACTTGCGCTTGCGTCATTGGTTCTGATCGCTGGCCACGCGTTGTCCACTGCTAACGACTGGCCGCAATTCCGAGGTCCTGACGGGCAGGGAGTCGTTCGCGATGCCGTCATTCCATTGACGTGGAGTGAGACCGAAAACGTTCGCTGGACCGCTGCGATTCCCGGGAAAGGCTTTTCGTCGCCGGTCGTGCAGGGGCATCGCATCTGGCTGACCACGGCGGTGGAATCAAAGCCCACGCCCGAGCAGATTGAGCAACAGGTCCTGTCCTCGCGGCTGGAACGCAAGGATTTTGTACGCAGGCAAGTGGCGGGCACTGTGTCGTTGCGAGTCCTGAGTCTCGACCGCACCAACGGTCGCTTGCTGCAGGATTCAGAATTTGCCAGTGTCGAATCGCCGGAAGCAATTCACGTGGGCAACTCCTACGCCTCACCAACGCCAGTCGTCGAAGGCGATCGTCTGTATGTGCATTTCGGCATGAATGGCACCGCCTGTCTGGATGCACGGACGTGTGAAGTCATCTGGCAGCGCACCATTCCCGTCTTCTATAGCGTGGGTGTGGGCAGTTCACCTGTGATCCACAAGGACCTGCTGGTGCTGGTCTGCGACGGTATCGATACGCAGTTTGTCATCGCGCTAAACAAACACACCGGTGACACCGTATGGAAAACTCACCGACCTCCATTTCGTGCCGAGGACGGTCAACGCCGAAAAGCCTATTCGACTCCGCTGGTCATTCAGCACGCCGGTCGCGATCAGCTCGTCATCCCCGGATCTCAGTGGGTCATCTCTTACGAGCCGCTGACAGGACAGGAAATCTGGCGTGTCGATCACGGGGACGGGTTTTCCAATATCCCGCGGCCCGTCTTCGGGCATGACATGGTCTATATCTGCACGGGCTACGGTCTGCCACAACTGTGGGCCATCCGCGTCGATGGCGAGGGCGATGTGACGAAGTCACACGTCGTGTGGAAAGAGAAGCGACAGATCTCGAAGAACCCGTCGCCGGTCCTGGTCGATGATCTCCTGTTTGTCATCAGCGATAACGGGATCGCCAGTTGCCTGGACGCATTGACCGGCAAGACGCACTGGCAGGAACGCATTGGTGGTAATCATTCCGCATCACCGGTGTTCGCCAGCGGTCACGTGTTCTTTTTCAGTCACGAGGGCGACATCACTGCGGTCAAGGCATCATCGGAGTCGGCGGAACTGGTGACATCTCACATTGACGGCTACCTGAGAGCTTCCCCGGCAGTGTTGCGATCCTCAGTCCTGCTGCGATCCGAATCAAAGTTGTACTGCTTCGAGTGACCATCCGAGTCTGCACAGGCGAGCGTCAGATGACAGGAAAATGAGGCTCCTGCCGGATCGGCTCAGCGTTTCTCCGCCGGCAGTGCATCCCACAAGTTTACTGTGTTGTCCCAACTCGCCGAGGCCAGCCGCGTCCCGTCCGGACTGAAGGCTACGCAAGTGACATCATTGGTGTGTCCACTGAGCGTGAGCGTCTCCTGCCCCGTGGCCGTGTTCCAGATCTTCACCGTTTTGTCTCGACTCGCCGACGCCAGCCGCGCACCGTCCGGGCTGAACACGACACTCGTGACAATGCTCGTGTGCCCCAACAGCGTGAGCGTCTTGTGTCCGGTGGCCGCGTCCCACACCTTGACCGACTTGTCCCGACTCGCCGTGGCCAGCCGTTTCCCGTCCGGGCTGAATGCCACGCTGAGCACATAGTGGGAATGTGCGTTGATGGTGCGTGTTTCCTGCCCAGTGGCCGTATCCCAGACTCTCACGGTCTTGTCACTACTCGCCGATGCGATGCGCGTCCCATCGAGGCTGAACATTACACTAAGCACTCCGCCGGAATGTCCTTCGAGCGTCAATGTTTCCCGTCCAGTGGTGGTGTCCCAAATCTTCACCGTGCCATTCCCAAGAGTTCCACTTGCCGTGGCAAGCCGCGTTCCATCCGGACTGTATGTCACGCTGGTGACGGCGCTGGTGTGTCGTTTGATCGACAGACTTTCCTGACCTGTTTCAAGGTCCCACTCGATCACCTCGCCATCGCCGTGAGTTCCGCTCGCTGAGGCTAACCGCATTCCGTCCGGGCTGAATGCCACGCTGTTGACATCGCTGGTGTGCCCATCGAGAGTGAGTGTCTCCCTCCCTGTTCGCACGTCCCACACCTTCACGGTCCCGTCATGACTCGCCGAAGCCAGCAGTCTCCCGTCCGGACTGAATGTCGCGCTGTTCACAGCGTTGATGTGTCCCTGAAGGGTGACGACCTTTGCTTCTGTTGCGGCATCCCATGCACTACTTGAGCTAACCCACATTTCCTCCGGGTCGGGCGTCACCCTCGCGGCTGGAGTCGGTGCGCCGATGATACGCAGTTGTGTGATCTCGCTCAGTGGGCTCAAGTCGGTAACCTGCGTGCCCGTCAGGTCAAGTGTCATCAGGTTTCTGAGTCCAGACAATGGGCTCACGTCGCTAACCCGAGTCCCGGACAAGTCGAGTCTCTGCAGGCCCGTGAGCTGAGACAGTGGACTCAAGTCGTGGACTTTCGTGTCCCACAGGTCGAGCCTCTTCAGATTGGAGAGTCCAATGAGCGGACTCACGTCCCTCACGCTTGTGCCGTAAAGGTACAGTGCGTGAAGGCTGGTGAGGCGGGCCAGCGGGCTCACATCGCTGACCCAGGTCCCTCCCAGGTTGAGCACCTGCAGGTTGGCCAGTTGAGCAAGTGGACTCACGTCCCTGGTCAGTGTCTCGCCAATATCCAGCGATTGCAGGCTGGTGAATTGTGCCAGTCGGGACAGCGATCTGAGCTTTGGTCCCACAAACGTGACGGAATGCAGGTTTGGAAGTTGCGCGAGCATGGAGGCATGGACATCCGGAATGTCACCGCCATCGGTCAGTGGAATCTCAAATCGATGCACCTCATGCGGCTCGGAAACAATGCCGTGTTCGAGCAGCCATGATCGCAACTCAGTTGATTGATGGTCGCGCTGCTGATTCGAGTCCGCACGCTTTTTCTTTGGCGGTATCACAGCGGCGAGGATTCGACGCCACCCGTTCGTCCCGCCTGCTTTGACCACCGGGTCCGGTGTTCGCTCCTGAGTCAGACGGTTCTTGAGGATGCCATCCCTCAGACGCAGCATCGCAGGATTGTCGGGCTGAAGCTCAAGGACGCATTCGACCTTCGGCAGCAGTCCTTCGGTTGTGTGATCACGCAGGGCGGTGCTGATGTCCGCCATCAGGTTTCGCAATTCGGCCTCATGATCATGCTGGACGATCTTCAGTTCTTCGGGGCGGAGCCCGAAGGCAACACTTGATGATGGCTCCGCGTCCGGCTGCGTAGCCGACTTCGTTGAATCCCTGATCGCGTCGAATTCATGTGCCGCTCTGCTCGCCTGGAATTCCTGCAGCACCGCGGCAATTTCGGACATGGATTCCGGACGACCTTCCGGGCGTTTGGACATCATCCGCAGGCAAAGAGATTCCAGTTCCTCGGACACGTTGGGGCGTAAACTCGTCGGTGGGGCTGGTTGTTGTGTGATGACCTGCACGAACACCGAGGCCACGGGACCATTGAATGGAACCTGACCCGTCAGAAGTTCGTAGAACAGCACGCCAAGGCTGTAGATGTCTGACCGTGGACCGATACGTGCCGTGTCGCCGTCAACCTGTTCCGGCGACATGTAGATGGGCGAACCAAGCTGCATGCCTGTCCGTGTCAGACGCACGTCGGTGCTGGGCAGAGTCGACATGGCCAGGCCGAAGTCCATCACGATCGGCTCACCCTGCGTGTCGATCATGACATTCGCGGGTTTGATGTCACGATGGACGATGCCATTGCGGTGTGCTTCCGCGAAAGCCAGCGCGAGACTTCTCACCCAATGCACAATCTGCTGCTCGCCAAGTGCCGCACCGTCGTCAACATCCTCCGAGTCGTCGTCGTGGCCCCTGGCGATGATCGACGACATGGGCTCGCCGTCGATCCATGCCATGGCGATGTAATACATCCCCCGCACTTCACCGAAGTCGAACGTCGGACAAATGTTCGAATGCCTCAACACCGCCGCTGCGGTCGCTTCACGCCGAAACCGCTCCAGGAGTTTGTCGTCATCATGGCCGGTCAGGCTGGGAATCTTCAGTGCGACGGGACGCCCCAGCACCGTGTCCTCAGCCAGAAACACACGGCCCATGGCGCCACGTCCGATTTGACGTTCGATTCGATATCGCCCGAATTCGCTGGGGATCCTGCCAAAGGATTTCCCACTGCCGGGTGTTTCAGCCAGCGTATCCTGAGGACGCAGACTGCTGCCCGGTGCGCCGGACGCGTCTGGCTGATTGTGTTGAAACACGGCGAGGACGATGTGCTGCTGGCTTTCGAACCTCGCGACGTACTCCTCTGGCTGAGGTGTTTCTCCAACGTTCCGGCGCAGTTCGATTTCCAGTTCCAGCAGTGCACTCAGGCAGTCGTCTTTCGCGGTGGCATCCACAGACGCGAGGTACGATTCGAGATTTGGTCGCCGTTCTTCGCTCCAGTCGGCTTCGAAACGATCGCAGCAGCGATCGATTTCGCGACTGTGCCGAACATTCAGAGACCGCGACGAATCACTCATGCGATGGGACGTCCTGACAGAAACGTGAATCGCAGTATACTCGGCGGTCCTGGAACCGGGTTTTGCTTCCGGAATCCGGCCAGGACACTGAGTGGAGTATCAAGTTGACACTCAGTGACGACGCAGGTGGTTCGGTATCGCGCATGCTGGGTTTGACCAGGTCAGCGTTTGGCCGCCGACCGTGCCTCCCACAGTCTTACTGTGTTGTCCCGACTCGCCGAGGCCAGCCGCGTCCCGTCCGGACTGAAGGCTACGCTGTTGACATCACCGCTGTGTCCGTCAAGGGTCAGCGTCGCCTGTCCCGTCGCCGCGTCCCATATCTTCACCGTTTTGTCGCGGCTCGACGAGGCCAGCCGCGTCCCGTCCGGGCTGAACACCACACTGGTGACGATGCCGGTGTGTCCTATCAGAGTGAGCCTCTTTTGCCCCGTGGCCGCGTCCCACACCTTCACCGTTTTGTCCCGGCTCGCCGAGGCCAGCCGCTCCCCGGCCGGGCTGAATGACACGCTCAGGACAAAGTGTTTGTGTGCATTGATCGCGAGCGTCTCCTGTCCTGTCGCCGTGTCCCACACTTTGACTGTCTTGTCACTACTTGCCGAGGCCAGCCGCGCGCCGTCCAGACTGTACGTGGCGCAGAGAACCGTGCCGGTATGTCCTGTGAGCGTCAACGCCTTCCGTTCCATGACGCTGTCCCACACGCTCACCGTTCCCTCTCCACGAGTTCCGCTCGCCGAGGCCAACCACATTCCATCCGGACTGAACGCCACGCTGGAATGTCCGTTGAGTCTGAGCATCTCCCGGCCCGTGGCCAGGTCCCACTCGATCACCTCTCCACCCCCAGGAGTTCCACTTGCCGAGGCGAGCCGCTTCCCATCCGGGCTGAACACCGCACAGTTGACCTCGCTGCTGTGCCCTTTGAGTGTGAGCATCATCTGTCCGGTGTCCGTGTCCCACACCTTCACCGTCCGGTCGTGACTCGCCGAGGCCAGCAGTTCTCCATTCGGGCTGAACGTTACGCTGTTGACGGCGCTGGAGTGTCCTTTGAGAGTCAGCGTTTCGGGTCCTGTGGCGGAATCCCAGATACTGCCGGAGCCCTGCCACTTTCCCTCCGGGCTGAACGTCGCGCTCGCAGCTTGATCTGGACCGCCGGTAATACGCAGCTGCGGGATCTCAGTCAGCGGGCTCAAGTCGGTCACCTGCGTGCCTGTGAGGTTGAGCGTTCGCAGGTTCGTGAGACGAGCCAGCGGGCTCACATCGCTGACCGGCGTCCCGGACAAGTCAAGCCGTTCCAGGCCGGTGAGCTGAGCCAGAGGGCTCAAATCACGAACTTGCGTGTCCCACAGGTCGAGTCTCTTCAGGTTGGTGAGCTGAGCCAACGTGCTAACGTCACTCACCCGCGTACCGTAGAGGTAGAGTGCCCGCAGGCCGTTGAGCTGAGCCAGCGGGCTTACGTCGCTGACCGGTGTTCCACTGAGGTTGAGCACCTGAAGGTTGGTGAGCTGGGCCAGCGGGCTGACGTCGCTTGCAAGAGACTCGCTGATGTCGAGCAATTGCAGGCTGGTGAACTGTGCCAGTGGAGACAGGTATCTGAGCGTCGGGCCAGTAAAAGTGACCGAATACAGGTTTGGAAGCTGTCCGAGCATGAAGGCATACTCGTCGGAAATCTCACCGGTATCTGTCAGTGGTATGTCAAACTGATGCACCTCATCCAGCTCGGAATAAATGCCGTGTTCGTCGAACCATGAGCGCAACTGATCTGTTTGTTTTTCGTGTTGCAGGGCAAGAATCCGACGCCAGCCGTTTGTTCCGGTTTGCTCTACAGCAGGGACCACAGGGTCCGGTGTGCGAACCTGCGTCAGACGGTCATTGAGGATTCGCCCCTTCAGATGCAGCATCGCAGGATTGTCAGGCTGGAGTTCAAGAACTCGCTCAACCTTCGGCAGCAGATCTTCGGTTGTGTGATCACGCAGGGCGGTACTGATGTCTGCCATCAGGTTTCGCAGTTCGGCTTCGTGGTCATTCTCGACGTTCGGCGGATTCTGCTGGCGCACTCTAAAGGTCAGGTCGGACGGTGGCTGTGGAGTCGACACCGTTGAATCCCTGATCGCGTCGAATTCGTGTGCCGCCCTGCTCGCTTGGAATTCCTGCAGCGCCGCGGCAATTTCGGACATGGATTCCGGACGGCCTTCCGGGCGTTTGGACATCATCCGCAGGCAAAGTGATTCCAATACCTCGGACACGTCGGGGCGTATACTCGACGGTGCGTCCGGTTGCTGCGTGATGACCTGCACGAAGACCGAGGCCACGGGACCATTGAATGGAACCTGACCCGTCAGAAGTTCGTAGAACAGCACGCCAAGGCTGTAGATGTCTGACTTGGGACCGATACGTGCCACGTCGCCGTCAACCTGTTCCGGTGACATGTAGATGGGCGAACCAAGCTGCATGCCTGTCCGCGTCAGACGCACGTCGGTGCTGGGCAATGTCGACATGGCCAGGCCGAAGTCCATCACGATCGGCTCGCCCTGCGTGTCGATCATGACGTTCGCTGGTTTGATGTCGCGATGGACAATGCCGTTGCGGTGTGCTTCCGCGAATGCCAGCGCCAGACTCCTCACCCAGTGCACAATCTGCTGCTCGCTAACTGCCGCACCGTCGTCAACATTCTCCGAGCCATCGTCGTGGTCCCTGGCGATGATCGACGACATGGGTTCGCCGTCGATCCATGCCATGGCGATGTAATACGTCCCCCCCACCTCACCAAAGTCGAACGTCGGACAAATGTTCGTATGCCTCAACACCGCCGCCGCCGTCGCTTCACGCCGAAACCGCTCCAGGAGTTTGTCGTCGCCATGGCCGGTCAGGCTGGGAATCTTCAGAGCGACAGGACGGCCCAGCACCGTGTCCTCAGCCAGAAACACACGGCCCATCGCGCCGCGTCCGATTTGACGATCGATTCGATATCGCCCGAACTCGCCTGGGATCCCTCCAAAGAACCTCCCACTGCCGGGTGTTTCAGCCAGCGTTTCCTGGGGGCGCAGACTGCTGCCCGGTGCGCTGGACCCGTCTGACTGGTTGTGTTGAAACACGGCGAGGACGATGTGCTGTCGGCTTTCGAACCTGGCGACGTACTCGTCTGGCTGAGGTGTTTCTCCAGCGTTCCGGCGCAGTTCAATTTCCAGTTCCAGCAGTGCACTCAGGCAGTCGTCTTTCGCGGTGGCATCCACAGACGCGAGGTATGACTCGAGATTCGGCCGCGGTTCTTCGCTCCAGTCGGATTCGAAACGATCGCAGCAGCGATCGATTTCGCGACTGTGTCGAACATTCAAAGGGTGCGGCGAACTGTCCATGGGCTGGCCCGAGTCGATCGGACATCCTGACTACGTGACTGCAATGTGGATCTCAGTATACTCAGTCGTCCTGCAATCGGGAATTACCGTTTGAATGCGGCAATGACGTAAATGGAGTATCGCAGTGATTCCTGGTGACGACGCAAGTGGGTCTGTATCGGGCATGCTGCGTCGTGTCAGTGCCGGCGATGATCAGGCCGCCGATGAGCTGTGGAAACTCTGCTTCCCACGAATCGTGGCCATCGCTCAACGCTCGCTGAACCACCTGGCTTACCGCCATGCCGATGCCGAGGATGCGGCGCAAAGCGCGTTCATCAGCTTCTGGCGGAAACTCGCACTTGGCAGCCAGGCGATGAACCTGGATCGCAACAGCATGTGGAATCTGCTGGCCACGATCACGATTCGCAAAACCAACCGGCAGCTCCGCCGTGAAGGTGCGCAGAAGCGAGGCAGTGGCGACGTACGCAACGAATCGTCGCTGCTGGCGGAAGAAAGCGGACGCCGCACGCTGGATGACATGCTGGGAAAGGTCTCAACCGGCGACTTCGACCTGGCCTGCGAGGAGTGGCTCATGATGCTCGAAGAAGGTCTCAAGCCGTACGCGATCCTGCGCGTGCTTGGCAATTCGAATGCGGAAATCGCCAGTGTGATGGAAGTCCGAGAGCGTACCGTCGAGCGCAAACTGAATCTGATCCGCGACATCTGGACAGTCGAACTTCAGAAAATCGACGACGAATGCTGACGGGTTCCTCGTCGACTTCCTCATCATTACTTCTGATGAGATGAAAAAGTCTGACCGGGATCGCCTCAACAACGGATACACAGGCTCGGACTGCGCGACAGGGTCTGTCGCGACGCGACGAATACAGCGTGCGACGGGTGACTGTGGTCCGTCGTGGTCTGCGTATTTTCTGATGCGAAATGTGATGAATCGAATCCATGAACCAAACGCTCTCATCCTCTGGCCTCGACTTACGGCGGCACATCAGCCGTTTGTGCGACCAGCTTGAGTTCAACTGGCCAGACGGCGGTTCATCGTCCGTTGAGAGTCTGCTCCAGTCCGTCGACCTGTCCGAAAGGGACGCCTGCCTGACGGCCCTGCTGGAACTGGAAATCGACCTGCGGCAGGCGAATCGCGAAACAGTGGCTCCCGACGAATATCTGGCCCGCTTTCCGGATCAGCAGGACGTTGTCTATTCGGTGTTTGCCGAGCTGACTCAGGCTCAGTCGCAACAGGCTGGCATGTCGACAATCGAGTCGCAGGAGGACGTCACATCAACTGGTGAGACATGCAAACGCGTGACTCGTATGTCCGTGCCTTCGAAGTTCGGACGCTACCGCATCCGGAAAAAAATCGGTTCCGGCTCGATGGGCAGCGTGCTGCTGGCCGAGGACCAGGTGCTGGAGCGAAAGGTCGCGCTGAAGATCCCGCATTTCCGTGGCCCGAACCGGGAAGAAGAGCTGATCCGATTTCAACGTGAAGCCCGGACAGCGGCGGTACTCAGACACCCGAACATCTGCCCGATCTATGACATCGGTGAATTCGAGGGGACCCACTACATCTCGATGGCCCTGATCGACGGAACGCCGCTGAGCCAGACTGCGGCCGGGGGTCACCTGGGCGAACGCCGCATCGCGAAGCTCATCTGGAAACTGGCTCGGGCGCTGCAGGTCGCTCATGAGAACGGGATCGTGCATCGGGACCTCAAACCCACGAACGTCATGGTCGACAGTCACGGCGAACCGATCGTGATGGACTTTGGACTGGCCGTGCAGACCCAGACCGCCGACGTGCGACTGACACAGGCCGGAATGCAGATTGGATCGCCAGCATACATGTCTCCCGAACAGGCGGACGGTGACCTGGCACGAGTGGGCGTTGCGTCCGACGTCTACAGTCTGGGCGTTGTGATGTACGAACTGTTAACTGGCTTTCCGCCGTTCCGGGGTCCCGTCATCTCGGTGTTCGCGCAGATTGTGACTCAGGACCCGGAACCGCCCTCGAATGCACGACTCGATCTGACGCCGGAACTGGAAGACATCTGCCTGAAGATGATGTCAAAGCAGATCGAGGACCGGTATCAGTCCATGGCCGAAGTCGCTGATGCGCTGACGGCGTACATTCGCAATGAACTGACATCCTCACTCGTCGAAGCCGAACCGTCGCAGTCACTCACGGAATCCGACCCAGACATTGCGGTCGGGGACTGGACGCACGATGCAGCCGACGACCCAGAGCTTCCACCTCAGCCGTCTGATTCGAACGCTGAAGAACTGCGTGCTCTGATGCTTGATATCGAAACATCACTTAAGCACGGCGAGTTCCGGGGACTCCTGACGCAGGTCGATCGCGTTCTGGAAATTCAATCCGATAACCAAGCCATGCAGCGTTTGCAGCAATCGTTGAGAAATCGAGACGCGGTGGCGAATCGAGTCACAGTTTCTGGTCTGTGCCGCGGACTTCTCACTCAATCACGCTGGCAGATTGGAGTCAGCGTCATTGTGGTCCTGGCAGCCGTTGTGTTCTGGCTTCTGACTCCGGAAGCAGGTGACAAAGTCGATCATCCGACCCAGTCGCCCGCGGCCAATCCGAGTCGATCCGCTAGTCACGATTGATCACAGGTCTGCCTTCTCATCGCACCAGCGAGCGATTTCGCTCAGGTCGACAATGCGGTCCTCGGCCTGGTGCTGCAGACAATTCTGGATGAAATCGCAGACAGCCGGGTCTTCGCAATCGACTTCCGGAACCTGCCAGTTCTCGTGTCGTTTCACAATCTCGCCGAGACTGTTTTCGGTGATCAGGTCCTTACCGGTCAGAAGTTTCCACGCGGTACATCCCAGGGCAAACAGGTCAGCTCGCGGATCAATGGACCCACCACGCAGCTGTTGCAGGGGCATGTATCGTGGCGTCCCCGCCACAATCCCCTTTGTCCCCGCTTCATCCACGGGATTGGCAAGGCCGAAGTCCATCAACTTCACGTCGCCGCAATCGGTCAGCATGATGTTGGACGGTTTGACGTCGCGATGGACGACATTGTGCTGGTGGGCATACGCCAACGCAGAAGCAAGTTGTCCGATGACCTGTCGAAAATCCGCTAACGGCAGCGGACCCGTGTCCTGAAGTGTGACGTCGAGACTGACTCCGTCGCAGTATTCCAACACGATGAAAAATGACCGGAATGCTCGAAAGCGTCCCTTCATCTGCACGATGTGCGGGTGATCAAAGGACTCGATGATCTTCGATTCCCGCTGAAACTGCTCCAGCGCCTTAGTATCGTAAACGAGTCGGTGACTCATCATTTTCAATGCGACATGCTCACCGGTCTCGTTGTGACTGGCCTGGTAGACGATCGCCATGCCGCCTTTTCCGAGACGATGCAGGATTCGATAGTCGTCAAACGTCTTACCAGCCAGTACATCGCGGCCGCGCACGCCCAGACGGTCGGCCAACAGTTTTGTCAACACTCGACTGACGACGGGAAAGCGACCCGCGAGTTCATCGAACACTTCGCCTGGCAGAAACTTCGACGACACGTCCGTGATCGCCACCACATCGGCCGTTCGCGGTTCTTCGGTGACGAGTGCCATCTCTCCAAGGATTTCGCCCTTGCCACAGGACGTGATCACATGCTTGTCTCCATGACCGTCCGTGACCTGAATTTCGACCTGGCCATCCGTGATCAGGAACAAACCGTCGCCCGGATCGTCCTGATGCATCAGGTATTCGCCAAGCTGGTATCGACGCGGCTCAAGTAGATTCTCGATGTGCTGAACCAGTGTTGGCGGCAGTTTTGCGAATGGGCGGGACTGACCCAGGACAGAGTCTGGCGAGTGCGACCATTCGCCTGACTCCTGAATGAGCAATCCGCTGGCCTCATTGTCCAGCTCGACAGTGCTGTACTTCTCCTGGCAGTCTTTTTCGGTTCGCATGAATGTCCGCGTCATCGCGTCGGCAATGCCGGCGGACTCGTCACTATCGGACGACTTCGTGGAGTCCAGAGCGGTTTCCCATCCGGTGCTGGACGTGCCGAATTGAGCGCCCGACCTGTCAGCAAGATTCGGGAATCGCTGGACGAAGTCACTGACGACTGGAGATGACGCGTCACTCAGATCGCGCCGCAATACAAACTCATGTTCAACTAAATCCCACTCGTGGTCGTCCAGCCGCTCCTCGAAATGGCGCCGTAACTCTCGACAGTAGGCCTCGGCCGGAAGGCCTTTGCCCCGGATCCAGCGGTGGTATTGATCGACCAGAAATGCTTCGGCGTAATCGCGCGCCGAAAACCCGTCCTTGCGAATAAATGCAAAGACATCCGGCGACGTTTCCTGGGACTCCCACAGCGCATGAAACTCCGCGGCCGTGGGGCGGGCGATCAAGGTCCGCAGCCTGACTTCCACTTCTGAATCTGGAGCGAGACCAGACGCTCCGGGCGTTTCCTGAGTATTGCTGCCACTCATGGCGGTCGGTCCCTCTGAAATCCGCAAAATGGTGTGGCTCGTCAGAGACGTGCGATTTCTTCGGCCAGCTCGTATCCAGATAGAGCGGCGGTCCTTACTTCCAGTAAACCTTGAGAACGTACCAGATGACGACAGGCGGAACGCAGAACGACGTAATTGAAGGCAGAAAACCGAGAGCCCCCTCGTTCAATGCGGGAATGACGGCCTTCACAACAAACTGATCAAACAGGATTGAGCCGATCACTCCCCACATCATCGCCAGCATGCCGATGCTCTTGCGCCGTTGCTGTTCGTCGCTTGAGAGCTGAGAAAACGCTTTGCGCGGTCCCGCCGCCTGTTTGCTCTGACGCGGCTTTGCCGGTGACGCCGAATTGCCCTGACTCTCCCCGGCTGCATCCAGTCTGGCCAGAGCCTCTTCCATTTCGGCGAAGTAACGTTCAATCCCCTTGCGAATTCCTCGGGGAGTCGCCAGCACCCGGCGCATTGGAACTGCGTATCGAAGCCGCAGCTCATCCTCGAGTTCGTGGTCCGGGTTTTCGGCACACGCGACCAGTAGCACGTTGTCATCGACAAACAACGGCAGAACCGTGTTTCGCTTGCACACGGACTGCGGCACTTTCTTCAGGACCACGAAGTCCGGCTCCGTGTCCTCAAGGTCGATGTAGGGCAGACCGAGTTCCTGCGCCAGCGCCTGCGTGGCGATGTCCGAGCCGACCAGCTTCATCTGCACCACCGCATCGCGCATCGACAGACCGCGCTGCTCCGCGAAACTTTGAGCCTCTTTCATCTGGTCACGGTCGATGTGCTTCTGTTTGACCAGAATCCGCTCCATCGGAACCACGCCGGATTCGGACTCATCGAATTCCCGCCCGAGACTTTCATCGTACTCGTGTTTGCGCTCGGGATCGGTCAGGCACAGCATGGACCGAGCCAGCTCGTTGAGCAGCTCCTGAGACCGCACGGAGTACTTCCCAGTGGCGTACTTCCGAACATGCGCATTCAGTTTTTTGTAATTCGCGCGAACCTTTTCGGTGTCGTCTTCGAACTTGACGAGTCTCAGCAGTTCGTACTGGTCCGGCGGACGAGGGCCATCCGGAATTCCGAGCCAATCCTTGTAGACATCCAGTTCCACGTTTCGCCTCTTCGCTGTTTGACCCGGATTTCACATCGGCATACCGGGCGGACGCGCAGATATTGGGGCTGCACTGGTTCACTGCAATCCCCCGTTACTCACACCGGTCCGGCTTGGATTCGCCGCGCCGAAACCTCATGACACTGCCTGCAGCAGCATCATTCGACCTCGTACCCCTTTGCCAGTCCTTCCAGACCGCCGATGTTCTCGTCCGTGACTGACTGGTTGTCGCGGACGATTTCGGTCGAGGCCTCTGTGTTTCCTGTCAATTCCCGAGCCGCCACGCTGATTCGGCCACTGCCGTCGTAACGGTACATGACCTCGACCGGAGACCCCTTGGGCAGATCTGTCGGCAGATCGTAGACACGGAAATCACCGATCTGCTCGCATGCATCCGGTTCCGGAGCATCGCCCTCGAGTACCGAAACATGAATCCGCTGCTGGCTGTCCGAATTGGTGACAAACCGCTGCGTCTTCTCAAACGGGATCGGCGTGTTCTTCGGGATCATGATGTGATTGATCTTGCGGGTGCGGTCGCCCGGATCCGTGATCTTGATGCCGAGCGAATGCGAGTTCACGTCGGTCGTTGAAACGGACCGCAGTCGGTCGATGACAGTCTTGCCCATGCGTGATTCGCCACCGGTCGCGCGGGCTTCCAGAATCGCCGCATGAATGGCCGCGCCACGGGCGACCGCTTCCTCGGCGATGACCTCGCGATTAGGTTTGCGTTTGCAGACGTCAAACAGCATCTGCTCGACCACTGGCATGTTCGTCGAGCCACCCACCAGCACCAGGTCGTCCAGTGCTTCAGGCTCAACGCCAGCCTGCTGCATAACGAGTTCGGTGGTATCCCGCGTCCGTTGCATCAGGTCCGCCGTCATGCGTTCGAAGTCGCCCCGCGTCAATGACACCGTCATCGACTTACCCTGGTGATACACATTGATCGGGGTCTGAGCCTTGGTACTCAGTTCGCGTTTCGCGGTTTCAGACTCCTGAGCAAGAACCTGCAGCGATTCAGGATCCTCACGAGGATCCGCACCGTGTTTACGCGAGAACTGTTCGGAAATGTGATCGACAATCCGACGGCTCCAGTCCAGACCACCCAGCATCACATCACCGTCCGTGGCCAGCACTCGAAAGCTCATCGGCGTGTAGCGGACCACCGTGACGTCGAACGTTCCGCCGCCGAGGTCATAAACCAGAATTGTCTTTTCAGTCTGCGGCAGGTCGGCGCGTCCCAGTTCTCCCCTTTCCCATGCATATGCCAGCGTGGCGGCCGTCGGTTCGTTAATGATGTCGATGATGTTCAGGCCCGCAATGCGGCCGGCATCCTGAGTTGCTTTGCGACGCACGTCGTTGAAGTAGTACGGAACGGTGACCACGGCATTAGTGATCGAACCAATCGTCTGCTCCGCATCCTGCTTCAGCTTCTTGATAATCAGAGCGGAGACGAATTCGGGCGTCAGCTTCTTGTTCTGATAGACGATGAAGAAATCCGCATTCCCCATCTCGCGCTTGATCGCTTCGATCACGTTGCTTGGATCTTCGATCGAGATGCGTTCGAACGATGGCCCGACGACCACTTTGCCATCGTCGGAAAGGAGCACGACGGATGGCGTGATCACTGCCTCGTCGGCGTTTTTCAGGCACGTGGGCATGCCGTCGTCGCCGAGCTGCGCGATCGTTGAGTAGGTTGTTCCCAGGTCAATACCGACAGTCTGGCCTTCGAGCAGCTTCATGGATGTTCCTTTGGGCCGGAATCTGAATCGATTCCTGTAGCTAAGCAGAGGTGACGCCGGGCAGAGCGGGAGTCCGCCATTTGCAGAAGTTCCGCATTCTGCCAGTCACGTTTCAGGGATTCAAGCAGCCCGGCATTTTGGCGGTCTGGACGGGTGGCTAAATCGACGCGACATCCGCGAATCGTGACTCGCGGACGCGTCGTTGGCCCTGACGGAAGGCGCTCGAAACCCGCGGAATGCTTCAGAACAGCTCAGAAATCGGAGCCCCTTCGGCCAGCAGGTTGTACGGGCGGTTCTGGCGATCGAAGGCTTCGAGATCATGAATCCCCATGGCGTGATACACCGTCTTTGTGACATCCGCCGGAGTGACCGGGAGGTCCGCGGGGTAATTGCCAAATCGATCGCTCGAACCGAATGTCTGCCCACCGCGAATGCCACCCCCGGCGATCACATCGGTCAGACAGTGCGTCCAGTGATCGCGCCCCGCTCCCACCGTGCCGCCGGATCGCGGGTCGCCGATCTTTGGTTTGCGTCCCATCTCGCTCGTGACCAGCAGCATGGTCGAATCGAGCATTCCGCGATCGTGCAGGTCTTCGATGAGCGCCGAGAAGCACCGATCAAACTCGGGCAACAGGCCGTCCTTCAGGCAATTGAAGTTGTTGCCATGGGTGTCCCAGCTACCGGCACTCTTACACTTCTTTGCCAGCGGAGAACTGGGTCCGTGCCCCAGCCAGAACACCGTAATAAACGGAACCTCAGCTTCGACCAGTCGGCGAGCCAGCAGCAGGCTCATCGCGTTGACCGATTTGCCGTATCGCTCGCGAACGGATTCTGGCTCGCCCGAGATGTCGAATGCCGCTGACGTACCCGACGAAACGAGCAACGACATCGCACGCTCTGTCTGCCGATCCCACGTGCGCGTGGTCGGAGTCTCATCGAACTGGCGTCTCGCGGCGTCGACGGAATTCAGTAACTCGCGCCGGCCCACCAGCCGCGAACCGTCAATACCCTGCTGAAGTTGCAACGAAGGCGCATGAAACTTCAACGGCGCTTCGTGGGTCCCCTGCAGATACAGCGGGTCATGTTCCACTCCCAGACGAGCGGCGAATTGTCCCGGTCGCGTGTAGGGCTTGCGGCTGGGCATGTGCGGCAGCGAAATGGCATTCGGCAGAAACGAATGCGGCGACCGCCTGGCCGAAACGACCGTTCCCATGTACGGCCAGTCGGTGGGATACGGTGTCCGGTTATTTCCCTTCGTCCGAAACGTCAGGTCCGGCACGTGTCCCGTCAGGTTGTAGTAGTAGCCAGCGTGATGATCGTTCGTGTTGACCGTACCGCCGATCGAGTTAATCAGGCTCAGATGATGCGCCTGCTGAGCGAGCAACGGCAGATGTTCACACAGCCGAACTTCCGGAGCGGACGTCTGAATCGGCTGAAACGGCCCGCGAAACTCGGCCGGTGCGTCGGGCTTCATATCCCATGTATCAACATGTGATGCGCCGCCACACAGAAAAAACAAGATCGTGGACTTTGCGGAACCACCGCCAGCGGAGGCTTCTCCGGCAGCCGTGGCCGCGCCCGGTCGACCAAACTGCATCCCGGCCCAGCCAAGAGCGGAAGCCGTCAGAAATGTCCTGCGAGATACGTTTGGCTGAGTATTCAACATCCGTCTTTCCTGTCGCCGCCTGAGACTTAAAGACACCACTCTTGAGTGTATCGCCGGATTCTCGTAACAGCTCGTTCGTAGTTCGTAGTAACCGCATTTATGCGGTCGCTCAAGACGTGGGGTGGAGTGCGATGGTTACCGGCAGCGCCCAAACCACAAGCAGCGTCGCCTGAACAACCCGATAAATCGGGTTACTACGAACCATCGCGAGACATCAGCACTCGCGCCACATCGGAAAGCTGCTCCTGAGTGTTGACGCCCATGGCCTCGTTAATGTCCAGCTTTGCGGCGGCGACGACCGTCTTGCCCGCAGCCTTCAGAATGGCCGGGCAGTCGGTGAGGTAATACTCGGCCTGATCGTTTAACGGGCGCATCTCGCTCAATGAATCGATCAGCGACCGGCAGTCAAACGCGTAACAACCCGTGTTGATCTCAGTGATTGCGAGTAATTCGGGATTGTTACTGCGAGCGTCCTTCTCCTCGACGATCCGCTCGAAGGCGCCGGCATCGTCGCGCACGATCCGTCCGAGTCCCGCGTTGTTTTCGGTGACCGCCGAGCCAACAACACAAACAGCCGAATTCGCCGACAACTCGTCCAGCAGCCCACGAAGCGATTCGGACTTCAGCAACGGAGTATCGCCAGCCAGCACCAGCACCGGACCGTCATGATCCCCGATGGCCGGGACTGCCATCTGCACGGCATGTCCGGTGCCGAGCTGCTCTGCCTGCAGCGCGAAATCCACATCGGCGTGGCCGGACAATCGCTCCCGCATGAGGTCGGCCTCATGCCCGATGACACACACGATGCGAGTGACTCCCGCACGGCGCACTGCATCAAACACATGCTCAACCATGGACTTGCCGCACACCTCGTGCAGCACCTTGGGCAATTCGGACTTCATCCGAGTGCCCTTGCCGGCGGCCAGGACCACTGCGACGGCTTCGCTCATGCTCAGGACTCCATTCCTCGACAGGGTACGTTCTCAGCATCCGTTCTCGTCTGTAGGCCGCCACGATCAGGAGGGCTGGCGTTCTTTGATCCAATCCCGGAAGGCACGTATCAGGCTGCTCTCGTCGTGGCTTCGCCGCAACTCGACAAAGTGAGTCAGGTCCTGACTGGTAACGAATGGGAATATCTGACTCTGGTTCGGTTCGGAATAGCCGCCTTCCGGCTGCAGGACGAGGATTGCCACTCGGTCGTCGGAGTAACGCCAGATTTCGGCAACACCCAGCGCTGCATAGATGCCCATGCGAATCCGTGAACTACTCGTGATGTCGACTTCGATGCCAAGATCGGGAGGCGGATCGACTGTGAAGTCGAGTTCATCTTTGCCGCGGATCAGCAGTTCGTTGTCGATGTAAAAACATTCGTCGGGTTCGACGCCCTTTTCGAGATCCGGTCGGTCACACGTCATGTCGCCGAAACTCTTCAGAGGCCGTCCTGTTTCCTCCGTGAGTGTCGCCACCAATCGTCCCAGCAGCCGACTGCAATTGCCGTGCTTCGGTGAAATCGTCATGAACTCAAGACTCCCGCGAGCGTAGCTGAGTCGTACATGCCGGCCGGTCAAAGCATCCGAGATCTTTCGGTACACATCCCAGTCCACACCGGGAAGGATGAAGCGATGCTCGGGGGTTTGAGCGGTCGGAGCTTCCAGAGCGGTTGTCGTCATGGAACTACCTCAGCCGGGCAATAGACGAAACAGAACGTGCATGCCGTTCACCTGGCCAGCCGCGACTTGCGGTCTTTCCAGGGAATCTCTTTGTCTTTCAGGTGCAACTTCAGAAAACCGGCAAGCAGTTTCTCGGTCCCGATGCCCTGTCCCAACAGACCGGTTCCCTGCAGCTTGATGTCGAACGCCTGCTGATACAGGCGCTGGTTTTCGTCATCCTGATTGTCGCCGCCCAGTTGCGTGTAGATTTTGCCGGCCGTTCGTTTTGTCGAAGAACCGGCGCCGTACATGATTAAGGCCGCCATCCCGGTCCGGCGCAGCATTCGAATTGGATTGAGCGCGCTCAGTCCACTAACCGAGTCCATTGGCGAAAGCAGCACCATCGCCTGAATGTCCTGCCCGCGGGGCGTGCGGGTCGCGAGTGTCGGAGCGTCGTCGTAAGGCTTCTTGCCCCAATCCAGCGCCGCATAGTTCAACGCCAGGACCGTGCTCATGTCTGATCCGACGATGGCCATCTTTCGCATGTTGAGTTTTTTTGCCTGGTGTTGCTCATAGATGAACCTCTTGACCGCTTCGAGGTCGAACGCCACCATTTTTTCGTAGTCAAATTTCGAGACTTTCGAACTCTTGTCGGCTGCTCTAGCCCCTTCGGGAGCTTTTGTCTCACCGTGTTTCCGCAGGTCCACTGCAATGACCGCATACCGTTCGTGGACCAGCACCTGAGCCGTCTGTCGGGCCGACCAGACGAGTCGGTTTTCGTTGCGTCCGTGCAGAAGGACGACGATCGGCGTGTCTTCTTCGTCCTGGCCTTCCCAGTAGGTGAAGTGCACGGTCCAACCGTCCTTAGTGACCTCAGCCTGCGCTTCACCTTCGACCTTGTCGTCCTGTGCGAACGCCATTGATTCGGCCAGCAAGGCCAGCGATGCACAAAGCAGCAGAACGGGAAATCGCGAATCGAGTTGCGAACGAATCATGAGTCGTATCCCTCGAAGAGTCAGACAGACAGCGCTGTCGGAGGAAGCGGCGGTGACAGGTCTATTGGCCCTTCACTATATCCAGTCTACGCCCGGCATCGGGATGGGAGCAACCCGGACGTTACCAGCAGTTGGACGATTCTAAACACTGGAAACAGGCACTTGTCCGGCCTTGACCAGCCCCCCCTGCATGACCGCGATGAAGCGTGAACGATCCTGCAGCACATTGATGCTGGTGACCGGATCACCATCCAGGACCAGTACGTCTGCCAGCTTTCCGGCTTCGAGCGTACCGATCTCGTCGCTGCGACCCATGATTTCCGCACCGGTCTGCGTCGCGCATTTGATCGTCTCGAGCGGACTGAAGCCGACGTAATCAACAAAGAAACTCAATTCTCTGGCGTAATCGCCGTGCGGGTTCCAGGCAAATCCGTAATCGCCTCCCATTCCCAGCCGGCCTCCAGCCTTCAACAGACGCCGGTAGCTTTCCGCACCGCCTTCCAGCGTTTCCTGATGACCGTCGATGACGGCCTGCGACATGCCAAAAGCCGGACCGTGTTCGATACTCGCCTGCTCGAAATACAGAGCCGGAACGACCGGCACATCACGTTCGAGAATCATGTCGAGTGCTTCGTCGTCAATGAACGTGCCATGTTCCAACGTGTCGTATCCAGCCCGCAGAGCATTCTTGATGCCCTGAGTCGCACGGCAATGCCCGGTCACCTTCATGCCATGATTGTGAGCCGTCGTGACCACGGCATGCATCTCTTCGAACGTCATGCACAGCGTGTGATGATCGTTCACATCCGGAGCCGCCGCGTCGCCGGTTGGGTATGTCTTGACCCATTCAATGCCGTCCTTGACGAGCCGCCGAACCGCCGTCCGCGCTTCATCTGCTCCATTGATCAGGATCATCAGTCCTTCCATGCCGATCTTGCGGAAGTCCGGATTCCAGTCCATTAACCCGCCGACCCCGCAGATCTCACGACCACTGGCGGCGAGCCGGGGTCCCGGCAGCAGACCTTTTTCAATCGCCTTCTTCAGCCAGACATCGATATTGAACAGACTGCCGCCGCTGCGAGCCGACGTATAACCACATTCCAGAGCGAGCTTCGCATTGCACGACGCCAGCAAAGTGACGTACTCGACCGGGTACTTGGTATCGAGGTCTTCGAGGGCCGCGACATTGAAGTACGTCGGATGAAAATGAGCCTCGACGAGTCCCGGCATGATCGTTCCGCCACACGCGTCGATCACGGCGGCAGCAGCGGGTACATCCGGAGCACCTGTCGCAGCGCCGGCGTAAGTAATTGTGCCTTCTTCGATCAACAGCACAGCGTCAGGGACAGGCGCAGCGCCGGTGCCATCAACGATTTGCCCGTTGCGGATGACTGTCGTACCGGATGCCGTCTGCATGGTCTGGTCTCACTCATTTTCAGGACGGGTCAGACTCGAACTGATTCCAGAAAGGCCTCGACGTGTCGCAGCAGCTTCGATGTCTGCTGTGCATGAATCATGTGGCCGCATCCGGAGTACTTGATCCGGATCAGATCGGCAGCCCGCTCTTCCGCTTCTTCTGCATCGCTGTCGGTGAGCATCCCGGCCGCAGCCATGTCGGCCTGCAGCAACAGGGTCGGGCATGCGATGGCACTCATGACAGCCTGGCAGTCGTACTCGTCCAGCCATTGGCCTGCGATGATCGGCTCGAACACAGCCGGGTCGAGCTGTGCCAGGCAGGACGCCGTGAACCGCAGTGCTGCCGCGTCGCGAACGTCTCCCAGCCGTACGGTCTTTCCCGTCGGCGTTCCCATAGTCACCTCCGCCAGCTTTCGCGCAGTCGCTGGCAATCCGTCCGGGGCACCGGCCAGTTGCGATACCGCTCGGAAGTAGTCCAGTAGCGGACCTTCTCCGATGCGATCGCCCATCCTGTGAAAAGGCGGGTCTTCGAGCACGGCTCCGCGAACCTTCGTGCCCAGTCGACCAGCCAGTTCGGCGACGACCATCGAGCCCAGGGAGTGGCCGTACAGAAAGCACTCGCGCTGGGTCGAGAATGGCGGCGTGTTCAGCAGCGTTTCGGCGTGGTCGACGTAGTCAGCCACGCGATAGCCTCGTTTGCTCAGCTCGGACTTGCCGTGTCCTGGAAAGTCGATTGCGAAGATCTGAAACCGCATCATGAGATTTGGAATCAACGGCATGAACGTCTGCCAGCGACGCGTGACTCCGTGGAACAGGATCAGTGGCGGGCCGTTCTCGGGTCCGACTGCCACGTTGAACGCCTTGCCGTCGACTTCGATGATCTGCTCGTGAATCATGAGCTGTCGGTCCCTCAAATCTCCGGATTCAGAATCTGCCGTGCCCAGATGTAGGCGACCACGTTCAGGATCACAGCGACGCTCAGCATGATCTGTCCGGCGAATGTCGTGAACAGTCGGGCGGTATTCTCCCGGTCGAGCACGAAGTAATAGATCGCCAGCACAAATGCCGGCGCGAGCGCCATATAAAACGCCGACGTTCGGGCCTGAGCCGTTTCGGAGATGATCTTCCGCTCAAGCCGTTGCAGTTCACGAACTGAGTGCGCGATCCGATCAACGGTCTCGTTCAGTCGACCGCCGCTTTCGCGACTGGCCTCCATGGCCGCGGCAAACAGTGCGAAATTCTCACTCCGCAATCGGGCACGGGCTTCGGACAGGCACCGTTCGAGCGGCTTTCCCAACTGGTACTCACCGGTCATCTGCTGAAACTCCTGACAGATCGGCTGGGGTGACTGCTGGGCGATGATGTCCAGCGCCTGAGCCAGCGAAAGGCCCGCCTTGATCGCACTCGACAGAGAAACCATTGAATCCGCTAACTGATCCTCAATCATCTGCTTTCGGCGTTCGGCCATGCGGCGGACCACGTACCACGGCAATGCGACCTGGATCCCGGCAATCGTCAGGCCGATCGGCAGGGACGCGAAGACAACAGTCAGCAACAGCAGCGTGGTTACGACCAGAATGGTCCAGGCATACAACCACTTGCGCAGATGCTTCGCTGAGATCCGCAACTGCCGCAGTTTTTCGCGCAGATCGGACTCGATGAAATCGACACCGCGACGGTAATGGCCCTCCGCGCCGTACGGCAGGATGCCAAAGGCCGTCGCGATTAACAGACTGCCAACAACTGCTTCCACAGATCAGGTCCCTCGTGATGTCGGATTGCTGACGGAATCGTATCGTGCCCGCGCGTTCTCCGCAGTCGTTAGGATTCGTCGGAAACCAGAACTTCCGGCCCGAAAGCGTAAGTTTTGAAGTTGCACAGTCATGCTGCCCCGGAGGGGCAAAGGCGAGTAGCCCGGGGTTTCAACCCCGGGAAACAAGCGGTGAGAGCTTCAATGAGCCCCGGAGGGGCGACGGCAGAGACCGACACGGAATTGCCGTCGCCCCACCGGGGCTGTGGTTCAGAAACGGCTGATTTTTCCGGGGTTGAAACCCCGGGCTATTCGCCCACGTCCCTTCGGGACTGACGTGTGCAACTTCAAAAAGCACAAACGAGGCCGACGTGACAAAACGCAGGAACGGACACGATGAAAACAGTCAATCTCGGAGATGTGTCGCTACAGGTCCATGATGAAGGCTCGGGACCACCCGTGCTGTTCGTGCATGGATTCCCGCTCGACCATCACATGTGGCGGCATCAGCTCGCCGATCTGGTGACGGACTTCCGAGTGATTGCGCCGGACTTGCGAGGATTTGGTGCCAGTGACGTCATCCACGGCACGGTCACCATGGACCAGTTCGCTGACGACCTGGACGTCGTCCTGACACAACTCGGCGTGGAACAGCCAATCGTCCTGTGCGGACTTTCAATGGGTGGTTACATCGCGTGGGAGTTTGTTCGACGGCACCGCGCTCGACTCAAGGCCTTGATCCTGTGCGACACGCGAGCGGTCGCCGATCCCCCGGACGCCATCGAAAACCGAAAGCGCGTCGCGGCGACGGTCCTCGAACACGGGGCCGAGCCGATTGCAGCAGCGATGCCCGCCAATCTGCTGTCTCCGATTACGCTGGAGCAACAACCTGAGCTGCTGGACGAATTGCGTCAGACAATCGCCGGAACTGCTCCCCAGGGAATCTCGGCCGCCTCACTGGGTATGGCAGCACGACCCGATTCGACGCAATTGCTCAGTTCACTTGATCTGCCTGCGTTGCTGGTTGTTGGCGAAGACGACCGCATTTCGACCGTCGCCGAAATGCGAGGAATCGCCGATGCGATGCCTCAGGCTCAATTTGT
The DNA here is from genome assembly GCA_963579025.1 of Planctomycetota bacterium. Lineage (GTDB taxonomy): Bacteria > Planctomycetota > Planctomycetia > Planctomycetales > Planctomycetaceae > CAUZFZ01. The sequence goes on along the minus strand of CAUZFZ010000012.1, from coordinate 6,660 downwards.
CGTCGTTCCCGCGGCCGGGCATATGGCCCCGCTGGAGAATCCGGGGCTCGTGAATACCGCAATACGAGAGTTTCTGGGCGGTTCAGCGTCTGGTTCGTGACGGAATCCCTTGCCGACACGTCCCAGGCTCGGCACCATTCACCATTGGCCCACGGAGCCGTGGAGCATTACGGAACACTACTGAATCCTCGGACGAGACCGGATGTCGCAGTCACTGATCACCGATCAGCAGGAGTTTGAGGACGTTTGCTCGCAGATACGCGAATCCGGAATTGTCGCGTTCGATACCGAGTTCATTTCCGAAAACAGCTTTCGCCCCAAGCTGTGCCTCGTGCAACTGGCCACCGCCGATCTGTGCGTCGCCATTGACCCTCTCGTGGTTGATGTGGCGTCGTGGTGGCAGATCATGGTCGACAACGAAACGACGGTCATTGCCCACGCCGGTCGCGAGGAAACCCGGTTCTGCATCACCAACAACGGTCAGAGACCCGTCAAACTGTGGGACGTCCAGATCGCTGAGGGATTGCGTGGTAACAGCTACCCCTTGAGCTACGAACGGTTGATTTCGCGGGTCCTGGGCAAGCATGTGACTTCCAGCGAAACGCGAACCGACTGGCAGCGGCGGCCGTTGACGGACCGACAGATCGAATACGCACTCGACGACGTCCGGTTTCTGCTGAGAGTTCACGAGCGACAAAGTGACGATTTGAACAGCCAGGGCCGCCTGTCGTGGGCGACGGAAGAGACCGAGCGGATGATTGACGACATGGTGTCGGAGCGTCAGGACGAAACGTGGCGGAAGCTTTCCGGCGTGCGAAGATTGAATCGACGACAGCTCGCAGTGGTACGCGAGCTGTTTCGCTGGCGAGCGTCCGAGGGTGAGGAACGCGATCAGCCGGCGCGTCGAGTCCTGCGTGACGACCTGGTGATCGATCTGGCTCGCCGACAACCGCAGACGGAAAGCGAGCTGATGCGCTCGCGCGACATGAACCGATCGAACTACCGCCGCAATGCGCCGGCGATGGTCGAATGCGTGAAGGCTGCTCTGGCGATCCCCGAAAACGAGCTGCCGGAGAAATTCCGCAAAGAAGATTCAGGGACGGACGAGCCGGTACTCGGCAAGCTGCTGGCATTGACGCTGGCCAACCGCTGCGAAGAACTGAATGTATCCGCAGGACTTGTCGGAACGTCGGCCGACCTGAAGGAACTGATCCGCTGGCACGTGAAAGGCAGCCCGGAAGAATCACGGCCGCTGCTGGAAACCGGCTGGCGAGCGGAAGTCTGCGGCGATCTGCTGAGACAGGTCCTGGAGGGCCGCATCAGCCTGCGAGTTTCAAACGCCACATCGAAGCACCCGCTGGTCTTCGAACAGGTCGAGACAGACGCGTAGAAGTCGAGCGACGTGCTTTACCAGACTTCCAAAGTGAGACCGTCGATCTCATTGAAATGCTGGTCACGAGTGACAACCGTCAGAGAATGTTGCCTGGCAACAGCCGCGATCCAAACGTCATTTTCCGGCAGCGGGCGACCCTTCGCCTTCAGAGCGTTCTTGATGATTCCATAGTGTTCGGCTGTGGCAGCGTCGCACGGCAGTATCGCCGTGTTTTCGGCGAATTCCTGAACCTGCCTCATGTTTCTTTCAACGTGCGCAGAATGCTGTGCCCCGTAATACAACTCGCCGATTGCAATGGAAGGAACAAATACTTCGACTGAGCTGGCCAACTGCTCTTTCACTTCACCGTCGTTCCTGAAAATCGCAACGATGATGTTCGTATCCAGTAGATGCCTACCACTCATCCGCATCTACCCTTTCGCAGTCGTCGGCGATTGCCTGAGACATCTCGTCGAGATCCGTCGCGTCAATCGAGCCGGCAAATCGAAGTAGTGTCTTACCCTGCACGCCCTTGATGGCCGGCATTGCCAACGTCTTTGCAAAGTCGAGTACCTGAAGCTGTTTTTCAACAGGCAGTCGCCCCAGGCAAGTGGAAAGTTCCTTCTCGATCGTCGCATCAACCATCGAAGACACTCCTGACAGTTCAGCATTCAAATGACGCTGTTCAGCGTAAGAAGGGAACGCGGTTTACGTCGTTCACTTACCGTATTTTTGGCGTTTGCTCGTTCATGACTGTTTGAGCTGCAGCCTCTGGCGCCGCATCCGACTCGATGGCTTCCTCGCTCACGGCAGCCTGCAGAGATTCCAGTAGTGTCGACTGGAAATACACATCCCGCAGCACGATCGGTTCCTTCGGTCGAGTCGGTGAGAAGATCACTGTGACAGGTATCGACGACGAATTTACTTTCGCCAGTGTGGCCTTGATTTCCTCGCTGCGGTCGGTCCAGTCGGCCTTAAGAGTCAGGACATTGTGCTCCTCAACGAACAGACGTGTTGAGTATGTATTCAGGCTCACCTGTTCGACGAATTTGCAGTTGGGGCACCAGTCGGCCGTGAAGTCGATCAATACCGGCCGACCTTCATCCAGAGCCTGTGCGACTGACTCTTCTGAATACTCAGCCCAGGGCAGCTTCTCGCCACCCGCATACAGCTTGTAGCCAAATCCACAGATAACACCGGTCAGAATCAGCGCCGAGAAACGGACTTTCCAGCGAGTCGCCGCGGTCGACGACAGGTTGTACAGATTGCCGATCATCCACAGACCCAGGCCCATTCCGAGCAGCATCAGCAGCGTGGGGACCACGTACCTGTCGCCAAGAATCGAAACCAGATAGACAGTCGTGGCCAGCAGCACGAAGCCCGAGAACTCTTTAAATCGGACCATCCACATGCCCGGCTTCGGCAGGAGCTTGATCGCGCCGGGGAACAGACCAAACACCAGATATGGCGACGCCATCCCGAGTGCCATCATCGTCCAGACCAGGTAGATCGTGGCGGGATCCTGTTGCAGCGACCAACCCAGCGTGACGCCCAGAAACGGCCCGCTGCAGGGTGTGGCGAGAAGCGTCGCGAATATGCCCGTCAGAAAAGCGCCCAGCAATCCTTCTCGTTGCTGTGCGCCGACGGAGCCGACCATACCGGGAATTGGGATCTCGAAGACGCCCAGCAGGCTGAGAGCCATCGCGAAAACCAGAGCACACATTCCGACAATAAACACGGCATGGCCAAACAGCTCGCCCCACGCCATCCCCGCAAATGCCGCCAGAGTGGCCAGCGTCAGGAATACAACCAGCAGGCCCAGCGAGTACGACAGATTCAATGCGAGGATGCGTGATCGACTTTCGCCCGCCTGCTGCACGAAACTCAGTAATTTGATCGCGATGACCGGTAGCACGCACGGCATCACGTTGAGAATCAGCCCGCCGATGAATGCATACAGCAGAAACTGCGCAAGCGAACCGCTCGTGCCTTCGTCCGGTCCGCGGAGCTTGATGAGGTCGTCGAAAGGGTCGCGAACGTCAGGCTTCGTTTCGGGAGGTATGTATACGACTGGCGCCTTCACCGACGAACTTGGCGGAACGACTCCCAGTTCTGCCGCAAAGGAGCCTCGGATGCATTTGTTCTCGTCACAAACCTGATTAGTAACCTTCAGACCTGCTCCGTATCCCGTTGCTCCGTCCGTCACAACGAATGTTCGTGACCAAGTGACCTCACCGTGGTGGATGCGTTGGACGACTGTATTGCCGTTGCTGTCGACTTCGTGATTCTCAACTTCGGTATCTGGTTGAAATGACGAGCCGTCATCATCCAGACCGAACAGATGCGTGATCGTCAGCACGGTTGGAAGTCCGAGGTTCTTGCGGTTCTGGTCCAGCGCAAAAGTGTGATAGCCGTCATCCATACGGGCAGTCACCGACACGGTCACGACCCCACTGGGTTTCGAATCTTCGGGAGTCAGCCGCGCTGTCCAGACGGACGGGCCCGGGACCTCGCGGCCGTCACTCGTTTTGAGCATTTTGATGTGCTCAGCTTCGAAGACGGGTTCAGCGACGAGGCTCATATCGATCCCCGACACATCGAGTTCGGCGATCGTCAGGTCGAAGTCCACGTCGAACGGCGTGCACGTGCCGTTCTTGCCCGATGTGCAAATCTGGTATCTCAGCTTGCCAGCCAGCTTTGTTCCCGCCGTCGCGGCCTCTGGCGTGATACGAAACTTCTGCGTCCAGGTGATCGGCTCCTCGAACTTCGCCATCCGCATTTCGAATACGGGATCGTCGTACACGTACGGCTTGCGGGCGGGCACAAGCTGCTCGTCCAGCGGTTCGAGACCAACAACCGACGTGAAGTTGATCCTTGTCCGTCCTGAGAATTCGCCTGTTGAGGCGTAGACGTACGCATCCTCTGGAACGGGGACGAGTATCTTCAGCGTCGCAACAGTCGAATCGGTTCCCGTCTCCTGTGTCAGCGTGATCTCGGCATCCGATCCGCCTAAAGGACTCGACGTGCCTCCAAGATTCAGAAACAAGTCCTGTGCGATCACAGTCGCGCCAATGCTGCTGACAGAAGCCAGCAGCAGCAAAACCATAAGTCGACGCGACAACTGAAGGCGATTGTCGCGAAGGGATTGAATTAAGCGTCGCATGGCCAGGTACCTGTATCAAAGAGGCGGGGGCCCACCGTCAGGCAGTTCTTTCTGCCGGCACCGAGGACTCCAGCATGTAGTTTCGGCATCGGACAGGGCGCGGCTCTGTGAACCACACCACCGTTTCGAATACGGTTCTGCCGACGGTCATGATAGGTCAGTCTGCGAAAACTGAGCAATTCGAGTCGTGCGGGAACCTCCCGGCAACGCAACGACCGGGAACAGGAACGGAGAGAACTCACCATGTCCAACAGCTCAACCCTGCGAATCGTCTGCCTGGCAGTTGTTCTGCTGTCTTCACGGAGTCTCGCAGCTCAGGACACAAACGCCACCGCTGAGCAACTCCACAAACTGTTTGAAGATGAATGGGAGCGCTCGCTGGTGGATGATCCCACGTACGCATCGTGGCTCGGAGATCCCCGCTTCAACGACCGTTGGCAGGACGTCAGCCCGGAAGCCATCGATCGCCGCATCACCCACCGGCGAGCGATTCTCAAACGGCTCGATGAGTTCGATGTCAAACAGCTCGGTCAGACCGATCGAATCAGTCTGCAGTTGTTCCGACGCAAGTACCAGAATGTTGTCGACGAATACCCCTTCGGCTGGCATCTGGTCCCGCTGAATCAACGCGGCGGCATTCAGGACGAAAGTACTTTGGCCGATGCCATGTCGTTCGAGTCGGTGCAGGACTACGAGAACTGGATTGCGCGACTGACCTCCTTTCCGGTCTATATGGACCAGACGCTGAACCTGATGCGTGAGGGCGTACAGCGGAAGATCATCCACGCCAGGGTCGTCATGCAGCGTCTGCCAGCGCAGATCGAACGACAAATCGTCGATGATCCGACGCAGAGCCTCTACTACAAGCCGTTCCGCAACATGCCCGACAGCATCACCACACGTGAGCAGCAGCGGCTGCAACAGGCAGGTCGCGAGGCGATCACAACACACGTCGTGCCGGCCTATCGCGGCATGCTCCGTTTCTTCAACGAAACCTATCTGCCGGCGTGCTACGACAAACCTGGCGCGTGGCAGTTCCCCAACGGCAAGGACTTCTACGCGCTCCGCTGCCGCGTCTTTACGACAACCGACATGACTCCGCAGGAGATTCACGACACCGGCCTGCGGGAGGTCAAACGGATCCGCTACGAGATGCTGAAGGTCGTTCAGCAGGTCGGTTTCGAGGGTTCATTCGACGAATTCCTCGACCACCTCCGCACGGACCCGAAGTTTTACTACGACAATCCAAACGACCTGCTGGCTGCGTACCGCGAGGTGTGTATGCGGATCAACCCGCGGCTCGTTCGTCTGTTCAACCGATTGCCGCGAATTCCGTATGGTGTCGAGCCGATTCCTCCGCACCTGGCCCCGGATACCACCACGGCTTACTACCGCCAGCCTTCGGCCGACGGCATGCGGGCCGGGACGTACTTCGTGAACCTGTATCGCCCCGAAGTCAGGCCCAAGTACGAAATCGAAGTACTGTCCGTTCACGAAGCAATGCCGGGGCATCACCTGCAAATCGCCCTGGCGCAGGAGATTGAGGGCCTGCCTTTGTTCCGCCGCTATGGCGGCTACACGGCATTCATTGAAGGCTGGGCGTTGTATTCAGAAAGCCTCGGAAGCGACCTCGGTCTGTACAAAGACCCGTACTCAAAGTTCGGTCAGCTCACTTACGAAATGTGGCGAGCCGTTCGTCTGGTGGTCGACACCGGCATTCATGAGTTTGGCTGGAGCCGTCAGGACGCCATCGATTTCTTCACCGCCAATACCGCCAAAACACCTCTGGATATCGCGAACGAAGTCGATCGCTACATCTCCTGGCCGGGCCAGGCACTGGCTTACAAGATCGGCGAGCTGAAGATCAAAGAACTGCGTCGACGCGCGGAGTCAGAACTGGGAGACAAGTTCGAAGTGCGCGAATTCCACGCCACGATCCTCGGCCAGGGAGCGGTGACGCTCGACGTGCTGGATGGCATCGTTGACGACTGGATCGCCGGCGTTCGTTCGCGGTGACTGTCGCGACGACGCTCGCTCGCAAGGACCGACGGACTAGTGCTGCGCCAACTTTTAATCCGGGATCGGGTGGCTGGCGGTCGAGCGTAGCGAGCCCCCAGCAATGCAA
>CAUZFZ010000011.1:0-113597 GCA_963579025.1 Planctomycetota bacterium | reverse complement strand
ACAACCGCGGGCGGGCGACGCCGGAAGGCGAACGCGATCAGCGGGCCGAGTGGTTTGACCGGGCAATCGCCGCTTGCGAACGGTCGCTCGCGCAACGCCCCGACGATGCCGCCACGCTCAACAATCTCGGCAATTCCCTCGCCAACCGAGGGCGGGCGACGCCGGACGACGAACGCGACCAGCGGGCCGAGTGGTTTGACCGGGCAATCGCCGCGTACGAACGCTCGCTCGCGCAACGCCCCGACGATGCCGCCACGCTCAACAATCTCGGTAGTGCGCTCGCCAACCGCGGGCGGGCGACGCCGGAAGACGAACGCGACCAGCGGGCCGAGTGGTTTGACCGGGCGATCGCCGCTTGCGAACGGTCGCTCGCGCAACGCCCCGACGATGCCGCCACGCTCCACAATCTCGGTAGTGCGCTCGACAACCGCGGGCGGGCGACGCCGGAAGGCGAACGCGATCAGCGGGCCGAGTGGTTTGACCGGGCAATCGCCGCTTGCGAACGGTCGCTCGCGCAACGCCCCGACGATGCCGCCACGCTCAACAATCTGCTCTCTTCACTGCTGTGGAAACGGTACGTCGAACTCGATCAGCAGGCCGCGCAGGAGCTGCTTCGTCGAGCGTCGGATGCTGCCGATAAACTCATGAGCCTCGACCCGGACGCGGGCCGGTATAACTTTGCCTGTGTCCTGGCCATCCGCGGCGATGCGGATCAGGCGTTATTGGAACTGGGGCAACTGCTGTCCGCACATCCTGAACGTCGACAAGCCGTGGCCGACGACGACGATTTCGAATCGTTGCAGGACCTCCCCGAGTTCCAGCGGTTGATCTCGCCCGACTGAGCCTGCCTTTGCCGCAGGGTGACCCGGCCAGATTGGCCGGGTCGCGGAGCGACAGGAAGCGACTCCATCAGTCAGCGACGTTGGTGGTGGGTCCGACCTGTACTCGCCCGTCTTTCGAGCACTCAAGAGTCGACCGGCCGATTCTCTGACCGACCGCCATGCAATGATGAGTTTCATGTCGACTGATGCGTCGACCGCTGAGGGGCAGGATTCTCATGCCTGTGGCATCCCACCAATAGTGGTCGGGCCACCCTGTGTTACAGTGCGTGGGCGCGTCTTCGATGGTGTTGTAAAGACAGGAATGTTTTTCATCCCATGAGCATCACTAGTATCACGCTCGAACAGGAAGCGATGTGTCTTCTGCTTGATGGCGACGACGATACGCTGGCTCTCCTGCGAGAGCAGATGAAGCATGTCGTCACGATTCGCCGCGAGTACACAGGCTGTGGAAGCTACGCTCACTTCACTTTGGATTCGAACTACCCTCGTCTGCCTGGAAACGCATCGTTTTCGTTCGGCGATGTTGTGTGCGAAGTTGATGGCGTTGACGGGGGAGGAGGGTTCCTCCTGTTCGTAAAGGACGGCGCACTTGACTTCCTGGAGACGTATTCGTTCGACTCGTTCTGGCCGGAGTCGATAGACAGTTACACTGTGCAGTACCAGGTCGATAACGGACGTCGTGATCTCGAAGCCCTCCGTCGCTCAAAAGGTTGGCCCGGCCGGTGACGTAGATGATCGGCAAAGTCCATTGAGCCATTGTATTTCCGCTTTCAATAACGAGGGCTCACATTGGACGCATACGACTCCGTGGAGAAGTTGTGTTGTTCACTCTTCGAGGATGAAGCGACTTCCGAATTGCGGAGCCAACCATTACGGACGACGAGATGGACATGCTGCGGCAGGCAACGACGATTACGCCAGGTGAGATGAAAGGCGACGCGGCCTCAACGTCTGGCGGTTGGTTGTTCCGTTAAATGAGTGAGTCATTTGTTTCGCATTCAGAAGTTGCACGCTGAATCAACAGGCCCAGTTCTCTCAGGTGGTAGTCGCCCCACATGCAGGATTCGCTGTGGGGGATTGCTGAGCCTTCCGGAATGTGGTCCCAGCCGCGGGGCTGGTGATAGATGGTGTGGAGCAGCAGTCCCTCGTGATCGGGAGACTCGCTCAGGTAGGGAGCGGTCAGCAGGGATTGGGCCGTCGTCAGACCGGCCTGCCAGTAGCGATCTCCAGTCGTATCGTTCCGCTCGCGGAGGAATCGTCCGAGTCGCAGAAGTCCCTGAGCGGCGATGGCTGCGGCTGAACTGTCGACTGGTTCGAAGTCGTTGAACGGCTCGGAGGGTCGCTCAAGGTAGTTTCCCAGCCGGGACAGATCGGGGGCTCCGGTGTCCCAATAGGGCACTCCGTCTGTGGGCGTGTTGTTGATGAAGAAGTCGCATGCGGCGCACGCCGCTTTCAGCATGAAGGCTTCGATCTCCGTTCGGCCGCCGAATGGTTCGAGCTCTTCGTCGGTGACGGTCTGCAGGTACTCAAGCTGTTCGGGATAGCCGGCGATGATCCAGGCCAGTCCGCGTGTCCAGGTGGAAAACGGTGAATAGCCTTGCTGGGTCGACGGGCAGCGATATCGACCGTCGTTGCAGTTGAAGATGCTCTCGTGAGCGACTCGGCCACGCACGTCGTATGTGTCGCGGCCTTCGCCATAGTAGACGTTGTAACGGGCCGTGGTCCGGGCGTGCTGGATCATGCGGTCGAGCAGACTGATCGCCTGATCGTTCTCACCCATCAGGCGATGACCAAGCTGATGAGCCAGCGACAACGATCGCAACGACCGAATCGTGTCGCAGAACAGCGAGTGCGGTCCGTTAAACGAGTAGATGTAGCCGTCACCGTCGTTTGTCGTGCTCCAGCGTGCGGCCTGGACGGCACCGGATGACTTCAGGGCGAGTTCATACAGTTCGAGTTCCCGCTGATCGTGCGGGATTCGTCCTTCGAGCATCAGACGCCGCAGGTTGCCGTACGTGCTGACATTGTTGAATCCGTGGTCGTGGACGCCGATGTGCGTGACGTGCGGCGCCATCAGCTCGATGGTGTTGCGGCGCCCGATTTCGAGAAACTGCTCATCGTCTGTCGCATCGAACTGCAGAATCGCCGAGCCAAACTGGAATCCCTGCGTCCACTCGGTCCATCCCTGCGGCTGATAGCGGCCATTCACGGTAAAGACTGGCGTCTGTCCCTGAGTGGTGCAGGATTCTTCGATCGAAAGAATCTTCAGTGCCGATAAATCCCACATACGGTCGATTGCCGGTAACAGGTCGGCCGGTTGCAGCTTTGAGTCAATTTGCATCGTTGCAGTCCGTTTCGGTGGATCGTTGCGTCTGTCTCGCCTTTCCGACGGATGGTAAGATTCCCGGACACGGTCCGGGAGGCTGCTGACTCCTGCGTTCGATGCACCGGCTGGTGTCACTGGTCATTGTCATGCCAACAGAACATCCCTTACTGACCGGCTGGAAGAATGAGCGGCGGGAGGTGGTCCGTCGGCTGGCCCGGGATCCCTCTCTGTTGTGGTACTGGCGAATTCGACTGCGCGTGCTGGAATACTTGATCGCCCGATATTCCGGGCCGGCCGCATTTCGTCTGCCTCACATGGATCAGCTCACAGCGCATCCGATTTCACGACATCGGTGGTCCGACCACTCGGCTTCGATCAATGTCCGTGACTCCGCCCGGATTCGAAGTCTGCTGACGCGAATCCACACGAATGTGCATCCGACCGAGCAATCGCGGTCGGTATCCGCAATCAACCGCTGATTTGCCACCGGTCGCTCGCATCGCATAAACGCACTCGATAGTTTCCCGGGACGCGTCTGAATTTCCCGTGAAGCAATAGCGAGTGAACCCAATGAATCTGCGTTTCCGACTGAAGTTTGTGTGTGTGGCCAGCCGGGTCATGGCTGTTGTGACTTTGATCAATCTTGCAATCGGACTGGCAACATGCTGCGGGGCCGATCGCCCGAACATCGTCTTCATCTTCACCGACGACCACGCTTCGCACGCGATCGGAGCCTACAACGGCTGGTTGAAGGGCGTTAACCCGACACCGAACATCGACAAGCTCGCCAGCCAGGGCATGCTGTTTAAGAACAGCTTTTGTACGAACTCGATCTGTGGCCCGAGCCGCGCAGTTATCCAGACCGGCAAGCACAGTCATGTGAACGGGTTCATGACGAACGGAAACAAGTTCAACGGCTCGCAGCAGACGTTCCCGAAACTGATCCAGAAAGCCGGTTATCGCACGGCGATGATTGGTAAATGGCATCTGGGCACTGACCCGCAGGGGTTCGATCACTGGACCGTGCTGCCCGGACAGGGCGACTACTACAACCCGGCTTTCAAAACGCCCAAGGGCCGCGTTGTTGTCGAGGGATATTGCACCGATCTTGTCACTGACATGGCTGTGGACTGGTTGAAGGAGCAGAAAGACTCCGGCAAGCCATTCATGCTGATGTGTCAGCACAAGGCACCGCATCGAACATGGATGCCGCCACTGAGGCATCTCAATCTGTACGACGATATCGAGATTCCCGAGCCGCCGACTCTGTTCGACAAGTGGGAAGACAACGCCAGCCCAGCCCGATTTCAGGAGATGGAGATTGACCGACATCTGCATCTGGTGTGCGACGTGTTCGGTCCGATGCCCAAAGACTTCGATCTGAATAAGCAGAAAACAGATCGGTCGGGCATCCGCAACATGGCGAGGATGACCGAAGCGCAACTGAAAGCGTGGCATGCGGCATTCGGACCAAAGAATGAAGCGTTTCTGAAGGCAAACCTGAAAGGCGAAGACCTGATCCGCTGGAAATATCAGCGATACATCCGCAACTACCTGCGATGCGTCAAGGGAGTCGACGAGAGCGTCGGTCGATTGACGGCGTATCTGGAAGAAGCCGGGCTCGCGGACAACACGATCGTCATCTACAGCTCGGATCAGGGTTTCTATCTGGGCGACCACGGCTGGTACGACAAACGCTGGATGTACGAAGAGTCGTTCCAGATGCCGTTGATCGTGAAGTGGCCTGGTGTGACCGACGGCGGTTCCGTCAGCAAAGCGCTGGTTCAGAATCTGGACTACGCCGAGACGTTTCTGGACATCGCGGGTGCTCCAATTCCCCGCGACATGCAGGGCCAATCAATGGTGCCCCTGCTGAAGGGCGAACAGAAAGCGTCGGACTTCCGCGACTCGCTGTATTACCACTACTTCGAATACCCCAGCGTCCACATGGTGGCGAAGCACTTCGGCATCCGCACCGAGCGATTCAAACTGATTCGCTTTTACCAGTTTGACGAGTGGGAACTGTATGACCTTGAAAAGGACCCCGAAGAACTGACAAACGTCTACGCGAGGGAGGAATACGCAGACGTGGCCGCCAGTCTGAAGAAGGACCTGGACAAGCTTCGCGAGCACTACAAGGACGATAGCGACATCAGCGTGATGCCGAAGGAATGGCAGCAGAAGTTTCGGCAGTAACAACGCTTCTTCGTCAAAACACGTCGCAGTTGAGTCAAGTTTCGTTCCCGGCCATGAAGGAACACTAATTGACGCTAATTTTCGCTAATCCGGGCGACAGTCGACACGTGAGTCATTAGCGTCAATTAGTGCGGATTAGTGTTCCTTACATCGTTCGTCCGTTCTCAGTCTGAGGCACCGCCTCGGAAGACTCTTCGCTCCTGAGACTGACCTGTTGTCGCGAGGATTTTGAACAGAAGGGAACGAAGGAAACAAAGACTCTATTCTGCGGAGCATCGAAATCGACAACACCACTTCGTAGGGTGTGACAAGCGGGCTGATTGGCCATTCGTGGTGTGCCGGCGCGGAGGGTTTCCGCAGTTTGTTGAGCTTCAGGCGATTCGAGACCGCCCGCGCCGGCACACCGGAAGAACCGTTCGCTCCGCTTGTCACACCCTACGTCGAGCCGCGATCGCAAAGGGGCGCCGTCCATTCAAGCTGCTCGGTTACCTTCACTTCAAAAATCAACACTCATCATTCGACAATCATCAATCAAATCATACTGGTCGGAATTTGAGCAGCCCTCCCGTAGTCCGCAGTGCAGGAGTCGCCTGTCACGCTGTCGGGCGCTGATCCATCACGGCCGTCGAGAATCCGTCGATCGAATTCTCGGCCAGTTCGACTTTGCCCGCTTCGGTGCCGATGCGAATGCCGACTCGTTTCATGGGCTCCCGGGTCTCGCTCAGTTCGTTATCTGCGATCCGGATGTCCGTCGTCTTTCCCTGAATGTCGATGGCAATGCCATCTTCGCCGCCGGTGTTGATGATGCGATTCTGCTCGATGACATTGCGGTTGGCCCAGAAGTCTCGACCGCGTGTATCGTTGCGGAACAGGATGCCGACCTTGCCACTGCCGGACACTTCGTTGTGCCGCATGACGTTGTCCGTGTCGTTGTGTCCGATCGAGATGCCATAGCTGCGGTTGTCGATCATGCGGTTGTGCTCGGCCAGTCCAAACTTCACTCCCCAGCACCAGAACAGGCCCAGGTTGTTGCGTTCCATCACGCAGTTGCGGATCAGCGGCCGCTGTGAACCCGAACCCGGATGCACGCCCAGGTTGGTGTTGTCATGCGAATGGCAGTTGTCGACGACAACGTCGTGGCAAATCTGGAAGCTGATGCCGTCGCCGTCATAGTTTCTCGCCTCGACGCCACGGATCGTGTAGCGGTTGCAATCCTGCAGGAAGATACAGCCGCCGTAATTGCCGTTGAGGTTCGTGTTGTTCTTCCCGTTGCCGTCGAGAGTGAGGTTCTCCAGCACGACGTCCGACGTGTACTCGCTGGTGAGTAATGGAAACAGGGACGAACACGTGGGCGTCCCGCTGAGCCAGACGTTCTTGCGTAGCCCGTCATTCAGCTTGAAGCGGTTGCCGGACCGCGCGACGAGCGTCCGCTTGATGACCTCAGTGCCACTGTTGTGCGGGTTCTTTGTCTTCAGGACGACACCGTCGCCGACGCGAAAACCGCCCGGCTTCTCCAGTGTGATCTCCTGGTCGTACCAGTCGGAATCATCCGTGATCGTGATTGTCTCGGACGCAATCTTAGTAATGACGCTTTCCGGACCGCTGCCGATTAAACGCAACTTCGACGGGAGGTGGATGGAATTCCGCAGCGTGTAGGTCCCCGGCAGCAGCTTGACGGTGCCGCCACCCAGACGTTTCACGTAATCGACGGCGGCCTGAATGACACGGTCAGTTTGTCCGACCAGGTCGGCCTTTTTCGGTCCGACCGTGATGGTCAGCCGTTCGTCCCAGTTGGGTTCGTGCCGCTCGTCGCCGTCGGTCGCGCGCGGTCGATCGACGGGCGGGCGATCCGCGTAAGTCTGACCTGCCCCGAAGGCTCCAGCCGAGAGAACTCCTGCGGATGTTCGGAGGAAACCACGACGTGTGACGGTGCTGAGACGCATGGCACTGCTCCGGCCTGGTGGGGATTAAGATTAAGAGTAGGATTAAGATTAAGACTTGTTGCGGCTTCGCCACGCTGGGTGGCGGGACAGCAATGGTATACACCACGACCGCCTAAGTTGAACCACTGTGAGGAGTCAGCGATGTCATTCGGAGTCGGAGTCATTGGAGCGACGGGGTTCATTGGGACGCCCTATCGTGAGGAGATTCGCAGGTGTGGTGATGCTGCCCGCATTGTGGCGTTGTGTGCCCGGCGGCGCGACCTGCTGGAAGCGGCTGGACGCGAGGACGGCGCGGAACTGCTGACGGATGACTGGCGGCAGGTGGTCGAACACCCGGACGTCAACCTTGTCATTGTGGCCACGCCCGACGTTCTGCATCACGAAGAAGCAATGGCCTGTGCGGCAGCGGGCAAGCACATTTTCTGCGAGAAACCCGTCGGGCTGAATGTCGGCGAAGCCGCTGACATCTGGTCGGCGTACCGCGATTCGGGTCGCGCCCATTTTGTCCCGTTCTGGACACGCTATCTTGCCAGTTTCGCGCGGGCTCGCGAGATCGTTCGCAGCGGAACGCTCGGTGACATTCGGTCGATCGTTTACCGATGGCATAACCCACGGCCCGAATCGATGCCGTTCACGTGGCGGGATGATGCGGCCGTTTCGTCGGCCGGTAGCATCGCCGATGTCGGGTCGCATGGTTACGACACGCTGAGGTGGATCACCGGTCTGGAAGCGACTCGTGTGTTGACGCATGCCGATGTCATCTCGCCAGCCAAGCCGCATCTGGGCGAGGTGAATCTGAGTGAAGCGATTGCATGGGGCGAGAGTCATCCTGCAGAAGACGCGCCCGAGACACGCCGCGGGACAGCATACGACTACGCGAGTATTGCTTTCGAAGCCGATAATGGCGCGGTCGGTACGGTGGTCCTTTCGCACGCCCCGTTCCTCCGTAAATGGTTGTCCCCAGAACTCGAGTTGCATGGCACGAAGGCATCACTCGCAGTGAATCGATTGAGTGGCGAGCTTTCGCTGGCACGCGGACTGGATGAAGCCGAGGTTATCGACACGTTGCCGCATCCGGGCTGGGGGAATCGATTCGGCGACTACGTCTTTCCCGCCATGAAGGCGGCGATCGCCGGGGACGCGACGGATCATCCGGACCTGGAGGACGGATATCGCGTGCAACTGTTTACTGATGCAGCGGCGTTGTCGGCTCGCGATGGTCGGTGGGTGGCACTCAAGTCGATTGATCCGGCTACCAAATAACAGGTCGTGTTCGTAATCCGGTTCACTGACGAGGTCCGGCCAGTCCACGATGCTGAGCCGAGCATGTCAGGAAACGAACTGCAGGGAAGGACACGGCAGATGACCTCACCACACGATTCACCCCCGACGCCCCGCGACCAGTCACGAGTTCCGATCGGGAAGCTGTTCGTCTTCGCAGGCGTCGTGCTCGCTGCGGGAATTGTCTACCTGCAATTCGGGGACGAGTTGAATCTTGAAAGCCTCGCCCAACGGGAATCGCAGCTTCGGGCGTGGAAGAGTGACCATCCCATCCTGGTCTACGCGCTGGCCGTGCTTGCCTACGTCGCGATTACGGGACTGTCTTTGCCGGGCGCACTGATCCTGACTCTTGTTTACGCGTGGTATCTCGGATTCGTGCCAGCACTGATTGTCGTGAGTTTTTCTTCGACGGCTGGCGCAACGCTCTCTTTTCTGTTCAGTCGGTATCTGCTGCGAGACTCCATTCAATCGAGGTTTGGTGACCGCCTGCAGAAAGTCAACGACGCGTTTGAACGCGAAGGCGGATTCTATCTGTTCACGATGCGACTGATTCCGGCCATCCCGTTCTTCACCATCAACCTGCTGATGGGTCTGACCTCGATTCGCGTCGTCACGTACTGGTGGATCAGCCAATTGGGAATGCTGCCCGGAACGACGGTCTATGTGTATGCAGGCTCCAGCGTGCCTGACCTGAATACGCTGAAGGAAAAAGGCACTGCGGGGATTCTGTCGCCCGAGCTGCTCGCGGCGTTCGTCCTGCTGGGAGTGTTTCCGATCGTGGTGAAGAAACTGACTGAGCGATTCCGGCCGAGTCAGGCGCTACAGGACAGTGCTGTCGAATAAAGTGAGAAACCAGCTTCCTGTCGGTTCTGAAAATAGAAAGAACACCCGTCATGGCGGTCGTTGCTCTGATTGAAACGGCGGACAACAATCGAGGCCGGTTTGTTGCGGCATCGGTTGAAGATGCAATTGAAGAACTGGGCCGGCATTTTCCGGTCGGTGCCACGGTGGCCGAGCGGCTACGCAAGGGCGAGCGAATCGTCAATGATTCGTACACGCTGGCGATTCGACCGCTGGAGACAGAACCGCCCAAGACGCAACAAAGTCTTTTCTGATTTCAGCCGGACACACGACCCAATTCCAGAAATGTAAAAGTCTGCCACCCAGGAGCCGTCATGCCCGAACGACTGATCGCACCGTTTTCCGTCGATGTCACGATTCCGCTCAACCATCGCTGTATGGGCCTGCTTCCGACCAAGTCAAAAGAGATCGTCGATCCTCTGCAGGCTCACGGATTCGTGCTGTTTGAGACCGGCGCCGGTGCGGAAAAGCCCATCGTGCTGGTGGCGGTCGACTGGTGTGAGATTCGGAATGAAGCGTACGACCGTTGGCGCGAAGTGATTGCGAAGACGATGGGCACCACGCGGGAGCGTGTGCTGGTCTGCAGCCTGCATCAGCATGACGCGCCAGTGACGGACATCGGTGCCCAGAACCTGTTGGACAAAGTTGGCTTGTCTGGCGAGCTGATGGATGTCCCGTTTCACGAAGACTGCGTGCAGCGTGTGGCCGCGGCCGCACAGGAGTCGATCTCCGATGCTCAACCGGTCACACACCTCGAACTGGGGCAGGCGAAGGTCGAGAAGATCGCTTCGAACCGACGCATCAAATACGAAGATGGTCGAGTGTCTTATGGGCGTGGCAGTCGCTCGGGCGGGAACAAGTTCCTGGCCGAGGCACCCGACGGGCTGATTGATCCGTTCCTCAAGACAATCAGTTTCTGGAACGGCACGAAGCAGCTTGTCGCTTTACACAGCTATGCGACTCATCCGATGAGCTATTACGGGCGCGGTGGCGTGACTTATGACTTCGTCGGCATGGCGCGTGAGCGTCGGCGGCGGGACGATCAGGCTGTGCATCAGATCTACGTGTCGGGTTGCAGCGGAGATGTGACCGCGGGCAAATACAACGATGGCTCGCCGGCCAATCGAGAGCTTCTTGCGAATCGACTCTATGAGGCGATGGTCGCGTCATCGAAGTCGGCGAAGCGCGTTCCATTCAACGGGACTCAGTTTCGCTCGACGACACTTGATCTGCCGTTCCGGACGGAAGAACGTTTCTCGACCGCGGCGCTACTCGCGAAGTTAGAGAACACAGAGCTGAAGACCGAGCAGCGGATCCACGCAGCCATGTCGCTTGGCAGCCGCATGCGGGTGACCAGTGGAAACCGGATTGACTTTCCGGTTGTTGATTTCGGCCCGGCCCAGATCGTGCTGTTCCCCGGCGAAGCGTTCGTTGGTTATCAGTTGATTGCCCAGAAACTGCGGCCGGACAGTTTCGTTCAGTCCATCGGTTACGGCGAATGCTGGCCCGGCTATGTGCCGACAGCGGCGTCCGTTGCGGACCGATTCGAGGATTCCTGGCTGTGGGTCGATCCCGGCTGCGAGGAACGGATTCGTGGAGCGCTCAAGCAGACTCTGGGTGGTTAGGACGATTTACTTTTGTCCGTCGTCACTGAGTGACAGGCCGGGAGGGCGAGGCTCCCGCCGAGCCGCACGGATTTCGCGATCGGCGGCTCGGCAGGAGCCTCGCCCTCCCGAAAACATCCACTACGGAAAAAGGTAAATTGCTCCAGGACGCACGCCGCGCGTTGTGACGGCATCGCCGTTGACACACTGTGAGGGATTGAAATACGAAGCGCCGCGTTAAGGATCGCCGGACGCCCCTCTCCCTAACCCTCTCCCCACGGGGGAGAGGGGACAACGGACCGTTTTTCCCTTGACGGTGAGGCGACATCCGGCGGCTGTTGCCTCCGCGAGCGTGAGGTGATCGGTCCCTCACAAATCACGCAGGATGCGGCGCATGCAGACGGAATTGTCGACCACATTGCCTGGCCCCGGCCCGGATTCGGATTCCGACCGACGAACGTCAACCGCGCCCTCGTCGAACATCGGTGCTGTCTGGTTGCGGCCGTTGCTTGAGCTGGTCGTCGTGATTGGATCACTGGAACTGGTTCTGTTCCCTTTGCACGACTCCTCGCTGAAGGTCCTGGTGCCGGTACCTGTCGTCGTCCTGCTGTGTGTTGCCGTGCGATCAGTTCGGCGTACGGGGCGAACCGTACGGCCAGGAATCGTCCGGAGCTGTTCCATTGGCCAGGCATGGGGACGAATGCTGGTTCTGTCGGCAATGGGCGGGCTGCTGTTCGTTGGCATGGCCGAGTGGCTCGAATTGCTTGCGAACGCGGACTCAAAAGTGGCAACGCGCGGTGTGGCTCACTGGCTTGCCAGGAAGCTCCCGACCGTCGCTGTTCAGCAAGTGGGATTGCATCTCTTTGTCCTGCCCGCCTGTTTCGAGATCTTCCGTCGACGCTGGATCGCCGTTGGCGTGTCGGCAACGCTGTTTGCGCTCGTGCATTTACCGAACCTGCCGCTGATGGCGCTCACGTTTTGCGCGGGAACAGTCTGGTGCAGTCTTTACTTACGGACGGGGCGGGTCGTGCCACTGATCGTGTCTCATCTGGCATTGGCCGTGCTGGCTGCGGAGCTTGCTGGTCACAGTCTTTATCACATGCGAGTCGGGGCCGGCTGCCTGAAAATGCTGCCCTATCAGATCGCCTCGAAGGACGCGCCCTCGTTCACAGTCGTTCCGGAATCGATCGTGGGATGTATGGACCCATGCCGGTTGACCGGCGACGGGTTCGTCTGTCGCGGATGGGCCCTGGATCGCCGCTGCACGGCTTCCGTCGATGGTCTGTTCATTGTGGTTGATGGAAGCGTGCATCACTTCGACCTGTCGGGACATCATCACCGGCATAAAGCAGCGGCCGACATGTACGGAACTCCGGAGCAGGAGTTGTGTGGCTTCCAAGTCGTGCTGCCCGACAACTTGCTGCCTGGGGCGAAGACCATCGAGTTCTTCGGCGAAGCCGGGGACGGTGCCGTGTCACGGATCAATCCGCCGCCAAACATGCGCGCGACTGACGACGGAATTCAATTCGACTGACGCACGGTCCGCGAGTTCTGTCTGCTGCTCCACGCACGACCGGGCCTGATCGCGAGATTCCGGGCTCAACACTCGGGTTGTCCGTGATGTGGCTGCAGACCGCAGTCGTCGGCATCCCCAAAGTCCGGCACAGCGCATTCGGAAAAGTCTGCCCCGGCTACTGAAATTCGCAAATCGTCAGTTTCCACTCAACCGGCACTGCTTGACTAACCGATAAGCCCAGTGAGGAACCGAGCGCAGTTATGCGCCTTGCCTCACGTCAGCGGAATTCAGACAGGGACGGCATCATGGGCCGACTGGTCAATTCAGTGTCGCGGGAGTCCGGTGAAGATCACGCGACTTTTGATGAGGGACGCTTTCTTCAGGAAGCCGGTCAGATTGCGGCTCGTCTGCAGAGCGAGCTGACAGCAGACCGCCTGCGGTCCGGGCGTCGCAACGGACCCGAGTCGCTCGCCAGTGAGTACCGCGAGGAACTTGGAGTCAGCGATGGACATCACCCAGTCGCTGAACCCGCTCGTGCCAGGCCACCGTGGTTTGAAGAAGCCGTATCAGATGAAGCTGTAGCAGAGGAAAGACTGGCGATCTACTCCGACCAGCCCGATGGCACACTGGTCGATGGTCACCGTGAAATGTCTGCGGAGGATGAGCGTCGGGCTATGGCATCTTTGCGTGACACGCTGCACGCAGAAGTCCAGGTCGCGCAGCACGCTCTGGGCGAAGTCAAGGAACGGATGCTCGGCGAGCTGCGTCATGAAGCGGCAGTCGAGGCTGAACGCCACGCACAGGAATCCCGGAACTTGCAGAAAGAATCCGGCAAACTCTCTGAGTGGACTGAAACCCTCGATCAGCGGGAGAATCGACTATCCAGTCGCGAGAGTTCTCTCGACCAACTGCAGGAGCAGCTCCGCGTTGCACACGCCGCCACGACTCACGACCTGACGCAACCTGCTCAGGAAAGCACTCGGCGTGACGAATGCAATCGCGCGATCATTGAAGAATGCGATCGAAAGCTGGCCGAACTGGCTGACGAAAAGCAGAAGGCACGCGACGAGATTTTGCGAGCTCACAATAACTTCCAGGCGGAGCAACAGCGGATCCGACAGGCAGACGAAGCCGAACAATCGGAACGCGAACGCGAGCTGACAGAGCAACGTGAAGAACTGGCCCGCGAGCGTCTGGAACACGACGAGGAACTGCGGAACGATCGCGAACACCAGTTGCAGGAACTCAATGCGGCGCGCATTGAGTTTGAGCAACAACGAGACGCAACAGCACAGCAGCTCGAACATGAGCAGCGTGAATGGAGCCGTCGCCTCAAGCGTGAGCAGGACGAACTGCTGGCATTGCGGCAAACGGTCGAGCACGACGTGGCCCGCATGCACGCAGACCTGGACCGTGAGCAGTCTGCATGGGAATCGCGGCGTGAGGAGATGCGCGTTCGCATGCGAGAGGAGGAACTCGCGCATGAACAATTGATGGAACAGGGCCGCGCCGAACTGTCTCTCCTGACCGAACGTGAACGGGTCAAACTGGCCGCAAATTCTCACGAAGTGGAACAACTCATTCGCGAGACTGCCGACCACTGCGAGCTGCGTCGCGGGGAACTTGAAAAGGAGCTGCTCAGTCAGCGCACGGAGTGGATCGACGAACAAGAGTCGGAACGAGTTCGACTGGAGGCGGAAAAGGCCACGCTGAAGCAGTCGGTTGAGGAACTGCAGACGGCGCTTAACGAACGACGCCAGCAACACGAACACGCCCTGCGGGAAGAATGTGATCAGGTGGAGCGGGAACTTGTGCGACAGCGCGAGCAGCAGGACATCGAGTTGACGGTTCAACGCCAGCAGGTATCGGAATGGGCTAAGCAGGAGACGGCACGAATTGAGCACGAGCGGCGGCACGCGCAGCACGAGAGAGATACCGAACGTCATCGACTTGACGAGAGGATTGGCCAGGAAACCACCCGCATGGAACAGGAGCGAGAGGAACTGCTTTCCGGGCTGGCTTCGGAACGCACAGCGTTTGAAGACTCGCGTCAGGAGTGGCATGAGGAACGCGGTCGCGAAGCGGCAATCATTCAGACGGGACGCCACGAACTGGAGCGGCTTCGCACTCGACTGGAGTCCGAACAGGAACGGATTGAATCGGAGCGGAGCAACCAGCGTGCGGAACTGGAACACATGCGTGATGAGCACGACGAGCAGTTGCGACATGCCGAACAGATGCATCAGGAAGGGCTGCTGCAGGACAAGCGTGAGTTGCAGGGACGTAAACAACTCCTGGACGAAAAGGTCCAGCAGACTGATGCCGAACTGACCGCCCGGTGCCGTCAGGTCGAGGAGGAGCTACGGGCAACGCGAGAGCTTCACGAGAAGCAGCTTGCGCACGACAAAGCCGCATTTGCTCAGGCCTGTGCGCGACGCGAATCCGAATTGGAGCGTGAGAAATCTGAATTGCGACAGGGTCGTGAGAAACTTGAACACGAGAGCAAAGAGCTGGCGTCTCGGTTTGATCGAGCAAAGCAACAGTTTGCGGAGAACGTTGGGCGGACTCGCAAGACGTTCGAAGCAGAGACATCTCGCGTTCGTCGGCAACTCGAACAGGAACGGCGGGTCGTGCGAAGTGGTCTGAATCAGATGAACGCTCAATTGGTGTCCGTCGCGACCAGTCTCAATGGAGCCCCGGCGGAAATCACGTCGAGGAATCTCAATTCGTCGGAGGGTCAGCCATCAACGGAAGAGCTGGAATTCATCCTCGGCGGGCTCGGAAACGATGTCGTTGAGTCGACAGTCGATTTACCCCTCATGCCGGAATTCGCGATACCGCCGGTGGAGTCTGTCGACCTGAATGTCGACTCGTCGCTGGATGACAGTCAAACGTCGGAGTGCGGTTCGGAACTGCCCCACGTGGGTTCGGCGACCAGTGAGTGGCGGGTTGACCCTGCGGAATCCAATGACACGGGCAGGCCTGACATGGCCGGTGCCACCTCACGGTCTCCCGAGCAGGAAGCTGATGAAGATGCACCAACAGAATGGGCGTGCATTGTGGAGAGACGAACAACAACGTCCGCATCGGGCGTGGATGGTCGCCGGCAGGCCCTGGAAGGATATCGGAGCCAGCTTGGCGATTTGCAGTCGCAACTTCAGGAACTGGCCGCGGCCAGGGAAAGCACCGACGGGGCGCTGTAAGGCAATCGAGACATGCTGACGAACTCGGTGTTGAGTTGGGGGGCATTGGCCTGTGACGCAGCCTGGTGGCTGAGACCCCATGAAGTGTTTTCACGAAGGCGTCTGGAGCCATGCAACGTATCCGTTTCCTCGTCCTGATGACGGCCGTCACTGGTTTGCTGCCAGCAACACTGGCGTCAACCGAAGACTCGCCGTCTGGAGGACACTCGGCCGAACCGGCCACGGAAACAACACACGCTGTAGTGGATGAATCACCGAACTTCGCTCGAAACACGCATTGGATGTTGTGGCCGCTGGGTGTCGCGGAATTCTGGCTGGTGGGCTGGCTTGCGATCTGGTTCACGGGGCGGTGTCTGGCTCCGACTCGGGTCCGACACGCGGACAAGTGGTTCGGACAGTTCCCGATTGGCGGGCTGCAATTTCGTGATGGGACACGAGTGACAGCCGCGCATCTGGTTCTGGTTCGAGTGTTCGCCACTCCAATGCTGGCTGGCGAACGACCGTCGCTGATTGATAAGCCCTCTGGGCAATCTCTGGCAGGAATTGCGCCCGACGAAAAGCGGCGGCCAGCGACTAACCCGATTGACAATTCAGCCTCAGTCGCGGCTCCTGCAATCGGATCGCTTCCGCGTATGCCTGCAATCGCCGGGACGGTGTCGCACGAAATTACACCAGGGGTCATTGAACGGCTCGCCGACGCCGTGCATCGTCGCAACGCGGTATCGATGCTTGCCCGCCTTGACCATACGTTGCGTGCTTCGGTCGCGGTTTCGGTCGATGACTCAGACGTCGAAACTCAACGGTTGGCGGTGATGGCGATTGCGGAGCTCGATGAGACTGTGGTCAAACCGCTGAATCGAGCCCTTGAAAACAATGTTCCTGGCATGCGACCCGCGGTGGCTCAGGCGTTGGAGCGTCTTGGTCCGATCGCGACCAATCTGATCCCCGGACTGACGCATCTTCTGCGTGATTCCAATGCGGACTGCCGACACGGGGCCGTGGTGGCGCTGGGCTGGCTCGGATCGAGATCTGGCGAAGCGGCACCTGTCCTGACTGAGCTGGTGACTGACGAAAACTGCGTGGTTCGCGCCGCGGCAACTCAGGCACTTGAGGCCATTGGCGAAGTTAGTTCCGCGACCATAGGTGCGTTGTGCATTGGTGCGCAGGACAATGAACAGGCAGTACGGGCTGCCGCCATTCGAGCATTGGGGAAACTGGGCGTCGGCTGGCCTGAAGCTGTTCCGCCGTTGCGCGCAGCACTAAGCGACGACGACCCGACGATTCGGCAACTGGCGTCCGAGTCTCTCGGATGTCTGGGGCCTCTGGCCAAAGGCGCGATGGGCGATCTGGGACGCCTGATGTCGGATAGTTCCGTTCTGGTGCGCCGATCGGTTGCGAAGGCACTGTCAAGAATCGACCTGGCAGCCGTGCCGATGCTCAGTCGGGCTTTGGAAGATGAGGACGCCGAAGTGCGGCGCATCGCGGCCGCCGCTCTCAGTGGAATCGGCCTGGCCGCCATTCCTGCTCTCATCAGCAGTTTTCGTGAGGAAACACCCGCGTCGGCGGGCTCAGCGGGATCGAAGGCGAGCGACCCGCTGCCGGTTGAACGAGAGCGGCGGGATCCCGCAACGGATCAACAGATCAGCGGGTCCCTGGCGATTCCCTGACACGTCGCTGCACCTTGCCGGTGAAGTCATCGTGTGTCGCACGATCAGGACGCCGCACATCACGGTTACGTGATCACATTCCCGTCCCCGTCAATGAACGCCAGCGCCTCTTCGCGCGAGGAGAAACTCGGCCAGAGCTTGCCGAGTTTGATCGACTTCAACAGCTCCTGCATGTTGGTGGACGCATTGCAGAAGACGGACTTGCCGCGACGCTGTTTGGTCTTCGTCAGGCACCGCAGAATCGAACTGATGATCACCGAGTCGACATAATCCACATCGGACAGGTCAACGACGACATTCTTCATTCCCGGCGCGTCCAAGGCTCGGTAAAGAGCGTTTGACTCGACGTGAACTTCGTGATGCTGAAAGTGCAATGCGGGGCCCTGCGGCAGAACAACCAGTGTTTCACCCGCACGCTCCACTTTGAAGACTTTCTCCGGATCGGCCATTTAAGAATCCACGTAACGAGGCGTCTGGTGTTTTTCCCGCACGAGGCTCGGGGATATCCTGCCAACTGGTCCGATCCTCGACTGGCGGACAAGCCGGTCGCGGGAGCAGCCCGAAAACGCCGAGAGTAGAGTGAGGACAATGAACAATGAGTCCGGATTATGGACTCCCGGAACTGTTTTTAACACCGTCCGGTTGAATAGCTGCGGTTTGCGGTCCGTCCGGCAGCGGAACCTGACTGGGTGACATCAGGTAACCCATCAGATCGCGGATTTGTTCATCAGTCATATACTTGAGCTGATTCTCCGGCATCATCGAGAGTTTGGAATCCCGCATCTCGTCGATGTCGTCACGGGGAATGATTACGCGATCGGTTCCTGTCTGTAGTGTGATCGTCTTTTCCGATCGGCCCACAAGCACGCCGTTAAAGACCCGCCCATCGTCCAGCAGTACGATCGTCATTTGAAAGTTCTTCGAGACAGTGGCGCTGGGGTCAACGATGTTCTCGAGCAGATAATTGACGTTGTTACGCTGCGCTCCGGTCAGCTCGGGGCCAATCGTCTTCCCCTCTCCAAACAGCTTGTGACAGTTCGCACACGACTTGGCGAACATCCAGCGCCCCATGGACAGGTCAGCCTGAGTCAGCGTTTCCGGTGTCAGTTGCTTCCGCAGTCGGGTCATCTGTTCGGCCTTCTCCTGCGTGAGCTGTTCCAACTCCGGCCAGAGTTGCTGGACCTGTTCACTGATTGCCGTGTTCTCGAAGCTCTGCATCTGCCTGATCTGGAAGGCCGAGACCGAACTTCGATCGATTCGACCGACGTCGATGGCCTCCAGCAGAGTTGCGGTGTAATTCGGACGGGACACCAGCGTATTGACCGCTTCGCGTTTCGCCGAATCGCGGAACCCACCAAAGCGCGAGACGAGCAGAGGCGCTGTCCCCTCGTCATCGAAGGCGGCCAGTCCGTTAATCGCGGCTCGCGCCAGGTCACGATTGCCCAGCAGACTTTTCAGCAGCGGAACAACATCCTTGTCCCGCGCAAGAACAAGTGCCCGGATCGCGGCGCGGCGTTCGTTGAAAGGCGCACCGCCACGTGCCACTTTATGAAGCTCGATCAGTGCCCGGCCGTCACCGAAGACCAGCGATAACTCGCGAGTGTGGCGTTTGATTTCGTCGTCACTGCGAGACGCCAGCTTCGAGGAGATGTCCGTCCAATCCGGCGGCGGAGTAGCTTTTCGCCAGCCTCGCAATGCCTCGCTGCTGCCACGCAGTATGTCCAGTTGCCGGTCAACGTCCCGGGCGTGCAGATCGGTCAGCCACAGGAGTTTCGAGACCGCTTCGGGCTGGCGTTCGATCTCGGCAGTCAGCCGGCGGGAGATGAACTCCCTTAACAACGGGATACGTCCCTTGTCGACGACGGAGATGGCCTGATCCGTGAAGGACGGCACGGCCGCTTCAACACCGAACCACAGCATCAGAGGAAAGACGCGGTCGTCAGCGTGCTCCTCGCGTGCCGCCAGCAAAGTCGCCAGCGGCCAGCGGAAACCGTGTGGCATCTTCTGCAATGACGAGGCCAGCCACAGCAGGACCAGGCCGGACTGCTCGTTTTCCGCCAGTTGATCGAATTTCTCGAGCACACGCGGCGTCAGGTGTCCGCCATCCACCAGCAACTGAATCGCCTGCACTTTCATGTGCTCGTCGGGGTGATCGAGCAGAGCCCGCAGCAACGGTTCGGTCAGAGCGTCGAGGGCGTTCAGCGCCCACAACATTCGCAGTCCGTCCTGTCCGACGACCAGCCGCCTCGTGTCGAGCATGCGCATGCCGCCCCGAGGCCCGCCGCCACCGCCAAGCCGCATGGCTGCGGGGTTGACGCCAAGTCGCGACAGAAACCCGTCGATCTGCGGACGTGTGAATTCGGAAGCTCGCTCGGACAGCAGTCGCAGTGCGTGCCGGGATTCCCATTCGGAACCCTTGATGACTCTGCCGTACAAAGCACTGGCATCCAGCTTTGCCAGAGAAGTCTCATCCCGAGGAAGTTTCTCTTTGTCGGTCCAGGTAATGCGGTAGATACGTCCGGACGAGCGGTGCACACCATCATTTTCATGGCACTCACCGACGTCCGACCAGTCGGCCACGTACAGCTCGCCATGCCGCCCGAAATGCAGTTCAACAGCCCGGAACCACGGATCGGACGCGAGCAGGAAATCCGGTCGGTGCTGACCGACATACGAGCAATCCGTGCGCACCAGGCGATCGCTGTTGATCCGCTGTCCATGCAGATTCACGGTGAACATGCAGTTGTCGTATTCCTTCGGCCACAGGCCCGGCGGCACGATGACCATCCCCGAGTGCGCGTGACCGCCACCGGCCGCGTTGGTGTTTGGCG
Source organism: Planctomycetota bacterium (assembly GCA_963579025.1). Lineage (GTDB taxonomy): Bacteria > Planctomycetota > Planctomycetia > Planctomycetales > Planctomycetaceae > CAUZFZ01. Next base: position 93,327 of record CAUZFZ010000011.1, on the reverse strand, counting down.
TGATGCCGGTTTTTTTCGTCTCATGCCACGCGTGCGAAGTGTCCCAGTGAAAATGATCCGCGGTCTGTTCGATGACTCCGTATGTGTGCGGGTTGAAGTGCTCACCGTACATGCGGCGGTACCGAGCGCCGGGAACGACATGCCACAGATGGCCGATCACCGTGTTGATGTAAAAGAGCTGACCGTTGGCATCCCAGTCCATGCCCCATGCGTTCGTCCCACCATGACAGACGACCTCGAACTTGTGTTCCGTGGGATGGAATCGCCAGATGCCGCAATTGATCCGTGTTCGTTGATCGGGTGAGGACCCGGGCAGTCCCACCAGCGACGTTGCCATGATGCCATGCCGGCCATACAGCCAGCCGTCAGGCCCCCACCGCAGACCATTTACGATGTTGTGCCGAATGGCATCATCGTCCCAGCCATCAAGCATCACGATCGGCTCGCCATCCGGGACGTCGTCACCGTCACGATCGGGAATGAAGAGCAGGTTCGGTGCGTCGGTGACCCAGACGCCTCCGTGGCCGATCTCGACGCTTGTCAGCCGCCGACCCTGGTCCCAGAACACTTTACGTTCATCGAATTTTCCGTCCCGATCCGTGTCTTCCAGAATGATGATGCGGTCGCGGAGCTTGTCTTCGAAATTCGTCGCGCGTTCCGCATACGAGTAATTCTCCGCGACCCACAACCGGCCGCGATCGTCCGTCGAGATGGCAATAGGCTGCTGCACATCAGGTTCCGCAGCGAACAGCGAGATCTCGAACCCGTCAGGGACCTTCATCCCGGCGAGCGCGGCCTGAGGCGTCGTCAACTTGGCGTCGGGATTCTCTGTATTGAACGCCTTGGGGAACTCGTCAGCCGCGCTGACCGTTAAGAGAGCTCCGGTAAGAGCCAGAGCGATGGCGACCTGTTGCCTGGAGATCATGTTCGTGTCCCGTGAAGCTCGATGGGCTGGAATCCGGACCGGATTCGGAGTGCATGAAACGACAATTCGGAAGATCGAGAGGATAGTGCCTGACGACCGCCGCTGCATTCAGCACAACCGGTTCACGGCAGGTTCCCCCGGACGGAATTCAGGAGTCAGGCGTTCTCTGTTCCGTTATGACCGTGGTCGGATCAATAATGAGGTGCGGGCCACCTGAGACAACCACTAATTCCGCCACCGCCCGACGCAGGACGCGACCAACCAATGTCCTTTCTCAAGAACCTGTTCCACAAGCCACCAGCCGTTGAGAAGACAGAAATCACGAAGCGATTCGACCTCATTGGCCGCGTCGGCCAGGGGAGTATGTCCAAGGTCTGGCGGGCACGGGACACGTTCACCGGCAACGAAGTCGCCGTCAAAGTCCTCGACAAGGTGAAGATGCTGCGCTTCGAGTCGCGGTTTCCGCCGGAACTGAAAAAGCCCTCAGAGGGCGAAGTCGCGGTCACGTTCAAGCATCCGGGACTCGTGCACACCCTTGAGTACGGAACGACGACGGAAGACGAGCAGTTCCTCGTCATGGAATTCGTCGAGGGGCTGGGCCTTAGTTACCTGGTTGATACACAGAATGAGATGATGCAGTCGGGACGCCTGCGTTTCATCGTGCAGTTGGCGGAAGCGATCGATTACTTTCACAAAGAGGGCTGGATTCACCGCGACATCTGCCCACGCAACGTGCTGGTCGACCCGGACGGCGTTGTCAAGCTGATCGATTTTGGTCTGGTCGTTCCCAACACGCGGCCCTTTCAAGCTCCGGGAAACCGCACGGGGTCTGCCAACTACATGGCTCCCGAGTTGATCAAGCGGCAGCGTACGGATCAGAGAATCGACATCTTCTCGTTCGCGGTGACTGCATTCGAGATGTTCACGCGGGAATTGCCGTGGGACACAGCCGAAACACTGGATGCCGTGCTGCAGCACATCAACCAGCCGCCCAAACTGATTACGGAGTTTGTCCCTGGCATCGATCCTGAACTCGGCGACGTCCTGATGAAGGGACTGGAGCGCGACCCGCGCGATCGCTGGCAATCGATGAGTGAGATGGTCGAAGCGCTGCGAGACGTTCGAAAGCGATTGCACCAGCAGGCGAAGGCGCGACAGCGAAAGGTGGCGAAGCCCCGGCCGGTCGCTCCCGCGAATGACGAGGCGCCGCGTGCGGACGCTCAGGGCCCAGCGGGCGGTCCTGGACAGGGACCGAGTGGACGACCCGGGCAAGGACCGTCGGGCGGTCCCAGGAAAAAACCATCAAAAAAGCCATCATCAGGACCAGAAGGCCCGCCGAAGTCGCGATGAACAGTGCTGGTCACTAACGTGCGGCTTAGTGTCGAAGCACAGGTTTTGGCCAGCGACAGCGCCAAGCTGTCTGGCGGGTGTCGCCCGGCCTGGCACTGACTCGGGACAGCTCCCTGGAACGTGGTGACAACGAACGGCTATGACGATCAAACTGCCCGCTGTTGACTCGCCCATTCGTCTCGCCGTGCTGATCTCCGGCGGCGGCACGACGCTGCTGAATCTCGTTGAGAAGATTCGAGCAGGTCAGCTCGACGCGCAGGTTTCGCTGGTCATCGCCAGCCGAGCGGACTGCCGGGGAGTCGACCGGTCTCGCGACTTGGAACTGCCCTGCGAAGTCATGGCACGCAAAGAATTTCCCTCGATTGAGGATTTCAGCGACCGCGTCTTCTCGCTTTGCCGTGACGCAGATGTCGACCTGGTCATCCTCGGCGGATTCCTGTGCCTGGTACAGATTCCGTCTGACTTCGAACACCGCGTGCTGAATATTCACCCTTCGCTTATTCCAGCCTTTTGTGGGCAGGGGTTTCACGGCAACCGAGTGCATGCGGCTGTACTGGAGCGCGGCGCGAAAGTGAGTGGCTGCACGGTCCACTTCGCCAACAACGAATACGACGCCGGCCCCATCATCCTGCAGAGCGTCGTCCCCGTGATGGACGACGACACACCGGACACCCTTCAAAAACGCATCTTCGGGGCTGAGTGCGAAGCACTGCCACAAGCCATTCGCCTGTTCGCCAGCGGCCGGCTGAGCGTCGATGGGACTCGCGTCCTGACCACGGAGTGACTGGGCGCGGAAACGGGTCACTCGCAGCCCCGTTTCAGATTTCACGTCCCATCGAACTCGTGACGGTCGGGTCACTCTTGCAGTGGTTCCGGTTGTTCTGCTCTTGAGATTGCATCGTCCGGTCCGAAGTCGATGTCCTCATAGATCTCGCGTAACAACATGGACACGTCTACTGAATCCAGAGTCAATTCGTCACCCAGACTATTGAGTGGGGACATTAACCACGTCCCGTCGTCCCATTTTGCGAACCGCTCGATTGACGGTCTTTCGGCCGACACCAGCACATACTCGCGGAGTGATTCCAGTTGCCGATACAGCTCGAATTTCTTGCCTCGGTCGTAGCTCTCAGTCGATGGCGACAGAACTTCAACGATCACGATCGGGTTGTTGATCTCGTGAGGATCCAGTTCGTCGTACTGGCGATCGCCACAAACAATCGAAGCGTCTGGATACGTGCTGAGCCCGTTCGCTGGAATCCGGATTCGTTGATCGCTTGAAGAGGGACGGCAGCCAGACCCTCGAAGCCGGTCCTTGAGGAGGCTGACGATGTTGACGCCGATATCGTTGTGCTCCGGCGAGCCGCCGGTCATTGCGAACACTTCGCCCCGGTAGAACTCGCTCTTGTACACAGCTTCTTCTTCCCGCGTCAGGTATTCCTGTAACGTGATCGGCGGGGGTGCAGCTGCGGACTGGGGAAGCGCGGACATCGTACACCTCAAACAAGAATGACGAGCGAGATGTGTTGATTATGCAACAACTCCGATTCGCCCGCCAATAGCCTGATTGAGGTGTTCCAAACAGGCTTTCTATAGCAGTCCGGGAATCGGATCGGCTTGGCTCAGCTCGGCCAGTTCGTTTGGCAGACCGCGAACAAGACGCAGTTCGGCGACATCAAACACAGTGCGCATAATCGTCGAGATGAGGTGCTTCGGTGTCAGGTTGTCGCTCAGCGGCTCACCGCCATCACGCGTTGACTGACCGACTACTCCCGGATTGATTCCGCCGCCGTACATGAGCAGCGGAGCCAGACGGCTCCAGTGATCGCGTCCGCCGTTTCGATTCACTCGCGGCGTGCGGCCCATTTCTCCGCTGCAGATCAGCAGAATGTCATCCGACAGGCCGCGTTCTTCGACGTCCTCGATGAACGTCGCCACGGCGTGATCGTATGTCCGTCCGACAGCTTCCATCCCGTCGACCATGTTGAGGTTGTTACCGTCGGCGTGCATGTCCCACACGCCGTCATAGCCCGCATGAATCGTGACGAATCCGCACCCGGCTTCGCACAATCGACGAGCCAGCAGCAGCAGCTTGCCCACCGATTTGGCGTTATCTGTGTAGTAATCACGCTGGCCGCGTTTTGCCCTGTTCCAGTTATGCGACTTAACGAATCGGCCGGTGTCATACCGCTCGACAAGACGCGGGTCTTCTTTCGACAGGTCAAGCGCGTCGGCGACTCCACCGCCCAGCAACAGTTGAAACGCCTGCTCCTGCAATTCGTCAATCGCTTCGTAACGGCTGCTGGAACCGAGCTGACTGTTGAGCCCGTCAAGCTGGCGAAGCACGGCCCGCCGGTCGTTGAAAAACCGTTCGTGCGGCAGGTTCAGCCGCATGTTCTTCTGCAACTGCCCTCCGGCACCGGGAACGAACGGGGCATAGACGTCGCCGTAGGGACCAGTGGCCGCCAAATTGCCACGCGCACGCGGACGACCGACGTCGTCGCAGACGGACGCCGGGTACAACACCATGTTGGTTGGCATCCCGGTTTCACGACGAGTCGCCCCGGCGATGCGCGCGTAATGCGATCCGATGTTCGTCTCGCGCGAATCCTTACCGACGATCGGCTGAATGTTGTGCCCGCCGTTGTTCGTCTGATACGACCGCACGACCGACAACTTGTCCGCCAACGGGGCCAGTCGCTCCATTGTGCTGCCGAAATTCACGCCGGGGAGTGATGTCTGCACGACGTCTGTGACAGTGCGAATGCCAGACGGTGCTTCCGTTTTTGGATCGATGGTCTCGAACTGGCTGGGGCCTCCCTGCTGAAAGAGGAAGATAACGGACTTGCCGGTCATAACGCTGCCGCCAGCGCCTGCATTCGCATGGCTCGCCAGCAACGAATTCAGCGTTAATCCACCCAGACCCAGCCCGCCAATGGAGAGCAGTTGGCGGCGGTCAAACGGTTGATTTCCATCGAAAACATCTAACATCGCAGGTGTCCTTTCGCAGGATGCCAAGCGCCCTGGATCAGTCCGTGGGGGCGTGGCTCCAGCGTGCGAACGAGGATACCGCCTGACACCGCATGTATCGACATCGATTGATGCGACTGACCGTTCTGGTTTCAGGATTCCGAGTTGGAACGAGTCGAAAGTAATCCGACGACCGTTGCCACCAGCACGCTCAAAATGATGGCTCTGCCGAGATACGTCGCTATCATCCCGCTTCGGTCGCCGCCATCTCACCGGACTGGCTGCGGCGACTTTGCCATTCAGGATTCGGAACTGGACACGGACGTTCATGAAGACTGCGATTATCGGCTCGGGGATATCCGGCCTGACCGCCGCCTGGCTGTTGCACAAGACGCACGACGTCACCGTCTTCGAAGCCAACGACTACATCGGCGGACACACTCACACCGTCGAAGTTGACTGCGACGGTGAACAGCTCGCGATCGACACCGGCTTCATCGTCTACAACGACTGGACCTATCCGAATTTCATTCGGATTCTTGAGCGGCTCGGTGTCGCGAATCAGCCCACGGCAATGAGCTTCAGTGTGCGCTGCGACAGGTCCGGTCTGGAGTACAACGGGTCGTCGCTCGGTGGTTTGTTCGCTCAGCGGAGCAATCTGTTTCGCCCGAGCTTTCATCGCCTGATCCGTGACATCCTCCGATTCAATCGCGAGGCAACGGACCTGCTGGAAACGGACGACGAAGAGCTGACCGTCGACGGCTACATTGCCCGCCACCGATATTCACGACAGTTCGCCGAGCAGTATCTCATCCCGATGGGGGCTGCGATCTGGTCGTGTCCGCCTGAGACATTCGGGCAATTCCCCATGCAGTTCATTGTCGAGTTCTATCGCAACCACGGACTGCTCAGCGTCCGAAACCGGCCACAGTGGCGGGTCATCGCAGGAGGTTCGCACCGTTACGTCGAGAAAATGACCGAACCATTCCTCGATCGTATCCGGCTGAATTCTCCTGTCACGAGCATCGAACGGGACGCGGACGGCGTAACGATCCGCGCAACAGACACCGGGTCGGAGCGTTTCGAGCAGGTCATTTTCGCCTGCCACAGCGATCAGGCGCTGCGAATCCTCGGCGATGCCGCGACTGCGACCGAACGCGAGTTACTCGGCGAGTTCCCCTACGAGGAAAACACGGCGGTGCTGCACACGGACGAGACGGTGTTGCCGCAGCGTCGTCGGGCCTGGGCGAGCTGGAATTATCGCGTCCGCAACGACTGGCCCGGTTCAGCAGCGACGGTCACCTACAACATGAACATCCTGCAGAGTCTGACAACCCGACACACATACAACGTGACATTGAACTCCAACGACGACATAGATCCGGGGCGCATCATCGATCGGTTTGTGTATCATCACCCCATCTACACGACCCGTCGCCGGGCCGCTCAGCAGCGACACACGGAACTGATCAACCAGAACCGAACGTCCTTCTGTGGAGCGTACTGGGGATATGGATTTCACGAGGACGGGGTGAACAGTGCTCTGGCCGTATGCCGGGGACTGGGAGTGCAGCCGCCGTGGTAAAGCCGACTTCCAAATTGAAGAGCTGCCTGTACGTCGGCCGTGTGCGGCATCGCCGGTTCGCTCCTGTGAGCAACGAATTCACGTACTCGGGATTCTGGCTGTACCTGGACCTGAGCGAGTTGGACCAGGTATTTTCCGGACGCTGGCTGTGGTCCACGCGCCGGCCAGCACTCGCCCGCTTCCGCCGGGAAGATCATCTGCTATTTCCCGCGGACATCATCCCGGATGCACTCATCCCCAAGGCCCCGGGCTCGTCGCGACCGACGGACATGAGCCTCGGACGTCAGCCCGAACGGGATCCGAAGTCCCCCACGTCATCACTCCCCCCACTCGATACGTGTGTTCGCGATCTGGTCGAAGCGACGATTGGCTCGCGCCCGACCGGCCCTATCCGTCTGCTGACGCAACCGCGATATTTCGGCTACGGAATGAACCCGGTCAGCTTCTATTACTGCTTCGACGAGGCCGATGAGCTGGTCGAAGCAATCGTCGCGGAGGTCAACAACACGCCGTGGCGCGAACGCCATTGCTACGTGTTATCGCGGGACTGCGGTGCGGACGATTCACTCGTCTCTCCAAACGACTCGCCCTTACGTACCTCGCCGATCCAGATTGACAACATCGCGGGTCAGCCGTCAGATTCCCCGCAGGAACGGTTGCGTTTCCGGCATGGTAAGCGTTTTCATGTCTCGCCGTTCATGCAGATGGACATGGACTATGATTGGACGATTGCCTCACCGGGGCAGTCACTGTCCGTTCACATCGAGAACTGGCAGAAAGGAGACCGCCTGCTGGACTGCACGCTGAACCTCAAACGCCGCCCTATCAACGGATTCGAGTTGGCAAAGTCGCTCTGCCGATTTCCATTCATGACCGGTAAGATCATCGCCGCGATCCACTGGCAGGCGTTGCGGTTATGGTGGAAAGGTTGCCCATACATCCCGCACCCGGGAATGCCCGAGCCAACTTTGGCAAAACCTGCCGAGATCACGACGGACATCGAGAGTGACCTAAATGAAGCTTGTTCGAAAGAGAGTCGTCTTTCGCTCAGTGAAAGAAACGCCGCACTCGCGGAGCGAAAGGCGACTGTCGAGCCATGAGAACTTCCAGTCTCCAAACCAACCCACACTCTGACCACATCGCTCCGAGCACGGAACACGATAGCTCGGACGAACTACAGCACATGGAAGCGATTGCCTCATGAGTCCGTCAGTCCCCCTGTCGACTGAAAACGCCGTTCAGACCGATCCCACCGAACGTACCTCGGACACGATCGTCCCCGTGAATCCGACGCCGGTCGCGAACAACGAATTTCGCACTCCGGGCTGGTTTGACCGCGTTCTGCGCCGGGGCGTGCATGGTCAGTTCGACAGGTTGCGTTCCGGATTCCTCTTCATTCAGGAAGACGGCTCCGAAGCAAGATTCGGCCAGTCCGCCGATGACGGTCTGACTGCGGCAATGGCCGTGCATTCTCCCGACTTCTACCGTCGCGCCGCATTCGGAGGGGCATTGGGATTCGCCGAGTCCTACTTCCTGGGCGAATGGACGACCGACTGCCTGACAGATGTCGTGCGCGTCTTCTGCCGCAATCTGAATATCTGCGATTCGACGAACGGGAGTCTGCTGCGACACGGACTGCGACTGGGACGGCGATGGCACCAGCGCCACAACAACTCGAAAGAAAACAGCCTGAAGAACATCCATGCCCACTATGACCTGGGCAACGACTTCTACCGCCTGTTTCTGGACGAGACGATGACGTATTCGTGCGGCGTATTCGAATCGCCCGACACGACATTACACGCAGCTCAGGTCGCAAAAATCGATCGCATGTGCCGCAAGCTGGACCTGCAGCCGTCGGATCATCTTGTCGAGATCGGCACTGGCTGGGGAGCCTTCGCGGTCCACGCCGCCAGTCAGTACGGCTGCCGGGTCACCACTACGACGATCTCGCGTGAGCAACACGAATTTGCCCGCAAGCGTATCGCGGATGCCGGTTTGAGTGATCGCATTACGCTGCTACTCAAAGACTATCGTGACCTGGACGGCCAGTACGACAAACTCGTCTCGGTCGAGATGATCGAAGCCGTCGGTCACGAGTACTTCGATACGTTCTTTCGCAAATGCGGCGAGCTGCTGAAACCCGAGGGGCAGATGGTGATACAGGGCATCACGATGTCCGAGCAGCGTTATCCGCAGTACATCCGGTCGGTGGATTTCATTCAGCGGTACATCTTCCCCGGCGGCTGCCTGATCACGCCGGGCGCGGTCCTGCAATCCGTCGCCCGGACGTCTGACCTGCGGTTGCTGCACCTGGAAGACATGGCTCAGCACTACGCCCGCACGCTCCGCACATGGCGGGAACGTTTTTTCCAGAGGATCGCCGACGTTCGCCTGCAAGGCTTCCCCGAGTCATTCGTGCGACTTTGGGACTACTACCTGTCGTACTGCGAAGCCGCATTCACCGAGCGGCTGGTCGGCACCGTTCAGATGCACTTCGCCGGCCCTCGATGCGATACTGATGGTCTGCGCCCGTTTCTTTAATCGAGCGACCGGACGAAACGGGGCCGGGACCACTCACACTCGCTATCGGTCTGGTGTGAAACGCGCGTAAGCTGTCACCAGCGGCTGCAGCAATGCGGTCAGATTGCATGACCGGCAACCGGTGGAGAATCGCAATGAACGATCACACTCAGCAGCCCCGTCGCAGTTTCATGTCAGATCTCGGGACCGGCTTCGCGTCTGTCGCCTTGGGAGCGATGCTCCAGCAGGATGGTGTCACACGTGCTGATTCCGGCGGCGGGTGGGCTGCTCCGAGTGGTCTTCCGCACTTTGCGCCGAAGGCGAAGAGCGTGATCTGGCTCTTCATGGCCGGAGGCGTCAGCCAGGTCGAGACGTTCGACCCAAAACCCGAATTGAATCGACACGGCGGAAAGACCATCCCAGACACGCCGTTCAGCAGCGTGCTGGAATCACCGTACATCAAGAACCGCATCGAACTCGTGAAAGGCGACGCCAACGGAAAAATCTACGACAAGCTCTATCCACTGCAGGTGGGTTATCGGAAGCGAGGCGAGAGTGGCGCTGAAATCAGCGACTGGTGGCCTCACCTTTCGGAATGTGTCGACGACATGTCGATCGTCCGGTCGATGTGGACGACCGCCAGTAATCACGACGCTCAGTTGCAGTTCCACACAGGACGAAATCGATTCGACGGGTTCTTTCCCACGATTGGTGCCTGGGTGCATTACGGGCTGGGTTCACTCAACGACAGCCTGCCGCAGTTCATAGTCATGGGTAACAAGATCGGCGACTGCTGCGGTGGCAAGGCGACGGAAGGTGCCGACTACCTAGGTCCCGAACACGATGGGGTGACGCTGTCTGTCGACCCGAAGAACCCGCTGCCATTCGCCATTCCGGCCGCTGGCGCCGGTTCGGCTGAGCGTTTGAAAGCTCAGCAACTGCTGGCCCGTCTCAATCGACTGACCGCGGCCGAGTACCCCGACGATCCGCAGCTCGCAGCCCGTATCAAGTCATACGAGCTGGCGTTTCGGATGCAGACGGCCGTTCCCAATGTCGTTGATTCTGTTGGCGAAACGGCAGCGACCCACAAGTTGTATGGAACGACTGGTGGACCGACCCAGGGGTTTGGTCGTTTGTGTCTGACTGCCCGACGCCTGGTGGAACGCGGCGTGCGATTCGTGCAGATTTATCACGGAGGCGGTGGAGCCGGCGCCTGGGACGCCCACGGCAACCTCCAGTCGAATCACGCGAACAATTGCAGACAGGTGGACCAGCCGATCGCCGGGCTCCTGAAAGACCTGAAGCAGCGTGGTCTGCTGGACGAGACGCTGGTCGTGTGGGGCTCGGAATTTGGCCGCACACCGGGAGGCCAGGGCTCAAACGGTCGAGGCCACCACAACTTCGGCTTCTCCGTCTGGATGGCCGGTGGTGGAATCAAAGGTGGAGTCGTTCACGGCGCCACTGACGAATTGGGTTTCCATGCGGTCGAGAATCGCCATTACGTCACTGACATCCATGCGACCGTGATGAAACAGCTCGGCCTGAATCCTCATCGCCTCGAGGTGCCGGGCCGGAAGCGGCTGGAGATCGACTACGGGAATCCGATTGACGAAATCATCGCGTGAAAGGCATGTAATTCAGTAGGGCAGACCAAGGCAGCTCGCATGACCGCTCGCCGTCAGCATGAATCACTATACTGTCGTATTCAACGGCGAGCCGCTCAGCTTGTTTCCTTCGCAACCTATTTCTACTTCGCATTCGTTTTCTACATTTACTTTGTCAATCGTCCGCATTTCGAATCAATCCGTGTGACTCGCATCTATCGCCCGTTCCCCACGTTCATCTATGTCTCGCCACTTAAAGCGGTACTGGTGCTGCTCCTGCTGGTCGCCCCCTTCGCTGGCTATGCCGCCTTCGATGCTTTTAACTCAAAGCTCACCTGTCTCTACCGCGTGACTGCGCTCTGGTTTCTCACTGCGGTCGGTATTGCTTCAATGGAGTTCTGTTTGCACCTGCTGCTGCCGGATCGTTCGTGGATGGTTCGATAGGTCGCCGAACGTTGGCAGGTCATTGAAGGCGTCATCTCGGAGACTTTGATGCAACGGTGACCTTCACACCGGCGATCTTGCCCGAGAACGGCTTTCGAGGTGCTTCCACGTCGACGGGGTTCGCGTCGTCATGGCCGATGCACAAATTCTCTTGCGGATGTGTGCTCAGCGTGCCGCTTGCCTCCTGCGTAACCGGTTCCGCGTCGTCAACCTTCAGACGCAGTACTCCATCCGCGTTCGCGATTGCCTGAATGCGATGCATCTCAGCTTCAGCCAGAGCCACAGCGACGCGATCAAGTCGAACCGAGCTGTATCGCACGGAAAACACAATGCGGCCGTCTTTGACGTAAAGTGAATAGCCCGCGGCCGATCCACCGTGTGCCACAATGACTCCCTCTGCGGAATCGCCTTGAATCGTCGCATCGATCAGAAATTCTTTGCCGGCAATTCTCGGTGCAGATCCCGTGGCATAGACATCTCCCACCTTCACCTTGTCCCACACAATTGGCTTACCACTGGCCTTCACCCCGGTGCTGCGTCGCGGTCGAGACCTCGAGGGAAACAGCGTCACGGGATTTTCAACGACACCGACCGGACGCACGCCTGGACCAGGTTTTCCACTCCCGATATCTGCCTTCATTCGGTCAATCATCCCCTGCAGGCGACTGACGATCTCTGGATGCTCGTCGGCCACATTGGTTACTTCTCCGATTTCTTCCACCAGGTTGTACAGCCTCACTTCGTTGACGTTGAGATCCGCCGGTCGCTCGCGAATACCCATTCCCAGTGACTGAGGAGCGACCGCCAGTTTCCATGGACCGGACCGCACAGCTTTCAATTGTGTTCCCTGGTAATAAAACCAGCCGTCACGTGCCGACTCGTTGCTCTTGCCGAGTAGTACGGGTGTCAGGTCGACACCGTCGATTGCAACATCCGGTTTAAGCTTCCCCTGCGCGAGGCTCACAAACGTCGGCAGAACATCCGTCGTACCGGCAATCGCGTCGCTGACGGACTCGGCTTCGATCGTTCCCGGCCACCACGCCACGGTCGGTTCGCGGACACCGCCCTCGAGCGTGCAGCCTTTGCTTCCACGTAATGGACCAGACACGCCGCCAGCCTTGCCTTTAGATGCCCACGGCCCGTTGTCGCTGGTGAATATGACCAACGTCCTGCTGTCCAGCTTCAGACGTCGCAGCGTGTCCAGAACCTGCCCGACACTCCAGTCGACTTCTTCCACCCAGTCGCCATAGGTGCCGTTGTCCGACTTGCCTGCGAAGTCAGCGTGCGGAAACAGCGGTACGTGCATCGCCGTGTGTGGCAGATACAGGCAGAACTGCCGGTCCTTGTTTCGATCAATGAATCGGACCGCCTCTTCGGTGTATTCCCGAGTAATTCTCCGTTGACCTTCATCCTCAAGGAGTTCAGCAACTTCTTCGTCTCTCATCAGAGGATGCACGGACCGGCCATCTTCCTGCGTCGGACGTCCCATGTCGTTCGAGTAGGGAATTCCGAAGTACCCATCGAATCCCTGCCGAGTTGGTAGAAACTCACGTTGATCCCCGACATGCCATTTGCCGACGCACATCGTCGCGTAGCCCAGCTCATGCAGATAATCAGCAAACGTATGCTCATCGGGATGTAACCCTCTCGACCCCGCCGGAAAGAACACACCGGGCACTGAAACTCGGGGCGCGTAACAACCGGTTAGCAACTGGGCGCGCGACGCGGAACAAACTGGTGCCGCATAGAAGCTGGTCAGCTTCATGCCTTCGGTAGCCATACGGTCCAGGTGCGGTGTCCGATTGAGTGTTGAACCAAACGGACCAATGTCGCCATACCCCATATCGTCAATAAAGATCAGCACAAAGTTCGGTCGGTCCTCCCCCGAACGATCAGCCGCATGACACAACGGACATAGGCCAAAGGCGGCAGCAGCAAGCACGAGTATCGCGACCAGATGGAATCGGTGATTCATTCGTTGACATCCTTTCCGACAAGCGATTGCCACTCAGTCACGGGCGAAAAACAGCCAGTCTGTCTGTTCTTCATTGATCAGTTTGTTGAATACGGTCACGGGTTCCACTCGAACGTCGCGGAACACCTTGTGCAATGAATCGGCGAACGGTGAACTTTCGGCGTAAGACCAGACGCCCAGCAGCCCGTCCTGAGCAAGGTGAAGCTTCGCACTTCTCAATCCATCGGCCGTGTAAAACCTGCCGTTGGTGGTCCCAAGATTCTCGTCCGGCGAATGATCCACATCGATCAGAATCAGGTCATGTGTTTGCTGCGGCGGATCAGCGAGTTGCCGATAAACGTCACCGTGCGTCACCCTCAGCCGATCTTCGGTGTTCAGTTCGTCTGACAACGGGACCATGCCCTGCTCCAGCCAGTCGATCACCTGTGGCAGAAACTCGATAACTTCACATGTCGAAACACGCTCTGACTCCAGCGCCGCAGCGGCGGTGTAACCAAGTCCGAGACCACCAACCAGAACACTCAGGTCTGGACCCGGATTCATTTCTAAAGCAATCCTCGACAGCGCCTGTTCAGACGCCGTCAGATAACTGCTCATTAGAAACTCGTGGTTGAGCGTGACTTCAGTAATGATCGTCCCGGGCTCGCACAGCAACTCGCGACGCCGCAGACACAACGTCCCCAGCGCGGTGGGTTCGTATGCGAGTACTTCGAAGAGAGGTGTTTCCACTGAGAAACCGATCCTTATTGCTTCCGACTCGGCAATTTGACGCAAACCGCTTTACCATCGGAATTCCGAGCGTATACGCGACCGTTCAAAAGAACCGGAGCCGTCCAGCATCGCCCGTCGAGCAATGGAGACCGTGAAGTTTCTTTGAATCCCTCAGCACTGGCCGGCGCCAGAACCAAGTCTCCCTGATCACTCAGAATCAGCAGGTGGCCGTCGGCGATCATCAGGGAGCCGCAACCAAGTCCGGCGTGTTTCCATTTCACTTCACCGGTCTCGAAGTCCATGCACGTCAACCGCACGACTCGTCCCAGGTTGGAATTACCGTCGAAGCCGTACAGGTGTCCCTCAAACAGAATGCTGTTGTTGAAATGGTTGCGCATCTGCCGGTGAGCGTACACCTGCTGTAGTCCGTCCGCTGTCAGACGAAACAGCACGCTTCCGACGTTGTAGCCCGTTGAAACGTAAATGTGGTCATCAAAGATAATGGGCGTCGTGGAATTCGTGCCGAACGGAGACGGCCAACCCGAAAAGGCAACTTCAGAACCATCCGCCGCGCGGCTGATGCGCAGGCCATCACAGTCGAGTGACGCAAGCAGCGTTTCGTCTTTGAACTTGAACGGTCGAACCGAGCCGTAACCGGCGCGGTGCCTGTCTGACTGCCACAGCTTCTGTCCCGTTTTCCAGTCGAACGAAACGACGCGGCCACACTCCAGCAGCAGTTGATTACCCAGAATGTATGGCGATGCATTGAATCCCCATTCATGCATGCGGACCTCCAGTTCCTGCTGCAGGTCCACTTCCCACGCGACTTCACCGGACGTGCGTTGGAAGCCGATCAGTCGACCGTCGACGCTCAGCGTAAAGACCATGTCGGCGTGTACTGTGGGCGTTGAGCCTGGGCCGCCATCGTAGAGATTCGGATTCAGCAAGGCGGGATAACTGTGCGTCCACACTTCGTCGCCGGTTTCCGCATCCAGGCACCACACCGTCTCCTTTCCGCTGCGATGGCTCATCGAGTACGCCAGTCCGCCGACGATGCTGAAAGAACTGAAGCCAGTTCCCAGTTCTTTCGTCCAGAGCACCCGAAGGCCATCCTCCGGCCAGTCATGTGACCAACCGGTCTCCGTCGAGATGCCATCGTGATTCGGCCCCATCCAATTCGGCCATGCGAGCGTCTCGGAAGTATCTGCGGAAGTTGTCTGCCGTGGAGCTGATTCCTGAGCAGCCGCCGCGTCGCCCGCTATCACAATGAGAAGGGCAGTCAGAATCAGTCTCGCTGAACACGCCAGGCTCGTTCCCGGGTTAAGCACCAGCGAACGCACTCCTGACCGGGACGGAAAGAGTTCTCGCATTGGGATCCACCTTTTGCGTGACACGTGACGATCGTTCTCACAGCAGTCGTGCATTGGAACGATCTGCCAGGTGCCCGCAACCGTCAGACCTTGCCCCGCGAGCGCTGCGCATCACATTCGCGGCGGTCGCGACATTGGCGGCAAGTCCGTCAGAAACTGGTCGAACGCCTCACGGTACGCTTCCGTCTGAGGGTCATTGTGCCCAGCGTCGGGGATGCGGATGAATCGCTTGGGTCCGGTCGCCGCTTCGAATAGCTGACGTCCCTGTTCGAATGGGATCAACTCATCCGCATCCCCGTGGCTCATTAAGAGTGGGCCATCGTATTCCGGGATGCGGGTGATTGAATCGAATCGGTTGCGCATGATCAGTTTTGGTGCGAGCAGTGGAGCGTGTTCAGCGCCGACGTCCGGAAGTGAGGTAAACGTGCTGGCCAGAATCAGACCGCGAGCCCCGTCGTCTGCAGCCAGTTGCACAGCGACGCCGCCGCCCAGCGAACGCCCCAGGAGTGTGATGTCCGACTCTTCGACGCCCGTGCGGTTTGCGAGCCATCTGCGAGCGGCCTTTGCGTCCTGGATCAACCCGGATTCAGACGGCTTCCCTTCGCTGCGGCCGTATCCACGGTAATCGAGAATGAGAACGGCCAGGTCGTGGCGATCCCGGAGAATTCGTAGTGTTCGCGAACGATGTGTCAGATTGCCGGCGTTACCGTGGCAAAAAAGAGCGACGGCCCGTGGACGCGGGTGCGGCGAGAACCAGCCGTGAAGTTGTGTTCCGTCGTCTGCGGTAAACCAGGCGTCCTGAAACTCTTGTCCTCCCAGGCCCCAATTCCCGTCAGGGTAGCGTACTGGCTGATAGACCATTTTCTGTTCGAGTCTCGCCAGTGGCGAGATGCTGGCGCATCCTGACAGCAGAATTGTGACAGTACTCGTAACAACCAGCAGAACGCGGCTGGCGACGGCAGCTCCATACATGACTGAGTCCCTGAATCCGGAATCGTTCCCGCAGCCGCATAGCAGATCCATTCTGAGGGGGCCAGATCGAACTTAGCACGCGGTCAGGAACTTGGGAATGACCGTCGCCACGTTGCCGGGTAGACGTTACAGGTCATGGGACAGTCGTGACTCGTGACTGCTCTGGACACACTGCACGGCGCAGCGAAGTCACACGGGCAATGAAACGTCTGACTTGATCGGCCAGGGGCCTTTGATACGATGCCGCCCGTCTGTTTCAACATCTGGTGATACGGCTCAGTTGAAACGCCGCCATCAAAGTTGGACAGGTTTGATAACCGCAGCCTCTCGGTACGGAAAGCACTTTGAGGTCCTCGTGGTTGGTGAGTTTGCCGTCATCGTCATGTGGCGAAACGGCTTTGTGATGACTGAGTCTGGGTTTGAACCATGTTGGTTCCTGTACACATCGCGACACTCGTTCTGGTAGCAGTGCTGCTGGTAACTCTGGCTGCAGGACAGCTCGTTGAGCGGCCTGCGGGGCAGTGGTTTTCGATCGTCAGTCCTGGTGGTCGAGAGCTTGTTCCGGTACCAACCGGCCGAGGAATTCAGTGCGACCTGTCGGAGCAGTGGCCACTCTGTTATGCCCGTCGCGGGTCGCCCGCTGCGCATTTGCGTGCGCCCGTCGAGCGCTCTTCGTGTGTACGCTGCTGACTCTGATTCCGGCTCGCCTTCCGCTCCTCGCGACACAGGCCGTGTTGTTTCGTTCAATTCTGGCCTGTGCGGTGCCTGCGTATTCTGGATTCGACGACGAGTGTCCGGTCTTACGACCGTCTCTGTCGCCGCATCTGCTGCCCGGCTGAATCGGCCTTGAGCCGGCAGCAGGAGCGGCTGCGTCATTCAGGCCGTTGAAGGGATCCGGCATGGACGATGTCATTACCGCTGGCGTGATCGCTCTGATCGCAGGCGGAGCAATCGGTTTTTTCTTTGAACGAATCAAACGCGGATCAGCCTATCAGGACCGCGATCAGATTCTGGAGCAGGCCAGACGCGATGCCGAGGCGGTGCAGAAAGATGAAGAACTCAAGGCTCGTGAGGGTTTGCTGAAACGTCGCGAAGAGCTGGAGGCGTCGCTTGCCTCGTCGAAGGACGCCCTGCATCAGCGCGAACGCGAACTCGACAAGCGGGAGGGTGGTCAGGACGACCGCGACGAAGAGTTTCAAAAACGCGACAAGATGGTCGAAACTCTGCAGCAGAAGCTCAGCACTCGGACGAAGGTGATCGAGACGAAGGAACGGGAGATCGATCGGCTTCTGGACGAAGAACAGCAGCAACTCTACAAAATCAGCAGTCTGACTCAGGAACAGGCACGCGATCGGCTGCTCGATCGACTCGACAGTCAATTGAAGGACGAGACCGGCGCGCTGATCATCAAATACGAGGACGAACTGAAGGCGAAGCAGGATGTGCTGTCGCGCGAAATCCTCGGCATGGCCATCCAGCGAGTCTCGTCTGCTCAAACGTCCGAAATGACGGTTTCGACGGTCGACATCCCGAACGACGAAATGAAAGGTCGCATTATCGGCCGCGAAGGTCGGAACATCCGGGCCTTCGAGAAAATCGCCGGGGTGGACGTGATCGTCGATGACACTCCGGGTGTCGTCGTTGTCTCGGCCTTCGACAAGGTGCGGCGGGAAATCGCCCGACTGTCGCTGGTGAAGTTGATTGAGGACGGTCGCATCCATCCGTCGCGCATCGAAGAGGTCTTTAACGAGACGCAGAAAGAGATGGACGCGCACATTCATCGACTCGGACAGGAAGCCTGCCACGAGGCCAACATCGTCGGCCTGCACGACAAGCTGGTGGACCTGATGGGCCGGTTGCACTTCCGCACGAGTTACAGCCAGAACGTGTTGAGACACTCGATCGAGGTCTCGTTCATCACCGGCCTGCTCGCTGATCAAATCGGGTTGGACGGAACGCTGGCCCGGCGCGCCGGGTTCCTGCACGACATCGGAAAAGCAGCAGATCACGAAATGGAAGGCGGACATCCGGCGGTCGGTGCCGAACTGCTGAAGCGATATAACGAAGGTGAAGTTGTGGTGCATGCAGCCGCCGGACATCACGACGACATTCGACCTGAGTTTATCTATACGGTCCTTGTGGCCGCGGCGGATGCGGCCTCGGCATCGCGTCCGGGTGCTCGTCGAGAGAACCTCGAACGTTACGTCAAGCGGCTGGAAGAATTGGAAGCGATGGCCTGCGGATTTCCGGGAGTCAACAACGCCAGTGCGGTCCAGGCCGGTCGCGAGATTCGCGTCATCGTGGATTCAAACCGAGTCAACGACCGCGAGGCGGCCAAACTCTCCAAGGAACTCGCCAAGTCGATCGAGGACAATCTGACCTACCCGGGCGAGGTCAAAGTTGTGGTTCTGCGAGAGACAAAAGTCATCGAGTTTGCCCGGTAGGTCTCTCAAGCGCCTGTACACAACCGACTCAGTTCACGACCCGTCTGTGGATCGTACCGCTGGGAATCACAGTAACCTGTTTGCCCGTCGGGAGATGCTTCCCGGCGGTTGATGGGGAGTGACGATCAACGGCAGCCGAGGCTGGAGATTCGGTCGTCGTACGGGTATCCTGCCGGCCTCGATTATGGCTGGAAGTTGAGGCCCTGTTGGGCCTTATGGCCCGTCCGCGACGCTCGCGAATTCGGCAGGCCGACTCTGAGTAGGTATACCCGGCTGCAGGACCAGTCTCACTGCGCCAGAGATTTGTCCATGGTTTCGGACTTGGCTGTCATGAGCCGGTGTCAGCAGATCCGTGTCATTCAGGGGTGTCGAATCGGCCAGGGACTCGGGCGACCCGCTGATTCAGGTTGTTCAACGAACGGAATAGAGACATGACGGACTCGGTGCACAACGACGTCAAGCAGGAATACTTTGCGGACGCCTTCCGCAACGGTCGCCTGCCCGCAAAGCGCGGACTGTACGATCCGGCCAACGAGACCGAGAACTGCGGCGTTGGTTTCATTGCGCACATCAAGGGCGAGCGGTCTCGTCGGATCATTGACGACGCCGACCGCATGCTGCAGCACATGGAGCACCGTGGTGCTTGTGGCTGCGAGGAGAACACGGGTGACGGTGCGGGAATGCTGACGGCGTTGCCGTACGAGTTTCTGGAAAAAGTCGCGAAGTCAGACCTGGGCGCGGACCTGCCCGAACGCGGGCTCTACGGCGCCGGCGTTGTGTTCATGCCGACCGACACGGACGAGCGCGAGAAATGCCGCGAGATCGTCAAAGGCATGATCGAAGATCAGGGACAGAAGCTCGTCGGCTGGCGGGAGCTGCCCGTTGATCCCGACGCGGCCGATGTCGGTCCCACAGCCCGCCTGTGCATGCCGCATTTCGAGATGCTGATCATCGCGGCTGCCGACGGGCTCGATCAGGAGACTTTCGAACGACGCCTGTTCGTCATTCGCAAGTGGGCCAGTCGCGACATCCGCGTTGAGAGTGACCTGCAGCAGAAGCTGATGTTTTACGTCAGCTCACTGTCGACAAAGCTCATCATTTGGAAGGGCATGCTGCGTTCGATGCAGGTCATGCCGTTCTACAAAGACCTGCAGGATGTGGATTACACGACGCATCTGGCGATGGTGCACTCGCGCTTTTCGACGAACACATTTCCCAGTTGGGATCGGGCGCAGCCGCTGCGGTTCATGGCACACAATGGAGAAATCAACACGCTCCGTGGAAACTCGAACTGGATGTTCGCTCGTCAGGGTGCCATGCAGAGTGATGTCTGGGACAACGACTTCCGCAAGTTGTGCCCGATCATCGAGCCCGAATGTTCGGACTCCGGCAACTTCGATAATGCGCTGGAGTTTCTGTACCACTCGGGCCGAACGCTGCAGGAATCCGTCATGATGATGATTCCGGAAGCGTGGCAGAATCACCACAGCATGTCTGACGAAAAGCGGGCGTTTTACGAGTACTACTCCGCACTGCAGGAGCCTTGGGACGGCCCCGCGTCCGTGTCGTTTACCGACGGCAAGTGCATTGGTGCGGTGCTCGACAGGAACGGCCTGCGACCCAGCCGGTACTACGTGACTCACGACGACCGCGTGATCATGGCCAGCGAAGTCGGCGTGGTCGAAGTCGAACCTGACAACGTCAAGCTCAAAGGGCGCTTACAGCCGGGACGCATGTTTCTGGTGGACTTCACCGAAGGCCGCATCATCGGCGATCGAGAATTGAAGGCGAAGGTCGCGTCTGCCCGACCGTATGGCGAGTGGCTCAAGCGACAGAGCATCCACCTCAACGATCTGCCGCGAGTCGACACGCCCGAGCACTACGGTTCGAGCGAATTGCTCCAGCGGATGCAGGCGTTTGGATACACCACCGAAACGCTGCAGTTCATGCTGATGCCAATGCTGCGCGAGAAGCGCGACCCGATCGGATCGATGGGTAACGACGCAGCTCTGGCGTGCCTGTCCGATCATGCGCGACTGACGTACGACTACTTCAAGCAGCTCTTCGCACAGGTGACAAACCCGCCGATCGATTCGATCCGCGAAGACATCATCATGTCTCTGGAATGCTACATCGGTCCCGAGGGCAATCTCCTCGACACGACCGAAGGACAGTGTCATCGCCTGTGTGTGCCGCATCCGATTCTCACGAACACGGAACTGGCCGCCATCAAGTCGCTGGATGGCAAAGGTGATGATCTTTGGGGCGAATGGAAGACGAAGACGATCGACATCACGTACGCACGCAGCGAAGGAGATGCAGGCCTGCGACCGGCGATCAATCGTGTCTGTGACGAAGTCACTCAGGCGATTCACGACGGATATTCGCTGGTGGTGCTTTCGGACCGCGCCATCGGCCCGGATCGAGTGCCTGTCAGCTCACTGCTTGCGACCGGAGCCGTGCATCACGCTCTCGTGCGGCAGGAATTGCGGACGCGGATCGGTATCGTGCTGGAAACAGGTGAAGGCCGCGAGGTACACCACTTCTGCCTGCTGACCGGCTATGGCGCCGACGCAGTCAACCCGTACGTCGCATTCGAAGCACTCTATCAGGCACGTGAAGACGGTCTGCTGGAAGCAAAGTTCACCGACGACAAGATCGTGCCCGCATTTCGCAAGGCCGTGGCCAAAGGCATGCTCAAGGTCATGGGCAAGATGGGCATCTCGACCCTGCAGTCATACAAGGGAGCCCAGATCTTCGAAGCCGTCGGTCTGAACAGCGATGTTATTGACACGTGCTTTGCCGGAACCGCCAGTCGCATTGCCGGAGTCGGTTTCGATGTGCTTGCTGAAGAGGGCATTCGCCGACACGAACTGGGATTTCCGACACGCATTTCCGAACAACTTCCCGTGCTGCCCAACGACGGGCAGTTTCAATGGCGCAAGACCGGCGAGGCACATGCCTGGAACCCGTACACCATCTCGGAGATTCAGACAGCAGCCCGCAACGGCGACAAAGACGCCTACAAACGTTTTTCCAAACTGATCAACGAGCAGACGAATCGAGCCTGCTTTCTACGTGGACTGCTCAAGTTCAAAGATCGTGCATCTGTCCCGCTGGATGAGGTCGAACCTGCGAAGGAGATCGTCAAGCGATTCTGCACCGGTGCGATGAGTTATGGCTCGATTTCAGCCGAAGCTCACGAAACGCTGGCGGTCGCCATGAACGTACTTGGCGGCAAGAGCAACACCGGCGAAGGAGGCGAGGACTATCAGCGGTTCATTCCGTATGAAGTCGATGAGGATGATCATCAGGCCGTGGTCGGTGCGGTACGCCAGTTCGATGCAGAAAAAGCGGACGCTCATCAGAACAGCTATTCGAAGCGGTCCTACATCAAGCAAGTCGCGTCCGGTCGATTCGGCGTCACGAGCTGGTACCTCACCAACGCCGACGAGCTGCAGATCAAGATCGCGCAGGGAGCCAAGCCTGGCGAAGGTGGCGAACTACCAGGTCACAAAGTCAACAAGATCATCGCTTCGACACGCCACTCGACGCCGGGTGTCGGCCTGATCAGCCCACCGCCACACCACGACATCTACTCGATCGAAGACCTGGCCCAGCTCATCTTCGATTTGAAGAATTCGAATCCGAGTGCCGCGGTCAGTGTGAAACTGGTGTCGGAAGTGGGAGTGGGCACGATCGCCGCAGGTGTCGCCAAGGGCCACGCCGACAAGATTCTGATCTCTGGAGCCGACGGCGGGACCGGAGCTTCGCCCCTGACGAGTATCAAGTACGCCGGCCTGCCCTGGGAACTCGGCATTGCAGAAACACACCAGGTGCTGGTCATGAACGACCTGCGCAGCCGCGTGCGGCTGGAGACTGACGGGCAGATCAAGACTGGCCGAGACGTTGTCGTTGCCTGTCTGCTGGGAGCGGAAGAGTTCGGCCTGGCAACGGCGCCGCTGATCACGATGGGCTGCATCATGATGCGGAAATGCCACCTCAACACGTGCCCGGTTGGCATCGCGACACAGGACCCCGAACTTCGGAAGAAGTTCCAGGGGAAGCCCGAGCATGTGGTCAATTATCTGTTCATGGTCGCGGAGGAAACTCGAGAGATCATGGCTCAACTCGGGTTCCGGACGATCAACGAGATGGTCGGCCATGTCGAAGCACTTGAGATCGACGACGCCGTGGAACACTGGAAGGCGAAAGGCATCGACCTGACGCCGATCCTCACGCCAGCCGCTCGTCCGCACGAGAACGTGGATACGTATTGCACGATCTCGCAGAACCATGCTCTGGAAGATGTCCTGGACAACGAGTTGATCCGCCAATCGCAGCCGGCTCTGAAATCGCCTGCCGAATCAGTTCGGTTCGACATGCAGATTCAGAACATCGATCGAGCATTTGGCACGATGCTGTCACACGAAGTCTCGAAGGCACACGGCGAGTTCGGTCTGCCTGACGATACGATCCACATCGATGTCAAAGGCTCGGCTGGCCAGAGTATTGGTGCCTGGCTCGCGCCCGGGGTCACCATCGAACTCGAAGGAGACGCGAACGACTACGCTGGCAAGGGACTCTCGGGCGGTCGACTGATTGTCTATCCGCCGAAAAACTCCACGTTCAAGCCGGAAGAGAACATCATCATCGGCAATGTCGCCCTGTATGGGGCAACCGACGGTGAAGCCTACTTCAGCGGTATGGCTGCCGAACGATTCTGCGTGCGTAACTCCGGTGCTCGTGCCGTCATTGAAGGTGTCGGCGATCACGGCCTGGAATACATGACGGGTGGCCGAGCTGTCATCCTTGGGTCGACCGGTCGAAACTTTGCGGCTGGCATGTCCGGCGGAGTGGCGTATGTCCTGGTTGAGGACCGGGACGAGTTCCGGCTGAACTGCAATCTGGGACTCGTCGAACTTGAAGACGTTGAAGACGAGAGTGATGTTGCCGAGTTGAAAGAACTCGTCGAAAAGCATGCGAATTACACAGACTCGAAAGTCGCCACCGCGATTCTGGATGATTGGGACGGGACGCTGACGAAGTTCGTGAAAGTCACGCCGACGGACTACAAGCGGGTGATGCGAGAATTGGCCGAAGAAAAAGCGGCGGCAGACGCTGTGGCTGCAACCTGATATGTCGCGCGTGCGGTGCTCCTGATGGAACTGACCGAGCAGCAACCCCAGACGTGTCGAGATACCCAACAAACACGAAGTGCGATTGAGGATGAGATCATGGGAGACCCTCGGGGTTTCATGACGGTTGAACGGGAAACGTATTCCGAGCGCGATCCGCTGGAGCGGGTTGGCGACTGGAATGAGTTCCACATCGATCTGCCCGTAGCCGAACTGCAGAAGCAGGGTTCGCGGTGCATGGATTGCGGAGTTCCGTTCTGTCACACCGGCGGGCTGATGGCCAACATGGCTGCCGGCTGCCCCGTGCAGAATCTGATTCCCGAGTGGAACGATCTCGTTTACCGCGGTCACTGGCGGGAAGCGCTGGATCGACTGCACAAGACGAACAACTTCCCCGAATTCACTGGCCGCGTCTGCCCGGCTCCCTGCGAAGGTTCGTGTGTCCTGGGAATCAGCGAGCCGCCCGTCACGATCAAGCAGATGGAATGCTCGATCATCGACCGGGGTTTCGAAGAAGACTGGGTCAAACCCTCTCCGCCAGCAACGCGTACGGGAAAGACCGTTGCCGTCGTGGGTTCAGGACCAGCCGGTCTGGCATGTGCGGCGCAGCTCAATAAGGCTGGGCACGACGTCACCGTCTTCGAACGAGCCGACCGGATCGGCGGTTTGCTGATGTACGGCATCCCAAACATGAAGCTCGACAAACAGAAAGTCGTCGAGCGACGGGTCAACCTGCTGGCCGATGAGGGCGTCACGTTCAAGACCGGTGTCAGCATCGGCGAAGACATCTCGGCCATACAGCTCACCAGCGACTTCGATGCCGTCGTCCTGTGCGTCGGTGCGACAAAGCCGAACGATTTCTTTGCGCGGACTCCGGGACGTGAACTGAACGGCATTCACTTCGCGATGGAGTTCCTGACGAAGAACACAAAAAGCCTGCTCGATTCGCGTCACGAGGACGGCCAGTACATCAACGCCGCCGACAACGACGTGATTGTCATTGGCGGCGGAGATACAGGTACGGACTGTATTGGCACGTCCCTGCGTCACGGCTGCCGATCGCTGGTGACATTCGAAATCGTGCCTCAGCCACCGAACGAACGAGCTGGCAACAACCCGTGGCCACAGTGGCCGCGTATCCTGCGCAAGGACTACGGCCACGACGAAGCCGCCGCTCGCTTCGACTACACGAAAGTGAACGGCAAACAACTGCAGGCCGACCCGCGCGAGTTCGCCATCCAGACCAGCGAATTCCTTGGTGACGACGACGGCAACCTGCGCGGCGTGCGAGCGGTTCGAGTCGACTGGAGCAAGCCCCAGGAAAACGGCCCGCCATTTACAGTGGTCGAAGGCAGCGAACAGGACTGGCCCTGCCAGTTAATCTTCCTTGCTCTGGGTTTCGGCGGACCCGAGCAGTTGATCGCCGACGAACTGGGAGTAGAAACCGACCGCCGATCCAACTTCCAGGCCGAGTACGGTGCATACGCAACGAGCATCGACGGCGTCTTCGCCGCCGGCGACTGCCGCCGCGGCCAGAGCCTCGTCGTGTGGGCAATCAACGAAGGCCGAGAAGCCGCCCGAGAATGCGACCGCTACCTGATGGGCTCAACAAGCCTGCCGTAATTCAACCCTCGTAGCCGGTTCGATCTTCAAGTTTGCCGCGGTGCCCATCACGACCGCAGTCCCTACCTGAGGCAGCGTCGTCACAAGGAAACGTAGGATGGGCACTCCTGCCCGTCTGTCATTCCGGGACGGGCAAGAGTGCCCATCCTACGCCGCGCGCCCGACGACGGAATCGTCTACACGGATTCCGACACAAGCTCAGAAGGCATGGCCGTTGGCCGACCTCAATCGTATCCGTGGGTCCTCGCTGCCATCCGTGGGCCTGTCAGATACCCCACAGATAGCAGCGAGGACCCCCTGATCGTGGCGTCAGCCCTGATCCTCCGCAGCGGAGCCAACGAATGGTGGTTCAGCGTCCCAGTGTATGTCGTCTTCTGTGAAGTCCTGGCACCTGGAGTGCCCCACTGAGACCAGAAACACTGTCTGCGGTGCGTGCGACGAGACCCTCATTCACGTTCATGGAGTCGCTTCAGGTCGCGCTGGCTATGGTAGACGGCGATCACGGCCACTTGACTTCCGGTCGTCCGATAGAAGATTCCGAAGGGAAACCGTCGCACAGGGACACGGCAGACATCATCGAAAATTGCGGCGTATGACTCCGGATCTCTCAGAATGCGGGCCAACGCCTCTTCAAGACAGCCTTCGAACTCAAATCCCAATCCGTCGCGGCGGGATTGATACCAGTCGAACGCCTGTTCGATTTCCTCACGCGCTTCCGGTCGGATTATCAGTGAATACTTCATGCCCGGTTCCGTAGGCCGGCTTTCACTTCATTCCAGGTGCAGCCCTCGTCCGGGTTCCGTCGATGAGCATCTGCGCGACGTTCAAGTTCCTGCCGCTGCTCCGGGCTGAGCGACCAGGAATCCGGCTCGTCGCTGATGCTGTCCCAGATCTCCTCAACCAGCAGCAGTCGCTCTGCCACGGAGAGCTGCCGGATTTCACTAATCAAAATCGGTTGGCTCATCGTCTACTCCTGTCCAGATTCTCTCGCGCGGTGAATCGAATTCTCGCCCCACCCACGGTCAACCATTGTGCCGATCGATGAGGCCACTGTGAATCGAGGAACTAGCCAAACCGAGTAATCGACGGCCTGCGACCGGTTCACCCGGCGCCAGAGTTCCTGTAGGACCAACGGCCCGACAGTTGATTCTGAAAGCAAATGACCGGGCCGTTGGCCCTCTATGTTTTGTCACCATCCGAATACCCAGCCCTTCGGGCTGGGCCAGGCAACTGTCCAGGGCGTTGCCCCTGCGAGACTTGTGTACAACCGACCGGCAAGAGTGCCCATCCTACGCCGTGCGTCCGACGACGGAATCATCTACACGGATTCCGACACAAGCTCAGAAGCCATGGCCGTTAGTCGACCTCAATCGTATCCGTGGGTCCGCGTTGCCATCCGTGGGCCTGTCAGATATCCCACAGATGGCAGTGCGAACCCACGGATAAATCCCGCTGACAACAGTTGGCCGATCCCTTCCTCGAAGGCCCTGACCGGACGTCCATAAGCAGTGGCACACTCGCAATTCCAGCGCCACCCTGCCGTGACCGTGGAAGATGCGTCGAGTCTCGGCGACGGCTGTACCATGTCTGGACGAACCAGCCGGTCTCGACGCAAACGATTGGTAGAGACCGCGTCGTCGGCTCTGGCCGCGTGCCGCGTAAACGGATCTCACAGGCGGCCACTCCCGGTGACGACGACTTCTCAGGTTCTGCCGCCCGACCCTCCCCCAGAGCTTTTGCCGATAGCTCACAGCAGACGGGAGTCAAATCAAAACACCCGGGCTTCTCGAACAAACCGTTCTGTCTCGGCTGTGCTCGACGGAACGCTGTATTTGTTAGCAGGCAGCTTGTTTGCGAAATGACGTGCGAAGTTCATGAACTTCAATTGTGAAACCATCGATGAAAAAGGTCCGTTCGAATTCAGAGACAAATTCGTGCTGAGCCATTTCTTCAGTGAACTGATAGAACGACGATTCGCCTTCCCAGTCCGCTGCGACAATGAGCCAGCAGCGATCACATTCTTTTAGGTAATCGCGATATAGTAGATTCTTTTCGTCGATTCTCGATTGAAGGTCGCCGCAAAAGCTGGAGTCAACCCATCCTCCGCTACCGTTCTGCCAGTGATGCGACGTCAACTGCGAGTCACGCAGAATGTGTATTGCCGAGATCTTCTCAGGGAAGCGTTGCAAGTCACAGAAGTCGTTGTCGAGCCCGACAAAAGGGTCGACCGCTGGCGCGTGGTCGATGACGAGTTCGGCAATCTGGCGAGAAAGACAATCGCGATCAGATTTTCGAAGCAGCGGATACGCACCAAAGTGCACCGAAACCATCAGCGAGGTGACTCCAGTTTGTTCGACAATCTTTTGCGCGGACTGAACAATCAACTGCTGTTCAGCTTCTTCCTGCTGAGGCGGTGGTTGATTTCCACGAGCCTGTTTGAATAAACGGGAGACTTCGACGCCGAGCGTTTCATGAGTGCACTTGACGCGCACATCAGGGGATTCGCCGTCGAAATTGATTTCGCCTTCGGGAACGGCGATCTTCAATTTGAGCAACTCGAAGTAGTGGCGTTCATATGCTTTTTTGTTGTGCATTGGGATTCCGTGACGTTGTGACACACACGTCGGAAACGTGGTTCGTTCGTTGCTGCCTAATGTAGCCCCTGGGGTAGCCCGGGTTGATCAGCAATTCAATAAAGAGTGGCCCTATTGCTCGCGACTAGGGCAGCGCAGCCGTGGGGGACACAGGGAACCCAGCGGATGGAGTAGAACCCGTCAGCTTCAAGCCGTCAGAAGCCATTGCCTCCTGACGCATCCGGTCTCCGTTTGCATGGCAAACTGGCAAGCCACAGGGCCATCTGGTCGGCTTTTTCTCCGAACGGCAACAACCCTCGAGTTACCCATAAACGAAGATCAGGTCGAGGCATACGCAGTGTCGGGGGCTTTTCGGGTCGTAGAGGACTTCGACCGGCGTGCCGGATTCTGACAGCCGGCGTGCTCGGTCGGCCTGGTCGCGGTAGGTCTTGATGGAGCAGGAGTGGTTCTGGCCGTCGACCTCATACGACACTGCGACGCGGTACAGATCCCTGCCGTTGACCTCGACGTTCATGCGAGTCACGCGCGTGACTTGCCCGGTGGCGCTGAGTCCCTCGCGCAGGATGCGTTTTTTCTGAAGCCGTCGGTAAACGGGATAGACTATGAATGCCAGACCGCCAGATGTGATGAAACCCGTCGCGGCGAAGTGCTCCAGCGTTTCGTGGTTCTGCACGTGGCCGTGCCGGGCGTAATCTGGACGGTCGGCCGGGGATTCATTGCAATGCCGCCGGCCGCGACAACATACGCTGTCGCGTCACGGCATTCTGATACGATATCTGGATGGCGTGCGAGTCGCTTACGCCGAGTGGAGAACCTGACTCGCGACCGCCGGACTCACCTGCATCTGCCGGACTCAATACATGCTGCACATTGCTGAAGGTCGAACCCGTGCAAACTGCGCTGGGCATTCGCGACGAACGGCGCTCAAAGCCGGTTTCCTTGGCTGTCTTGGTCTGTCTCTGTCCGACCTGCTGCGACTTCAGTCGCAAGGAGCCGCCACCAGAAACGGAAAATCCGTAATTCTGATGTGGCTGGATGGAGGACCAAGTCAGCTCGAATCGTACGATCCAAAACCTGAAGCCCCGTCGGAATACCGCGGACCGTGGGATGCTCTGCAGACGAATGTGCCCGGGATGTTCGTTTCCGGGTCGATGCCGCTGCACACAAAACACGCCGACAAAATGGCCTTCATTCGCTCGCTGCATCACGACAACGGCGATCATTTCGCCGCCGCGCACTGGATGCTGACGGGACGCTTTGGATCAACGTCGGTCAACAAGGCTCAGATGTTCCCGTCGGTCGGGTCGTACGTCGCCCGCGTTCGCGGAGCGAATCAGCCGGGGATGCCGCCGTACGTCGGTCTTCCGTCGGCTCACAGCGTTTACATCTATCCCGGCTATCAGGGAGGAGCTTATCTGGGCACGGCGTACAACCCGTTTCAAGTCAACAACCAGCAACGGTATCTCGCCGCGACGTCAAACGCCGCCATCAAGCCACCGGAAGTCCTGGCGAGCATCCAGAAGTCCGATCAGGCTCGCTCGGCGTCGCGACTGAGCCTGCTGGATCGACTCGACGGAATTCGTCGCGATATTGACCAGTCCGGCATGATGGACTCGATGGACCGCTGCCAGCAGCAGGCGGTCGACCTGCTGTCCTCACCGCAGGCTCGCGAAGCGCTCGACATGGAGCGCGAAGACCCTCGATTACGAGACAAGTACGGACGCGGTCCGTGGGGCCACTACACCTTGATGGCCCGCCGCATGGTGGAAGCCGGTGTCAGTTTCGTGACGGTCGACATGCCGCACTGGGACGATCACTCGCGGATCGAAAAAGGTCACGGACCGAAACTCGCAGTCGTTGACCAGGCCGTTGCGGCGCTGCTCGACGATCTGGAAATCCGCGGCATGCTGGACGACGTTCTGCTGGTCGTGATGGGTGAATTCGGTCGCACACCGCGACTCAACAAAGGCCAGCCTGGAATTCCGATCCCCGGCCGCGATCACTGGGGTAACGCGATCTCGGCTATGGTCGCTGGCGGGGGACTGCGTGGTGGCCAGTTCGTTGGTGAGACGAACAGCAAAGCCGAGCATCCCATCCGTCGCGCCCTGAAACCGGGGGCCCTCCTGGCGACAATCTACCGCGTCATGGGGATCGACCCGTCTCAGGCCTTCAACGACCACGCCGGCCGCCCGGTTCCGATCCTGACTGACAGCGAGCCGATCACGGAGTTGCTCTGACTAGCGGGACTCGGTAGCTCTTGGTCTGCCGTAGCCGAATTCGTCAGACTTTGGTCAGGTTTCCAGACGGCACGAATGACCAAAGTCTGGTGACTTCGGCTACGGAGTGTCTGCTTCCGGCGACCGATTGAGCAACGACTCGGCCGACCGCGCTGCTGGCGTCCAGTGGAAGCGGTCGATCACCTCCCGATAAAGCCGGGCGGCTTCTTCCGTTTGGCCGATTCGAGCCAGCGACTGACCGGCCTCGAAGCAGGCCTGCCCGGTGATCGGGTGATCGGACTGATAGACCAGGGGGAGCTGCAGAAACGCCGCGGCTGCCAGATCGAAGTCCTGTCGTACCAGGTAGCCCTGTCCCAGCACGAAATACGGACCGGCTCGCATGACGGGTGCGATACCGACGATTCGATCTTCCCAGCGTTCGATGTCGAAGTCGCTGACTTCTTTCGAGTGGATGCTCAGCCGCCACTGCTGCCACCAGGCGAATTCGCGGATCTGCTCGCCCGGTGCACGCCGCAGTTCTTTCATCGTGTCGCGAGCGGATTCTGCGTACTCGGGATCGAACATCAACAGGCTTGCTCCCACGAGCCGCATCACGAATTGCTCGTCGGTCAACCACTTCACAGCTTGAAGTCGTGCTGCTCCGCGCGCAGGTTTGTTCGACCAGTACAGCGGAATGACGGCGATTTGCGGAGAATCGGGATCGCTCTCATACAGCATTTTGAAGCGGGACCCGGCAGTCGCGAAATCGTCCGCTCGCAGAGCGCATCGAATCAGGAGTGCCAGAATGTCGCGCCGGACCCAGGTTCGTGGCTCCTGGCTAACCGCCGTTTCAAACTCCCGGAGTGCCAGCTCGCCCTTACCGGCTTTGAAAAGACGCAGACCGGCCGTGTGCGCGGACGTGTAGCTGGTTTTGACCGACACAACTTCGGCGGCGCTGTATCGTTGTTGACCAGTACCCGTGCCAGTCTGAATGACCAGAAAGCGACCGTTGTACTCAAGTATCTCACCCGTAATGGTGATCCGGCTGCGAGCGGTCGAGGCCTGAACAACGACTTCATCGGCCTGGACCAGCGAACTCAGCACGGCGTGACAAACGGCAACGCGGCAGACAGCGATACAACTAAATGCGGCGGGTCGCCTGACTCGCCCGATGTTTCGACAGCGCTGCACGAAACACCTCACGGATGCACGACCAGTTCTTTGCCATCGTGCAGTCGGATTCGCGCGTCACCGCGGATCGTGCGGACAGCATTTGCGAACGCCGTCGGAGTCTCGACGGATTTGCCGTCGACGGTTGCGATCAGGTCACCGTCCTTCAGTCCGGCCGACTGCCCCGACGAATTGGTTTCAACAGAATTCACGAGAACGGCCCGGGGATAGGGCTCGCCGTCGTAATCAACATGTCGACTGCGTGACGTAGGCCAGTCGACTCGCAATCCTCGCCAGGCTGAAAACCGGTTGTTCGACGTGATAATCCGACCAGGCTCGCGCACGGGCCATTTGGCGATGTCGACGCTGATATGCTTGACGCCATTCCGCAGAATTCGAAACAGGGCTTTGCTGCCCGGTGCCAGCAGTCCGACTTCGCGGAACAGATCGTCGGTCTCGATGATCTCGTGTCCGTTGATCGCCAGGATCACATCGGCCTGCCTGAGGCCAGTACGATAGGCTGGCGAATCCGGCATGATGCGGGACACCACGAGTCCAGTTCGGCGGTGCGTACTGCCGAACTGCTGAGACGTCGAACGATGACCTGGCAGAACACCAAGAAACCCGTACTCAACTTCGTAACCTTTCAGCAGATCGTGAATGATCCGCCGAGTTGAGCTGTTGATTGGCACGGCATACCCGACCGCCGTTTCGTAGCCTTCCAGAGCCGCCAGCGAGGTTGAAATGCCAATCAGCTCGCCATCGCTGTTCAGCAGGGCTCCGCCGCTCGTTCCTGGACCGAGGCGTGTATCCACATGCAGCAGCGTGCCGTAATGGTGAATCGTGTCCTTCTCCGCTTCATCGGTCGGAAAGGGAAATCGCGAAATGTTGCTGATCAGTCCCAGGCTGACGCTGGGAGAACCGTCGCGTGCAATGGCGTACGGATTTCCGAGCGAGATCGCAAACTGACCTTTGCGAATACGCACGGCAGCCGACAGAGGCAATGCCGGCAGATCAGCGGGAGACAGCCCGGCATCCTGCGGGTTGAAGGCGAGAACGGCGAGGTCGCTGCGCGGGTCGGCCGCGAAGATCACCGCGGGTGCCGACTGTGTGCGACTGAACCGGATCGAGAGTCGGGCTTCCGATCGGATGATGCCGTCGTTGCGGAAAGGCTGACCGCCTTCGACGACGTGATAGCACGTCAGCACGAATCGCTTCGATGGATCGTTCGGCGGCGCGACGATGATGCCCGTCCCGAATTCACCCGCCACTGGCTTTGGTGCCGTAGCCCGCTGAGCACGCAGTCCCTCGGGCAATCCAAACGGATGTCGCGCTGCTGTTCGATCCAGCTGGCGCGGCGCCAGAGGGATACGGGTAATCGCAACGACAGACTTTTCGGCACCGTCGATGACCTTGTACACGCCCTGTTCGAGGGCGCTGAAAATCGGCAGCGCGTCCTGGGCAACGCAGAATGCGGGCAGAATGAGAATCAGTGCAATCGACGCGATCACACGACGTCCTGTGTCTGCATACATCGCCAGTCTCCGCAAAGAAATTGTCCTCACCCACCATCTGCTGAATACGTCATGGCGGGCGGGCATGTTATCTGCCGGTCGTCAATTCGCCGACACAGCGTCGGAGAGCGAATATCGGGTGCCTGACAGTCTAACCTTCCAGAGGGTCGTCCGCCGCGCCCGATCTGCCACCAAAGTGTTTGCAGATCAGACTGGCCGAGATGATCAGCGCCAATGCGAGTCCTGTCGACCATGACGCCTGAATCAGCATTACGCCCCCCAGGAACGGCAAAGACAGCGCCGCGACGTCGTTGATTGTGGCCCCCTGCCACGTGCGTCCCAGCAGGCATAGCAATGCCAGTCCAGCCATGACCAGCCCCGCAGTGCGTCCAATCCACGAAACCAGCAATTCGGCTTCGGGCAGCTCATGCATGCTTAGATTGGCGGCAACGACAATCAGAATGACGATACCCACGATGAAACCGAGTCCGAACACGACATCCATAAATGTCGTCTCGCGAGGCCGCCGGCCGGGATGCCCCAGCACTGGAGGACGACCGGCGTGGTCTCTCGGTTCGAAATCAGAGGACATTGTGGACCTTTACACCCCATCAGCGGATGAAAACGTACCCGCCATAGCGCGACCCGCTTGCTCGTTCTGGAGTGCTGTGATGCATCACAGCTCTCCTATCGTGGCGAAGCCACTTTTGCGGCGCAGCCGCCTTTTATCTCATTTCGACGGCGTGTCTGCCATTCCACATCAGACGAACTAAAAAGAAAGCCGCTTCGCCGCGAATCAAAGAATGGGAAAGCGACGATGCATCGTCGCACTCCGAAAGTGCCCAACTTCATGACTTGCCCGTCTGGGCTGGAGTTCCGTCAAACGACCTTACTCCTCTGCGTCAGTTGCCTCCGCTGCCTCTACTGGCGGTGCCAGAATGTGGGCGTAGCCGCGCGCGGTCAGGACTTTGACGCGGATTTCTTCCAGCATTTCTGGATTCTCTTCGAGGAACAGCCGGGCCTTGTCGCGGCCCTGGCCCAGTCGAGTCTCGTCGTAGCTGAACCACGAGCCACTCTTCTGCACGATCCGGTCTTCGGTCGCCATATCCAGCACGTCGCCAGACATACTGATACCGCAGCGACCCAGCATGTCGAATTCGGCAATGCGGAATGGCGGCGCGACCTTGTTCTTGACCACGCGGGCTTTCATCCGAATGCCGACCGTCTCATCACCCTCTTTCAGCGTCGCGATTTTACGAACGTCGACTCGGGCCGAACTGTAGAACTTCAAGGCCCGTCCGCCCGGTGTCGTTTCCGGGCTGCCGAACATCACGCCGATCTTCTCGCGAATCTGGTTGATGAAGACGACCGTCGTCTTCGACCGGGCAATGGCGCCCGTCAGTTTCCGCATGGCCTGACTCATCATGCGGGCCTGCAGTCCGACGTGCGTGTCACCGATTTCTCCGTCGAGTTCCGTCTTGGGAACGAGAGCCGCGACCGAGTCCACGACAATGATGTCAACCGCATTCGACTTGATCAGCATCTCGGCGATCGCCAGAGCTTCCTCACCATACGACGGCTGACTGACAAGCATTTCTTCGAGGTTCACACCCAGCCGCTTGGCCCACGACGGATCAAGCGCGTGCTCGGCGTCGATAAAGGCCGCGATACCGCCGGCTTTCTGAGCACTGGCGATCGAGTGCAGGGCCAGCGTTGTCTTGCCGCTGGATTCCGGTCCGAACAGTTCGATGATGCGACCGCGGGGAAACCCAAATCCACCCAGAGCAAGATCCAGGGACAGCGCTCCGGTCGAAATTCCGGCTCCGGCGGCGGGCTCATCCGAGAGCTTCATGATCGAGCCCTTGCCGAACGCCTTCTCGATCTGTCCGAGTGCGTTGGCGAGCATTCCATGATCTTCGGTGACCGGCTGCTGCTTGCGGGTCCTGGCGGCCATGCTGTTCTCCTTTTTACTGCGCGGCGGATCGTCTGAGGGGTGAACGAGTCGGCATTATTCGGAAAGTCTCGTTCAAGAAAAAGTCCCGCAGGACAGATTCGCCGATCGACGGCAATTTCTTTTTCTTTCGCGCAGGGGCAATTCGCGATGGCCGGGTGGTTGGCAGGGTCGAGCGCAGCGATGACCCTGACCGTGGTCACGCTGGCAGGAAAACCTCGTAGGCCGGCAACCAGTCGCGATAGCGACGAAGTTCCGGCGAGCAGGTTCAGTCGTTCAGCACCTTAGCGAGAGCGATTCCGGGCAAGAAAGACGAGGAGTGCGCCTCCATCCACGAGCCCAATGAGCAGGTCGAGGTTTGTGCGTACGAACATCAACGCGCCGACAGCTTCAACAAGATCGTCACCGGACGATTGAAGAATGATTCGCCAGACCGCCAGAAACGCGACTCCGCCGAGAATCGAGACTGCTGCGCATCCCATGGCGAGTCGGTAACCCCAAATCTGCTTCTGGCGAAGTCCGAGGCCACTGGCGAATAAAGCGATTCCATTCAGGAACGTGATGACCTGCAACACGTCAACCGCTGACATCAGGGACGCGTGCGAGTCGAACAACCGCTGATCCGCCGATCCGGCCATTCCGGTCGCCATCACGAAACCCCAGATTCCCAGTCCCGCACCCACCATAAGATTGTGGCTGGAAAAGGGTCCGTCGCTGCCAATGCCTGCTTTCTTCCGTGCTGCCCGATATGGATTTGGATAGGCATCGAACGCATCCCGTCGAGGAGCCTGGCTCTCTTCATGGACTCCTCGATCAAGTAGATCCGGCTCCAACCGTACGTCCCGCTCAGGTGTCGCGTTTATCATCCTCGTCTACCTGTCGTCCTGGATGTCTACAACCGAATCCGCGATGCGCAACGGTCCCTCATTCCGAGCCGCCAAAATCAAGATAGGACGCGACCAACAGCGAGGACGCGAGAAACTGAGAATCTGCTCGGGTTTCTCACGCATGCATCACGATGGAAGTACTTAATCCACAGGAAACACCGATCATGAAAAAAATTCGATACGGAGTCATCGGCCTCGGCTGGTTTGGTGAAAAGCACTGCGAGGCGCTGGCAGCCTTGCCGCAGGTCGAGCTGCACTCCGTGTGCACGCGTACCGAGTCGCGACTCAGCGAAGTATCCGGGCGATTTAATGTCTCGCGCACATTCACCGACTTTCGAGAAATGCTGGCGGATCCGGAACTGGAAGCCGTCAGCGTTGTCACCATGTGGGACCAGCATGTCGCTCCGGCCGTCGCGGCACTTGAAGCCGGCAAGCATGTTTTTCTGGAAAAGCCGATGGCGTCCACGGTCGCTGATTGCGAGCGAATCGTCGCCGCCGCGGAAGCCGCGGACGGCGGCTTCATGGTCGGTCACATCTGCCGCTTCAACCCACGATACGCCGCAGCCAAAGAGGCCGTCGAATCGGGGCGGATCGGTCGAATTATCTCCATGTACGCGCGCCGCAACATTCCGGCGGCGGTGACTGAGGACATCCTCGACAAGATCGGCCCGATTATCGGTGATGGAGTACACGACACCGACCTGATGCTGTGGTACAGCGGCGATCCCATCGTCAGCGCTTACGCCCAAACGGTCGACGTGCGAGGTAAGCGACACCCGGACCTTGGATGGACGATGTACCGCTTCGCGAGCGGCGCGACGGGTGTTCTCGAAAACGTGTGGTGTCTGCCTGACAGGACGGCGTTCCAGATCGACGAGCGAATGGAGATCATCGGCACGGAGGGGTCGATACATATCCACGAAACGCACCCCAACTTCTCCATCAGTGATTCAGACGGCTGGCACTCTCCGGACACCACCTACTGGCCTTCACTGCACGGCGAACGCGCCGGCGCATTGCGCGACGAGCTGTCGTACTTCGCCAACTGCATTCACAACGGGACCACTCCAGATGTGATTACGCCGCGCGAATCCCTTGAAGCCGTGCGAGCCTGCCTGGCCGCAGAAGAGTCAGCGGCGACAGGTCAGATCGTTTCGCTTGCCTGATTCCGAAGCTGCGTACGCCGCGACTCAACAACGCGGGATCGTCGAACAGTTGTCTTCCGCAATTTACGCGGCGACCATAATCGCCGACGCGGGACGTCGTTCGATCGGGGATTGCTGCAATGTGAAACGGATTTCCTGCAGCGTCCTGGCACGAAGGGGCAGACTAATGGCGGTTAAGGTTGCCACAGTGGACGATGTTCGCGATGCCCAGCGAGTCATTCGCCGGCACGTTTCTCCAGCTCCGTTGATTCGGTCCTGGCCGCTTGAGCAGGAACTCGGGTTTCCGGAAGGCCGCCGCGTCTGGCTCAAAGACTACGGCTGGACGCCCGTCGGATCATTCAAGCTGCTCGGTGCGCTGAACTGGACCGAGCGCAATCTGGATCGCATTGGCGACCGCCCGATTGCGGCGCACTCGTCGGGGAATTTTGCGTCCGGAATCTCATTTGCCGGAATGCGATATGGAAAACGCGTCCTGATCGTCATGCCTGAGTCCGCGCCGCAAATCAAGTTCGATCTGACTCGATCCTTCGGTGCTGAGATTCGCACTTACGACATCTCGACGGACCACGAAACGGGTGAACGTGACCG
Organism: Planctomycetota bacterium; assembly: GCA_963579025.1. GTDB lineage: Bacteria > Planctomycetota > Planctomycetia > Planctomycetales > Planctomycetaceae > CAUZFZ01. The sequence continues at coordinate 55,607 of CAUZFZ010000011.1, read as the reverse complement.
TCTGACTCGGGAGATGGCGGAAGTCGAAGGGGCCGTTCAGGCGTCGCCCTACGACGATCCACACGTCATCGCCGGCAATGGCGTCGGGGGACTCGAAATCGTGGAGGAACTGCAACGGCAGGACCGAGGCGTCTCGCAGTTTGTCTGTCAGGTCAGCGGTGGTGGTCTGATGGCCGGTCACGCTCTGGCCATCGCGGATGGTTTTCCGCAGGCGCAGATCGTAGGCGTCGAGCCAGACACGGCGGACGATTTTCGTCAATCACTGGAAGCCGGTACGCGAGTGCGCATCGACCACCCGTCCGGAATCTGCGACGGATTGCTGTCGTACGACGTGGGTGAGCACAACTGGCCAATCCTGAAACAGCACGTTCGAGCGTCGGTTGTTGTTCCCGATGCCGAAACACGCCAGGCGATGAGCTGGCTTTATCAGAAGCACGGGCTGCGAACAGAACCTTCCGGTGCGATTGCAACCGCCGCGGTGCTTCAGAGGAAAATCAACCTGGATGGAAGTGGTGATCTTGTCATCGTCATCAGCGGGCGGAATCTGGACGAATCTCAGTTCCAGAACTGGATCGCCTGACATGACGAAATAGATCAGCCGCGATACAAGCCCGAAGCGCAAGCGAGTGAATCTGTTGCACGGGATTCACTCGCTTGCGCGTCGGGCTTGTATGAACACTGACGTCAAAAAACGCTCAGAAAATCAGACATCGCCAACGCGGTTCTTCTCATCGTCCATTGGTGGTGTTCGTGCCCACGGATCGAATCCTCGAACTCAGCATTCTGAAGGTATACCTGGCCGGGCTGATGTGGATCGGGATTCAGTCCGCAAAATAACGCACTTTCGCGGAGAGGCTGTGAAGTTATGAGATCGCTCGTCGAGTCGTAGCTGAATTGAATTCGCAAGAATTAAGACTGGCGCGAACAGGCTGAATTCTTCCGAGTCAACATGTCAGGGGCCGAGACCCTGAATGATGAAAGTGGCTGGAAGCCCCAGCCACTTATTTCACGGTGATCCAGCTACGGTCATTAATTTCACAGCCCCGGAGCGGAAGGCGACCATGTTGCTCCGCAAGGTGACAACTCTGGTGCCATTTAGCGCTCGCTCCAGAACGCACGCGTTCTGGCGAATGCGACTACGAAAGTCTTTAACGGCGTTGCCCGTTTGAGGCGAGCAATGACCGTGCCGAACTGGATTGGCAAGCAGCGTCTGCTACGGCGGGTCAATCTGCAGATGCGGGGCCAGCAGTGCTTTCAGGTTGCTCTCGATCTGTCGACGCTGTGTTGCGGTCAGGATGTCCGGTGCCGGGGTTGCGAAATAGGACTCGCCGACACCGAGCACCGATCGCGCTGCGTCGGCGCTGTCGGGAGACTGGTCGAGGAATCCGGCTGCCATCTGGAAGTCTCTGTCAAACAGGATGGCATCCAGCAGACATTCGAGATGAAAGTCCCACTCGTCCATCTCCATCGCATCAGGAGTCGGGATGTCGTTTTCCGTCCAGGGACCTTCGAGACCGTCGTCGAGCCGTTTCCGATGAAACCAGGCATCGATGACCAGACGGCGCCAAGCTGTCTGATCTCGGACAGGCAACTGCATTGACTGAAGTCCCGTTTCGATGCCGATGGTGTCGAGGATCGAGGCGAAGACGGCAGCAATTGCGGCTTCGAATACGGCATTCCGCTCGGGCGGAGCCACGCCTGAATCGAAGAGAGCCCCGGCGATGTGGTGCATGGCCGCGAGTTTCTGCCCATCCGTGAGTTCGTCGAAAAGCGCGACGCCAGTTTCCACTGAAATCCCGTCTTCGGTGGGAGACCTGTCGTCCGTCGCGGCCAGTAACGGTCCGACCAGGTCGGCCATCGCCCGGCGAACGAGAGTTGCTTCCGCTCCAACAAGTGTACGTCGCCCGAGTGGTGTTTCCAGCATGTTGATTGAGAGGTGTTTCCACCAATTTACGAGAGTAGGCCGCAGCGCGGCGGATGATTGATTGAGATGACGTCGTTTGCGCCGTGCACGCGGTCCGCGGGCGTCAAGGCGCTCTGATTGAATTTGTGAACCGCATCCGTGCGGCACTGCGGTCGAATTCTGATTCAGCCGGATGATCGTGAATCAGCACGCCGAATCGCAATCGAAAAGATCGACCGGGGAGTACGGTTCGTCGTTTTGATCGATTCTCGGCGCGGTCGACTGGAAACGGGTTGGCGACGAGGACTCCGTAATCGCGGCTGTGAGACCATACGTCGGGGTTGCTCGCGGGTGACAGGATCATGACTCCGACGTGGCGGTCGGTGATCGGTCCGGAGTAGTCCCACCAGTTGGCAAGTTTGCCCCATGTGCCTTTCTCATTGCGGCCACCCGTGCTGCTCAGAATCGACCCGGAACCGCCACGAACCATGATCGGAGTAGCCACTCGGACTCCGAGTCCCATCTCTTCGCGGACTCCGAACCAGAACGGTTTGTCGGATGTGAACTCCGCGTGCAGATCGATGAGCCAGCCAGCGGGGTCTTTGCGAATACGGTAGCGGGTGTGCTGGCGACACAGCACTTTGCCATCCGGTGCAACGTAACGGTCTCGTGTGGCGAACAGGGCTGAGTCGCCGGCCTGGGGCTCGCCGGTGAAACCCTCGTGGATGACCAGGCCGGCGCTGTTGTGCCAGAAACTGATGTCGTTGAGTCTGGCGAAGGCCAGCCACAAACCGGGGTGCATGTCCGCGTGGTCAGTTGAGTCTTTACCTTCGACCGGCGGATAGCGACGCGTGACTTGGATTCCGCTGGATGTTTTTACGTGCGCGAAGAACGGTCGCTTCACCTTGTCGTGTTTGTAGACGAATGACGCGATCGGCTTGCCGTCGAGCTGGATGTCAAACGCGCCGTCGCGTTGTTTGAGGTAGAAGTCTTTCTCGCTGTCGCCCCACGAGTCCCCTGCTGGTGAGCGGAGGGTGTCAGCCCGCCGACCCCCGTGCGGCTTGGAGTTACCAGCGGACCGACGTCCGCCGCTCGCCGGGTTTTCTGGCGGATCCGGGTTGTACGCCAGAATGAAGGCGGAGAGATCGGCGACGTGTTGCGGACTCAGCAGCTTTGCCATGTCGGCTGGCATGGCGGATGTATTCTGGCGACGACGCAATTCGATGTTAGGCTTCGAAATCGAGATTTGTTTGCCATCTGCTTGAACCAGGTCGAGCTTCAGACCAGTCTCCTGGCGAATGAACCCCGAATAGGACTTGCCGTCCTTTGTTACCACGATCAGCGTGTGGAATCCCTCCATGATGACCGCGCTGGGCTTGAGGATTGACTCGACGATCGTCTTTGCGTCCGCTCGTTTGCCGAGCTTGGTCAGGTTCGGTCCCAGGGCGATTCCCCGGTCACCAAGTCGATGACATTTCGCGCACGCGGCCGCACCGAAGAACAGCCGCGCGCCGCGTCCGGCGTGAGCCGACTTTATGGAACTGAGTGCATCAATCAGTTGCGTCGGCTCGTTGAGTGGTTCGAGTGTGATTGGCAGCGGAGCAATGGCCACGACGTATTGGGAGCGTCCGGACGCAACGCCGTCCACCGTGTTGCCACCCAGTACGACCTCTCCCGCGGAGAACTTCTTTCCGACCAGTTTGTACGACGTATCGTCGGTCGTCAGCACGAGCCCCGACGGTTCAAATGCACTGAGCCAGTCGGGTCGGTCCGCGATCCGACGATCGTGTCCGACGTATACGGTGGCATCCTCTGCGAGGTGGAACGTCAGAAACTGCTCACCTTTTGATCCGACGTCGGTGTCACTGTTGGCCGTCTGAATGATCGTTGCGCCGGCCAGCGATTCCGGGATCGCCGCGAATGCGTAGCGTCGATTCGTGTAGGCGAGCGCGCCGCGTTTAAGAAATGCCGTGCGGTACTCGGAACCACTGACGGCGCGCAGTTTCGAAACGCTCACTGCAGCCAGCGGAGGCAGGTCGATCGAGGGGCGCGCCGGAGTTCCAGACAGTTCGGCCCAGGTGGCTGTGATGACCGGACCGACACGGCTGCGACCTCGGAAAAGCGCCGACTGGACTTCCGCTCCCTGCGTCACGCGAAACGGAGCGGAATAGCGGCGAGCGTTCGTGTCTGTTGGCTCCGAACCGCTCAATGTGAATCGAGCGTGTGTTCCCGGCACTTCGAGAACGGTTAGCTTCACCAGCATGCTTCCGTCACGTGCGGGGCCGTCCGGCTCGATTCGAATGACCGGTGCGGCGCTGGTACCGACGATCTCGACGAACGACGACGCCAGTTCCGCGACCGCGCGATCTGGATCGAGCCGCAACTTGACGGCTTCGTCTCCCGAGAGATGACCTGCTTCCAGGAGTGCCAGGATTGCAGCGCGACGGACACCGTCGCGCTCGTCAGTCAGCCGGTTGCGCAACTCGGACTCGTTCGACAGTTTTCCAAGCGTCCGCCATGCGGCGTAGAACGTTGCCCGGTCCGTTTCCGTGGCGACCAGCGACCAGACCGCATCGAGGTTTGAGCGATCACCAGCTTCGTGGATTGCCTGCACAACCGCGCATCGAATCTGCGGCTCGCTGTCGACCAGCGATATGGCAACTGCTTCTGGAACAGGTTGCTCACCCATCCGGGCCCGTAACCCCAGAATCCTCAAAGATTGGATACGTTGTGTCAGTCGACCGATCAATACGCGATCGCTGAAGTACTCATCGATCATTGAGTCGTGTACGTCGATTCTGCCGAGTGTCCATGCGATCCATGTTGCTGCTCCAGGGGCTCCTGCGGTCGGGTTCGGCGCGGAAGCGCTGAGCGCATTGAGGCGTTCGGTGAGGAGCTCGACAATTGCGAGCCTGCTCTGTTGAGTACGGCCGCGACGCAGCAGTTCGTTCTGAGCGTTGATTCGTCGCACTGGCAAGCGGTCGTGACGTAGGTCAGCGAGCAGTTCCTCAGTCGTCCAGGACGACAGCGGCTGAGCGTACTTCGGCTCGCTCTTTGGAACGCTGTGTGAACCATCGAAGGTGATGCGATAGACGCGACCTTCGTCAACCTGCTTACCGTCCTGGATCGTTGCTCCGTAATGGTGTCCCCAGCTCAGAACCCATAGCGCGCCATCGGGTCCGATTTCAATATCTGTCGGGTCGAAGACCATGCCCGAGCTGGAACCCAGCGACCGGCCTTTGGGGGCCGATGCAAAGACCTCCGGCGCCTGCATGTTGCGCATCAGTGCACCGTCCCAGCGGGGACGGAATACGAATATCGATCGATTCAGCCAGTCGGCCGCGAAGAACACACCGCGGTATTGCTTGGGAAACTGCGAGGATGCGGCATAGACAATGCCCGTCCCTGAACCATGAAAGACCGGGCCGCTGATCGGCATCGTGGGCAGGTGATTCTCGCCCGTCCAATGAGCGCTCCAGTGGTGTCCCCAGCCGAAGTGTGCTCCTGGAAATGGGCTCAGAATGCGATCGCCGCCGTCCTGGTCCTGATCGGTGAGCAGCCAGTCGAAGTTCTCATCAAAGGCCATGTCCCACGGATTGCGCATGCCGCGGCTGACGATCTCCAGGTTCCGGCCGTCCGGGTCACACCTCAGCACGCCACCCTCGGTGCCCCAGTCGTCGCTGGGAGTGTGGTAGCCACGCTTGTAGGTGTCTTTACTGAAGACCAGCGGAACCGGGGTATCCCGAGCCTCGTTCGGCAGGGTCATACCCCACAATTCGGCGAATGGTCGCGGGGCGACATGCAGCTCGGAACTGCCGGCATCCCCGTATCCCTTCGAATTGCCCTTGGACATATAGAGCCGACCATCGGGTGCGTGGTTAAGCCCGTGCAGTGCGTGCTCGATGTTGCCCAGGCCGCCGTAAACCAGCACGTATTCGTCGGCCTCGTCGTCGCCGTCAGTGTCCCGCACGATGGTCAGTTCGGGAGCGTTTGCCACCCACAGATCACGGCCTCGCCAGGCCATACCCTGCACATGGTTCAGCCCTTCGGCGAACGTCTTCGTGCGATCCGCGACGCCATCACCATCTGAATCGATCAGTATCGAAATGCGGTCGCCGGGAGTCGCCGGTGTCGGACTGCGGTACTGCGGTCCCTGGCTGACAAACAGTCGACCTCGCGCGTCAAACGCCATCGCACACGGGTTGCGAACCAACGGCTCGCGAGCAAAGACCGACACGCTGAACCCGTCCGGGACGGATGGAAGTTCCTCGGCAAAGGCCCTGTGTTCGGTCAATGACACGAACAGCGACACCAACGCAAGACGCTGAATAATCGAACGACGCACGGCAGTCTCCCGGATGGGTCGCGTTAGCAGGGGAGAGGGAACGGAGAGCAGGGGAGAGGGAGCAGGGAACAGTTTGGACATCGCAACTGTGCTGCAAGAGCACTGGTCTCTATACCATCTCGTGCAGACATGCCACACATTCCGCGAGGGCTGCTTCGCGTTGGCGGAAATTGATTGATGATTGTCGATTGATGATTAGCGGTTGGCGAAGTGTCAGTGCTGGTGATTGGCTGGGCTGGTCACCGTTTCCTCCAGATGACCTTCACTTCGAAAATCAACACTCATCAATCGACAATCATCAATCAATTCTGCTGTCGCACGATTGTGCGGCAACGTGTTCGCCAGCAACAGGCTCGAAGAGCCTCACCGGAGATATCGAATTGCCTGGTCGCAAAGTCCTGCATGTTCTGTCTCAACGCCCTGGCTGGACAGGGAGCGGGACCGGACTGGATGCATTGACACGTGCGGCTTCCGCAGCCGGCTGGCAGCAAGCCGTTGTGGCCGCGATTCCGGAATCGGTACCGGAACCGGACGTCGGCGGGCTCGATCCGAATTCGGTCAATCTCCTGAAATTCGAATCGCGGCAACTGCCGTTCGCGATGCCTGGCATGAGCGACGTCATGCCGTATCCGAGTACGCGGTTTTCGGCACTGACTGACGGCCAACTTGACGCGTACCGATCCGCGTGGCGAGTACATGTCAGTGGCGTGATCGACGATTTTCAGCCGGACGTCATCCACAGCCATCACATCTGGTTGCTCAGTTCGATGTTGAAGGACCTGGCGCCCGAAACTCCCGTCGTGACGCACTGCCATGCGACGGGATTGAGACAACTCGATCTGTGCCCACATCTTGCCGATGAAGTACGGCAGGGGTGTCGACGGAATGACCGCTTCGTCGTACTGCACGCGGGGCATCGAGGCAGTCTGGTCGAGCAACTGCAGATTTCAGCCGACAGAATCCACATCGTGGGAAACGGGTACCGACCGGACATATTTCATGCCGATGGCCGTCCGGAAGTGTGCGGGCCGGAAATCGTCTACGCCGGCAAACTCAGCCGAGCGAAAGGACTGCCATGGCTGCTGGACGCCGTGGAGTCTCTGGCGGTCGACATCCCCGGATTCCGGCTACACGTTGCCGGTTCTGGCGCGGGACCGGAAGCGGACGCGATACGAGCACGGATGAGCGGTATTCCGGCCGTCACGTATCACGGACAGATCGCTCCGCCAGAACTGGCCGGTCTGATGCGGCGGTCCGCCGTGTTTGTCCTGCCGTCGTTTTACGAAGGTCTGCCGCTGGTGCTGGTCGAAGCGGCTGCGTGCGGGTGTCGTCTGGTTTCGACGGCGTTGCCGGGAGTCGTTGGCCAACTCGCATCGGAACTCGGCGAGTGCCTGACAATTGTGCCACTGCCGGGTCTGATCGAATCCGATTGCCCGGTGGATGCCGACTTGCCCGCATTTACGGATGCGCTGCGGCGGGCCACTGTTGAGGCTGTGTCACGGCCGCCGCTGCGAGCACCGGTTGCCGGAGTCAAGGGGCTTTCGTGGGACGGTGTGTTTGGCCGAATCGAGACGGTGTGGCGCGAGTTGTTGTGAGAGAATAGGCCAGAACGGAAATGGAAGGCCGATTTGTCATTAGTTATTTGTCAACTCTCATTTGTCATTTCCGGCCTGACGTGATCCGTGAGATTGGAAAAACCTCCACGTTGACTCCGTCGCAGAACATGGCATGGTGCGGTGTTTCCGGAATCGCGACATCCAATGCGTCGGAGAGCGTTTGACGACAGTGCAGAAGTTTCGCGGACCTCAACTGATACGGCTGATGCCACACGCGACCGAGGTAGAGGCAGTCATTCGGATCAGCGGCGTACAGCACGTACCGCTCGGCCAGGAAATGCTCGAGTGTCCCGGGTGCGACAGATGTTTCGTCTTCCCTGATGAGTGAGTCGCCGATCGTCACATCGATTTCAACCTCGGCACGTCGGTCGGAACGCCGATCCCGTCGGTGGCTGCGATAGAGGACACGATCCTCGCGACGCACAAGATCCATGGCCGCGTTGAAATAGCTCAGATGCCATTTCCATCGAGCGATTTCGACCGCCGGCATGCAGGCCGCGTCCAGCGAGAAGAACCACACACCCGGATCGCGACCGTCGAAACGCACGTACGTCCGCAGATTCGTTTCGTGGAATTCAGACAGCCCAGGCACAGCCGGAAACCACCACGGTCGCAGGCCACGAATATGAAACGGAACAACGCCCAGCCAGGCGTCGCCGTCGAATGTTTCGATTTCCAGACCGGCAGGCACCAGTGGGCGGAGCAGATCGATCGGGACGCGCCAGTGCAGAAACAGCAGATCGGTCCAGGTGTGGTACCCGGCCGCACGTCCCACCGGACGAGTCTCGGAAGCACACGCATCAACCGACTTCCGGTCGATCACATGTGCGGGTTCAACGGGCATTGCTGTTCTCCTGAGTGAAGCGTCTTCACGGAGAAAACCGCAGAATGCGGACGGTCTTCACAGCATCAGGATCGTGGAAACTGAAAATCCCAATAGGTCGTGCCCGTTCCGGGATGCTGCACTTCATCCAGATGCAGCATCACGTGTCCCAGCAGTTTCGTGGGATTATCGAAGTAGCCCCCGACGACGTCTTTGACGTCTGAGATGTCGTCGGCGTCGTCGCGCACTCGACTGTTGCACAGAACCAGCACATGAAACTTTCCGGAATTGGGAAGCTCTACGCGGAATTCTCCAGAGGCACCGGTGACCTCAAAACCGCCGCCCAGCTCACGAATGCTTTTATTGGCCTGTTCGCGATCTTCATTCGTCGCGTCGATCCAGACACTGTCTGAGGGGATCAGTGCGGAATCGGCGTGTTCGAAGGGCAGCACAAAGATGCGGGCTCCGACATCCGGACGGATCTCACCATTCTCATAGCGGCGCGTGATTCGACCTTGGATGGCCGGGACGCTGTCGGTGGCGCTTTCCGGGGTTTGGACGTCGGTCGATGAGCTTTCGACATCCGACGCGTCTGCGGGCGGCTGATTCAATGCCGATGACTGCAAGGTGGTGATACGACCGGACCAGAACCCGGCGGCAAAGATCAACGCTCCGATTCCGGCGATCGCAAACCACGTGGAAGGGGCGAGGCGGAATGCAGCCGGTTGCGTGGAGGCAGCCACTCCTGCGGGCTTTGCGTCCGCATGGCCGACCGCGACAGGAACGGGCCCTGCAGCCGCGGCTTCGCCCGGAGCGACGTCCGGACTATCGTCGGGTTTCGTGGAAGCCAGCAGGCGCTTCCAGGAGTCACCCTGCCGCGTACTCTTCCATCCGCGTTCGGCACTCGAATCACCATCGAACGACGCCGGCGGTGGAGGTTCGCGCCGCTTCGTCTCGACAGGATTCAATTCAATCGGATCGGGCGGCGGCAGTGGTTTGAGATCAACCACATCGGCGGGAGGCGGATCGTGTGTCTCAATGCCCGCGTTTTCATTCTCCGGCTCGTCCGAGCTACCCCCTTTGTTCGACTGAAACTGATCGTCCGAGTCTGATACCACCGCGGAAGCGAAGTCATCCTGTTGATCGTGTGAATCACCATCTGACCCGGAACTCGTGCCGATGGATGCAAGTTCGTCGAGAGCACGAGCCAGCGAGCTGTCCTGTAGGTCGAGCGACGGTTGCGGCAGCGGCCGCACCGTCCCGTCCAGGTCCGGAATCCGGATCGTCCGACCACACGTCGGGCAATCGACGACCGATCCCGCTTTCGAGCGGGAGATTCCCAGAAACTGGCGGCATTGCTGACAGCGAAATTTGATCGGCATGTTTCAGTGTGCGAACGCTGGAAACGGACCCGGTTGGCTGACTCTGATGGTGACTGACAAACGCCCTCACGTCACGCCATCATCCGATGCGGCCGCGTCTGAAACCGTGGTTTCCAAGGCACGGTGCTCGATCAGCGCTGCGACAGCGATGGCTGTCACAATGACCAGGCCCACAACGTCGAGCAACAGACCGGCGACAGAAACGTACACAATTCCCAGCACAGCAGCGGCTCCGTCGTCGTCACCCGCAGCCGACAGAATCAGCGCCAAAGACACCGCGACCAGAAAAACGAGCAACAACACTGCTCCGGCATTCAGCAGACGCAAAATGCGCCGCCGCGAATGTTTCAACTGCGGGTTTTGTGTCAGTTCGCCGAACATCGCTGTCTTCCGTGAAAGCCGGTGAATGTCCCTGTCACGAAAACGGGGAACACTAATCTTCGCTAATCATCACTCATGACATAAGCGCAGATTAGCGTGGATCAGTGTTCCTCGCTCCGGTCTGCGACAGTTTCTCCCGCTTGACTACAGTGTCGCCCTGCGGTCGTGGCTCCCGATCCTGTCTGCGAATCCGCTTAGAGTCGTTCGTCGATCGTCGCGACATGGGCACTCATCTCTTGAGCGGGGACGTTGGTTCGGTCAGCGGCGCTGCGTCCGTCGTCCATTCCACATACATTCGCCAACAGTTCCAGAACACATTCTTTAACGATTCAGGATCCACATCCGTGCAGCGGCGCGATCTGTTGAGACTGACCGGCGGCGCGGGTCTTGCTTTTATCGGCGAGACTCTGCGTCAGCGGTGCGTGCATGCGGCAAACACATCCGACCAGCCCGCACCGTCAGTCCCCGGATTCGGGCAAGCGAAGTCCGTAATCCTTGTCTTTGCAAACGGTGGACAGAGTCAGTTGGAAACGTGGGATCCGAAGCCACAGGCTCCCCAGGAAATACGCGGAGCCTTCGGAGCCATCTCCACTGCCGTGCCCGGCACGCTGCTGGGTGATCGCCTGCCGCAACTGGCTCGCCTCGCCGATCGCTATTCGATTGTACGCACCATGTCCCATGAGGACCTTGATCACGGGAGTGCATTCTATCTCTCGATGTGCGGACAGTATCACCAGCGGCTGTCGTCCAATCCGTCCGTGCAGCCCAGCGATCATCCGTTCGCCGGTTCGGTTCTGAAACGGGTGGCTCCGACTGACCGCTTCGTCCACACCGCAGTCACAGTCAACGGGCCCGCACTTGTCCCGTGGGAACCCGGGCCGGGCCAGTACGGCGGGCTGTTGGGCAAAGACCTTGATCCGATGATCGTCGGTGACGTCACGACGGGACGGCCGCCCGTGCCAGGTCTCACGCCAATCGACACGCTCGGATCCAGTCGCCGCAGTGACCGGCAGAACCTGTTGAAGAGCCTTGAATCGTCGGCGCTTACAGCGGGCAGTGAATACTCGCCAGAGATGTTCGATATGCAGGCGCTCTATCGACAGGCGTTCGACATGCTCGATCGCCCGGCCTCGCGCGAGGCGTTTCATATCGATTCAGAACCCGCGGCGTTGCGAGATCGTTACGGCCGGCATCGACCCGGTCAGGCGTGTCTGCTGGCCCGACGGCTGGTCGAAGCGCGCGTACCGCTCGTTACGGTCATGTGGAACCACTCGAACCGCGGGCAGGATCGATACACCGATCCGGAAGAGTTCGGCTGGGACACGCATAACGACATTTTCCAGGTGATGGACACACACCTGCTGCCGAAATTCGACCAGAGTTTCTCAGCACTGCTTGAAGATTTGGATGATCGCGGCTTGCTGAGCGAGACGCTGGTGATCTGCATGGGTGAATTCGGCCGGGCCCCGCTCGTGGCGCTTGAACCGCGATTCGCGGGAGCAACACCGGGACGCAAGCATTGGGCCGCAACGTATTCGATCGTCTTCGCCGGCGCGGGTGTCACTCCGGGAACTGTCGTCGGCGAATCCGATCGGCATGCGGCCTATCCAGTCAGTACGAAATACGGCCCGTGGGACGTCACCGCAACGATCTTCTCGGCGCTGGGCATTGACCCATCGAGCCACTTCCACGATCTGACGGACCGACCGTATCCGATCAGCATCGGAAAACCGATGACCGCCCTGTACGCGTAGCCCCGTGAGGCTCGCGTCCGCCTCCTGAAGTTGCACACTTCTGGAGTGCGACGATGCATCGTCGCTTTCCCCTTTTTCCCATTAGCGGCAAAGCCGCTCGCTCCGTCCTGGGCGGCGCGACGCGCCGTCGAACAAAGATGGAAAGCGGCTGCGCCGCAAAAGTGGCTTCGCCACGATAGGAAAGCGGTGATGCATCACCGCAGTCCAGATTCTGCAGTCGGTGTCGCATGCGACTTGTCACGACGTACCGGCATGGTCGGAATCGCCAGACGCGAATCGTGTTCCGATTCTGATTCATGTTGATTTGCCGCAACGGCCATTTTCGCTGTTGATTCGCGATTCTTCACCAAAAGCTCGCGCCAGCGGAAATGATTAGGCATCGGGATTTGTGTCTGTCACGCGGCAGATTGCCCGAGTACGAGATGCGGCCATTCCCAACCGGTGTTTGCCATGAACAATAAGTTCCGACTCCGATTTCAACCTGGCGAGATGCTGCTCCTCGTGTTCGAGCTGAACATGGCGGCGGCGGGCCTGCTGATGGTGTCGTCAGCCATGGGCCTGACGAACGGCTGGCTCTATCGCCCGGCTGAGGCCCTGGCAGGAATGCTGCCTGCAATTCTTGTGGTCGGGTTCGCCGCCTGGCTTGTGTATCGATTGCGTTGTGTCGGCCAGGCTCAGGACCGCCGTTGGGGGTTGGTGGCAGCCCTGTGTCTGGGTCTGGTGGCGATCAGCTTCGGGGCTGGCGTTGGCAAGCTGGCAATGGTCTGTCTGACCACCGCCCATCACCAGGTGATTCGCAACGTGATTCACGATCCGTTGACGCAACATGCGACCTACTCGGGCCTCGCGGCATTCCTGATGATTGGCGGTGTGTTCGCCGTGACGTTCGTCCTGCGGGCCGGTCGAGCGACCTGGCGCGTGAAACGTTCACAGCATTACCTGCACGAACGACTCAGCCGTCTGGGCGAGCAGGTCGTCGACAACTGGGATCAGCAACTTGTTCCCCGGATCGACCGGCTGCTGGAACAGGAAGCCACCGAGCAGGCCATTCGGCTGTACCAGTCGGAGCTGCAGTGTTCGCGCGATGAAGCCGTGGATGTCATCGGCGACTGGGCCGAACAGAGACTCCGTCTTGAACTGGAATTGCTGAGCGACAATTTGCAGGCATCAGACAGCGCAGTACCCACGGCAGCCAGTGCGCTGGCCGAAACGATTGCCGAACCCGCCATGCTCCTTTCAGGGGATGCAAAGTGATGGACGAATACCAGACTCAGGTTCTGCTGGACGAGGTTGACGCCGTGCGCGACGAACTGTCGCAACTTCATGCCAGGCGAGCTTCCCACCATCGACTGGAAGGCCAGGCGCGGCGTCTGCTTCCCGTTGTCTTCGCGCTGGTTGCGGGACTGACGGCGTGGTACGCAGTGCGAGTCGCGATCGCGGGCCAGAGCGACGCTCCGGCCGTTGTGATTTCGGATGCCAGATGATTCTCACGCCCGTTCAACCGACGGTTCCGAGTAGCGTGCGTGATCGTGGCTCACGCGGTGAATCTCACTCGACCGGCCCGGAGCGGTTTGCCCGTCGCAGATATCTGTCCGTTGTTTCCGTGTGATTGGTGTATTTCGTGGTGACTCCCGGTATCGTCGAGCTCAAAGGAGCGAGACATGCAGCACCCATCACAAATCGAGGCATCCCGGCGCAGTTTTCTGTACGGCCTGGGAGGCTCGCTGGGCGGAATCGCGTTGACCGATCTGCTGGCGCGTGACGCGAGTGCTGGCCCGTTGACGCCCCGGACGCAGCACGTTCCGGCCAAGGCCCAGGCTTGTATCCAGCTCTTTATGGCTGGAGGACCAAGCCATATCGACACGTTCGATCAGAAAACAAAACTCGACGATCTGCACATGCAGAAATTCGTACGACGAGACAAATTCGCATCGGCTATGGCATCGGGCGAGCGGTACTTCGTGAAGAGCCCCTTCAAATTCCGGCAGGCGGGTGATTCCGGTATCTCGATGTGCGAGCACTTCACGCATCTGCCCGCTGTGGCAGACGAATTGTGTGTGTATCACGGCTGTCGCGGTGAATCGATTAACCACCCGACAGCGAACTATCACATGAATACGGGTAACCGGTTCGGTGGCGATCCGGCGATTGGTGCCTGGCTGACATATGGACTCGGGTCCGAGAATCAGGACCTTCCCGGTTTCATCGTTCTGCCGGAAGTGGCTTATCCCCAGGGTGGACCCGCGAACTGGTCCAACGGATTCCTGCCGCCTTACTTCCAGGGCACGACTCTGCGCGCCAGTGGATCGCCAATTCTCGATCTGTTCCCGCCGAAAGGCGTCAGTCGGGATCAGCAGAGGCGGAATCTGGATCTGCTGGCTGAGCTGAATCGGGAACATGCGGCACGGCATCCGGAGCATGACGAACTGGAAGCTCGGATGCAGAACTACGAGCTGACATTCCGCATGCAGATGCAGGTCCCGGACATCCTCGACATTACTCAGGAAACACAGCAGACACAGAACAGGTACGGCTTGGACAACCCGCTCACGCGAGACTTTGGACGACGTTGTCTGCTGGCTCGCCGGCTTGTCGAGAAGGGCGTGCGGTGTGTGCAGCTTTACACCGCCGGCTGGGATTCGCACGACTACATCGAGCGGGCGCATTCCGAAAGAATCAAGTCAATCGACAAACCCATGACAGCGCTGATCAGCGACCTGAAGCAACGCGGCATGCTTGATCGGACACTGGTGATGTGGACCGGTGAGTTCGGACGCAGTCCCGACAACGGCAAACGCGGCGGCGGACAGCGTGTCGGTCGAGACCACAATGCCAAAGCCATGGCGATGCTGTTCGCCGGCGGCGGCGTGAATGCCGGGCATGCCATCGGGGCGACCGACGAACTGGGTGAAAAAGCCGTCGAATGCGTGCATCCCATCAAGGACGTCCACGTCACTCTGTTGAGACTCCTCGGACTGGACGACAACAAACTAACGTACTTCCACGGCGGCCGATTCAAACAGCTCTCACAAACCGGCGGCGAACTGATACCCGAACTGATTGCGTGATGGGCCACTCGCTGATGAGGCGGCACCGCAACCAGACTGAAAGTCTCACGCAGAGCCGCGAAGACGCAAAGCCCTTCTGACTGCCACTCTTCGCGACTTTGCGTCCTTGCGTGAAATCTGAAAACGCACACGTGACGGCTCAAGAATCTACGCAGCTTCTGAGACAAGTACGGAAGCCTGAGCCGCTGCGAGGCAGTCCGTTTGAACTGACAGAAAAATGGATGACAGAAAGATGAGGGTATCGCATGTTTCTGTCATCCATCTTTCTGTCAGCAAACACCTCAACATTGCCATCTGAGCAGAGTTTGAGTCCTCCCCAGAAGCGTAAGCGTGGAAGTTGCGTCGAGTCCCGGCGCCGGCCGTGCCCTGCCTGGAAGGACCAGCCGGTCTCGACGCATAGGATTGATAGAAACCGCGTCGTCGGCTCTGGCGGTGTGCAGCGTGAGCCAGATCTTGCCGGCCGCCACTCCACGTGACGCCGACTTCTCAGGCTTTACCGCCTGACCCTCCCGCAGAACTTTCGCCGATAGCTCACAGCAGACCGGAGTCAAATCAAATCACCCGGGCTTCTCGAACAAATCGTTCTATCTCGGCTGCGCTCGACAGAACGCTCTATTTGTTAGCCAGCCTATCGATGGTCACTGGGTAAGGACATGGTCAGTAAGATCTTGTATCGCTTGATTCATCCACGCTTGAATGTCGCGGTGAACCGCATCAAGTGTAGGCGACTGATCCGAAGCATCATACCAGAGCAGTTCGGACCAATCGCTCGCTGGTTCGATCTTATTGCTTGCACCCTCTCGTGCGAATGCCTGGCGAAGGATTACGCACTGTTCGCCTTGAGAGGCAACGGTGAGGACGAGAATGCGTAAATGATTGTAATGCGCGGCATTGAGTTGCAGCTTCAATTGGTGCGGATGCACGCGATCAAGCCCTTCGGCAATCGCCTTGCCGAGTTTGTTTTCGTTTTGGGTCACAGCTAGGGCGAACCGTCCGAGTTGTCCACTGTATTTCTGCGCATAGGTTTGAATTGTTTGCATCAATTGCTGTGCCGGCTGCCGAAACTCTTGAATTTGCGTGGTGCGATCTCGATGCCGGAGTGTTGCGGATGCCCGTTCTGCGACGGCGATTGGATCTTCAGGAACCGTTGCATGAGTGACAGCTGTCACCAGTTCGAGGCGATCACAAAACTCCACGATTGTCTGAAACCGATTGTCGACGTTTGGCGAAAAGGCTCGATTAAACAGTATCTCCAGTTGCCCAATTGGCGCATCGGCCTGAAGTGATTCCTTCAGTGAATAGCCACTTCGCATGTGTGGCGGCAAACCGTCGCCACTTTGGAGTTGCCCGGGTACATGACCGGTCAGTGCATAATAATAAATGGCGCAGACTGCAGTTATGTCACTTCGCGGATCACGAAGGTTGCCGCCGGGTGTGTTTGTTTCCGGGAGATCAAGGAAGCGATTCCGGAATGTCTCATTGGTGACGGTGACATCGGGGTTCTCGGTATTGAACGCGAGGCCGTAGTCAACAATGACGAGGTCCGAATGAGCACCGTCCCGATCAATTATGTTCTCGGGCTTCAAGTCACGATGCAAAATCGGAAACGTATGCGCCAAATTGACTGTGTTGCAGAGGCCACGTATGAGGGTTGTTGCTTTAGCAACGGAGAACGGAGCATTTTCGGTGATCGCTTCGCGGAGTGTTGGCCCCGGAACGTACTCCATCACGACGAAGAGTTCTTTGGTTGTGTCTTGGTAATCGTGGGTGTTGTGATCCAGAACGTTAGGAACGGCGCCACCTGCGGACCAAAGAACTTCGAGGCTCGCGACTTCGCGGTGCATTCGGCCGCGGGCTTGTGCGTCCTTGTTGTTCCTGAGCGTCTTGATCGCTGCCGTGGTGGCTGTGGAGTCCTTTCTTGTCGTGAGATGTGTCAACCCTTGCCCACCTTTGCCGAGTCGCTCGCCGACTTCCCAATTGGCGTCCCACGGATGTGCCATCGATATGTTCTTGCGAGAGTTGAATGTTGTCTTGCCGGCTAACGAATTGCGATCTATCCGTTGGCATGGATGTCGACGGATTGATCGTGCGTTGAACTTTTCCGCTTCGCGGGCGGGTGGCCCTTGCGGTTTCAGTGCGAGTTCCTGAACCGCATGAGGGCAGACTACTGTCTCAGCCGGATCGTGTCGCGTGTTCATTATTCCGGGCTCGCAGAACCCTTACCGGAGTGGTGCCGATTTTCATTTGTTGTCGTGGATGAACTTCCCTGGGAGCTACTGAGCGGTGTCGGCAATCGGCGCCATTCGACGCAGCATCACGCCCAGCCCACATCCCAGTGTCAGTCCCGCAAGATTGGCGCACAGATCGAGCGGATCGGTCTGACGCGGTGGAAAAAATTGCTGCAACGATTCGATCAGTACGGCATGGGTAGCGGCCGCAGTTGCCAGGCCAGCGAAGACTCTCCGACTTTTCGTCAGCCCAGTGCATAGCAGAGACATCGACAGTCCGAAGTAGCCGATCACGTGATACAGCTTGTCGTTCGAACTGTCGAAGATGTCATCCTCGGCCCTGGGCAGAAAACCCAGTAAGGCCCACGGATCACTGCTCAGCAGAAGTACGGTCAGGAATACAGTGCATCCGATCGCTCCAGCGAGCCGCAGCATGTTGAAACCGCGACTGTCATCAAACAGCAGAACACTCGCTAACCTGATCAATGTCACTCAGTTCCTGCTGACTTGGCTCCGCGCTTCCAGTCCGCGATCCATAACTGACTGGATTCATCCTCTGTACGGGTCGACGTCCACATCAGTTTTGTACCGTCGGGACTGAAGACAGGCAGGACGTTTTGCGATGAACCGTGGGTGACCTGAGTTATGTCACCGCCCTTCAGACCGGATGCGGTTTTCTTCAACTCAAGTGTGAACAGTTGGAACTTCGCTCCGGGCGCTCGCGGGCCGCGCGAGTAGTCAGCTCCGGCCCACACAAGGTAGTCACCACTCGGATGGAAGTACGGGCACCAGTTCACCTGATTCAGATTGTCGGTCAGTTGCACTTCTGTCTTGCCATCCGCCGAGATTGCGAAGAGCTGCAGCATGTGCTCTTTGGCGCGGTCGCTGCGGAAGATGACCCACTTGTTGTCCGGCGAGAAGAACGGTCCGCCGTCGTATCCATCGACGTTGGTCAGTTGGCGGACGTTTTCGCCGTCGGCGTCCATGATGAACAGATCCGGGTCGCCGTCTCGTGACGAAGTAAACACGATCTGCTTTCCGTCAGAGGAGTAGCTGCCTTCGGCGTCGTAGCCCGGAGCATCGGTCAAGCGTTTGAGATCGGTGCCATCGAGACTGATCGTGTAGATGTCCATGTGCGGATCGAAGTCCCACTGATAACGACGGCGTCCGCCCTGTGCGGCGAGTTCCCGAGCTTTGCGTTCGGTTTCGGCAATGCGCGGGTCGGAGTGGCTGGACGCAAACAGAATCCGTTTTGCGTCGACGGTGAAATAGCTGCAGGTCGTACGACCGCGACCTGGGCTCACTCGTGTTGGTGTCTTTGAGTCGAGTGACTGGACATAAATCTGGTAAAAGGGATAACCGATCGGGTATGCCTGATAGACGATCTTTGTCCCGTCCGGCGAGAAGTAGCCTTCACCTGCGCGAGGCAGTCCAACCGTGACCTGCCGGATGTTGGCGAGGCGCTTCGCTTCCTGTGCCTTCGGAGACGGGGATGGGGAATCCTCCGCCTGGCCGGCAAGTGTCATTGTCAAAGCGATTCCGATGGCGCTCAGGAGAGCAGGCAGGGGACGGCGTTCCATGTCGATCCTCGAGGTTTGAAGCGTTTGGTGCAGTTGAGCAGGTACGTCTGCAGTGCGGCGGGATTATAGGGACCATTGATTCTCGGCAACAAAGCTGGAACCCAGTGCATGGCAAAGAAAAAAGCAGCTCCCCGAAAGAAAATCGCGTCAGGAAAGAAAGTCGCGTCGCGGAAGAAGGCGGCTCCACGCAGAACCTCAAGACGCCGGCCGTCGACAGTGACTTCCGCGGGGATTCTGAAACCAGCCGGTTTCGAGTCTCTCATCAAACAGCAGGCGGCACTTCCATTCGGTTCCGTACTCGATCACGTCTGTTTGACCGCAGACAGAAAGCACTCACTGGGCGGCGTGCCCAGGGGCTGCACCATCGCATTGACCGGACCACTCGCGCAGGGCAAGACACGCACCGTGCTTGCCGGCCTGGCCCGCGCGGCGAGCAGTGGCATGCGGGTCGGGCTTGTTGTCAGTGAGGAGAAGTTTCGCGACGCCGCTGACAGCGGACGCGACGACTTGTGCTCTCGCATGACGAAAATCGGCATGGCCGCAACCGGTTTGAGTGAATCGGAATTCCGCGATCGTGTGCTCAGCAACACTCGCGTGCTGGAAGTTCCTGCGTACGAAAACGCGACCTGGGAAGAGTTTCTGTCGCGATATCGCGCTCTACTCGAAACGGAAGCGGTCGAACTGGTCGTGATCGACTCGCTGGCATTGCTCAATCCGTCTCACCCCGATGTCGCCCGGCACGTGGCGGCACTCCGATCCTGCAATCATCAGCATTCCGTGACGTGCATCTGTGTCAGCCAGTTTCAGAATGTCAGCGACGCCCACTCGTTGTCGCGCGTTGCGGATGCCCTGTTTGTGATCGAGCCCATGTCGCTGGACACCAAAGAGATTGCCGAATTGTGGGGCGGCAGGCTGAATGGGCGGATCGACATCATTCGTGCATTGAGATGCGTCACCGCGCCGGAGTTCCCCCATCCGATCCGTCTGAAACGTGACGAGGTGACGGGAGAATTCCTGGTGCACGACGCTCAGCCAGGAATCTATGCAGTGCCAACCGTTGCGCCGGCGCAGCCAGAGTGATTCAAAGCCACTCCGCGTCAAACAGTTGACGACCCCGGACCGTCTCGTGCCCGGATTTCCTCCGGGACTGAGTCGGGTCATAGCCAAACAGCTGCGTCAGAAGATTTGGCCTGGAGATCGCTGTCGGGCGTGCAGCGATACCGCTAAAAGTGACCGTCCCTGGACCTGCTTCCTGTTTGGTTTCTGCCTGCGATCATGAGACAAATCACGATGCTTCAAAGATTCGCTTACTTCGCCGTCCTGCTGGGCTGCGTGTCGTCCGATTCCGTGGCACAGCAGAGCACACCAACAAAGAACAAGGACGCTCCGGTAGCAAAAGCTCCGTTTGATACACAGCGGGCGAAGGCTCTTCAGACGGCGTGGGCGAAACAGCTGGGGACGACGGTGACGTCGATCAACTCGTTGGGCACGACGATGGTGCTCATCCCCCCGGGCGAATTCCTGATGGGTAGCAGCGACGTGCAGATTGCTGCGGCGTTGAAAGCAGCGACTGAACTCAAGATCGATCAACGAACTCAGGATCGAATCCGCGATCAGGAACGTCCTCAGCATCGAATGGTTCTTGCCGAGCCCTTTCTGCTGGCTGCTACGGAAGTGACCATCGCCCAGTTTCGCACGTTCGTGACAGAGACTGGTTATCGGACCGAGGCAGAAGTGCTTGGGACCGGCAACTCGTCGACGACAGAAAAGGCTGCTCCGCGAGACAGAAACGACTTTACCTGGGGCTCGCCGGGCTTCGCGCAGCAGGAACAGGCCGCCGTGTCGCAGGTGAGCTGGAATGATGCCGTCGTGTTCTGCAACTGGTTAAGCAAGCGGGAGAAACGAACGCTCGCGTACCGTCGGGACGCCGAAAACAAATGGGTGCTCGATGCTCAGTCCAGGGGCTACCGATTGCCCAGCGAAGCACAGTGGGAATTCGCGTGCCGGGCGGGCACAACGACACAGTATCATTTCGGCGACCGACACAGGGCGTTGTCGAAATACGGCTGGTTCAATTTCAAGTCGGGCAGCAATCCGGTTCGAACGGTCGGTGCGAAATTGTCCAACGAATTCGGGCTGTACGACATGCACGGCAATCTCGGTGAGTGGTGTCAGGATTACTACGATCCGAAATTCTACGGACTCGCTGAAAGCAGCAATCCAGACGGCCCTGTCTCTGGAACGCGACGAGTGATTCGCGGTGGCGACTGGTGGACCAACGCCGTCCGCTGTCGGTCCGCGTTTCGCGGATACGGAGATCAAGTCACCCGCAGCGACGATCTCGGATTCCGACTGTCGCGATCGCCGTAGGAATAGTCCCGGAATCGTGAGCCGTAGCCCGATTTCTCCGAAATCGGGACCAGACGACATCGCAACCTGCCGGCACATCGACCGCCGCTCAGTCTTGCCATGTCCAGGGCAGCGGATTTCGGAGAAATTCGCCTACGGCTCAGCTCCGGACCAGTGCGCAGCCTCGACAGGCGCCTACGGCTCAGAGGTCTTTCGGATTCTGAATCGGGAACTTATTTGAGGCCCGTTCCGTAAAACGTGTAGCGGCAGCGTCAAGTCGCTCACTCTGAAATCAACCTGTGCCAACCTGCAGCAGGGCCATCCTCTGCCTTCGCGAACCATATTCCGATTCTGATTGTCTTTCCGAAAGTCACGCAACCAGGCAGTTCGGCCAGGCAGCTTGCCGAGACGGTCGACATCTTCCCGACGCTTTGTGAACTCGCAGGCCTTCCATTGCCCGACGGGCCGTAGCCAATTGACGGCGTCAGTCTTGTTCCCGTCCCGAAGAACCCCGACGCCCGCGTGCGTGACCACGCCTTCCCTCGCGGGAAACTCGGCCGCGCGATCCGTACGGAACGCTATCGGCTGGTGGAATGGCGAAACCCCAAAGACCCCATCAGTGACGCGGTGTACGAACTATACGATTACGACACCGATCCACACGAAACCATGCAGCCAGCCATCCGGAGCTTGCCAAACAACTTGCCAGCAAACTCGCCACCTACCCAAAACCGTGGCGCCAATCGAAAACGTTCGCCAGGACGAAGTCATCGGCTTCGCGATCAGATCAGTTCTGGAACGCCCGCCGAATTGAGCCAGAAAGACGTGCCCCTCGTATCGTTTGGCGAAACGTGCCTTTACAGTGTGCCGATGCCAACGATGACTGAGATTCTTGATCACCTTGCACGGCCTGCGTATGTACCCATCAAAATGCGGGCTCTGGCCAGGAAGCTCGGTGTCTCGAAAAGTGGCCGCAAGAGCTTCGAATCGCAGCTTGACGCCCTCGCCGAACAGGGCAAGATTCAGCGAACTGAAAACGGTCGGGTGTTTCTTCCCGGCACGGCACGCGGTGATGACCTGATCGCCGGAACGATCAAACGCACGATGCGCGGCGACGGCTGGCTGATTCCAGATCGGACTGCGTCGGAAGAGTTTGACGAGGCATCGGCGGCACCGCCTCGACTCGTGCCCGACATTTTTGTCGAGGGTGAACAGCTCGCCGATGCACAGAATGGTGACCGCGTCCTGGTCCGTTTAATCAGTCGACGACGGGGCGGTGGTCAACGCTGCGGTCGCGTCGAGCAGGTCATCGAGCGGGCAACACACACGTTTGTCGGTACGTACTTCGAAGAGGACGATCGAGGATGCGTTCGCGTTGACGGCGGACGGTTCACGGACCCGGTTTCCGTTGGCGATCCCGGAGCGAAAGGTGCTGTGCCCGGCGACAAGGTCGTCATCGATGTTGTCCGGTTTCCCACGCATCGGGAATCCGGCGAGGCCGTTTTGACGAAACTCCTGGGTCCTCGCGGCGAAGCGGGCGTCGATCTGCAGGCCATCATTCATGAGTTCGGATTGCCGGACGAGTTCCCGGAAGCGGTGCTCGAAGAGGCTCACGAACAGGCTGATGGGTTCGACGAGTCGGAACTCGACGGCCGTGTCGATCTGACCGGCGAGCCGATCGTCACCATCGACCCGGTCGACGCGCGTGACTTCGACGACGCGATCTCGTTGAAGAGAACCGACGACGGGCACTGGCATCTGGGCGTTCATATCGCCGACGTCGGTCACTTCGTCCCGGCTGGTGGTGAGCTGGATGCCGAAGCTCAACGTCGCGGTACCAGCGTCTATCTTCCGGGACGCGTCATCCCCATGCTGCCGGAAACCATCTCGAACAGCCTGGCCAGTCTGCAGCAGGGGAAGGTTCGCTTCACGAAATCCGTACTGATTGAATTCACGGCCGAAGGTACGCCGATTCACACAGAGTTTCAGAACTCCGCGATCAAAGTGAGTCGGCGTTTCGCGTACGAACAGGTCATGCCCGTAATCGAAGATCCGGAACAGTTCCGCGGCCGGATCAGTGCGAAGGTGCGTCAGCTTCTAAGCTGGATGCACGAACTGGCCATGGTTCTGCGCGGCCGTCGATTCGAAGCCGGCTCTTTGGAACTCTATTTGCCCGAAGTGAAAGTCGAGCTGGATCAGGACGGCCGCGTTTGTGGCGCATCGGAAGTGGTGCACGACGAGAGCCATCAGATCATTGAAGAGTTCATGCTGGCGGCTAACTGCGCCGTCGCGACCGAACTGCATGATCGCCGCATTCGGTTTCTACGTCGGACGCACGGGAGCCCAAGTCCAGTCAAGTTGAAGGCCTTCGCTCAGTTCGTCGCGAGTCTTGCCTTCAAGCTCGACAGCTACAACAGTCGGTTCGACCTGCAGGAACTGCTGAATCGAGTTAAAGGCAAACCGTTTGAGCAGGCGGTCAACTTCGCACTCTTGCGCAGCATGAAAGCCGCTGAATACTCTGCGACCGTCGAAGGGCATTACGCATTGGCGGTCGAGAACTACTGCCACTTCACCAGTCCCATCCGCCGCTACCCGGACCTGACCGTCCACCGGATTCTGGACGACATTTTTGCCGGCCGGAAGAAGACACTCGGACTAAGCGAATCGGATGCCGTTCGCCTGGGTACCCACTGCTCAACGACGGAGCGTCGGGCGGCGACCGCGGAGCGTGAACTGACTCGCGTTAAACTCCTGATGTTCCTGGAGAAAAAAAGCGGCGAGGTTCTGGACGCGGTGATCACCGGCATCGAGAAGTTCGGCATCTTTTGTCGGTGTCAGCAGTATCCAGTGGATGGCTTCGTCCACATCAGCAAGCTGGGCAACGGTGAATTCCTCGATTACGACCGCCCCACTATGACCATCACGGGACGCGGCAGCGGTCGAAAATTCCGCCTCGGTGATCGCGTGAAAGTCCGAGTCGCAGTCGTCAATCCCGACGAGCGAGTCCTCGAATGGGAACTGGTCGAGTCGCGTGGCCGGTCGTCCCGCAAGGGGAAGTCGGATAAACGAGCCGACAAGGGACCGGTCCCGGAGCCGAAGCGTGGTCAGGACAACTTCGAGCAACGCAAGAAAACGAGTCGACAACCTGGCCGACGCAAGCGACGCCGGTAGACGCGACGATCGTTCGGCGCGGGTCTCTGACCCCGCCGCGACCGCGACCGAAGGTCTCCCACCGCGTCGCAGTCTCCGGGAGACGCACTTGGGGGAGACGCACTTGGGGGAGACCTTCGGTCGGCGTCTCGGCGAGGTCCGGAGACCTGCGCCGATCCTCGCGGATCGGGGGTTCGGTGGCTGTTTTCAGAGCCAGCCCTGTTTCTTCATGTAGATCGTCAGACCACCCACGATGAACGTCACCAGAAGCCAGAAGCCGGTGTAGCCGAACGTCCAGGTCAGCTCCGGCATGACACGGAAATTCATGCCGTACACACCGACGAGAAATCCCAGGGGCAGGAAGAACGTGCTCAGAATCGTCAGGCGGTTGACCACGTGGTTGGTCCGGTGAGTCACGATGCCCATGTAGAGATTGAGCGACTCGGAGAGGATTTCCCGCTCGGTCGTCACGTCAACGCTGAGGCGATCAAGCAGAGCGGCTTTTTTCTCCAGGAACGGCTGCGTCGTTTCCGCAATGAACGGCGACAGACGTGTCGCCATGTCGTGCACAACTTCACGTGAACCGACAATGAGCTTGTAGAAAACCAGAATGCTGCGCATCAACTCTGCGACCTGCGCGAAGATTTGGTCGTCAGTTCCGTCGGTAAAGAGACCCCCTTCGATTTCTTCAGTCTGCGCGGCAACGGACTGCACAGTCCGCGTGTAAGCCTGCGTCAGGTGGTCCGCGATTTCGAACAGCAGAAAACCCGGCGACTTCGCAAGCATCCGGAAACTTCGGCGGCAACTGGTAAAGGCGCCGTCAATGAAACGAGCCTCGCCTCGGTGGATTGTCAGCATGAACGTCTTGCCGAAGTAAATCTGGACCGGCACGACAACGGCGCGATTGTCCTTGAAGGATATGTCCTGCAGTGAGAAATAGATGCAGTTGCCAAGGTCAGTGAATCGAGGCGTCCCAATCATGTCCTCACTACCGAGAAGCGGGTTGTTAATGTCAAAGATCTCGATGAACTCGGAGGCGCGGCTGACATCGTCTCCGGAGAGGTTGGCCCAGAGGAACGTTTCCGAGTTGTGAGATTCCGCGACCTGATCCAGCTCAAGCTCGTCATCCTGCTTGTTGACGAAATTAAAACGAATGGCACCCGACATAACGTCCCGTTTCTCCAGCAGGTGATTCCTCAGACGACCGGCGGCGCCGGACCGCTCGGACCCGGCCACGGAGCGAGATAATAACAGTCAGTCGCCGTGGAGCTTTCGCAGTCGACCGGAAAGTCGCAGCATAAGCTGGATCCGCTCGAATTCGTTAAGCCATTCCTGCGTCACTTTATCAAGCAAGGTCTGGTCGGCACCTCCGAGTCCAGACGGGCACGCTGCTCCCAGTTGCGTTGCGGCCATGTCTCGATACTTTGCCAGAGTGCGATCACCGGCCCGTCCGCAGACGTGACCGTCTTCGCTTAGAAAGACGATCGCCGGTACGCGCTGCCCGCCGCAGACAGACAGTTCCGTCGCCAGGTCGGCGCTGTCATCGCGATCAAAATAGCGGACGTCGATCTTTGACGTCGCGGCAGCGAACCGATCAAAAATTGGACACTGGTTCACGCAGTCACCGCACCACGTTCCGGCCAGCACGATCACTTTCATGTCTCGCGTGAAGCTCGCCAGCAGCTCGGTTTGAGCATCGGTCAGCGAGACCTGGTCGTGCACGGCAGCCCAGCGAGTACGATGCTCGTCCGTACCGAATCGATCCAGAAAACCTGTGTACGACAAGCCGGTTTCGAACCTGGCTGCGAAGTCCATGCGATACCCCGTAATCCTGAATGCCAAACGCTGGTCCACACATTGAACTGCGTCGTGAGGACTGATAAAACTTTACCGACCCGGCAAGTTAGCCAGTTCGGCCTCTCGTTCAAGGAATCGACAAATGCGATCACTTTTCCGGCGATTTGGAATCGCGGCTCTGTCCGTCGCGCTGGTGGCTACTCTGATCGGCTCGACGCAGGCTGGCATTATTCCATGGGTTTACAACGTGTTCTTCGGGCCTGTCGGTTATGGCCCTGCGGGTTACGGGGCTCCAGCTTATCCACACGGGTACCCAATGACGGCGGGCTATCGGGCGGCGGGCTACGGCTGTGGACCATGCAGGACGCCCGCGCAATTCAGTTGCAGGCCTTCACCGTGTTCCCCGTGCTCCAGCGGAAGTTGTCCGACCTACGTCTCCTATGGCCCAAGGTCGTCGTGCAAGACCGGTCAGGAAGTCACTGGCTGGAAATCTGAGGTGACGCAGACTCTTAAAGCGAGCGACCTCGACAGACGAGCGCCGAGCCCCGTCGATCCGGCACCCGCGCCGACGAAAACATTTTCGGACGGCGGCAGCGCCGTGACGAAAAGCGCCGATCCGTCGGAACAAGACAGTGAGGTCGCCAAGCCGGCCACTCCGGCAGTCGCAGCAGAGGCAGCACCGGGAGACATCAACGTACCCGCCGTGCCAGTCGGGACGCCAGCAGCACCCGGCGCTCTGACAACGACCGGGAGTGGAGACAATCCTGGGTTCGTCACAACTCCCCCGCCAGGATCGGTCACCGAGGCACCAGATGCGACTCCGGCGGCAGCTCCGGGTGCGCCAGGCGGCTCGTTTATTCCGCCGAAACCGGGCGTCGTTCCGGAAGAAAAAGGAACCGGAACGCAATCGCCGACCTTTCCCGAAGGCGTGCTGAAACCGGCCGGGGTGGACGGAGAGACGAGCTGGAAGCTGACCGTGCCAAACCACCGTCTTGCCAGACGCGTGTACTATCGCAACGCACAGATCGCCCGACGCAGTGTTGTGGTTGATTCCGAATACGTGATCCCCAGTGAGTCGGTAGCACACATCGTGACTCGGGACTGAGCCGGTCAATCATCACCCCGGCAAGCCGTTGCGGCCCAACGCGGCTGGACTGTCATTTTTACACGAAACTTGAAGCCCGGCTTTTGAAGAAAGGCCGGGTTTTTTCGTTGTCAGCCCATCATGCGAGCGGCTGAAACATGCGTGAGCGTCTGGAAGATGAGCACATAGACATGTCGACCGACACTCCGTTGAAGCCGATCCTGCTGGGAACTGCCGGTCATATTGATCACGGCAAGACTCGACTCGTCGGAAGACTGACGGGAATTAACACGGACCGTTTGCCTGAGGAAAAGGCGCGCGGTATCTCGATCGATCTCGGATTCGCGCACTTTGAAGCTGGCGGATTTCGCTTCGGTGTTGTGGACGTCCCGGGACACGAACGCTTTGTTCGCAACATGGTCGCCGGAGCCACGGGGTTTAACGTTGCGCTGCTGGTTGTTGCGGCAGACGATGGCGTCATGCCTCAGACTCGTGAGCACCTGGAGATCATGGACCTGTTGGGGATCAGTGCTGGTCTGATCGCGATCACAAAAATCGACGTCGTTGATCGCGAACTTGTCGAACTGGCGGAACTCGACGTCGAGGAATCCGTCGCAGGAACTTTCCTCGAAGGGGTTCCAGTGATCCCCGTGTCGTCGGAAACGGGCGAGGGTCTCGACACACTGAAGGCAACACTGCTGGAAGTTTGCCAGGGCATCACATTGCCAGAGACGCTGCCGCTGTTTCGCATGGCGATCGATCGCGTCTTCTCAATCACGGGGCATGGGACCGTTGTGACCGGCTCGGTTCTTAGCGGCGACGTACATGCGGGGGACACATTGCAGCTCTGGCCGGAAGGCCGCGAACTTCGGGTGCGCAGCGTCGAGCATCACGGCGAACAATCAGATCAGGCCGGCAGCCGACAACGAACAGCGATTAATCTGGCGGGACTGAAACACGAAGACGTGTCGCGTGGCTGTGAACTGGCAACGCCGGGTTATCTTCAGACAACGCGTCGACTGCTGGTGGACCTGCGCGTGCTGAGTAGTTCGCCCATCCCGCTCAAAGACCGGACCGAGATCAACCTGCACATCGGCACGCGAGAGGTGCAGACCCGCGTGGTCCTCAAGGGCCGCCGTCTTGAGCCGGGTGAGAAAGGTTACGCGGAACTGCGACTCAGTGAACCGATCGTCGCGGCATGGGGGCAGAGGTTCATTCTGCGGCGAGTCTCGCCAGCGGTCACGATCGGTGGCGGCACGATCCTGGACCCGGCAATTGCCGATCTGCGCCGCATCCGCGACATCGAGTCGCTGGCCGAACAACTGGCAAGCCCATCCGCAGACGCCCGTCTTTCGGTGCGGCTGACGCAGCAGGACGCGATCGACTCGAGAAATCTGACGCTGGCAAGTTCTGTCGGCATCATGCCGGACGAACTGAATCGACTACTTGAACAATTGCGGTCCAGCGGCGAACTGATGCAAATCGGATCACGCGATCGCTCGTTCGAAATCCACACCGGGCGTCTGGAGAGTCTGTCGAAATCGGTCCTGCGAACAATCCGAGAAGAGGTGATTCGTCACCAGCCACGTCGCTCGCTGCCTCGACCAACCCTGCTGACCGCGTGTCGGGACATCACGTCCCTCGGTCTATTGGAAGCGGTCATCGACCAGTTGATCCAGAAGAAGCAGCTCGTCCGCATTGGAGACAATCTCGGTCCGGCTGATCTCCAGGTGCAACTGACAAAGCGACAGCGCAGGACGCGCGACGGAATGCTGGAACTGATCACAGCCGGACGTCTGACCCCACCGCTGGCGAAGGAACTGACCGAGACGATCGGCGAGCCCGCAAAGGAGATCAATCAGCTCCTGAATCTGATGGTCGAAGATGAGTTCATCGTCCAGATTGCGGATGGTCTGTTCTTCACACCACAGGCACTGGATGCAGCACGAGTCATCTGCCACAAGACGTTAAGCGAACTTGGAACAGCAACAGTCGCCCAGCTTCGAGACGCCTGGGGCATGACGCGCAAGCACTCGATTCCCCTCTGCGAGTATTTCGACACGATCGGAGTCACATCGCGCGACGGCAACAACCGGTCCGCCGGGGCAACGATCGAAACGGCCCTCGACGCGAGCGGCAGTCACGGGGACTGAGAGGTGCCGAACGCATTCGAGGCACCCACAGATTCTGGTGCGAGATCAGAAATAGAAGCCTCAACAAAGATCACGGAATCAGTGATCGGCCAGTTGCGGGAGATTCGGACGCAGATTGCCCGAGACGCGCCAGGTAAGGACACGCCATGAGTGGAATCATCGGTCATACGATGTACGCAATCCTGGGCGGAATGGCAGCCCGGCACAGAAAGCTGCCCATCGTTACTGTGATTCATCGGCATTACGCGAGTTACCTGTGCGGTGCGTATCTTGGTTGCGACATTCAGACAATGCCCGAGGCTGTCTGTGTCGATACAGGACAAGATGTCGGTTACGGAACTGCGCCGCTTGAGATCAGCCCGTTGACTGGTGGTGAAGTCACACCGTGGTCACTCCGGTTTGATGAAAAGTCGTACCGACCGCGCGACATCCACCGATTGTTTTATGGACGATCACACCTGGTGTTCGGCTGGACGACGGCCGAGAGGAATCAAACTGTGCCGTGGGATCACTTGCCGGACTATTGCGCGTCCGTTGTTCAGGACGCCATGGAGCTGTTCGGCTCAGGCGAGCGGAAGCTGGCATACCTGTTTGGCTGGATGGCACACATTGTCGGTGACAGTTTGATCAAATCGATTCAGCCTGGGATCGAACTCGAGTTGCTCGACGGAAAATACACGCCGAGGAATCGGCCAATCCAGGACCTCGTGACGTATCACGAGATTGGCGTGAAGGAACTCGGCCTGAACTGGCCAGCGCTGTTGAGCGATCTGGCGGAAACGCCTGTCGAACCTGTGCAACTGCATTACATGCGCGCCGCACGACCGCAAGGCGAGCTCGCCGTGCACTTTCCCAATGCGTGGTCACCACAGCTTGCGAAATTGCTCCAGGTTGTCCTGCAGGAGAATCGGCGATATCAGGCCGTACGCAACCCGCGGCTGTTGAAACTGTACGCGCTGAGAACGGCAGGACGAGAGTGGCACTGCCGAGAGGAGCTCAGCCGACAGACGGGCGGACTCAGTTACGTCGAGATGATTGAACTGGCGGACAAGGCGAATTTTCGCGACGCCCTTTGGAAGATGGGCGAAGCGATCGCATCGCTCTTCGAACAGGTTGTCGAAAGATCGCCCGGATTGCAGTCATTACCGACGGGCACCGGCCCGACATGGGAAGACATCACAAAACGCTGGCGGTCTCGGCGGTAACAGCATCCTGAGCGAGTCCTCGGAAACAACCCCGCCACATAGTCGGTTGGGTGTGTGGTGAACTCATCGTCTCCCTTGCCGGAATGGACACCTGCGAGCGAGGTCGGCTACTCTGACTTCCCAGGAGTTCGTCCGGCCTTGTCCGGACACAAGTTTCTTGCGGCGTCGACCACATTCGCATCGGAATCCGTTGAATGAGTGAACTCATAGCAATGCATGGCAGGCGGTGGTGCGGCGTTGCACTGCTCGTCGTCTGCACGCTGTTGCCGGATCGTTCGTGCGAAGCTCAGTCGAAGCGCATCCTGGCTCATCCCCCGGCCGTCACACTGGTCGGGCCGATGAATCAGCAACAGCTGCTTGTTTCTGTATCAGCAGACGACCGGCTGGTCGACGCGACGACCAGAGCGATGTTCACGTCATCGAACCCCGATGTCGTCGTCGTCAGCGCGAATGGAATCGTGCGACCGTCGGGGAATGGCACTGCGACCGTCGTGGCGAGTGTGGATGGAGAGTCGTTTTCCGTTCCGGTCGCCGTGACTCGCGCTGTCGATGAATGGCCCGTCAGCTTCGTGAATGACATCGGACCGCTGCTGTCGAAGGCGGGATGTAACTCCGGTAGCTGTCACGGTAAGCAGGCCGGACGGAACGGGTTCAAGCTTTCCCTGTTCGGATTCGATCCGCAGTTTGATTTCCGTGCACTGGCCAGCGAATCACGGGGTCGCCGCGTTTTTCCGGCGGCTCCAGAAAGATCGCTTCTGCTGGCAAAAGCATCGAATCAAATTCCACACGGTGGCGGGCAGCGTTTCGCGGAAGACTCTCGCGAGTACCAGCAGGTGTTGCAGTGGATCCGCCAGGGGATGCAGCTGTCGAAACCTGATGAACCGACGCTGGCCGGCATTCTGATGACTCCGTCCGCTCGCGTGTTGCAGCCCCTGGAAACGCAGCGCGTGATTGTGACGGCTGATTACTCGGACGGATCCACACGGGACGTCACGCATCTGGCTTTGTATGCGTCCAATGTCGATTCAACGGCAACGGTCGATGACCACGGGGTCGTCAACACAAGCGACCTGGGCGGCGAGGCTGCGATCATGGCCAGCTACATGGGATTCGTCTCGAAGTGCCGCATCTCGGTTCCCATGAACCCGACCGACGCACCGGTTACCGAACTGGCCACATGGAATACAGAGCACTTCATCGATCGTCTGGTAGCCGACAAGTGGAGGAAACTCAACCTGGCTCCTTCGGCGCCGTGTGACGATGCCACATTCCTGCGACGCGCCAGCCTGGACTGCATCGGCCGACTCCCGGACGTCGCCGAGGTTCGGAGCTTTCTAAGCGACAACTCCACCGACAAACGCAGACGACTGATCATGGCCCTGCTTGAGCGTGATGAATACGCGGATTACCAGGCTGTGCAATGGGCGGATCTGCTGCACGTGAATTCTGAACAGCTCGGCCCGAAGAATGCCATGCTGTTTGACCGCTGGTTGCGCGAGGTGTTCCGTGACGATCTGCCGTTTGACGAATTCATACGTCGTCTTATGACCGCTCAGGGCAGCACGTTCAGCGAGCTGCCCGTCAATTTCTACAAAGCGTTTCCAAAGCCAAACGATCGGACCATTGCTGTCAGTCAAATTTTTCTTGGAGTCCGACTCGAGTGTGCTCAATGTCATCACCATCCCTACGAGAAATGGGGACAGGATGACTTCTATGGTCTGGCCGCGTTTTTCCCAAGGCTGCAATTCAAGAACGGGACCGGTGGAGAGCAGTTGTTGTTTGCCGGTGTCCGAGGAGACGTCAAGCATCCAGGCAGCGGCGAGATCATGATCCCACAAGTGCTCGGCGGTGAGCCTCTCGAAGAGACGGAGTTGTCCGATCGTCGCGCTCATCTCGCAGAGTGGATGACGAGTCGAGACAACCCGTTTGTTGCCCGAACTCTGGTCAATCGAGTCTGGGCTCATTTCATGGGTCGTGGGCTGGTCGAACCAGTTGACGACATGCGCGATACGAATCCGGCGACGAACGAGGAACTCCTTGACGCACTGGCTGCGGAATTTGTCAGCCACGACTTCGAAATAAAGCACCTCATTCGCACGATTACGAGTTCCCGGGTTTACAGCCTCAGTTCGCTGCCCAATGAATGGAACGTCCGAGATACGGACAACTTCTCACGAGCGTACCGGAAGCGGCTGCCCGCCGAGGTCCTGCTGGACGCGGTCAATGACGTCACGGGAACCGAGCCGACGTTTGATGGGGCACCGCCAGGAACGCGCGCAGTCCAACTCTGGAACAATCGACTGCCGTCGGTCTTCCTGGACGTGTTTGGTCGACCGGAACGCAAGACGGTCTGCGAATGCGAACGCACATCGGACACCAGCCTGGCGCAGGTACTGCATCTAATGAATGCCGCGCCGGTCAACGATCGCATTGTTTCGCCAACCGGCCGGGCAGCGAAGCTGGCTGGCAGTGAAGCGACCACTGATGAGATCATTACCGAGCTGTATCTGGCGGCTCTCAATCGAAATCCGCAACCAGCCGAACTGGAAGCGTCACGAAAGGCATTCAATTCGCCCGACAGTAACCGTCGCCAGGCGACCGAAGATGTTCTGTGGGCGCTGATCAATACTGCCGAATTCGTGTTAAATCACTAGATGCTGTGTCAGTCGTGTATTGAGGAGTAGCCGAAGTCGCCAGACTTTGGTCGGGTCCAGGGAAACCAAACTCTGGCGAGTTCGGCTACATCCGTCGCTTCACGGCTGGTAAAGCATTCGTTGCCCGACCAGCGTCAACAATCAGGAACACTGATCGTCACTAATCCACGCTAATGATCGAATGTCATTCCTTTGCGGCAGCCATTAGCGCAAATCAGCGGTCATTAGTGTTCCATCAGGCTTTTCGGAGTCCTCAATGTCACAGCGTTACTGCGATGGAATCCCACGAAGGAACTTCGTTCAGACGGGACTTGGTGGACTCGGACTGGCCCAACTGCTGCGGGCTCAGGCCGCCAGCGCTGCGGGATCTCGGCCTGCGAAAGCCTGTATCTTAATCTGGATGGATGGAGGTCCCAGTCATTATGAGACGTTCGATCCAAAACCGAATGCTCCGACAGAAATCCGCGGGATCTTCGACACGATTCCCACCAACGTGGAGGGAGTGAATTTCAGTGAGCATGTCCCACTGACAGCTCAGGTGATGGACCGTCTCACGATCATCCGTTCGATTGCGCATCACGACCCCGGACATGGCGGCGGAAATCACTATCTGACAACCGGTCGTCCCACGCCCATGCCGGTGGCATGCGGAGCGAAGGTCAGCTTCCATCCCAGCATCGGCTCGGTCATCGCCAAAGAACGTGGTGCCAGAGACGGAGTGCCGCCGTACGTCCAATTCGCATTACCCGGGCCGTTGCGTTCCGGCGGGCCCAACTTCCTGGGCGCGAAGTACGCACCGTTTTATGTTTCCAATAATCCGAACCAACCGGATTTCCGGATGCAGGACGTCACGCTTCCACCAGGTGTTAATGACCGACGGGCGAGTGGACGGGAACGACTTCGTCAGAGCGTCGACAATCTGCAGCGCATCACGGAAGCCTCCGCGAAAGACCCGGCATCCGGACTGGACAGCTTTTACGAACAGGCGGTCGATCTGATTACGTCCGCTCAGGCCAAACAGGCGTTCGACATCCACTCCGAATCAAAAGAAACGCGCGACGCTTACGGTCGAACGATGGTCGGCCAACAGTGTCTGTTGGCACGCCGACTGGTCGAGGCGGGTGTTCCGTTCATCATCGTCCAGCACGCTGGCTGGGATCACCACGGCGACATCTTCACCTACCTGAAGAACCGCTACCTGCCGATTTTCGACCGAGCGTTTTCGACGCTGATCAGCGACCTGGACGATCGAGGTATGCTGGACGACACGCTGGTGCTGGCACTGGGGGAATTTGGTCGCACGCCGAAGATCAATAAGAATGTTGGCCGAGATCATTGGCCCCAGGCGATGGCTGTCGCTGCTGCCGGCGCCGGAGTCCCACGTGGTCACATCATCGGAGCGACCGATTCGAAAGGCGCTGCCCCCGCCAGAGACCGACTGTCTGTCGAAGATTTCACGGCGACACTTTTCACGAAGATGGGCATCGATCCGCACAAGGTCTATCTCGATGCCCTCGGTCGGCCCTTGCCCATCGTCGAAGGCGGCAAGCCGATCGCGGACCTGATCTGACGTGACCTATCGAGATGTATCTTTGATGAATCGCCGACTGTTTCTATTGGTCCTCATGGCGGCGCTGGTGCCGTCGCGATCGTTGTGGGGCCAGACTGCTCCGCAGATCGGCTACCTGTTTCCTGGGGGTGCCCAACGCGGCACTCAGGCCCAGGTCTCCGTTGGTGGAAAGTACATGCCTGGGCCGTGTGGGGTCTGGGTCGGTGGCGAAGGTGTTCGGTCAGAACATGCGGTTACCGAAGGCACTCTCTCGCTGACTATTGATGCAAACGCCACGGTTGGTCCCCGACCCATTCGGATTCACAGTGTGCAGGGTGGATCGTCACCTCGTTCCTTCGTTGTGGGCGAACTACCTGAAATCCTTGAGAAGGCTGAAGCAGCGTCTCAAACGATTTCTCCGGGCATCACAATCAATGGGCGTCTGAATCCCAAAGGCGACATCGACGAGTATGAGTTGACGCTGACTGCAGGGCAGCAGGTCGTTTGTGCCCTCGCCATGCAGTCGCTCGGTTCGCCGGGCAACACAATTCTACGAATGATTGACGCACAGGGACGCGTTGTGGCGACCGGCGGCGTCCGACAGGGACTCGATCCCCTGCTGGCGTGGCGAGCCCCGTCGACCGGTCGATTCCGCCTGCAGGTGTTCGACTTCAGCCTCGCCGGCGGTGCCGATTATGTTTATCGACTGACGGTGACTGACGCGCCATATCTGGACTACGCCTTCCCGGCGGGGACGCAAAGCGGTGTCGGGTCGACCATCACGCTTTACGGCTGGAACCTGCCAGGCGAGTCGTTGCAACACACCATTAAGGCCACAGGGAGTACTTACACCACACAACCGGCAGGTAGTGCCAACCGGCTGACCATTCCACTGAGCGACCTGCCTGAAGTACTCGAACGTGAGCCGAACAACTCAACTGAGGCACCACAGAAGATCGAAACCTCGCGTGTCATTAACGGTCGATTTGCGGAACCTGGTGACGTCGACGTGTTCGAAATTCAGGCGACCAAGGGAGATCGATTCGTTATTCGAGTCGAGTCTGCCGGGCTCGGGTTTCCAACCGATGCCGTTCTGCAGGTTTCCAGCAACGAAGGAAAGCTCATCAAGGAAATCGACGACGTCGGTCCGTCACGTGATCCGGAGTATTTATTCACGGCGGCGGCAGACGGTGCTTATCGCATCTCACTGGCAGAGCGGGCCGCTCGCGGTGGTCCACGATTTGTCTATCGGCTGCATATCCATCCGCCCCTTCCAGAGCTTCGACTGTCGGTGAAGACGGCCGAGTTTGCGATTGTCCCTGGTGAAACGCTCAGCGTACCTGTTCGAGTTCAGCCCCTGAACGGGTTCGATCAGGAGATCGAACTGGTCGCAATCAATCTGCCGGACGGTGTCAGCGTCGAACCCGTGAAACATGTGCCGAAGAAGGCTGGCGACATCAAACTGGAGTTCCAATCCATTCCTGAGGCGAATTTCACATCCGGCCCCTTCGACATCGTTGCTCGCGCGACGAGTGGTGAGGCGTCTGCGCAGCCTCTCGCAGTGGCCCGACTGGCCACCAAACTGAGTTCGACTGCGACGGGCCCACTCATGTGGCTGGCGGTCAGTCCGAAGATTCCATTCGAGCTGAAGACACAACCATCCATTTTGGAAGCGCCCCGACTGGCAGCCTTTCGCTTTCCAGTCACCGTGACGCGCGATGAGAAGTTTCAATCGGAAATCCGTCTTGTCGGTGTTGATCGAGATCGGCGTGGGACAGTCGTCCCGTTGAGCGGTCAGATCGCTGCCGATTCAGACACCGGCACGATTCCGCTGATCATTCAGTCGGCCGCGATCGAGGGCACGACTCATCGTTGCCGTGTCATGGGGATCGCAGAAGTCGCCGGACCGGACGGGAAGCGGCATCCGGTCTTCCATATCGCGAAGGGCTCGATGGGGATGGGCTGTCAGCCGAATCATCTGACGTTGACTGCCAGCCCGTCCAGACTCAAGTGGCAATCCGGTCAATCGACCAGCATCAGGATCACAATCAATCGGCGAGTCGACTGCGGAAAGGTCACGATCTCGTTGCTGCCACAGGCGGGGATCACGGGAATCACCGCCGAGCCAGTAACGATTGCCGTTGGCGAGTCGCAGGCGGACATGAAACTGCAAATCGTCTCCGAGGCAGGACTGCCACCAGATTTTCGTCTGCAGCTTCAGGCTGAGTCATCCCGCAACGAACTACCGGTCTACGCTCAAGCAGAGATACGAATCCTGACGCGATAAAGCCAGCCGCCGAAAAACGCTCACCGGTAGCCGGATTCGGGGCTCACCTTACTGCTGCCACGTCAACCGAGTCTGGCCATCCGCGGGATCGATCAGAAACATGCGCGTCAGCGTGTCCGTCCCGCTGCGGTCGCCCGGGTAGTTCAGCAGCACCAGGTGGCGATTCACTACCAACAGGTGAGCATTCGAAAGCGGGCCGCGTCCGAGTGCGCTGGCGTCAGGGCCGTCCTTGAGTGCCCTGCTGTCCTTGAGGGCTCCGGCCGCGTCCCGGACCTGCAGAGTGACCGGTCCACGCCCGCCAGGCGATCCCGTCAACAGATACAGCACATCACTTTCGTGCTCAACAGCCATTCCATAAACGGAATTCCCACGGGCAATCTCCGTCAGGACTGACCACTTGTAAGTGCCATCGTCTCCAATGGCGCACTGATAAAGCAGACCTCGGGCCGCCAGCAGCAGGCGGTGACGTTTCGCGTCAAATGCCAGTGCTGACGGCCAGCTCGGTTTGGGGACGTCAATCCCCGGTTTCAGCTCCTGCCTGTCGCGTTCGACCAGGTCAAACCGAAACACGCGATGACGGTCCATCCCATAGAACTGCTTCGATTCCGGATCCTGAACCACTCGGCTCAGGCCGCCAGGGACGGGATAAAGCGTTGCGGTATCCGCTCCGCCCAATGTGAACTGCCCCCAGCTCGCCGCCTGACCGTGGTGATCGAGTTTGACCTGGAAGAGCGCATCGAATCTGAGTTCGGGCAACCCGTCCAGGTTGATGTTCCCGGCCGCCTGTATCCCGGCCCCTTCTTTCTCGGGCGGTGCCTTTGTGCGCGACGTACGTCGCGGAGCTGGACGTTCGCCATTGCGGCTCTTCCACGTTAGTCGCGCCGACGACTTCTGCGGATCGACCAGCAGGATGTACGTCTCGGAGTCGTACCGGGAACCATCGCCGCTGTCGTAACCGGCGGAGCTGGTGACAAGTACCAGATGATCTTTCACCGACAGCAGTTGACTGCGACCGCCGTGATGCGGATCTCCCAGCATTCCGTCGAAGAACGGCCCCTCAAGCCGCCGGTCTGACAGAATGGCTCCGTTGACATTCATTCGTGCCAGCCGCGGTATCGTGTGCGAATTCCCGTCGTAACCCAGATGGATTCCGTACAGCGAATCATCGGCTTCGTGATAGCACAGGCTGGACACATCAATGCCACCGACCTGAGCCACGACCGACAGCTTCGGGTTGTCCAGAGAACAGGCATAGAGTTCTCCGGCGGCACGCAACAGCAGACGATTTCGCTTCGTGTCCACAGTGACACCGCGACCGTGACTGAACCGGACGTTTGTCTGATCTCCCAGCAAACTCGCGGTGCGGTTCGTCAAATCCAGTGCGAACAGGTTCTCATGCAGTCCGTACCACTGCTCGGACTGTGGATCGAAGGCATACCACGAACAGTTCTTCGGCGTATTCCTGAGCGAGTCGAGTTTCGGGCCACCCGTTAGCGAGTACACCCCCAGCGACGCTGCCGTATCAAACGGGCGCCGCCCCTGCACGAAATAAGCGGCGAGAAAC
Organism: Planctomycetota bacterium; assembly: GCA_963579025.1. Taxonomy (GTDB): domain Bacteria; phylum Planctomycetota; class Planctomycetia; order Planctomycetales; family Planctomycetaceae; genus CAUZFZ01. The sequence continues at coordinate 16,735 of CAUZFZ010000011.1, read as the reverse complement.
TGCACATCAGCAACGCCCTCCGCGTCAACGTGAGGGTAGTCCACATCGAGCTGCGGGTCGTCCTGCACCTGATGGATGCGGATTGTGGATTCCGCTCTGTAGACGCCGTAGAAACTTGATATGGGCAACTTTGTTCGTTTCACAAGCTGCTTGAAGAGCTGTCGCGTACGTTGCGATTCAACGCGGTAGTAACCGTAAATCGCGTCGCGCGATTCACCGAACACTTCCACGACAGGTGTCTCGTCGGGTAGTCCCTCGACAGCCTGCTGTGCGCGACCGCCGAGAATCACAGACTCGATAGTCGTTCCCTTCTCAGCATTCACCGTCCACGTCACCCCGTGATCGCCGCCGGCGCTGCCGAGAAACAGCACGACGGATCGTCCTGGCCGGTTGACCGATACGGTGGCCCGTTCCCCGTGAATGGCGGCTCCAGTTCGCGTGCTGCCTTCATAGATACTGACGACATGCAGTTCACGCTGGTCTTCACTTGCGTCATCCGGTTTCGTCTCTGCGGTGAACAGCGGCTGAACGCTCTGCAGACAGACGAACGCAAACGTGACAGACATCCTCGAAGTGCGACGCATCATTCGGCCCTCCCAGAACAGTGAAGAATTCTACGACCGTGACAGAGGCCTCAGTGTATCAACGGCCAGGTGCCTCCGGAGGCGGAGAAATACTCGTTTTCGCAGGGACGACGTGACGGATACCGTCTCCTGCTGAGGGTCAGATTCTCAACTCGCAAAAGAGCAATTCGGATGAAAGCACTGGCACTGACGGGGACTGAATCGGTCAGCTTCATCACCGATGCTCCCGATCCAGTCATCGAAGCTGACACTGACGTGATTGTCGCGGTCCGGCGGGCGGGCATTTGCGGATCGGACCTGCATCAATACCACGGGCGAGAACCGGTCGCCGACGGAACGATTCCGGGGCATGAACTGGTCGGTGAGATTGTCGCGATTGGTTCTGCCGTGCGGCGATTCCACATTGGTGACGTAGTGTTGAGCCCGTTTACAACTTCCTGCGGCGACTGCTTCTTCTGTAGAGATGGTCTGAGTGGTCGGTGCGATCACTGGCAGGTCTACGGTTACCAGCCGCCACCCGGCGAAGACGATGGTGGACGCGGCTTACCAGGCGCGCAGGCCGAATTTGTGCGAGTGCCTCTGGCGGACACCACGCTGCAGAAGATCCCAGTTGGTGTATCGCTTGAAGCGGCGATTCTACTGGGTGACAACTTTATGACCGGGTTCTTCTGCGCGGATATGGGGGATGTTCGTCGCGACGGGATCACGGTCGTGATCGGCTGCGGAGCCGTCGGCCTCTCCGCGATCGCTGCGGCTCGTTACCTGGGCGCGGAAACGGTCTTTGCGATCGATCCCGTCGAAGGCCGTCGACAGCGAGCACAGTCGCTGGGAGCCGTTGCAGTTGTTCCGGAAGAAGCCGGTCTGATTGTGCAGCAGTCGGCAGTGCGGCACGGTCGTCGAGGCGGGGCGGACTCCGTGCTGGAAGCTGTCGGCTTACCAGCCGCGCAGTCGATGGCGTTCGATCTGGTTCGTCCTGGCGGTGTGATCTCGGCGGTCGGGATGCATACGTCGGATCAGTTTTCGTTCTCTCCCGCCGATGCCTACAACCGGAATGTGACATATCGCGCTGGACGCTGCCCCGTGCGGTCTTATCTGGACCGGCTGCTGGGCGAGGTTGAAGCAGGACGACTGGTCGTACCTGTCGAACAGATCGTCACGCACAACAACGTGCCGTTGTCCGATGGTCCGGCCGCGTACCGGCAATTCAGTGAGCGCACTCACGACTGTGTCAAGGTGCTGCTTTCGCCGGGCAAGTAGGCCCGAGTCCGTGCGGTTACGCCCGCATCCGGTCCTCGGCCACGTTCTCCTCGACAGTGGAGCAGGGACGCGTCGTCTGGCTACACCTGATCAAGGGCCTGCTCCAGGTCGCCAATGATGTCGGCGACGTGTTCCGTGCCGACTGACAGTCGCACAAAGTCGGGAGTCACACCGGACGCCGCCTGCTCTTCGATCGTGAGCTGCTGATGCGTGGTACTCGACGGGTGGATGATCAGCGACTTGCTGTCGCCCACGTTGGCCAGGTGAGACAGCAACTTCACACTGTTGATGAGCTTCGCTCCTCGCGCGTGCTGCTCTTCCAGCGTGTCACCCTTCACGCCGAAACCGAAGATCGCTCCGCATCCGCGTGGCAGGTATTTCTGTGCCGCCTGGTAGCTGGGATGTGTTTCCAGTCCCGGGTAGTTAACCCACGAGATCTTCATGTGGCTTTCGAGGAACTGTGCAACTGCGAGCGCGTTTTCGCTGTGTCGAGGCATACGAAGATGCAATGTCTCCAGTCCCTGCAGAAACATGAACGCGTTAAAGGGACTCATGCAGGCCCCCAGATCGCGCATTCCCTGCGTGCGAATCTTCAACAGGTAAGCGAGTTTCATCGGACCGAAGGTCTCGAAGTACTTGAGTCCGTGATAGCTGGGATCCGGTTCTGTCAGCTCGGGAAACTTGCCGTTGTCCCACGGGAAATCGCCTTTCTCGACAATGACTCCGCCGATGCTGGTCCCGTGTCCGCCGATGAATTTCGTCGTCGAGTGAACGACAATGTCGGCTCCATGTTCGAACGGCCGGCACAGATACGGCGACGCCAGTGTGTTGTCGACAATCAACGGGATGCCGGCTTCGTGGGCGATCGAACTGATGGATTCGAAATCCGCGATGTCGCAACGCGGGTTGCCAATCGATTCCAGATAAACGGCACGTGTGTTGTCGTCGATGGCAGACCGGAAGTTCTCCGGATCGTCCTGCTGGACGAAGCGAACGTCGATGCCCATCTTCGGCAGCGTGTAGTGAAACAGGTTGTACGTGCCGCCGTAGAGGCTGGTCGACGAAACAATGTTGTGGCCGGCCTGCGCGATGTTGAGGATCGCGAGCGTTTCGGCAGCCTGTCCGGATGAGGTCGCCAGTGCTCCCGACCCACCTTCCAGAGCGGCGATCCGTTTTTCGAGCACGTCGGTCGTCGGGTTCATCAATCGCGAATAGATGTTCCCGAATTCCTGCAGCCCGAACAGACGGGCGGCGTGGTCGGTGTCATCAAACGTGTAAGACGTCGTCTGGTAAATCGGCACGGCCCGCGAGTTAGTCGTCGGGTCTGGTTCCTGTCCGCTGTGCAGGCACCGTGTCGCAAAGCCGTGTTCGTCAGTCATTGTCTGCTCCGGGAGAGATCAATCCACTCGCCGAGAATACACGCCGGTGGATTCCTGGCAAACTGACCTCGCCGGTCGAGGAGCCAACGGCCGTATCATCTTCGTGCTGAACGAAGTAGATTGGTTGGTCTCGAACAGGCGTTTTCCCGCGTACGGCAGGTGAATCGTGACACCAGCATCTCCCACATCATTGGTTTCAGGATGGGATCGTGTCGCCATGGCGATCGAAGCCGTTAAACAGCGTTTGCGACGCGCGACAGCGGCCTTGAATGCGGCGGATGTTTCCTACGCTGTTCTGGGTGGTAACGCCGTGGCTGAATGGGTCGGACGTGTCGATCCGGCCGCCGTGCGGTTTACGCAGGACGTTGATCTGTTGCTGCGTCGAGACGACCTGCCGGCGGCTATTGCCGCAATGGAAACGGCCGGATTCACATATCGGCACGCCGGTGGCATCGATTTTTTCCTGGACGGTCCTGACGCGAAGTTCCGTGACGCCGTGCATATTGTTTTCGCGGGCGAGAAAGTTCGCGACGAGTATGTGGAGCCGGCCGCGGACGTTGCCGAATCCGTGGACGCGTTAGGATTCCGCGTCCTCTCTCTGGAGGCCCTTGTCCGCATGAAACTGACGTCGTTTCGAGACAAGGATCGGACACACCTGCGAGATTTGATTGACGTCGAATTGATCGACGCATCCTGGACGCAGCAATTCACGGTCGAACTCGCATCGCGGTTGCAGCAATTGCTGGACGATCCGGACGGGTAGCATCTGCGACGCTGATTCAGCGGGCAGCGGGCGTCCAGGAACCAAACCGTGAAGCGGTAGGCGGATTTCTCTGAAATCCGCACGCGGCAGGTCCCGATTCCGGAGAAATCGGGCTACGGCTCCCGCCTTCAGCCAATGCCACCGTTTGTGAGTAGCCCTGTCTGCTCAACGATTCGCATGGCCTGAACTGCGTCGTTGAAGTCGGCTACTGGAATCAAACCGCCGACCACGCGGCGGCAGAACAGATCGAGCATGATTTCCTCTTCTGATCGCTCCGCCGCCAGCGACTCGGTCTGAACCGGCTCATCGTTGGCCCGCCACTCGAGTTCTACCCGGTTAATAATCTCTGCTGAGCCGCCATCGCATGTAACCGAAATTCGGGGAATTGCGGGGAGCGACTCCTGCGGCAAACCATCCGACGCTCCTCCGTCCGCATTCTCGTCGATTCGAATGATCGCGCGACGTTGACTGTCTGGAGTCGTGACGCCGGATCGGGCGGGATAGTGAATTTGCAGACTCGTCCCTGACGGCCCACTTGCATCCGAGTCGAGTGACACCGATTCCGGAAATGAACGGAACAGGTTGCGGCAGTAATCGATCCAGCCAATCAGCGGCTCCAGTTTCTGTCGCCCATTTGACCGACTGGGCGGAGCAGTGACGGTCAATTCGATCAATTGAGGTGGACCGAGGTCCGTCGCGATTAATTCCTGCAGCCGGATCGACGCTGGCATGTAGCGTCGCCACATGGCGGGCATGACCGTCGCTCCAGCCTCGGCAGCCCGCTGATGAATCCGCTCGAAACGTGCACGATCGGCATCGATCCAATTCGCAACGAGAACAGACTTGTCGCCAGTGGTCAGGAGGTCGAGCCCGGCAATGCCCGTCCAACCGGAGTCCATCAGCAGGATCGCCTGCACATCCGCACGGCGTGCCAGTGCCTGCAGCCCGGTTACCGAAGCCACCGAGCCGTTTTCGGCTTTTGCCGGCGTGTTGTCGAACACTGCGACAACATGCAGCGGTCGACGGAGGTGCGACAGAACCGACTGATAACGGTTCCAGGTGGGACCTGTGCCAGTGAGACCTGCCTGAATCATCGGACACGAACGCTTAACCGAGGGAGATACCGTCCGCCGTGGATGCACACACAAGACGATTTCCGATATCGCAACGTGATTTGGTCGACGATCCGACGCGCCGGTCGTTCGCCGAGCCAAACCCCGGAGCCTAGCAAAGTCCGGTCTCCATGACAGTGGCTGTCACGAATTATCAGTGGCGTACCGGAAAGCGACGGACGGGCCTGTCCCTCAAAGCCAGGATGCGATAACTTCGCAATCTGCGCCGCATTTCGCGGTAATCTGTGAGTCGGGAACGTCCACACCAGCCAGAAGCGCGAGTGAGGGAAATCGGGGTTCCAACCCCTCACGACTACAACCCTTCTTTCGCGCTTCGGGCTGGCGTGAATTTCCTGTTGATGACGCCGATGCCAGCCGGCCGGCGTGATCCATCGCACATCAGTCCATACCGACGGGCAGGGACGCTCTGGCAGTCGGTTTACGGTTGCGGACTGTTTGTCATACGCGTTGTGTTGAGGGGGGATATTTCCTCGCGCGGGTGCATGCATCCGCGTGGCTCAACCGCCGCACGGATCGCGCAGCCGATGCAGCAGGAGGGAACCGTTCGTGTCGCTTTCCAGGGTTCTGGAATCCCGGTTTCGAGGGGACATCCGCTTTCGCGGGGCCGCCTACGTTCAGAACGAGCGCGTCGAAATTGCGCACGTCACACCGGACCGCGTTTACGGTGTCGTGTCCGACACTGAAGAATTCCAGACACAACTGTCCCGCACCGAGAGTCAGCTCGTCACTTTTTGCACGTGCGCGAAACCTGGTCAGCAGGAAGTCAACTGCAAGCACGTGTGGGCCACCATTCTGCTGGCCGAAGCTAACGGCTATATGAACGGTGGAGTCCAACCGGGCTTCTTCCCGCCGTTTGCCGCCAGTGACGAAGTTCTGGTCGATCAGCTTGATGGTGAGCTCTTTGACGATCTGATCAGTGGTGATGTCTTCGTTCCGTCCGCGGCGACGACGCGACGCGAGACGCCTAAACCCGCGCCGGAACAAACGCTCCGCAGCTGGGAACGCCGATTCAATACTCTGCGGGAAGAGCTGGATGAAGGCGACCTGACTTCGGCCACCACGCGCGAACGGGAAATTCGCTACGAACTCGACGTCGCCGCCAGTCGTGCGGCCGGCTTGATCGTCGTCGATGTCTTGCAACGCCAGCGTCGGGCCAACGGACAATGGGGCAAACAGAAACCGCTCAAGTTGAAACCCGGCAAACTCGATGAGGTCGAGCGTGAAGAAGACCGCCGCGTTCTCTCCATGATGGGTGGTGGCGTCGTTGACCGGACCAACTGGTTCGCGAATCAGACCGAGTTCCAGACGGCCGTTTATCGCTACCGCATCCCCGCCGAACTCGGTGAGGAACTGCTGCCGGCCCTGTGCGAAACAAGTCGTTTTTCGATTCAGGACGACGAGGACACGAAACCCAAACCCCTGAAATGGGACGATGGTCCGCCGTGGACGCTTAGTATGGCCGTCGTTCACGAAGCCGATGACGGACACTGGACTCTGGCCGGTCGCTTGTCGCGCGAGGGGCAGGAAGTGGTCTGCGATGTCCGAGATGCCGAGCTTGTTGTACCCGGGGGCTTTGTGCTGCGAGGCCGATCCATCGCACACCTGGAAGATTTTGGCGCCTACGAGTGGATCCAGTTACTGCAGTCGGAAACCCCGATTCAGGTGCCCGACGGCGACGAAGCCGACTTTGTCGATCAGCTTCTGGACATGCCCGCAACGCCGCGTCTGGAATTGCCGGAACAACTGCGACTGGAAGAGATTACCCCGGAGCCGCAGCCTCTGTTGACAGTCACTGCGCCGCAGGGTCGTTGGCGACACGAACGTCTGCGTGCCGAGGTCAGCTTTGATTACGGCGGCACAATCGTTCGGGCTTCGAGTCGGCGTCTGGCCATTGTGCAGCGTGGTGAAGGTCGCTGCATCGTGCGTGACCGGCAGCGGGAAGTCGGTTTCTGGCGCGAGCTGGAGCAGCATGGTTTCCGGCGACTGCTGGATCGTCGTCGCGGGTCACACGACGTCGAAATCTCTGTGAGAGAACTTGGTCCGGCTGTCCGACAGTTGATCGCGGATAAGTGGGATGTCCAGGCCGACGGACAGCAGGTCCGCCAGGCGGGGCAGGTCCAGTTTCGGGTCAATACGGCGATCGACTGGTTCGAGTTGCACGCGACGGTCGACTTTGGCGGGCAGGGTCTGGCACTGCCGGAACTCCTCGCGGCATTGTCACGCGGGGAAACGACGATCCGCCTGGGCGATGGCTCGCTCGGCATTCTCCCCGAAGAATGGCTCGACCAATACGGACTGCTGGCCGGGCTGGGGACTCCGGAAGACGAACATCTGCGGTTCACGTCCACGCAGGCCGGGCTGCTCGATGCACTTCTCTCCGGCCAGCCGGACGTCGACTACGACCAGCAGTTCCTGGACCTGCGCGACCGGATGCGGTCGTTCGACGGTGTCACTTCCGTTGCGGAACCCGAGCATTTCGTCGGCGAGTTGCGGGGTTATCAGCGTGAAGGCCTGGGCTGGCTGAAGTTTCTGCAAAGCTTCGGTTTCGGGGGCTGTCTGGCCGACGATATGGGCTTGGGAAAAACCGTCCAGATGCTGGCACTGCTCCAGGAACGATTGGACGAGGGCACTGTGGAACAAAGCACGTCACTGATCGTCGTGCCCAAATCGCTGATGTTCAACTGGAAGGAAGAGGCGGAACGGTTCACTCCGAATCTGCAAGTCCTCGAATACAGCGGTACCGAGCGAGCCCAACTGCGCGATGAGTTTCACAAATACAACATCGTCCTGACGACCTACGGCACATTGCGCCGAGACATCCTGGCACTCAAAGAAACTCGCTTCGACTACATCGTGCTGGACGAAGCCCAGACGATCAAAAACGCGGCCTCTCAGATTGCTCGCGCATCACGGCTGTTGCAGGCGAATCACCGCATCGCACTCAGCGGGACACCGATCGAGAACCATCTGGGTGACCTGTGGTCAATCTTCGAGTTCCTCAATCCCGGCATGCTGGGACGCAGTTCGCTGTTCCGAGTCTACGCCGCCGACGCGCAGAACGAAGAATCACGCGGTCTGCTCGGTCACGGGTTGAGCCCCTTCATCCTGCGACGGACCAAGCAGCAGGTTGCCAACGATTTGCCCGAGAAGGTCGAGCAGACGATCCACTGCCGGATGGGCAAAGAGCAGAAACGGCTGTATTCGGAGATGCGGGACCACTACCGCGAGTCGTTGATCGGGATGGTCAACGATCAGGGACTGGCAAAGACTCGGATGCACGTTCTGGAAGCACTTCTCCGGCTGCGACAGGCGGCGTGCCATCCGGGGTTGCTGGACCCGGCCCGCATCGGCGAATCATCTGCCAAGTTGGACGTGCTGTGCGCGCAAATCGAAGAACTGACTCAGGAAGGCCACAAGGCCCTGATCTTTTCGCAGTTCACCAGCCTGCTGGCGATTGTCCGTAAGCACCTGGACGACCGCGGCATCGTGTACGAATACCTGGACGGCCAGACGCGTAACCGAAAACAGCACGTCGACCGGTTCCAGAACGATCCAGACTGTCCACTCTTCCTGATCAGTTTGAAGGCTGGCGGTCTGGGTCTGAACCTGACGGCGGCGGAGTACGTCTTCCTGCTGGATCCGTGGTGGAATCCGGCAGTCGAAGCCCAGGCCATCGACCGTGCCCACCGAGTCGGCCAGACACGACGAGTCTTCGCCTACCGTCTGATCTGCGAAGACACGGTCGAGGAGAAAATCGCGGACCTGCAGCGACAGAAAAAGGACTTGGCCGACGCGATCCTGAAAGAGAACAACTCCGGCCTGAAAAACCTGACCGTCGAGGACCTCGACATGTTGTTGTCCTGAAGTCGACACGTGCCAGTGCCGGCAGCGTCATGCCTGCGGCACCAGTGTGGTATTCCCGTGTCGAGAGAAAGTCCCCTCTCCCCCCCGTGGGGAGAGGGTCAGGGGGAGGGGCATCCGACAGTCAGTTGTTTATCGAGCGGTTCTAAGCCGGCTGGCCGTACCAGGTCATGAACCTGTCAGTCTCGAATCTTGTCGCTGCTTCGGTCATGCCATAGATTCCCGCCCGACACACAGAGAGTGATGTAGCGTCTTACCCGGTGGTGTAATTGGTAACACAGCTGGTTTTGGTCCAGCCATTCCAGGTTCAAGTCCTGGCCGGGTAATCTTCCCATAGAGATCGAGTGTCTCTGCAGGGCAATGAGGCCAAAGGACTTACGTCAAACCTGACGTAGGTCCTTTTTTATTTGCCACGTCGATTGTGAGCGCGTTGTGAGCGCTGTTGGATTTGCGCACGGTTTGCGTCGATGGTCGACGCTTACTTCTGACTCCTACCATTTGACTCGCTTCAGGCGATCACAGGAGTCGAACAATGGCGTGGCTGACAAAGCGCGGAAAGGTATTTCATCTGGGATTTCGGTATTCCGGAAAAATCTTCAGGACGTCTCTGAAGACGACTGATCAACGAACCGCAAACGCGGCAGTCTGCCGAGTCGATGAAAACATTCGACTTGTTGAGACAGGACGGTTGTCGATTCCAGCGGACACTCGCGAACTGGCGACTTATCTGCTTTCGGATGGCAGGCTGAGCGAGAAGCCAGTGTTGCCAGACGTGGTATTCCTTTCCGAGGTTTTCGATGCCTACCTTATCGCTATGTCCGATGGTTCAATGGAGTCGAACTCGCTCGCCACGATCAGAATCCATGCGAACCATCTGCAGCGGATTCTTGGCAGTGAATTGTCGTTAAAGTCCCTGTCGTTTGCTGATCTACAGAAATATGTTGACACACGATCACAGGAAAACGGCATACGCGGTAGAAAGCTCAGCCCAACGACGATTAAGAAAGAGGTCGCGACGTTTCGCTCTATCTGGTCTTGGGCACAGAAGCTTGACTATGTGAGCGATCCGTTTGCTGGCAAGGGACTCAGATACCGAAAGACCGAAGAAAAAAACCGCTTTCAAACATGGAACGAAATCGAATATCAGATTAGGCGTGAAGGCTTGGACGATTGGGAACACGCTGAACTGTGGGCCTGTCTGTTCTTGACGCTATCGGAAATCACAGAGTTTTTGTCATTTGTCTCTGAGAAGTCGCGTAACGCATTCATTCATCCGATTATTGCGACGGCTGCATAAACGGGAGCCCGACGGAGTGAACTGCTGAGAGCCCAGGTACGGGACTTCGACCTCGAAGCTGGCACGATGACAATCAGGGAGAAGAAGCGGAACCGCCAGAAATACACGACACGGCTGGTGCCGTTGTCTGCAGCCTTAACAAGCGTCTTGACCGAATGGTTCTTGAAGCACCCAGGCGGTAAGTACGCTTTCAGTTTCAGCAAAAATGCTCTGAGCCTCACTGAACGCAGGCAAGCTCCGCCACTGACGATTGCTCAGGCAGATGATCATCTTAAACGCACACTGTCCGGCACGAAGTGGGAGCGAGTTCGTGGATGGCACGTGCTGCGGCACAGCTTTGCCTCGAATTGTGCGGCAAAGGGCGTCGACCAGCGTTTGATCAATGCCTGGATGGGACATCAGACGGAAGAGATGATGAAGCGATACCAGCATCTCTTCCCGGATACCCAACGGCAGGCAATCCGGTCAGTGTTCGATGGGCAATAGGCCTTCACACTGAAATCGAAGCAGTTCGTCATGAGGGATCATCCATTCCTGGGAGCGGCCTCGCCCGCACGCTCTCTTTTCAGCAGCGATACGGCCGAGGCGACACCACTCTCGAACGGTGAATTCAGATCGCTTCACAAGTCGAGCAATCTCCGACGTGGAGTAGTACTCCTTAATCAGTCGTTGAACTGCCAGTTGTTGCAGAGAACTTTCGATGCGGTCCAATCGCTCTGCAAGGTCTTGCATATTCATGATCATGCCTGCTGCTGGCTGGTGAATTCATGGCGAAGAAATGGCCGGCAGCTCTTTTGGGAGCTGCCGGCTTTGCGAATCGAGAGGCGACTATTCGGCGAGGTGGATTTCGGCTTCTTCCGATTCGACGTGAGCCTGTGCGAGCTGGAGGGCTCGCATCGCCTGCGGAAGTTCGGCGAGGTTGAAGGAAGATGTGTACTTCACGTCGTCGCCGTCCTTGTAGCGCTTCTGGATGCTGACGGAGCGGATCGTGCGCGTACCGTCGTCGGTTTCGACGTTGTGGGCGAATACCGACGCGGAGACGAATCCGATGCGAAAGACCTTTTCAGGTTTTCGCTGTGATGAAGAACTCTGTGCCATGGTGATTTCCCTTTCCGAGGAAGGCCTTTGATTCGCGATGCTCTGCACATGCAGAGCGGCCAGCAGATTGCTGACTGCGAAGCAGACTGCCGCAGCTCACGCATGAGCGCAAGGAGATTGCGGCGTAAGTCGAAAGTGGCGCGACCTCGTAAAAGGGAGTCGGTCAGCGTGAGACTGTTCTTCCTTGACGATTCAGCCAGTCAGAATCGGTTCTCGCAACGCGAGTCGCCGAAGCCGTTACCTGGCAGAGTTTCCCCGGGAAACTTACGTCGAAGTCAGACAGGGGCAGCTGACTTCGACGAATAGATTCTTCAGACGAAGAGTGTGGCAAGTGCCGCCAGCAGACAAAGCAGCATGACACCGAGATCGTACAAGGGGCCAGGCATGTCAATTGGAACGCTGCGAATCCAGCGGCGACCCTTCTTGATCCAGCGAGGCCTTGTTTGATCGGATGGTGCCGAGTAAGCGATATCGGCCACTTTGCGGAGCTTCTTTCTGGTTGCTGAAGTCATAAGTGAATGGGGAAACGAATAGTGTGCCGAATCTTCGGCACGACAACTCAGCAGCGAGTAGATCTCGGAAATGCCCCTGAGAGATCCGCTGACGCTACTTTGTTGTACGATCAGACTTCGTGTCGCCGGGAGCAGTTTCCTGACGACTGCGAACCTTCAGCGTCTGCTGGAGGCAACTGAAGCACAAATCAACGTTCTTCAGAAAGCCGTCATCGAAACTCGTGGTGACACACGGACGACTTTTCTCGCACCAGCCACAGGAAGTTGAATCCTGCCAGGCAGTCAGAGTGACATTCATCGCAGAGCCTTTCTTTCGCAGACAATGGCATGACGCGACGGACGTGATGTCGTCGCGGTAACTCGAAAAGAGTGTGCCAGCGTGCGGGAAAGGTCCGTGTGGCGGGAAAATGGATTTGTGTTTCGGCCGGTGTTACGAAGTTCGCAATTCGATCGCGTCGCTTCGGTTCACCCGGCTTCGTCACAGATGTGACGAGGGGAGCCTGTCAGGGGCAGACTCCCAATCATTACGCGACGATTCCGACGGACCGTTCGAGCCGCAACAGACGGACTTCGTGATCAATCTTCGAGTCAACGAGACTGCTCACTTCATCGCGTCCTGCTCCGACAAGGTCGTGACGGATTTCCTCCATCAGGACTCCGAGATGGCGTTTCATCTCGTCCAGACTCCGATCGAGTTTCTCGTCGAAACGTTTTTCGAAACGCTGGATTGATTCACGGATGCCCTCACTGGATTTTTCATGGGCTTCAAGCTGCTGCTTGGCCCAGCGATCCATTTTGATTTGATGGCGCCCGATAGAATCCATCATGGCTTCAATCTCAGCCTTCGTGGCCGGTGGATTGGTATCCTTACTCATAGGGAAACAGGGTAAATGATAAATGGGTTGCAGCGCAACCGGAAATTCCACAACGAACGGACGCAACTCAGCTCCCCTGAAGCAGGCTGTGTCCTTCGTGTGTGGTCGCTTAAATCGGAAGAGAGTGAGAGTCCACGGTGAAACGGACCGGGAATCTCGACAGGGTTTGTTTGTCTGCCAGTGCGAGGGCCGGTGACTCCAGTGATGGATCACCGACCGGTTGCTCCTGGCCGCGAGTGGACTATCAGGGCAGTCCACTCGCTGTTGATCATGAGTCAGTCGACGACTCCGCGGCGAGGATGTATTCCCACGCGCGACGGGCGAGCAGTTCAACTATCGGGAGGTCGTCCCTGCTGAAGCTGTTCGTCGTACGGAACTCGTCGCCGTCCTTGAAAGTCCGCTGAAGGCTGACTTTGTAGAAGACGGAATCTTCTCCGTTGGACTTCGTCGGATTGGCGAAGATGCTGACGGAGACGCCGTGCAGGCGGTATGTCTGAACGGGCTTTGAAGTGCTGGCATTCTTTGAATCTGCCATAGGTAGGGGGAGAAAAGAAACAAAACGCGGAGCGACGGATCGGCAGGCCGAGACCGCCGCTCCTTATGAAAATCCACACGGCACTGAGGTTGGCAAGCACGTCCCTGAACGTGTTGACGATTTCAGTGACTGGAGTGTGGCAGAGTAAAGACAACTCAAGCAGACGATGATTCGTCAGTTGGAGTTGCCGGTTTGACCAGCGGACCTGGAACGGCCTGCGTGTCGTAGACAATGGGTGAGTGAAGAAACGAATTGACAGTCAGCTCCTTCTGGTTGATCAGAAGCCACGCTTCGGGATTCGGTCGCTTTCGCAGTGCTTCGCCGATTGCTCGACAGCGATACGACGAGTTCGTCACAACGAGCACGGAAAACCGGCTCAGCGTTGTGTCCGGAAAATGTTTGCGATGAAGCTCGCGCTGGAGCATCGACGCGTAGCCTTTTGTTTTACGAGCGGCGATCTGCGTCGGCGAAGACGTGCCGAGATCCTGCTCCAGGTAGAAGACTTTGCTGACGTCGTGAACAGTCAGCATGAACGCGGCGTCCGGCGAGCACGACAGCGGCGGTTCTTCAGAGAGCTGCGTGTGCAGTACGAACTGGTCCTTCTCGGCGTCATCTTTGTTGACCGTTTCCCACTCGGTGAACCAGCCCGCCAGTTTTACGTACGACTGGGCGGCGATTGCACGCTCCAGCAACAGGCGTGTCTGATTGATGGCCGTCCAATGGCTGAGCCGATCAGCGCGAGGATGCTTTGTATTGGTCGTGAGAAACCGTTCGTCCTCGAAGTAAGACGCGAGAGCTTCGGCGCCGCTCTTCGTGACGTAGTAAACCGGCGCCGCCCCATTGGTCTCAGGCAACGCGACCGGAACACGGTGGCGCGTCAGGTGGTTGGCTTCACGAAGCCGCAGCAGCCGACGACGCGTCGCTCGACCGGAACTCTGTTCGGGAAAGCAGATCGATTGGATCTGATCTCGCGTCAACAGGTAGTAACGGGCAATGGTTGCCAGCACATTGAAATCGTCAGGCTGAACCTGCATCCCTGGAATCCTTGAAGATCGTCATGAATCAGGAGCACTCTGAATCGGTGCTCACCAATAAAAGTACCGAGCGTGCATGCCGAAAGGTGGCTGCAGCTCGGTAGAAACGATCTCCGAAGAGATGGGATTACAACCGGGCGACTGTTCTTCGCCAAAAGGGAACAGAAACAGTCGTCAGCCGGAGGCAACGTCAGTGACGTCGTGATGGCCATTGTGCAGTCATCAAAAGAACTGTCAAGCCGGAATTGTTTCAACGTTCTCAATTTTGCTGACAGAATGATTGCCGTCTTTCACACGTTGAATGCCCGAGTCACATCCGCCCGACACCGAGTCGAAAGAGGATCCTCTCCAGACTTTTCGTGAATGGGTAAGCTCGTCAGCAGATGATCTCGCTACTGCGGGGAGGGCTGTTTGGGTTCGTCGAACCAGAAACAGAAACACGAGTCGGATCGCCGTGAGAATCCGGTCGTCATTTGACCGGCTGACTGCCCTCGTCAAATTCGCTGCCGTCACTGGGTGAGCAACGGAACTTCAGCAGGAAGCCGTCTGGGCGTCCGTCTTCAAGCTGCACGTGCAGAACTGCATCTCCATCGAGAAAACCCGTGCCTACAACGTCTCGTGCTCGCGACTCTGGAATGTCGCCCTCAACGTCGGCCACCGTGTACAGCGTCAGGCCAAACTGTTCGCCGGCTTCGATCAGGCCGTCGATTGGACTGTGAGAATCTTTGCCGGGTTGACCCTGCCGCGAAACCGCAGCTTTCAGAGCGGTGACTTCCCCCAGAACCTGCAGGATGAATTGTCGGTTCGTGAACAGCTTTGCTTCAATGGCCTCAAGCAGTCGCGTCTGAGCCAGCTTCAACAATGGTGCAGAGTCGAGGACAAACTGTACGTCCGAAGACGACAGCGTCAGCAGCAAGTGCGCGGCCGCGCGAATTTCATCGATCTGTTCCAGCGGTAGATTCAAGCCCGTGTCGATCTGCTGATTCAGTTGAGCCTCAGCAGCAAATTTATCCAGCCAGTCGAGAGCGGAATCATTCTGCCAGGGATGAGAGCCCCAGTGACCCATGCGCCGAGCGTATCACGAATCGAATCGAGGCGCCAAAACTCCGCCGAGACTTTCGAAACGACCCGCTGGAACCGCGTCTGCTCCACAACCTGAAGGTGCTCCGTGACGCGGCTGATTGCCGTTTTGAGGTCTCTCTGGTGTACCAGCAGGGTGTACCAGAGGGTGTCCGCCCCGGGTCGCGCCGCTGGAACGAGCCCTGTTTTTGTATGTTGTTTCCCCGCCCCAACTTGGGGGTGCCGGGAACTCACTCCGCGGTGCTCCGTGATTCCCGGCTATTATGCTGCGGAGTGCTGGTTGATTGTGGGCTTCTGAGGGCGCCCACAATCTCAACCTGCAATGGTCGGACGGTCCACGCCACGCTGCCACCATAATAGCCGGGGATCCGTCCCCGGCACCCCTGCGAGCCCGATCGACGGTTTTTCAATGGCCAGTTCTGACGTGCGGGCTCGCACTCGGCCTTGCGAGGCCGAGGCAAGTTGGCCCCCCTTTGTATGTGTGTGCTGTTTTGTTTTTGCGACACGGCCGCGCCGCCCTTCCGTCTGCGCAGCCCCCGACTGGTCCTGCTCCGACTCGCGGACGACGGGCGGTTGTCGGCAGGGGAATTCCAACCGACGGTCGACAGGAAAACTCGCCGCTGAGCTGCCGGGAAAAATGGCTCCTCGAAAAACCGCTTGACGAATCACAATTCGATGGTTCGCGCGCCTCCAGTTTCGTGGCAGAGTGAACCGGTGGAGAGATTTGACGCCCGCACCGGCCACGAAGGCGACAACCGTTTCGCCAATATGAAATACGACACGCTCCGGCACCCGTCCATCGACCGTGAAACACGCGACGAAATCCGAGCCAATCAGGCGGCGGCCAGAAGGATGCTGATCAAACTGAATCGCGCCGAGACTTTCGCCAGTCGATTCGAAGTACTCTCCGACGAGGTGCGACGAAGGCTCGCCGAACAGCTACCGGTTGACGTCGCCTTTTCAGCCCGAGTTCAGCGGCTGCGGGAAAGGTATGAGCGACACAGCGGGGGAGTCACCATCGAACAACGCCACGAAATCCGCACGCACCTGGAGCACGCTGCAAGGACAGGAGACACCGCCGTCGACGAGATCGTCGCCAACGGCCGAAACCGTCATCGGAAATGCTGGTCGTCGACCGAAGTGCTCGAAGATTGATCTGTCGTTTGCGCCGGCAGAACGATCCGCTCCGGTAGCAGCAGTCTGGAGATAGGCGTGCAAAACGGACCCACTTCGGCGTCGAAATCGGACCCACCTTGTGAGTGTTGGACCACGCGGATTGGCGTGGTCTCAGGCTGGCCGTCGCTCAGGACTGGCTGCCGGGGTTCTG
>CAUZFZ010000010.1:0-113643 GCA_963579025.1 Planctomycetota bacterium | reverse complement strand
ATCGGAGACGAATCGCACTTCCGGTCGTGAGGTCCCCTGCCTTGGGAGACGCCGATGTTTACGAAGGCCGATTCGGCGCAACCCTATATTTACAGGCTATTTGCGGCGAACGGGAATTGCTGGTCTGCACTCATCACGGTCACTCCTTCCGAAACTGTTGTCGCTGTGAAAGAGATGTCGAAAGCGGTGCAAGGGGTGACACAGTCGGTGGAGTTTCTTGCGGGCGAGTCGGGAAGACACGGCGCTCGGAATGGAGCGGGCGTCATGAGTAGGCCGGGAACAAGGAGCGTCAGCGACGCAGTTCCGGCAGCGGATCGCCGAGCGTCTATGGATCGCCGGAACGGCGCTGCGCTTGTTCCGGCCTACTGTTTTCCGGCGGCAGGATGCCACCGATACAGATGGCCGACCGTTTCAGGACGAGGTTGACTCGGCCGCCATCACTTCTTCGAGGGAGGCGCGGATCAGTTCCAGTTTGCGCTGGACCGTGCGCTTCGCGCAGTTCAACTTTGTGGCGATTTCCTCGTTCGTGAAACCTTCGAGCTTCATCAGCGCGATCGTGCGCTGGGGCTCCTCTTTCAGACTGTTGATCAGTCGCTCGTACTGGTCGACGAATTCCGCGGCGAAGTCAGGCGCGGGTTCGTCCGAGAGCAGTTGTTCGAGTTCCTCCAGTGTGGCCGGGACAGGCGGGTTGTCTCCGCCGCGGCGCTGGCGGTGTTGGTAGCGGTCGCGTTCGGCGATCTTGCGTTTCGTGATGACGACCAGCAGACGCCAGATGTTGTGGCGATCATCAAGCTGCGGGAAACGGTCGGCCTGGACTCCGTTGACGAAGCTGTTGAAGGCGCTGAGGACAGCGTCTTCCTCGTCGTAGGTGGCCGTGGGCATGTCGCTCAAACCCTTGCGGGCCAGACGCATCAGACGCGCGAAGTAGTGCTCCCACAGGCGCTGCGCGGCCTGTTCGTCCCCGTCGCGGACCGCACGGGTCCAGAGTGTTACATCAGAGTTGTCAGTCATTGGTGCCCGTCCGCAGTGACGCCCGCCGGTCAGGGAACGGGAGTCGTTTCGTCATTGGTGAGTCCACTCTACGGAGATGAGATGTGCGGTCTCAACAGATGGATAGAATTAACAGTAGCGCTGGTCGCGGCTCGTTCTGTGATAGTCCGGAGGCAGAAAAGTGGAAGTCCGTTGATTCCCACGTTCCGGCCGCGCGGTGGCTGTCCGTGGACGCCTTTCGGGGCTCAGTTCAGACGCCGCTTTGCGGCTTCGAGGTCGTCCAATTGTTGCGGTTATGCCAATTGCAGGGAGCGTCCGGAACGGGTGGTTGCTCCTGTAAGAGATGCTGGTGAGCGTGATTGAACTCCTGAAACGAACCACTGTCGGGCGCGTCAAGAGTGCCCATCCTACTCACTGTCTCGTGAGATAACGGGTTGGAACTGCCGTGCGTCGCCACTGCGTCGGCGTCACCGTACGGGCCTGAGGACCTGGCAGTGGCGGCACGATCGCAGGAGCGGGCTGCGGGGCGCCGAAGACTGCGTCAACGTCCTGGCTGGCCGCCGGTCCGGGGAGCATCTCGGGAACGAAGACTTCGCCGGGCGTGTCAGACGACTTGTCCAGCCAGTGGCGGAGCTGGATGTGCCGCTGCTCTTTGTGGACGTCTTTATCAAGTTGCCGGTTGAGCTGCCGGAGCTGGCGGCGTTTCAGGTCGTCCATTTCGCGGAGGAAATCGACCTGCTCGCCACGGTCCTGAAGCTGCTGCATCTGAGACGTGATCTCGTCGAAGTATCGGTCTTCGTGAGCGGCTTCGCGACGACGGCTGCGGAGACGCGGAGTCAGATAAATGACCGTTTCGATGTAGGCCCGGTTGCGAGTCTGTCCACGAAAGAGACGGCCGATCAGCGGCGCATCTTTGAGAATCGGGAACCCCGTTTCTCCATCGCGTGACACCTCTTTGATCAGCCCGCCGATGATCAGCGTCTGGTCGGCCTTCAACGATGCTTCCGTGACGACCAGACTCTTGCGCTGATCCGGGAGTCCTGTGTCGAATTCCGCAGCCGTTGTCGGCACGAACACTTCCACCTGGCCCTCGACCCGCATATGGATACGCGACGAACTTGCCACTGTCGGCTTCACGGTCAGATATGTCTCAGTTCCCACGTAGTCCTGCGTCTCGGAAAGTCCGACCGTTGTGTCGACTCCGGCCAGGAAATTGACCTCTTCCGTGAGTTTGAACTGTCCGGCATGACCGGCCATCGTCACGACCCGCGGATTGGTCACGATTCGTGCACGGTTATCGTCGACCAGGGATGTCAGATTCAGCTTGAACTGCGAACTGAGAACACCCACACCCGTGTACGCGAGGTCGGAGATTCCACTGGAGGACAACAGGTTCCGACTGGTCGCGTCAAAACCCCACTTGCCGGGTTCCGGTTCCAGACTGTCGTCGCTCTCGTCAAACGGAAACTCTTCGGCTGAGGGAATTGTGTCCGTCTCGTCCAAGCCGTCGCCACTAACATCATCGTCTTCGTCAAGATTGTCGGAGCGGTAGTTCTTTATCAGCGTTCCGTTCCGGATATCAAACTGCCACTGATACCGGTCACCATGAAAGTACTGCACTATCAGGAGTTCGATGATGACATTGCGGTGTGGCCGGTCGACGACCTGCAGCAGTCGAACAGCCTGGCGGACATCTTCAATTGGCGCGCGAATCAGGCAGGCATTGAGGCTCTTAACAAGCTGCACATCCGGAAGTTCGTCCAGGCCCAGTACGGACGCAGTTTCCGAGTCGTCGCCCATGACCTCTGACGCGTCGGCGTATTGAAAGCGGTGCAGGTACGTCAGCGGTCGGCCCTCCAGCGCGTCTTCAGCGTCGGCCGAGTACACCGTGACAGTTCTGCCCCGAAAGACGGACAGAACGCCGGCAATCTCATCGAGTTCTCGAAATGCCATGACCGCCGAGGCGCCAGTACAGCGCCCCGTGACTGGAAGGTCGGCATCGCCAACGATTCGATACTGAACTCCGGTCCGTTCGGCGATGGTTCCGACGGCGACGCGCAGCGGCGCGTCTTCAAATGTCTCATTCACCAGCGGCACAACTGTCCCGCGGTTGATGAACGGTCGCTGGGCGATGGCGGGTCCGCCATCGCAGACCAGCAGCGACAGGCAGCCTGCGAGTGACGTGGACAGAAATCGTCGTTGTGGGTTCATTGGCCCGGCCCCGCCTGTTTCTTCCACCGGATCGGCCAGAACCACCGTTTTCGACTTCGTTGCCGTCGTTGCTCCGTGTACTCGGTGTCACGGATGCGATCCTGACGGTTGAAGTCGCGAAGCTTCTCACCCCGCTCATGCATCACATCGAGTCCGTGGAATGCCTCACCCAGGTGGTCAATGTCGGTGTCGGCAATGTTGACGATGTGTGGAGTGATATAGAGCACGGTCTCTGTAAACTCACGACGATTCGCTTCGCTCCGGAAGAGTTTTCCGATCAACGGCAGGCGGTCAAGCGGGTCAAAACGCCCTTCGACGTCGGTCGCCGACTGTCGAATCAGACCGCCGATAATCCATGTTTCTCCCGCCTGCATCACGATTCGACTGGTCACCTTGGTGGACTGTGTATCCGCGAGGCGTGCAAGCTCAGTCTCACCATCCTCTACAGTTGTTCCGATCAGTGACGCGTTGGTGGTAAACGTCTTCAGTTTCGGGCTGAGTTCCAGAATGATCTGCTCCGGCCCGGCAACGACCGGTTTGACGATCAGCTGCGTCGTCGCCGTCAGTTCCTGGCGCTGGGCCGTTGTGCCGACGGGTGAAACCACCGTCTGAATGAAGTTGATGGTCTCGTCGAGCTTCAGACTTCCGGTGCTGCCGTTCTCTACGGTTACTCGGGGATTGGTCACGATGCGGGCCTGGCTTTCGCCCACGAGCGAGATCAGATTGGCGCGGAACTGAGACGCCAGTTTTCCGACTGCCGTATAGGTCAGCGCTGCCTGTCCGGCAGCACCGTTGATCGCTACGTCCTGAAGGGCCTGCGAGAACTCGGCGAACTGGAACTGTTTCCCTATGAGACCATTGTCAGTGCCATTCTGCAGTGGTGTCCGGGCGACACGAGCGTTCGTCAGGTCAAACCGCCAGGCGAACTCACTCCCGTGGATGTACTCCACGATCAGGAGTTCGACAACGACCAGGTAG
Source organism: Planctomycetota bacterium (assembly GCA_963579025.1). Classification (GTDB taxonomy): domain Bacteria; phylum Planctomycetota; class Planctomycetia; order Planctomycetales; family Planctomycetaceae; genus CAUZFZ01. Next base: position 109,464 of record CAUZFZ010000010.1, on the reverse strand, counting down.
CGAGGCTGGTCAATTACGCGCAGGACGTCGACAGCGCTGCGAATATCCGCCAGTGAACCTCGCATCAGAATGCCGTTTTCCTGCGGGACGCGACTGAGCGTCAGGTCGTTTGCAAAGCTGTATTCGCTCAGACTGCTGAAGACATCCGTGATTCCTGACTCGTTGGTCGCTTTAAATGCGTCTGACCCAAAAGACCGTTCATCAGCCTTTGATGCGATCGCGTGCCGCAGCCGGTGCAGGTACACAACAGGCGTGTCACCCAGTTCGTCTTCTGCCCCGTCGGAGTAGACCACGAAATTCCGGCCACGGCCCACCGACAGCACGCCGGTTTCGACAGTTAATTGCTCAAGAGCATCTTCAACGGAGTCGGCCCGGCAGGTGAATGTCAGGGGTTTTTGTCTGTCACCAACCACACGAAACGTGACGCCGGTCTGCGTGGAAAAATGGTCCAGCACGATCTGAAGTGGATGCCCACGGAATTCCGCATTGATCAACAGGGCTCGCGTCGATGCCGGCCGCGCAAGCTGGGCGTCCTGCGCGAGGGCCTGTCCCGCAGAAAACAGCAACGCGACAGCAATCGTCAGACATGGTGTTCTATTGGACATGTGATTCATCACCCGAGATCCCAGATTGCGTCTGAGGAATTCGTGTGTGCTCGTCGACGCCACACCGAACTGAGATCGGCGAGCGGAATCACCAGAATTGAAACAATCCTTACAATCCAGAGAGTCGACCTGCCTTGCCCAGCTTCACATCTGCGGGAATGCGACGCCCGGTGTCCTGAGTTATAGTCGTTTGGACATTCTTAATGAGTCGTCCGCCAACGCGCCGAAGGTGCGTCTGCGCGAAGTCGAGAACACGGGATGGAATGACTACTGGAAAGACAAATGAACGGGCCACCGACATCGAATCACAGCAATTCAGATGGGAATCCGGACGGCAGCGCCGCTCGGGCCGTCAGCGAAAACGACGGTGACCCGGATGCCACAATTGGTCAGCAACTGACTCAATTCGACGTTCCCTACCAGGCACTTTCCGATCAGCAGTTCGATTGCGAAACCACTGCTCGACCGGCCATTGGCAGCTCCAGTGATACACAGTCGGCGGGTGATACACAGTTGGAGCCAGACCACGAGTCGACGATTAGCTCCGACCTCGATCGCATGATCACCATGCAGTGGACCGATTCGATCGTCGACGAGGCAATGCCACACCAGACGATCAAAACTGACCCGGATCAGACCCTCGTCCAGAGTTTCGACCCTGTACTGAAGCAACGAGAAGTCAGCCGTCAGGACACCGACCCGAAGGGGATTCCCGATTACGTGCGCGAGGAACTGTTGGGAGAAGGTGGAATCGGCCAGGTCTACGCGGCAAGACAGAATTCCATTGACCGGCAGGTGGCGATCAAGGTCCTGAAGACGGGCGCCGCCCGACGCGAGAGTTCGCGACTCTCATTTGTCTCAGAAGCGATGATTACTGGTGAACTGGACCATCCCAACATCGTCCCCGTTTACGATCTTGGTCTGGATGGCGGCAACACGCCGTTCTATGTGATGAAGCAGGTTCACGGAGTCGAGTGGGCCGATCGGATGCCCGAAAGTTCTCTGCGGGAGAACCTGAACATCCTCATGCGGGTCGCGGATGCTGTCGCACTGGCACATGCACGGGGCTTCATTCATCGGGATCTGAAGCCAGCCAACGTGATGCTCGGCGAGTTCGGGGAGGTCCTGGTCATGGACTGGGGCCTGGCTATGCCCACCCTGGACAATCCGAAACGCATGTCGTTTCCGAAACCCCGGTCTGGCGGCACGCCTTGCTATATGGCTCCGGAAATGGCCAATGGTCCGGTTGAGAAAGTCGACCGCCGGAGTGACGTCTATCTGCTGGGCACGCTTCTGTTTGAGATTCTGACTGGTTCTCCACCGCACCCGCAAAAGACGATCAGGGAATGTTTGCGCGCGGCGGCGCAGAATGAAATCGCCCCGAGCGGGGAATCTGGAATGCTGATGGACATTGCCATGCAGGCAATGTCGCGTTCACGTGAGGCTCGATACCAGACGGCGGCCGACTTTCAGGACGCTGTGAGAGAGTACTTTGCTCACATCGAGAGCAATTCTCTCGCCGAGCAAGGCCAGGAGTTTCTCTCGGGAGCCAGGGAATCCGACGACCATGAAGTCTATTCCAAGGCGATTTTCGCGTTCGAGCAGGCTCACGAACTGTGGCTCGGCAATGAGGCGGCCATCAGAGGTGCCAGCGATGCACGGCTGGCGTACGCCGAGAGTGCGCTCAGGAAAAAGGACTACGACCTGTGCGGCTCAGTCCTGGACATGGAGGATCTGACGCATACGGAGTTGCGTCTCGACCTGTTTGAAGAGTTGGCTGAGAAGCAACGTCGTGAAGTCGAACACACGCAACGTATGAACCGAATTCGCATTGTATCGCGTGGTCTGCTTGCGTCGGTTCTGGCGACAGTTGTCATCGCCTTCTTCTGGATCAACTCCGAGCGCAATAGTGCTTTGATGGCGAAGCAGGACGAAGCCCGAGAGCGAAAACGGGCCGACCGTGAAGCAGAAACCGCCACTGCCATTGCCCACGAGGTTCGGCGGAATCTGAAGGTCATCAGACAAAAGGCCTACGCGCATCGCATTTCTCTGACCGAACGCGAATGGTCTGCTGGACGTATTGACCGGGTACGGGATCTGCTTGACGCGTGCCCGACCGATTTGCGTCAATGGGAGTGGTATTACATGAGCCGCCTGTGCAACACGCGGCATCGAATCGTGAACGCGCATGTGGACGGTGTACTGGCAATGTCCGTCCTGCCCGGTGGTACCCAGGTGGTGACAGGCGGCCGAGATCACACAACGGCGCTTTGGGACATGGCGACGGGAACAGCGAGATTCCGTGTGCAGGATCATGATTGGGACGTCACGGTTGTGGCCGCGTCTCCTGATGGTGCAAAGTTCGCGAGCGGTGGCAGTGATGGTTCCGTCAAAGTCTACGATCGTTTGAGCGGAGAATTACTGCAGGAGTTGCATGTTCGGCGGCCGGTGACGTGTCTGACGTGGTTGCACGACGGAAGCCAGATCATTCTCGGGACTGGTGACATTCGAACTGGATTCGGTGAAGTCAGACAACTTGATGCGGCTTCTCTCCAGACGATTGACGAGCTTTGGGACGCAACCGCAGTGTCGGCACTTGCACTCTCACCCGATGACCGCACGCTGGTCATTGCGGGCCCTGATGAAGGCGTCCAGATACTGTCGATCGACGGCTCGTTCGAGCCGCACGAATTGACAGACGGTTCGAAACCGGCACGGGCACTCGCGTTCTCACCAGCTGGCGATCTACTGGCGATTGCCAACGACGGCCACGCAGTCAACCTGTTCGATGTGCGTAACGGTTCGACGAAAGGCCGACTTATGGGAACGGGATTGCCACTTGCTTCGCTGGCCTGGTCTCCGGATGGCGAGTACATCGCCGCCGGTTCCGAGGACGGGTTGATCTACTTGTGGCACACCGTTTCGCAGCAGAATCTCGGTACGTTTCGCGGGCATTCTGCCACAGTGACAGCACTTGGATTTGCCTCGGCCGATCTGCTGATATCGGTCAGTGACGACGGGACGATAGGATCGTGGAACACGCAACAGCAGGATGGCGTCGTTGTCCTTCTTGAGTCTCCGTTTCCTGTCTACGACCTGCAGGTCGATTCGACGGCACGGCACGTGACAGCTGCTCACGGAAATCGATTCACTCTTCTCGAACTTGACAGCGGCGCCGTGATCGCGGGCAACGAATCGGGGGAGGGCCAAGTGTGGACAACGGCGGTTTCAGCGGATGGCCAATACACGGCATGGTCCGGCGTCGATGGGCATTTGCACATGATGTCCCACCCGTGGAAGTCAGCTGAGGCAGTTCTGGCTGACGTTAATGACATACTCAAGATTCGCTTCAATACTCAGGGCACACGGATTGCAACTGCAGGAACCGAGGGAGTGCTTCACGTATGGGACACGACATCGCTCGAAGAACAGTCGGCCAGGAGAATCAGCTCACTGGAAATCACCGACGTCGCATGGAATTTGACCGGAGAGCGCATAGCCACGGTCGCGCGCGACGGTGTGCTGCGGATTCATTCCCTCGAGAATCAGACATCGGACAGGGAGATTCACACGGGCGATGATTTGCTTCACTGTATCGCATGGAGTCAGAACCAGATCGCAACTGCCGGGAGCGATGCAGTCGTAAGAATCTGGAATCCGGCCGATGGCACTCTGATTCGCGAACTTCACTCGCACACGGCTGCAATTCACTGCCTGGCATTCAACGACGACGGCTCGCGACTGGTTTCCGGTGGCCGCGATCAGCGACTGCGCGTGTGGGACACTCGCAGCGGCGATGTGCTCGTCACTCTGGCCGGACATGAAAGCACTGTCCTGAGTGTCGCGTGGAACTCAGCGACACGTCATCTCCTGTCTGGCGACGAGGCTGGCCGCATTTTTCGTTGGCTGGCGGAATAAACCCGGAGATCCTCGGCCATGTGGCGACTGAATCTGAACACGATTCGCCCGAGCGCGAGCAGCGCCCAGGACCAGGCAGACCGCGAAATTCGTGTACTCTGTTTTTCCATATTCGTCTGCTTTTGGCTGCTGACATCGGATGCGGTCACTCAGCAGACAGATGGAGAATTGCTGAGTGAATTGCAGATCCTCCGCGGTCTGCCTCGACTTCCGGACGAAGCCGCCAATACGAACATCTCAATAATCCGTCTGGGCCGGCAGCTGTTTTTTGATCGCCGATTATCTGTAGACGGCTCAGTATCCTGCGCGACCTGCCATGATCCCCAGCACGGCTGGACAGGCAGGCACGCGACAGCCGTCGGATTCCGCGGCGAAAAACAACTCCGACGCGCGCCAAGCCTTTTCAACGTCGCCTGGGCTGAAAACCTGTTCTGGGATGGTCGCGCAACCAGTTTGGAGAATCAGGCCCTGCAACCGTTGGTCAATCCGGGCGAAATGGGAGAGCAGACTCTGTCGTCGGTCGTTGGCCGGATCGCTCAAGTTCCGGAGTATCTCGATCGGTTCAGAGAGGCGTTCAATGGTCCCCCAAGTGTAGAAGGTATCGGCAACGCGATTGCCGCCTTCGAGCGAACGATCCTCGCAGGTGACGCTCCAGTTGACCGCTTCCGTGCCGGCGATCGGAACGCCATGTCCACATCAGCTCAGCGAGGGCTGAAGCTGTTCTATGGAAAGGCTCACTGTGGAGCCTGTCACGCAGGTTCGCTTTTCACGGACAGAGCATTTCACAATATTGGAATTGGGGTCGATTCAATCCCAGTTGACGAGGGGCGCAAGAAGATCAGCGGACTTGAAGGTGATCGCGCGAGTTTTAAGACACCCGGACTGAGAAACGTCGCCTTACACCCCCCATACATGCACGACGGCAGTCTCACGTCACTGGATACTGTGATAGACTTCTATAACAACGGCGGCCTGGCAAATGATCAGTTGGACGAGGAGGTCTTCCCGCTCAACTTGACAGCGCGGCAGAAACGGGACTTGCGTACTTTTCTATTGGAAGGCCTGACCAGCTTCGATGCCGCACGGTCGGCCATCGGTGACCGCCGACGCGTCCGATAAATGTGCTGATCTGCTGCCGCCCCCGCGAGTTGCTTAGCACTCATGCGGAGGATGGCCTCGATCGTTTCCGGTCCCATGACATCAACGACCTCATCAATGGCACATTGAGCCTGCTCCACAACGTCGAGCATCGACAGCAGCAACTGACCGTCCCGCGCCTGGAACTTCGCCAGTTTCTGAGAGTCGGCCGAAGAATCGTGACCGTGGAACTGATGGCGTTCTGATATCAGTGGTGGCTCCTTGAAACAACGGTTCGAATGCTGCCCGATCGTAACCCGAGAGGGCAAAGGAGCCGCCACCAGCGCCCAGGCCGTCTACACTCACTGGAACTTCTTCCGCGCCGGGCGAATCCGACATCCAGTCCCCTTCGAACCCAATTTCGACCAACATGTTTTCGCAGAATCATGCGACGACAGAATCGATTGATGAGTGTTGTTTTCGAAGTGAAAGCCACTTGGAGTGCTGCGACCGTTCCAGATGATGACCAGTCCCGACACTTCGCCAATCGTTAAGCATCAGTCTTTAATGAACCCAACCGACGTAGAGCGCACCTGGCTTCCTATCTCAGAAGCGCGTATGAACTTACCGTATCCACCATGCTGATCATCCCGGTGCTGGACCTGCTCGATGGTGTCGTCGTCCGCGGAGTTGCCGGTCAGCGCGAATCATATCGTCCGGTCGAGAGTGTGATCGTCCCGTCCGCTGACCCACTCGACGTGGCATTCGCATTCCGGGACACATTCGGCCTGAACACGCTCTATGTCGCCGACCTCGATGCGATTCTGCGAGGTGAACCCAGTTATGAAATCTACCGAACTTTGGCCGCCGAGGGTTTTCGATTGCTGATCGACAGTGGCCTGCGCAGCGCCGCCGATGCCGAGGCTTCACTTGCCGCCGGGGCAACACAAGTCATCGCTGGTCTGGAAACGTGGCCGCTGCTGTCATCGCTGGAGATGCTGGTCCGAAGTGTTGGGGCTGATCGCGTTGTCTTCAGCCTCGACCTGAACGCCGGAGTGCCAGTGCGAACGTTCTTCGATCTGCTCAGCCCCGAGCCTTTGGACATAGGAGCGGCGGTCCTCGAAGCAGGTGTCCGGGACATGATCGTGCTCGATCTGGCCGCCGTCGGAGTCGGACAGGGAGTTTCGACGCTCCCGCTGTGCCGCGAGCTGGCAGACTTCGCGCCTCGGTCGAATCTCATCACGGGCGGCGGAGTGCGTTCGTCTGCCGACATACAGGTGATCGCCGCGCAGAACCTGCACGGCGTGTTGATTGCGTCTGCACTTCACACGGGGGCCGTCACTGCCGACGAACTCGCGAATCTCGACGGGACTGACGGATACGGCGCCTAAACATATGAGCTGTAAGTAACAACTACAAAATGGTTTACGTACAGATGTCCGACTGTAAAACCGCAACAGTGACGCAAAAACAGGAAATATATACGAAAAACATCCTGTCAGCGAGTCGAAGGCAGTCATAGATTCCCGCCCACGATTACTCATGCGGAGAATTCTGATGATTGCCACGCTGGAAGCGTCCACTGACGCCACTCTGGATAGACCTGAGGAACTTCCCGAGGAGTTCTACGACGTTGCTCAAATCTGCAAGATGTTGGCCGAGCCCAGTCGGTTGCGCGTCGTTTTTTTCCTGATGAACGAGTCGGAATTGAACGTGGGCGTCATGTGCCGTCGCTTGAAGCAGAGTCAGCCAGCGGTCAGTCACCATTTGGCTCTGTTGAAACAGACCGGCCTCGTAAAGGTTCGCAGGGACGGAAAACACAATTTTTATTCGTTGTGTCGTGAACGCTTCCATCAGATCATCCTGCGTCTCTTCGAAACGATCGCCGACACTTCCGATGAGGATGGCCTTCGATTTGAGAACTTCCTGCTGACGTATGCCCCTCAAACGACTTCCTGACGCCGCAGCTCAATCCTGAGCGCGGCCCATCGCGACTGCGAGAGATTCCCTCCCCCCGCCCTGCAAACAGCACCTGCCGAATCCCCACCTGCGGCGAACCTGCCGAACAACCATCCCGCTGACATTCCCATTCCCAATTTCTCAGAGTTGTTACGTCATCTGCCGGTATTTTCCGGTCGTGCGCGCCTCCCAGCGAGTCACTGGTCCGTCACCGTACGTAACGCTCACGAGACTTCGACCAACGTCGAATTGACCGTCCTCCGGCAATCTGCGAAGCAGCGCGGTTCGAGATGCCGCACTCACAACAACGGGACGCTAAATCAATGATTTCGAATCTGAGAGTCAGTGAAGCCGATCAGAATTCTGTCATGAACGACAACCATTCATTCCGCCTGGAATTCGTGTGCGTGGACGCAGCTCGAGTGATCGACGGTTTCGAACTCAGTGAGTTACCGGCGGTGATCGGACGCAGTCCCAAGGCCGACGTTTTCATCGACAATCATTGGATCAGTCGCTTTCACTGCTCAATTGAACGCGATCGCAGCGGGGTCTTTGTCCGAGACCTCAACAGCCGCAATGGCACGCTGGTTAACGAAGTCCCTGTCAGTGAGGCGCCGCTTTGTTCCGGCGACCAACTGACTCTGGGCATGATCAGCTTTCAGGTCATGCTGCACTCAGATTCGGATGACATGCCGTCCACCATCGTGGGCGCGATCCCGCAGCATTAGCTGGCCCGATTTTCCTCAGCCCGGCATCACGAAATGAATTTCGATTGCGACGGGTTTCCACAGCCCGCCGGGCCGGTCGGTTGAGCGTGCGTCGAAGTCGATGTCGACGGTCAAATCGTTGAAGGGCCGCAGGAATTCCGTGACGTCGCATCGCAGGATGTCTTCAATCGGCCCGGCACTTGCGATGCGGGTTCCATTGACGGAAATCTCCGCTGTGCCCTCCAGTCCTTCGAATGCCAGAATGACGTGCTCTTCCGGCTCAAGATTCGTGGGACTGTGAAAACGGCGTTGGAATCGCACGCGGCCAGCCACGGGACCAAATGCGTCCTGCCAGGAGACTGGCATGCGAACCGACGACGATCGCTCGGGGAGTGGGGGCTCTGGACCTTCGAGCCATTCGCACTGCCACGGACCTCGCAGCAGTATCCGATGGGACGGTTCGCTCATGGTGTTCGTAGTAACCGCATTTATGCGGTTCAGACGTTGATTTAATCGTGACGGTCTTGAGTTACGACGAAGCACTTGAACGGTATGCGGGCTTCCCGGGGATCGTCGTCCGGAAGCTCAGCAGCTTTGTCCCGCATGTGACAAACAGAGTCTGGAAGTCCTTCCCGCCGAATGCGCAGTTGGTGATCGTGTCTTCGGGGGTCTCGGCAAACGCAACCAGCCGGCCTTGCGGCGACACGACATGGATTCCGGGTCGCGTATCGAGTGTTTCGCTGGTCTTGCGCGTCTTATGCAGACCGGCTGCAACATACAGATTTCCCTCGGCATCAATACACATGCCATCGCCGCTGCGTCCGGGATAGAAGTTAATCAGCGTGCGACGATTCCTGACCGATCCGTCATCGCCCAGGTCGTATGCAAAAATGCACCGATTGTGGTCAGCGTCGGGATGGGCCTCGATCAGATACAGCGTCTTGTTGTCAGGGGACGTGACGATCCCGTTCGGCATGTGCACGTCGGGCCAGGCCAGAATCTGCGTGACATTGCCGTCGGGATCGATGCGATACACCGAGTTGACATTGCCTTTCTTCGGATCCGTCGTGCCGGGCCGTGACGTGAAATAGATGCGGCCCTTTCCGTCCAGACACAAGTCATTCGGGGCGGCGAACGGAAACTTGTTATACGAGTCGGCCAGGACGCGAATCTTGCCCGTCTTCATATTGGTGCGAGTCACACGGCCGGCACCACCTTCGCATGCCAGCAGGTCGCCGTTTGGCGCGAAGTACATTCCATTGGTCTTATTGGACTCCGAGCGGAAAACAGACAGTTTGCTTCCGTCCCACTTGTGAATCTTGTCGACTGGCACGTTGGTGAAGTACAGATTGCCATGCCCGTCGCCGGCCGGGCCTTCGGTGAAGACTTTGCTGTCCTCGATCGTCGCCAGAACCTTCATTCCGCCCAGGTACTTGTCGGAAGTCAGACCCGCATACTGATCTGCAACCCCTGCGGCATTGACCGCGTCGACGCGCGAAGCGGCCAGCAACCCGAGGGCAGACGTGGATATGCAGGACAGGGCATCGCGACGGTTAATCTGAGGCGAGCGACTCGACGTAGTCATGGTCTGATCTCCGGTGGCTGATCACGGGTGACGTCACGTCGGCAGAATAGTCCGCTCGACGCGGATTGTCTGCGGAGCACCTGCCCAGCCCGCCGACGCGCTGGTAGGCTGGTGCCTTTTGGTGCCGCAGACAACTCCGAGGAAATGTGTCCGATGCTTCGCCAGTTCAGTCCACTGACTTTAATCGCGTTGCTTGCCGTCGTTTCATTGCTGGCGATGTCGACCGTGCTGACGATCGTCGGGAATGTCGAAACCGACTCGCTGATCAAACAGATTGATGTCGTGGCCGAGACAACGATGGAAGACGGTTCGATTCTGGTGGTCAACAAAGTTTCCTACGGGACCAGCCACCAACTGGATGTGCTCGTCCCGCGGTCATCGATCGATCCGTTCGAGTCGCCTTTTCGCCGCCAGACACCCGATACCCACACGTCAGAGAACAGTGTCGTGATCTGGATGACGCGACAGGACGCGAAGAGCGGACGCTATCTGCACTTCGACTGGTGGTCTCACTCAACCATTGCTGACAAGTCCGGATACGAGCACCGCGACGACGACGCCAGACGCTTCGTATACTCGGGACGAGGCAGCAGTTCCGGCGGCGGCAATCGGCCTTTTTCCGAAGATGATTCGCGCCACATATCTGACCCGTCGCGAATCCTGCTGGTATGCAGTGAGTTCCCCGTGTTTCGCTCGGACGGGCCTGCCGTTCTGAAGATATACGGCGTGGAAGGAAACGAACTGGCCTCGGTCGAGATTCCGAATCCTGTGCCACAACCAACTACGGAATGGACGCCAGAAGAACTGCCGATCACAAGACAGAATGGCGACCTTGAACTCACGCTGAATCACTTCAACACGAAGCGCGACATTCGGCAGCGACACACGAACAACGGGAGGATTGACGAGCCGAACGTGACGTTCGACCGCGGGAAGAACCAGCATTGGAGCTTGAAGTACGCTGGCCAGAAGACGGACGAGTGGAGCGTTACCAACTTCAACCTGTCGGACGCTCTCGGGAATCAGAGTCGACAGTGGCAGATCGAACTGTCGCCGCACGAACCTGCATGGCGAATTGAGGCAACGGCATACCGCAAAGAAACTGCCAGTTTCAACGAGTCCGAGATCATTCGTTTCGACCCCATCGAGCTACCTCGGGAAAAGCAGGTTCTGAAACCAAACCTGGCTGTCGTGAGTGCTGCCGGCGATGCGACCGTGCGCCTGATCGCCGGAGGTGGCAAAGTGTCATATCGCCTTACGTCTGCGACCGGTGGTGGCGGCAACGGGAGTACGAGCGGATCGCACTACTCGAAGCTGGGCCTCAAGGCTGAGAACGGTCGCCAGCAGCGGCATTACCGTTACGAATCACGCCGCGAATCTCGTGGCGGACAAGACGTGTACAACGTCGAATGTGAACTTCCGCACGTCCTGGTCGAATTCCCGACTCGGACTGGTGAGACCAGTCTGACACTGCGTGCCGTCGACGATCAGGACCGCAAAGTCGGCGTGCATCAGCAGTCCGTACATGGTCAAGGGACACTCCTGATGCTGGAAACGCACCCTGGGGCCACGTCCGTTCGGATCGAGGCGATTATCCAGACGCCACTGAAGTTTGAGTTCTTCATCAAGCCGCCCGAGCCCAGGCCGCTGCCGGAACAGTCACAGTCGAAGTAGCCGCTTCTCAAAGCGGGATGACGACGTTGGCGGCAATTCCATCTGGACAGTCGATCCGGTAGAACTCTCAGCTTCGCGACCGGTCACGGAATGGCCGTCGCATGTCCTTCGCCTTTGAACCGCCCCTCACGATGTTCCAGGAAGTTAAAGACGCTGAGTTTGTCCGCGGAGAACACTCGATCCTGAAGTTCTGGGATGAGGCTCGAATCTTCCGCAGGCTCCGCGACCAGAACGCCGGAAAGCCACGTTGGAGCTTTCTGGATGGCCCCATCACGGCCAACAATCCGATGGGAGTTCATCACGCCTGGGGTCGCACGTACAAGGACTGCTATCAGCGGTTCTTCGCGATGACCGGGCACGATCAGCGATTCCAGAACGGATTCGACTGTCAGGGCCTGTGGGTCGAAGTCGAGGTCGAAAAGGAACTGGGTCTCGGCACCAAGACGGCCATCAACGAGTACGGCATCGACAAGTTCGTGAACGAGTGCAAGAAACGAGTGCTGCGTTTCGCCGCTCGGCAGACCGAGCAGTCCGTGCGACTCGGATACTGGATGGACTGGGACGATGCCGGTCAGCTTCGCCTGTTGTCAGAGAAGATGGGTTCCGACGAAGAGGTCAGCATCACAGCTCCGTCGGGCGCGACAGCGACGGCTCCCGCGCATCAGCTCGTTGAACGGCTTGGCTGCCCGGAATGGGGCGGCAGCTACTTCACGTTCTCGACCGAGAACAACGAGACGATCTGGACGTTCCTCAAGAAGTGCGCCACGCGCGGAAAGATCTATCAGGGCCACGATGTCATGCCGTGGTCGGGTCGCGGCGGCAGCGCCTACAGCCAGATGGAGATCGCCGAGGGGCGTAAGCTCACCACACACAAGTCCGTGTTCGTGCGGTTTCCGCTGCGAGGTCGCGAGAACGAGTTTCTGCTTGTGTGGACGACGACTCCGTGGACGCTGACCAGCAATGTCGCCGCCGCAGTGAATCCGGACCTGGATTACGTGCAGGTAAAAACAAAACGCGACGGCGCGATCTATTACTTCGCGAAGGACAACCTGAACTTTCAACGGCTGGCGACCGAGTACAAGGAAGGCTTCGGACGCCCGGAATGGAAGTGGCCGAAGAAGGTCCCGAAGCTCAAGACGATCGCACAGCTCTTCAAGGAGCAGGGCGGATTCGAGGAAGTCGGCACGATCAAAGGTGCCGAAATGGTCGGCTGGGAATACGACGGACCGTTCGACGACCTGCCCGCCCAGCAGAATCCCGGAGGGTGGATTGCCGGCGAGGACAATGAGCCCTCAGTCACCGACCCTCAGCCCTCAGCCCTGCAATGTCACCGAGTCATCGACGGTGGACGGGATTCGCGCGGAAGTGCGCACGTCGTTGCCGGTGAGGGAACCGGCATTGTCCACATTGCACCGGGCTGCGGTGACGTCGATCACAAGCTCGGTGCCGAACACGGTCTGGTGGGTATCGCACCTCTGCGCGAAGACGGCCGCTATGACGAAGGCTTCGGCGACTTCACTGGCCGCGAAGCCATCGATCCGGAAACCGCTGAACTGGTGTTTGAGAAACTCAAGGCGAACGGCCATTTGGTCGCGACTGAGGTGTATCCGCACATCTACCCACACTGCTGGCGGACCGGTGACGAACTGATCTTCCGACTCGTTGATGAGTGGTTCATCAACATGGACTGGCGGGAGGAGATCAAGGACGTCACGCGACAGATTCGCTGGCTGCCGGACAGCATCGACGGGCAGAATCGCGAGTGCGAATGGCTGTCCAATATGAGCGACTGGATGATCTCCAAGAAGCGCTTCTGGGGACTGGCACTTCCCATCTGGGTCAACGAGGAAGACCCAACCGACTTCGAAGTCATGGGCTCACTGGCTGAGATGAAAGAGCGAGCCGTCGAAGGCTGGGACGAATTCGAAGGCAACACGCCACACCGGCCGTGGATCGATGGCATTGTTCTGGAAAGCACGAAACATCCCGGCCAGAAGATGCGGCGGATTGAAGACGTCGGCAACCCGTGGCTCGACGCGGGCATCGTTCCGTTTTCGACCATGCACTACAACCACGACCACGACGAGTGGCAGAAGTGGTACCCCGCCGACCTGGTAACCGAGTGCTTCCCCGGCCAGTTCCGCAACTGGTTCTATTCGCTGCTGTCGCTCTCGACGATGATGCGATACGACGAGACCGACGACCCGATAGAAAAGCGGCCGTTTAAGACACTGCTCGGGCATCGCCTCGTGCAGGACGAGTCCGGTAACCCGATGCATAAAACTGATGGCACAGCCATCTGGTTTGAGGAAGCTGCCGAACAGCTCGGCGTCGACACCGTTCGCTGGATGTATCTCGTCCAGAACCCGTCAAGCGATCTGCGTTTCGGCACACGGCACAAAGACAAGACTGTCACGCTGGAAACCCCCGACGGTCCCATCAGCGAGACTAAAGAAGGCGTGCCCTGCTGCAAGGTCACCAGTCAGCCTGCGGACGAAGTGCGCCGACGCGTGTTGATTCCACTATGGAATTCGTACGCCTTCTTCGTCAATTACGCGCGACTGGATGAGTTCGATCCAAACGGCGAGACGATCCCTGTCGCGGATCGCCCCGAGATCGATCGCTGGGTCCTCTCGAACCTGCAGGCGCTGTTGCAGGTCGCACACCGCGAACTTCCCGAGTTCAACGTGGCCGAATTCTGTCGCGCGGCGGAAGCATTCCTGGACGATTTGTCGAACTGGTACATTCGCCGCAATCGCCGTCGTTTCTGGCGATCGAAAGACGCCAGCGACACAGACAAGACGGCTGCCTATCAAACGCTGTACACCGTGCTGGTGACATTGTGCAAAGCGCTGGCGCCGTGCATTCCATTTCTGACCGAGCGGATGTATCAGAATCTGGTAGTAGGAGCGGAAGCAGGGGAGAGGGAACAGGGAACAGGGAGTGAGTCGTCAACCGGTGAAACGGCAGACGCCAATCCCAGCTCAGTCCATCTCTGTGAGTATCCGCAGCCCGATCAGGAGCTGCTCGATCCGACGCTGAATTCACGCACATCAACGGCGCAACTGGTTGTGAAACTTGGGCACAAAGTCCGCGAGGAGAGCAGTCTTCGTGTGCGACAGCCGCTCAGTGAATTGCGATTCGCCAGCAGCAATGTTGAACAGTGCGAGGCCATCGAGCACCTGGGCGATGTGATCCGTGAAGAGCTCAATATCAAGACGCTGACCAGTGCCGATAACCTGGACGACCTGGTCAGCTACTCGTTCAAACCGAATCTGAAAACGGTCGGTCCGAAGTATGGCAAATTGCTGGGCGTCATCCGCAAGGAGCTGCCCAACGTCGACCCAGCCGAACTGGCCCCGTTACGTTCCGGCCAATCAATCACAATAACCCTCGACGGCAACGAACTGGAGTTCGCTCCCGAGGACGTGATGATCAGCACCGAGCAGTCGACCGATTGGCGTTGTGCCGACGACTCCGGAGTGCAGATCGCAATCTCAACGGTGATCACCCCGAAACTTGAACGCGAGGGCATGACTCGCGACTTCGTGCGTCAGGTGCAGCAACTCCGCAAGAATCACAATCTGCAGATTCAGGACCGTATCGAAATCCTGTACCGCACAACGGATGAAAAAGTGGTCGACGCCATCGTCGAATGGCAGTCGTACATCCGTGAGGAAACGCTGGCCGACTCAATTGAACGGTCGGACCTCAAAGAGTCGAGCGCAGAAGCCGCAACAATTGGCACTGCAAAAGTGTTCATCTGGATCAAGCCGGTGTGAACCGTCTGGGTTCACGGGGTTTCCAATTCGGTGCGCGGGCGCGAACGAGATGAGTGTGGTCAACACGCTCGCCCAACCATCTGCTGCACGGTCTCCGAGTTGACTGGTTCGATGACTCCCCGCTCCGTGATGATTGCTCGGATTAACCGTGCTGGCGTGACGTCGAATGCCGGGTTCCAAACGTCCACACCGTCTGGGACTGTCTGATGCCCGAAGCCGTGGCTGATCTCGGCGCGGTCGCGTTCCTCGATCGGGATCTCGTCGCCGCTTTCAATTGCCGGATCGAATGTGCTGGATGGGGCAGCGACATAGAACGGGATTCCATGCGCTTTGGCCAGGACGGCGATCGAGTAGGTCCCGATCTTGTTTGCTGCGTCTCCGTTCATGGCGATGCGGTCGGCTCCGGTAATGACCGCCTGCACCTTCTGCTCACGCATGACGAGTGCGGCCATTGAGTCGCAGATCACTTTGACAGGAATGCCTCGCTGCTGCAGTTCCCACGATGTCAGTCGCGCACCCTGCAATAACGGCCTTGTTTCATCCGCGTAGACTTCCAGTGGACGCCCCGCGGCACAGGCGGCGAAGATGACGGACAGCGCCGTGCCGTCGCCGGCAGTGGCCAGTCCGCCCGCGTTGCAGTGCGTCAGTACGCCTCCCGATTCCGGCATGCACGTGATGCCGTGCTGCCCTATCGCCGCGCACATGGCACGGTCTTCGTCGTCGATGGCTCGGGCTTCAGCGAGCAGTCGCTGCAGCATCGCGTCGGGCGGCAATTCCGGATGGTCCGCGGCAACCGACTTCAGACGGTTCAGTGCCCAGAACAGGTTGACTGCAGTGGGTCGGCTCTCTGCAAGGTAGTCGGTGACCTGGAGCAGGCGCCGATCGAAGTCACTACGTTCAGCCAGTGGAATAGTCTGTAGGCCGACGACCGTCCCGAAGGCCGCGGCGACACCAATGGCGGGGGCTCCCCGCACGCGCAGTGATCGAATCGCCTCCCACACCTGCTCCACGGTCCCGCAGTCAATCTCGACAAACTCGACCGGCAAGCGCGTCTGGTCGATCATTCGCAACGTGCCCGGAATCTCGCCGATCCAGGACTGAGTTCGGTGATGGGGTTCGCTCACACAGATGTCCTTCGCGATCTGGCCATTCGTTTTACGGATCGTATCCAAGATTCGGCGCCAGCCAGCGTTCGACTTCTGAGACCGGCATGTTCTTTCGCCTCGCGTAGTCTTCAACCTGCTCCCGAGTGATGCGGTCGACCGTGAAGTAACGCGATTGCGGATGTGAGAAGTACAGCCCACTGACAGAGGCGGCAGGCAACATGGCAAAAGACTCCGTGAGCGAGATGCCCGTCCGCTGTTCGGCTTCGAGCAGTTCGAACAGCGTTCGCTTCTCGGTGTGATCCGGACACGCGGGATAGCCGAAGGCAGGTCGGATTCCCCGGTATTTCTCGGCCATCAGGTCCGCACTGGCGAGTTCTTCGGCCGCTCCGTATCCCCACTCGTTGCGAGCAATCATGTGCAGGCGCTCGGCGAAGGCTTCGGCCAGACGATCTGCCAATGCCTTCGCCATGATCGACTGATAATCATCGTGATCCCGGTCAAAGCGGGCGACCAGATCATCGCAACCGATTCCCGTTGTGACTGCGAACGCCCCGAGGAAGTCGGTGCGACCGGAGTCGATGGGCGCGATGTAGTCGGCCAGCGACCGGAAGTCCTTCTGGCCTTTGCGTTCCCACTGCTGTCGCAGCGTCGGGAAACGGGCGATTGGGGCTGAGGGCTCTGAGTTGAAGACCACAATGTCGTCCCCGTCCGAATTCGCGGGCCAGAAACCGAAAACGCCTCTCGCCGTGAGCAGCTTGCCCGAAACGATCTCGTCCAGTAGCCGTCGGGCGTCGTCAAAGAGTCGACGGGCTTCGGTACCGACAACCGGATCTTCAAAGATCGCCGGGTACTTGCCGCGAAGTTCCCAGGTCTGGAAGAACGGTGACCAGTCGATGAAGTCAACCAGTTCATCCAGCGGATAGTCGTCGAGTGTTCGCAGGCCGGTGAATGACGGTTCGGCGATTTCGATTGAGGACCAGTCAGTCGCGAAGCGTCTTTCGAACGCCTCGGCGTAGGGGGTCAGCTTTTTCTGCTGCCGTTCGGCGAACGCGGCACGATCACGTACCTGAGCCTCGGCATTCTTTACGACAAAGGCGGGTTTGCGATCCGCATCGAGGAGGTCTTCGACGACTGGAACGGAAAGTGAGGCATCCGGCACATGTACGACTGGCTGATCATACTGCGGAGCAACTTTGACCGCCGAGTGTTTCGCGCTGGTTGTCGCACCGCCAATCAAAAGCGGCAGTGAGAATTCGCGACGTTTCATTTCGCGCGCGACATGCACCATTTCGTCGAGTGACGGCGTAATCAGACCACTGAGACCAACGATGTCCGCGTTCTCGTCAATGGCTGTCTGCAGGATTTTGTCAGCCGACACCATGACACCAAGATCGATCACGTCGAAGTTGTTGCAACGCAGCACGACTCCAACAATGTTTTTGCCAATGTCGTGAACGTCGCCTTTGACCGTCGCCATGACGATCGTCCCACGAGAGGTGGACGTGTCGGATTCGGCTTTCTCATCCTCCATGAATGGGGTGAGCCAGGCGACGGACTTCTTCATCACGCGAGCACTCTTGACGACCTGCGGCAGAAACATTTTGCCGGCGCCGAACAGTTTGCCGACAACACTCATGCCCGCCATCAGCGGCCCTTGAATTACCGCCAGGGGACGGCCGTACTTAAGCCGCGCTTCTTCCGTGTCCTCGTCAATGTGGTCGGTAATCCCCTTCAGAATCGCGTGTGCCAGTCGTTCGTCGACCGAGCCGCTGCGCCATTCCGCAACTTTCTCTTCGCTCTTCTCGCTGGCCTGGTCTTTCACTTTTTCGGCGTGCTCGATCAGTCGTTCAGTCGCCTCCGGCGATCGATTGAAGAGGACATCTTCGACACACTGCAGGAGCTCTTTGTCGATCTCCTCGTAGACTTCCAGTTGCGTGGCATTGACGATGCCCATGTCCAGACCGGCTGCGATGGCGTGGTACAGAAAGGCGGCGTTGATCGCTTCACGCACCACGTTGTTTCCGCGGAACGAGAAGGAGATGTTGCTCACGCCCCCCGACGTCTTCGCTCCCGGGCATTCGACCTTGATTCGCCGCACGGCTTCAATGAACTCGACCGCGTAGTTCGAGTGCTCATCCATCCCGGTGCCGATCGTCAGGATGTTCGCATCGAAGATAATGTCTTCGGGCTCGAATCCTGCCTGCTCGGTCAGCAGTTTGTATGCCCGCTTACAAATGGCGACCTTGCGATCGCAGTCAGTTGCCTGGCCCTTCTCGTCGAATGCCATGACGACGACGGCCGCTCCGTACCTGCGGACGGTCCGGGCCTGCGACAGGAACTGCTCCTCGCCTTCCTTCATACTGATCGAGTTGACGACGCCTTTTCCCTGCAGACACTTCAGGCCGGCCTCGATGACGCTCCACTTCGAGCTGTCGACCATGACGGGTACGCGGGCCGTGTCCGGGTCAGACCCCATCAGGTTGAGGAACTTTGTCATGACTGCTTCGCTGTCGAGCAGTCCCTCGTCCATGTTGACATCGATCATGTTGGCCCCGCCTTCGACCTGCTGCCGGGCGATGCGCATGGCTTCTTCGTAGTTCTCTTCACGCACGAGTCGCGCGAACCTGCGCGAACCGGTGACGTTTGTCCGCTCGCCGACCATGAAGAAGGTCGACTCGGGACGCAGCTCGAATCGCTCCATGCCGCTGTAGTTGGAGTAACGCGGCACGTCCGGGGCTTTACGCGGAGTGATGTTTGAGACCGCTTCCCGGATCGCAGCAATGTGATCAGGAGTGGTGCCGCAGCAGCCGCCAGCAATGTTGAGCCAGCCCTGCTCACCGAACTCGCGCATGATCTTCGCCATGCCGGACGGTGTGAGATCGAACTCACCCATCTCGTTCGGCAGCCCGGCGTTCGGATGGCACGAAACCGGCAGCGTCGTAATCCCGGACAGCGTCTCCAGGAATGGTCGGATCTGAGCGGGGCCCAAGGCACAGTTCAGTCCGATGCTCAACGCATTGAAGTGCGACACCGACGTCCAGAAGGCCTCCACCGTCTGGCCGGAGATGTTTCGTCCGGACTGATCAATGATCGTCCCGGAAACCATCACGGGAACATTCCGGCCGGTCGCTGCGAGCGCTTCACTCACAGCGACGAGACAGGCCTTGCCGGTCAGCGTGTCAAACACCGTCTCGACCAGCAGCAGGTCCGCTCCGGCCTCCAGCAGTGCTTTGGTCTGCTCGAAGTACGACTCGCGGACCTCGTCGAATGTCGCTGTGCGGAATCCGGGATCTTCGACTTTCGGTGAGACAGACAGCGAGACACTGGTCGGTCCGATACTGCCAGCGACGAATTTCGGCTGGCCGGTCTTCTTTGCGAAGTCGTCGGCCGCTTCGCGAGCCAGTCGCACGGCCGCGTGATTGATCTCGGTGACGTGTCCTTCAAGCTCGTAGTCTCGCAGTCCGTGGCGAGTTCCATTGAACGTGTCGGTTTCGACAATGTCCGCCCCGGCTTCGAAGTAGGCACGATGGATGTCACGAATGGCGTCCGGTTGCGTCAGAACCAGCAGGTCTGTGCAGTTCTTGAGATCCTTCGTATGGTCGGCGAATTGCTTGCCACGAAAGTCCTGTTCCTCGAATCCGCAGCGGTGAATCATCGTCCCCATGGCGCCATCGAGGACCACGATGCGGTCATTGAGCAGTGTTTGCAGAGCATCGAAAGACGAATCGGACATGAGCAATACTGACACAGGAATGAGACTGACGGACTGACATGGACACGTCCCCAAAACGGCGGGTTCAGCGAACTGGGACGGGTTGGAGACTTTAGATGGCGGCGTGTCAGGCGCGAACGCCCAGGACTGCGGAATCCTCTGATTGCCGCGGGAATCAGCATGCTTGCCCGTCTTTGAGCCGTCCGTCAGACTTCCGGAGCGCTGATTTCAGGTGAGGCAGACCGCACGAAGTGGAGCAGAGACCATGAAGTTTGAGGGTCGAAACGCGATTGTCACGGGTGCCTCACGCGGGATCGGCCGGGCCGTTGCGATCGAGCTGGCGCGGGAAGGAGCCAATGTCGGCATCAACTTCCATTCGCACAGAGAGGACGCACTCGAGGTGGCCGGCGAAATCGAGTCGCTCGGCCGCAAGGCGCTGCTGCTGCAGGGGGATGTATCCGAGCAGTCGACTGTGGAAGGCATGGTGCAGCAGGCTGTTGACGAATTCGGCAGCCTGAATCTGTACGTTTCGAACTCGGCATACAGCGACCGAGAAAAGATGATCGACGCGGACATGGAAGGTTTTCGTCGAACGGTGGACGTGTCGATGTGGGGCGCATTCTACGGAGTCCGAGCGGCCTCTCAGCAGATGGTTGGGCAGGGACAGGGCGGGGCGATCACGGTCATCAGCTCGCCACACGCGGTTCTCGCGATCCCCACGGCCATGGCCTACAACATGTCAAAGGCTGCGATCGACCACATGGCTCGTACCGCAGCCATCGAGCTGGCCGAGCATCGGATCCGTGTGAACGTCGTCCATCCCGGCTGGATCGACACGCCAGGAGAGCGCAAGTTTTTCACGGACGAACAGATCGAAGCCGGCGGCAAGAGGCTCCCGTGGGGCCGTCTGGGCCGACCCGAGGAAATCGGCCGAGCTGTCGCCTACACGCTCAGTGACGACGCCGACTATATGACGGGAAGCACTCTGCTGATCGATGGCGGAGTCAGCCTTCCCTGGTGGTCAAACCGCGATTCGGGCGAAATGTGACGCCGTCGTCGCGGACCATGCATGTGGGCCGCGACCGGGTTAGTGAAGCCTGCATAGTTGTACCGGTCCCTGAAGCATTTCGTGCCGCAATGGTGGGACTTTGACGCTGATTCGATCGCGAAGCCCCCAGGCCGTGTCATTCGCGAACTCGTTTTGTCCAGACGACGCGTCCAATTGCCGATGATTACTATTGATGGCGTCCGTACGGAGATTGTCTCTTCACGGGATGTGTACTCTGGACCCAGCGGACAATCGAAATACGTACTGATCTGTTCGGTGCCGTCGCGGCTGGCGGGCATCATGATGGTTGTCGAGAACTACTCTCACGAACGGACTGTTCGCATGAAACTGTTCACCCGGGGAACTGCGTTAACGCTGGTTGCAGGAGCGCTCTGGGCCGGTGCGTCCACTGGTTTGTCCGCCGCCGAGCCTCGAACGACTCGCGACGCTCACAAGATCGCCGCGACGAGTAAGTCACATGTGAATCCTGCCCGCAACCCAGCACGTCAGACGATTACAGACGTGTCCCTTGCACAGGGAGGCGTTTTGCGAGGTGTTCTGGTCGACGAACAGGGCCGACCTTTGGTCAAGTCGGCCGTCATCATCCGCCAGGGACGTCGAGTGTTTTCTCGAACGGATACCGGGCTCAAGGGCGAGTTTCAGTTCAAAGGACTCCGCGGCGGCGTCTATGAGGTTGCATCAGTCAACGGGCACGGCGCGTTCCGCGTGTGGGCTCCGGGCACCGCTCCTAAAGCGGCCCGCAGACAGGCCTTGATTGTGTCACGGTCCCAGGTAGTTCGAGGCCAGTTTGCAGATCTCGGACTCTCGACTCTGACAAACCTCGGCGACCTCGGTGCGCTCGGCGGAATGGGAACGGCCAGTGGACTCGCGACGGCTGCGGCGGTTGCGGGAATCACTGTGGGAGCAGTGGTCGTCGCCGACGAAGCAAACAACGACGATCCGCCGCCCGCAGCGACTGGAACGGTTGTCACGACGCCTTAGCCTCGGGCGCAAGAGCCCGAGGTAGCGCCTACGGCTTAGAGGTCTCACGGATTCCAGATCGGGAACTTATTTGGGGCCCCGTTCCTTAGTGAGACCGCGCCTTACGAGTGCATCACAAATCCGCCGTCGACATTCATCGTCTGACCGGTGACCTGTGCGGCTCGCGACGATGCAAGAAACACGACCATGTCGGCGATGTCGGATGGTTCCTGCCACCTGCCTAGAGGCACGACCGTCCGGATTTTCTGGTCTGCCCACGTTTCGTAATCAAGCTGCTGATCTTCCGGCTGCTGATCGTGCCATGCCTGCCATACGGCCTGATTTAAAGGTGTCCTGACCATCCCGGGACAGACGACGTTTACGCGAACTCCGTGTGGCGCCAGATCGCGAGCCATGCATTGTGCGAAATTAATATTCGCCGCTTTGCTGGCGCTGTACGGCGGATCGGTGGGGGAACCGATCTGACCGGCAACCGACGCAATGAACGTCATCGTGCCCGCACCACGTTCTGCCAGTCCTGGTGCCAGCGAATGAGCAACGCGCGTCATGCCCATGACGTTGACTTCGATGACGCGCGACCAGTCTTCCGGAGCCAGGTTCGTGAAGGGAAACCCGAACTTTCCCGATCCAATCGCAGCGGAATGCACCACGTGATCAACTGCGCCGAACGCCTGTTGTGTCTGTTCAAGAGCGGCGTCGATCTGGCCCTGCGCGGTGACGTCGACGCGGCAACCAATGGTCTCGACATCTGCCTTTCTCGCGATCGTGGCTGCGGTTGCCTCGACCGATTCGCTGATGTCCCACACGGCAACGCGTGCCTGCTCTTCGGCAAACAGCTCAGCGACAGCACGTCCGATGCCACTGCCGCCACCGGTGACTACAACGGTCGTTCCACTAAGTCCCAGTTCCAAGGCGAGGCTCCTTTGATTGCCACGCTGCGGTACGTCCGCCGAGCGACGAATGCCCACGTCTGTATTTATGCGGCGTCGGCGATCTTACGGGCGGCTGCCTTCTCGATCTGCCCGGCCATCCGTCGCAGACCTGCGTGCTTTGGCCATTGGACAATTGCATCCGCAATGATCTTTCCCGCGTCGGAGTATGAATCCAGACGCAGGCGACACAAGCTTCGCAGCATTTCCAGTTCCGCGGTTCGAGTGTTGCCCGTAAGAACGATTCGATCCAGTACACGACTGGCGGCAGCGTAGTCCCCGGTGTTCAGGCAGGCCTCGCTCCACATCAGGTATTCGGCAAGCTGCGGAGTGACGGGGGTCCCGGTCAGCGCCGTGTCGAAGTCTTCAGCCGCCGCTTCGAGATTGCCCATGCGGAAGTGGCACACCGCCCGTTGACGCATCCAGACTCGATTTGCCGGATCGTTTCGGAGTGCCGCGTCGTAGTAGGACAGTGCAGTGCCCCAGTCATCGGCCGCTTCGTAGAAACGTGCGGCCGTCAACGCTAACACCGCGTCACGCGGATTCCGTTTCAGCGCCTGACGCAGGACTGTTTCGGCTTCCGCCCGACGCTCCAGATCGATCAGGGCACCGAACAGGCTCTGTATGAATTCGCGATTGTGGCTTTCCAGTGCGACGGCCTGACGCAGCGACTGCAGTCCTGCTTCGACATCCATCGCGACCTGTGCGTGATTCGTTATCCGAACGTTGGCCTGGATGTTTGCGGCTTTGTCGGGCGATTCGGCAACTGCTGGAACACGAGCAAGCTCCAGCAGCTCGACTCCCGCACGATGGAGTAAGACGGCAGAGGTTGGCCGGAGTTCGATGAGTCGCTGTAACGACGCACGGTACAGTGATCGATCGTCGAGATCGCGGCTGATCTCCGCCAGCAGATCGATCGCGGCAAAATGATCTGGAGTTGTTTGTAGAAGAACGGCCAACGTATTGCGGGCATCGTTCAATCGACCGGCAGACCGTAACTCGACAGCTCGATCAAACAACGTATCCGAGGTGACAAATGCCCCGTCGGCGTCGGTCAGTGTTGATTTGACGATGCGCGGTTCCTGCGAGGGCCGGCCTTGATGCAGAGCGGTTTGCAGCAGCGGCGTCTGACATCCGCAGGTGGCGATCAGGCACAGGATGCTCAATCGCGCCCGACTGCCTGGACACTCGTCAGATTCCACGACGCCTTTGGAGTGGCCGGCAAAGCGACGGGCATTTCTCGCGGTCGCGGCAAGTGAGTGCATCAGCGTCGTGTCCAGCCTCGAGCGGCAACGCCAGACTTGCGGCGTTCTTCAGACGCGTCGGCCTGTTCCGACTTGCGAGACTGAAACACCGAGCGAATCAATCCGAGGGGACCCCGCTTAGTCCGCGGCGGCGCCACCGGGCGACGCTGCTGAGTTGGCTTTGGTGCGAGGACGGCATCCCGGATCGCATCCTCATTCAGCAGTCGGGGCACAGTCGTCGATTCATAGAACGCAGCCGGTGAATTCCTTGAACTACCAAAGTCGATGGCCTGTGCAATGTCCGATTCTTCTTCGATCCCCTGCACCTGCATCAGGGTTGGAGCCTCGGCATCCGACGAAAGTAGCGTGATGACCATCAGTCGCTGGACAAACTCCAGCTCGCCTTCACTGTTGCCGCTCGCGTCGTTGACGGTTCCCTCCTGGGCCTGCTCGCTGATCAGCCACGTTGTCGATGTGGCAGATTCTGGCGGCTGAAACTCAGTCGATGGCAGCGACTCAACGCGAACCATCCGCTTCGGAGCCTCACCGTGGACTTGAATCCATCCGTCATTCCATGTCAGAACAACCTCATCGCCCGCATCCACGCCATGCATTGTGTTGCAGTGCAGGCACGGTGATCCGATGGCGAGCCGACCGGATTCCGCTGGCGTTACCGTGATCTGCCCCGAATTCACAACTTCCGCCGAGCCATGTCGCTGTGCATTCCGCATCAGCTTCTGCACCATCGCTTCGTGGCCGACCGCGTGATCTTCACTCGATCCGCCCTTGTCTTCGAGTCTGACCAGTCCAGCACGAGCTGTTGAGCTTTCGGAAGCTGCCGAGACGTGCATTACGGTGGCGGCAAATCGATACGTCTTCACTGATTCGTCCGCAGGTGTCACCTCGTAAGTTGGCAATGGAATGACCACCGGGTCGGCCGCTGGACTTGCGTATCCAGACATCTGACGAATCGGATTCGGAGCCGGCAATGCGATTTTCTGCACACTTGATTCGCTTGATACCTCGGGAGTCGCGGGAGGTTCGGCTTGAAGTGTGTTGACTGGAGACGGCGCCCAATTCGGCGAGAGCGTCGCCGGCTGAGGAATCGGAACCTCGTCGGTCACCGGAACTTCAAGTGTTGCCGGCTCGACAATCTCTGTGACAGCCGCTGCCGGTGCTATGGTTGCTGACTGCGGCAGAATCTCGGGTCGAAGCGGTTCGACGGGTGGGTCGGGCAGTCCCGCGGGGAACGGTTCCGGCTGATCCGGTTCGACACTGGCCGGTGCGAGTGGCAAATCTGACTGGGTCTCAGTGGCTGGCGGCGAATCCAGCGACGGCTGCCGTTCCGTTCGTGAAACAGCGGTTAACTCTGGAAGCGGCTGAATCACCTGCGGGAACGCGTCGGGGGCCGAAACGGAAATTGGGGCAGAGAGGTCCGGATTCGAGACGGGCCCGGCGATAAACGAGGGCTCACCCTGCTTGAGGCCGGCAATCTGGGACTTCAGCTCGTCCAGTCCCTGAACCAGTTTCCTGACGTCGTTCTGAATCTGCTCGCTGCTGGAACTGACCTGAGCGGTGGTCCCCCGTTGTCGCTGTTCGACGGCCTGTCGCAGCATGGCGTGCTGCTCATTCAGAAGACGCACGGAACGGCCGACTTCGACCACAGTGCCGTTTAGCCCGCCAACCGATTGGTTGAGCTGCTGCATGGACTCTTTCAGGTGTCGGATCCCCGACTCCCGGGCCACGCTCATCTGAGTCAGACGCTCGCTGATCTGTGACTCGACTTCGTCCAGGCGTCGGTGCGGGGGATGCGAAGACGCGGAAACCGTGTGCAACTCCACGTGCGCCGGTCTGTGATCCCGTGTTGATTCACTCAGTTGAGCCATTCTGGCTTCGATCTTCGCCAGTTGGTCGGACAGTTGTCGCTGCTGGCGATCACTGGTGAGGTCATCGACTTGCCGCTTGAGCGAGGCCAGACTCGAAGTCGAGACCACCTCGCCGTGGTGGACATGGTGGAACGACAATGGCTGAGTCGGCTGGGGCTGGGGCGGAACGGCGACATAATGCCGAGTGTCGACGTACTCGACGTCCTGCGGTCGCGTGTTCGCCGGAAAGCCACGCAATCCGAACGAAATCACGCACAACATGACAATTATGAGCGAGCCGATCAAAGCGACGCGCAGGGCCGTATCGAGACTGTTGTTTCTCAATGAACCGCTCCCTCGATTGACGTGAGTCGTCATCATCCGCATGGAGAACCCGTCACGCGGTACAGTCCGCGCGCTGTGAGGGTCTCCCTCGTGACTCATCGGCGCGACGCAATCGTCAGGACCAGCAAAATTCGCATAGGCGGAAAACTTCGCCACGATCAGCAACGCCAGCGAAGCGCGCATAAAAAAACGGCGTGACAAGGTCCCCTCAAAGCCTCCTGGCTCTTCCTCGTCACGCCGTAAGTGTTTCGGGCATCAGGCGGAGCCCGTCTGCTGCAGCGGTTGCGTAAACATAGGGCGACTTTGCAGATGGTCAAATCGCGTTGGCAGAGATCCTTTTTTCCGGTTCGCCGCTATACTCCCGCCTCCGAAACTCAAGTCGGGTTTGTCAGGTAAGACGGAGGCTCTGACCGCTTCAATCGGTCGATTCGGCTCGGTCTCCCATTCGCGTAACAGGAAATCACCATGCTGCGTTTCCCATTTTCCACCGCTTTTTGTACCGGGCTCGTTCTGTTCGGCGGCCTGATCGCTCACGCCGAGGGACCGCTCGACCTGATTCCGGGCAGCGCGTCCGCCGTCGTACGTATCAAGAGTCCGCAGGCCACAATTGCCAAGGTGGCGAATTTTGTGAATGCCGTGCAGCCCGGAATGGGCTTCGCCGTGCAAATGCAGGCGCCTGCGTTGGGGATCGGAATCTCGAATCCAACGATGGGCGGGGTCGATCTGCGGAACGACTGGTACGTCGCCGTTTTCGCCGTCAAGAACGCGGAACCGGGAGTGGTCTTCCTGATCCCTGCATCCAAGGGCACAGACGAGCGATCCGGCATCGACCAGATGAAGGAAGCCGTGGGTGAGGAATTCACCTTCGTCGCGAAAGACAATTGGGTCGCTTATTCGATGGACGAGGCTGTCATCGAACTGGTCGAAGACTGCATCGACGGCGCTGGTGATGCAATCCAGCTCGACCGCCGATCTGGCGAACTGTTTGCTGCGGGCGATGCCTCAATATTCGTCAACATCGCTGGCATCGCCGAATCGTATAGCGAGGAACTGGAAGCCGCCGAAGAACAACTCGACGTGATCCTCGAAGGCATCACGGCTCAGCTTCCTGAGACACCGGGAATCAACCTGGGCCCGATCATGGAAATGTACGGGCAGATGGGCCACGGTGCTCTGCGAACGGCTCGCGACTCCAGCGCCTTTACTTTCGGACTGACGCTCAGCAATGACTCGATTGCGATCGAAGAGCTTTTGCTGGTTAAAGACGGCAGCGACACTGACAAGTTTCTGCAGACACACAAGACGAGTGATCTCAGTCTTCTCAACAGTCTGCCCCGGAATAAACTCGGCTATTTCGCCTTGAATGCCGACTTCGGCAGTCTGGCAGAGTGGGGCATGGACTTCGCAGCTCAGATGCTCAAGACCGACGACAATGCCGACACCCTGGAAAAACTGAAGAAAGCGACTCAGGACCTGAAGGCCGTGAAATTCGGTTCGGCAGCATGGGCGTTCGGTCTGGCAGACAAAGACACCGGAATCCTGCAGGGGTACGCTGTCACGGAAGCGACTCCGGCCAGCAAAATGCGAGAAATCACTCGCGCCATGGGTGAGGGATACCAGTTCAACGTGCCGGGAGTGAAGCAGGAATTCACTGTTGAGGCCGACGCCGAAAAATACGGTGACCTGACTGCCGACGTCATCCGCATCAAGCAGGAATTTGATGAAACGACCGATCCGCTGGGCATCCAGAAGGCACTGCAGGAAGCCCTGTATGGCAAGAACGGTGCAGAGCAGCGTGTCGTGATCAAAGGCAACAACCACGTGGTGCAGACATTCGGTGGCGGCCCGGAGACCATGAAAGAACTGCTGGCGACTCTCGATGCACCGCCCACAACCGGCGACACCGCCCTGACTCAAAGCCGTGGTCGAATGTTGGAGAAAGCCAATCTGATCGCCCTGATCGACCTGCCAAACCTGGCACTCAAGATTGCCAAAGTTGCGTTGAAGAATGACGACGTCAAAGCCGCTGTCCCGTTCAAGGGCGAGTTCCTTGAAGGTGCAGAGGTCCCGACCAGCTTTATTGGTTTCTCGGCCGGCACCGAAGCACAGGGCGTGCGGCTGAAGACCGAAATCCCCGCGACGACGTTTAAGAACTTCGTGCAGATCGGGACCTACGTTCAGCAGCAGCAAGTGAAAGAACGTCAGAAGAACAACAAAGACGATTTCTGATCGGAATTCGGCACACGACCTTATTGCCAGCGCCCGGTTCGTCGTCGACGAACCGGGCGTGATGCATTCCATCGAGAACCACAAACCGAACAGTCAGCGAAGAAACGGCAACGCATGGAGATTGTGACGTACGGCCACCCCTGCCTGAGATGGAAATCAAAGCCCATCACCGAGATCACGCCAGAGCTGAAGGCCACGGTCCGTAAGATGTTCGAGCTGATGTACTCGGCCAACGGCATCGGCCTCGCTGCGAATCAGGTCGGGTTACCCTATCGGTTCTTTATCATCAACCCGGCCGCGAGTGCGGATGAGCCCGAAGAGGAGATGGTGTTCATCAACCCGGAAATCGTCCGCCGAAAGGGCAGCGTTTCCGGTGAAGAGGGCTGTCTGAGCCTGCCGGAACTCTACGGTGATGTCCCCCGCGCCGAAGAAATCGTCGTCGAGGCATTCGATGTGGATGGCCAGGGTTTCGAAGTCAGTTGCTCCGAACTGATCGCCCGCGTAATCCAGCACGAAACCGACCATCTGGACGGCGTGCTGTTCATCGACCGCATGGAAGAATCCGAACGCGAGGAACTGTCCCGTAACCTCGACGACTTCGCACGCCAGTTCGAGCAACTGCAAACGGACGGCAAGTACGCGTCCAACGCAGACATCGAAAAGCGTCTGGCCGAACTGGAGCAAACCTCCGAATTCCCCGCCCTCGACTGAGTCACCGGATGTCGAGCTGGTTGGTGATGTTTTCCGTCGAACGTCGAATGCGAGCTTCATTGCTGCTTACGAGGCCGGCGGAAAGACGCCTTCGCGGATGAGCTGTCGACGATGGGCGATACGATGTGGGTCGTTCATCTGCAGGATCGCAATCGTCGTTCGTCCTTTGGCGGTACGCGCCTCAAGAATCGCACCGTCCCACCAGAAGTGTTCGGACCAGGCGTCTTTCCACGGGTCACAAATAAACTCCTTTCCGCCGGTCAGCGGGTCAATGCCCGCGATGTTCGGGCCTTTGTGGTTGTTGTCTTTAAAGCAGGCCAGAGCGAGGTTTTGGACGACGGTCGGACCGTCCATTTTCTCAGGCACGACATGATCGACTTCGAACGGAGCGGGATCGAAGTCGGATGGCATCTGACAGTATTCGCACCGGGAATTCGCACGAGTCCACACTTGCCGCCGCACAGCGGCGGGGATGCTCATGCGGTATCCTGTTTGAGAGTCATGCGGGCCATTGACTGCAGAATGCCCAGCATGCTGCTGACACGCTCATAGCCGTCAGCCTCTACCTGCTCTTTCGGTGTAATTGCACCCGAGCGGGCACGAGCGGCCAGTTCGCTCATGCGGCTCTTCTGCTCTTCGGAAAAGCCGAGCTGCAGGAACGTCCGTGCCGCTTCTTCAGTCTTCGGCGCGTGAAGGCCGCGGATGATCGTGTCATCGTAGGTATCGATCGTCGTGCTCATGGGGAAAGTGTACCAAAGACTCAGATCATACTGGCAAGCAGAAAGCGCCCGTGAGTGCTCCTGGCTGGGACTGGGCACCCGGTGAGGTGTCGGCTCGTGGAGACCTTCGGTTGGGTCTGTGGCTGGGTCGGGAGACCCAGCCACAACGCACAACGTCTCAGTGACTTGTGACGGACTGCCGCGTGATTGTGACCACTGGGGTGGGTTTCGCGTTGGCGTCTTCCTGTAGCGTAAGTCTGATCGTGTTACCGTCGGTCGAGTGCATTGTATACCGATCAAACAGCTGGTAGTCGTGCCCCATAACGCGATCCCGTATCAATTGTCCAACCTGCTTGATCCAGCGTTCTGCTGATGCACCCGGGCTGAAGTGTGACTGGTAGACGACCAGATCGCTGCCTGAAATGTGCCATTGCCAGTCGTTACTGTTGCGTCCGGTTTCGGGAGGTGGCTTGTCCGGCGGATAGTGACGCAGAGTGCCATCGGATCGAAATTCCTCAATCCACTGTTCGACGGAACCATCGGGATGGGTTACGGGAATCGTCCATGTTCCTATCAGATGTTCTCGAATCGCGGCGGAATGAAGATGCTCACGAATCATACTCGTGAGTCCAATGGCAACAGTGACGGCGACCATGGCCATGAACCACCGGGAGGTGGCAACGCGATGAACGGATGGCTGCATTGGTTCGCCCTGGTTGCATGTGGCACGACCGGGATTACGCCTGGCTGTGTCAACTTTCAATAGAGAGATCGGGTGGCTGGCTGGCGGTCGAGCGTAGCGAGCCCCCAGCACTGCAACTGGGGCCTACGCGGCTTGCGAGACGCACCCGGAAGCCAATGACCGGCGGCACGAATACGAATGTCGAACAAGGAATGTCAAAGTCCGAAGCGAAGCACTTCATCATTCGAAATTCCTTGTTCGACGTTCGATATTCATTGCAAAACACCAGCGACAACATGTTGGTCGGTCCGAGGATCGAAGGGCCTACACATTCTCACCGCGCCAGACGACGTTGGTGCCGGTGATTTTGTCATGCAACGCCTGCTTCTCGCTGTTCATGCCACACATCGCGAATGCAAAGGCCACTGGTGGCAGGGCGATGGACAGCGCGATGATCAGCGTACGCAGGAAAGCGCGCATCACAACGGCATTGGATTGCATACGCTTGCGTCCAGGTTGAATGACCGTCAGTCCGATGGCACGCATTCCCAACGTGCATGCAGTCGGCCCGCCTTCGAGCAGGAAGTATAGAAACGGAATGCCGATCATCCCCACAATGCCGCCCCAGTAGATCGAGTCTTTCGTACGCTCAATGGTTTCGGGCGCCATTTCCAATGCGGCCACGCACCAGTTGAGTCCATAAAAGCCGAGAATCATCAGTAGATAAAACGCTCCGATCACGCAGGCATCAATCAGAAACGCCAGGTATCTGACCCAGAACCCCGCTGGCCTGTTGGCGACGACTCGGAAACCCAGCTCAAGGGTGCGCGCGTTGTAGCGAGCCAGAAGACCATTGGCTCGAACAAGCATCATCATGGGAATGCACAGAAAGACCGACTTCACGAGATACATTAGAGCCAGCAGTGGCAGCGCAATGCCTATTAACGTGACACTGAACATGAAGCCTCGATCATCTTCCTTGATTGAGATGCCACACAGCTCAATGAGTCGCAGGACGCCGTTTCCAAACTGTCCGTAGACTTCGTCCCAGAAGAAGCCCATTGCGACGACCGCGCCCAGCGAGATCAGCAGCAGCGCCAGCCCCATCAGGAACCACCACGCGACGGGAGCAAAGTTGGCAAACGTGATCCGAAACATGTGCGCCGGCAGATACGCACGAAACGGGTACTTTGACGCGAGATGACTCATCGCGACCGGGTAGCACATGAGTGGCAGGAGATAAACGATCGGAATACTGATCGCGAGCGCCTGGCTCACACCGGCAATCGCACTAACTCCCCCGAACCCGACTGCCATCCCCACGCCCCACAGGATCAGCAGCACCAGCGGCAGGGCCAGTGCAATTGGCCAGACGGTCGCTTTGATGCCAAGCACAACATCCGTGAAGAACTCGAATCGGAACCGCTGAAGCTTGTCCTTTCCGTCCATCGTAATTTTGATGGTCTCGATCCAGAGCTGCCAGAAACAGCCCTGTGGGGCCGCTCCGCAAAGCACCGTGACGAACGACCAGAAGAGGATCAACGGCGTCTTCTCGCAGTAGAACACCATGAACAGCGTCGCTGTGTAGAGCGTCATGAACAACGACCAGAAGATACACAGCGAGATGGCGATGCCCAGGTTCTTCTTCAGGTAGTCGAACGAGTCACTCCACGAGATCTTGTAGAAGTCGTCCGGATTGGGGCCCTTGTACTTGCGCAGGTTGCTCTGCTTCGTACTCAGCTCTCCCGTTTCCAGGTTGATGCCGCACTCCGGGCATTCAATGTCGTCTTCGTCGACTTCGGTTGCGCATTTCGGGCAGACCTGAACGTTGCGGTCTTCGGCTCGCCCCATGTCGATATTCGAAAAGAAGTCCTCGTCATGGACGTCGAGCGGAGTTGGGTCAGCACGCTTGCGTCGCGCTGCCTTCTTGCCGCCACCCGGTACGCGCACCGGTGACCCACACTTCTTGCACTTGATTGTCTTGCCACGTGCGGCGTCGGGAGCCGAAATCCCAGCTCCACATTCGCACCGAACTTTGACTGGCATGGAATACTCCGAAACGACTCCAGGGCGGAAACGTGCTGATCCTATCAGCCTGCCGATTCCGTTTTCACGTGACAAACCCTTCGGAAGCCGCGCAACCCGAATGAAATGGCGGTCTGACCCGCACAACATCGCACGCGTCTTGAGACACAAAGTATCGTTTTGCCGTCAATCTGACTGTCGAGCAGCGACTTCGATCCCCGGTGAGGCTTTTGATGAAAACGTCAATTCATCCCCCGCTGTATCTGCTCACAGCGACCGTCGCGTTCTTTCTGGGAACGACGCTGAGCGTGCAGGGCGAACCGGAATCACCTGACAGACCGGAACCACCTGCATCCATTGCTCGCACAGCGCCGCTGACCTCACAGGAAGCCGAGTCCGACATGGACCGCGAGTCTGCCTCGCTGGCGGACGACGTGCCCCGGACGACGACCGAAGTACAGATCGAGACTCCCAAGGCCACGAAAAGACCGGCACCGCGCAGCCCGATTCTGAAAACGCAATGGGGCGACATCGCAGTTTTTCCCGCCGACAACCCGTGGAATCAGGACATCTCCGACCTGCCCGTCCACCCGGACTCGGACGCATGGATTCGATCAATCGGTCTCGACCGCGGTCTGCACCCCGACTTTGGTACTGTCTGGAACGGCGAACCAAACGGTATTCCGTACGTCGTCGTGCCTCCGGACCAGCCGAAGCTGCGAGTCAAATTCCAGTACGACGAGGAAAGCGACGTTGGTCCCTATCCGATTCCCCCGAATCCGCCGATTGAAGGTGGCCCGCGTGCTCCGCACAGCAGTGACCGGCACATCATCATGATCGACGCGCAGAACCGACGACTCTACGAGCTGTTCAACGCGATCCCCGATCCCGTGCATGGCTGGCGTGCGGGATCCGGTGCGATCTTCGACCTGAGCAGTAACGCACTCCGGCCCGACGGCTGGACCTCGGCGGATGCCGCCGGACTGCCGGTATTTCCAGGACTGGTCCGCTACGAGGAAGTTGCCGCCGGTGAGATTCGGCATGCTCTGCGATTTACCGTGCAGCGCACGCAGCGGGCCTACATTCATCCGGCCCGACACTTCGCCAGCCGTTCGGATGATCCCAGACTGCCTCCGCTCGGGCTGCGAGTCCGACTGCAAGCGGATTACGACATCTCCGCGTTCCCAAAGACGGCGCAGGTCATTCTGACAGCACTCAAGAAGTACGGCATGCTGCTGGCCGACAACGGGAGCGACTGGTTCATTTCCGGAGCTCCAAACCCGAAGTGGCAGGACGGCGCATTGGCCACGATCAAACGCATCAAAGGTCGCAACCTCGAATGCGTCGTTACTGGTCCGCTGATTCGCCGCTGATCGCAAGTGGCTCGCGCTTCCCCGGCTTTTCCGGAACAGCCCGCCCTCAATCGCCGGGGACAACCCGCCCGTTGGCAATCGGAGTCCGCATTCAGGGCCGACGCGTCGTAAGATGACTGCGTATCACCGTACCGGAGTTCCAATGATGCCGGCAAAAACGACAACGCAGACTTTCGGGCTTTTTCTGGCACTGGCTCTGATTGTGGCCGCCGCCCCGTTTCTATGGTCGATTCAGGCCAGCGCGCAAACGGGCGGCCTGGCGGTCGGCGAATCGATGCCGCCGATCGAAGCGGCCGGCTGGGTCAACGGACCCGGACCGTCGGCGGACGATTTGAAGGGCAAGGTCGTGGTCGTGAACGGTTGGTTCTTCCTGTGCCGTTACTGCCATGAAGGGGCACCGGCACTCGTCGAACTCTACGAGAAACATGGCCAGCGGGAGGACGTTGCATTCATTGGTCTGGCTGACATACCCACGACGCGTGAGGAGGCCGAAGCCTTTTCCAGCAAGTACAAAATCACATGGCCCAACGCATACGGTCCGCGTGACAGGACTTTCTTCGGATTCGACGCCAAGGCATTTCCCGCCTACTGGATCATCGGCCGCGACGGCAAAGTTGTGTGGAATTCGGACAGCGAGCGAGAGCAGTCCATGTCCGACGCACTTGAACAGGCTGTGAGCTCCTGATCGCGATGGCCACGGCGTCGGTTGATGCAGTCCATCAACCGGAACGCGCCAGTCGTGATTTGAGCAGTAGCCGAAGTCACAAGACTTTGGCCGCACGCGGGGAAAGCCAAACTCTTGCGAGTTCGGCTACATTCGTTGACCGGAATTCAATCCAGTAATTCGATCAGCCCGACGCCGCAACCCGGCAGGTCTTCAACGACGGTCGCAAGATGCTGCACACGCATCGCCCGCGTTTATGAGCCTTGTCGAGAATTCGATGCAAGTCCGCGTTCTGTCGTGCGCACTTGCCTGCTTGCGGGCGCATGGCCTCCTGTGCGTGTAAAGGGGAGTGCGCCGAAGGTATGCTCCCGGCAGACAAAACATGTTTCGATTGCGCGAGCCACGATCTGGCAATCATCCGAGTTTCACGACAAGGAGAGCGGTCATGACGCAGAAGACAAAACAACTTTCACGGCGCCGGTTTTTGAAGTCCACAGTTTCGGCCGCTGGAACGGCAGTGCTGGCGCCGACCGTGATTCCCGGTTCGGCTCTGGGCCTGGACGGCGCCGTCGCCCCCAGCGAACGCATCGTCGTGGGAGGCATTGGGATCGGTCGTCGAGGAGGCTACGACCTGAGCTGCTTTCTCCCGCAAAAGGATGTGCAGTTCGTCGCGGTCGCAGACATCAAACAGAAGCGTCGCGGCGAAATTAAGAAGATCGTCGACACGCACAACGGTAACGAGAAATGTGATACCTACCGTGACTTCCGCGAACTGCTCGACCGCCAGGACATCGATGCCGTCCTGATCGCCACCGGGCCGAACTGGCACGCGACAGCAGCGATGACGGCGGCCAAAGCTGGCAAGGACATGTATTGTGAAAAACCCGTCACAAAGAACATCAGTCAGAGTCTGATTCTGGCCGACACCATGCGGCGTACCGGACGAGTGTTTCAGGCGGGAACTCAGCGACGAAACCTGCCGCACTTCGCATTTGCCTGCGAACTGGCTCGCACGGGAAAGCTTGGCACGCTGAAGAAAGTCTACGCACACCCGGCGGGAATGCAGGCCCTGATGAGTGGCTGGCTGGTTCCGGAAACTGAACCAGACAAAGACGTGGTCGATTGGGACATGTATCTCGGGCCGGCTGCGTGGCGTCCCTACAACAAGAAGCTGCTGGACGGCTTCAATTTCGAGAAGGGCGGCGGCTTCGTTGGTGCGTTCCGTGGCGGCGGCGTCCTCGAATGGGGATCACATTGCGTGGACCTCTGCCAGTGGGCGGTCGACGATTGCCTGCCTCCCGTCGAATACAACGCCCCGAAAGACGGCGAACTCATGGCGCGGTATGAGAATGGGACGCAGTTGATCTTCCGCGAGAAGGGTTGGATCCCGTTGGGCTCGTGCCCGGTTCGATTCGAGGGTGAGACCGGCTGGGTTGAAGCCGGCGACAGCGGCAAAATGGTCCTGAGTTCTCCGGCACTGCTCGCCGGTAGATCGGTCGAAGAGATCGGTGGCTACCCGGCAACCTTCCACGTCCGGGATTTTCTGGACTGTGTGAAGACGCGACGCCAGCCGAAGGGCAACGCCCAGGCGGCCTGCAACGCACACATCGCCTGTCATGCGGCAAACATCGCACTGACACTGGATCGTCAGGTCAAATTCGACAACGCCACGAATACGTTCATCAACGACGAGCAGGCCAATCGCCTGCGATCGGAGGCACTTCGAGAACCGTGGAGGCTGTAGGGCTGCAAGCCGTGCCCGACCTGCAGCGAAAGACCTTGCCTTCACTTTCCTCTCGATTCAGGACTGATCTCATGCAAATAAATCTCACTCGAAACTTCTGTCGCTTAGCCGTTCTACTGACG
This sequence comes from Planctomycetota bacterium, assembly GCA_963579025.1. Classification (GTDB taxonomy): domain Bacteria; phylum Planctomycetota; class Planctomycetia; order Planctomycetales; family Planctomycetaceae; genus CAUZFZ01. The sequence continues at coordinate 72,637 of CAUZFZ010000010.1, read as the reverse complement.
GCCCTGGTCGTCGTTGCGACCACATCAGCGCGAGCCTTTGACGGACCGGATGCATCTCCCGAACAGGAAAAAGAGCTGCTGACCCTGCTTCGGTCGGAAGCCCCGCCCGCAGAGAAAGCGATCGCCTGCAAGAAACTGGCGATTTACGGATCGGCCGGTTCAGTTCCTGATCTGGCCAAGCTGCTGCCGAACCCGCAGTTGTCGTCATGGGCCAGGATCGCGCTGGAAGCGATCCCGGGCGAAGCATCCGACGATGCGTTGCGGGAAGCAGCCGGCTCGCTCGAAGGCAGGCTGCTGATTGGCATGATCAATTCGATCGGCGTCCGCCAGGACGCGAAGGCCGTCGATCTGCTGACGACGAAACTGCAGGACGCCGACGTCGAAGTCGCGTCTGCCGCGGCGGTCGCGCTGGGGCGCATTGGGGATGACGCCGCCACGAAATCGCTGCGAGCTGCTCTGGCCGGGACACCTGCCAAAGTGCGGTCCGCCGTTGCCGAAGGCTGCGTGCTGTGTGCTGAGCGGTTGCACAAGGAAGGTGAAACAGTGGCGGCGGCGGAAATCTACGACGAAGTCCGCAACGCCGATGTTCCCAAACAGAGAATTATCGAGGCGACTCGCGGAGCGATTCTCGCTCGGAGCCAGAAGGGCATCCCGCTGTTGCTCGAGCTGTTCCAGTCTCCAGACAAAGCGATGTTCCAACTCGCATTGGGAACAGTTCGCGAGTATTCGGGTAACAGCGTTGACGCGTTCCTGCCAGACGCAGTCGCCAACGCGAAACCCGATCGGGCAGCACTGATCATCCAGGCGATGGCCGACCGGCCAAAGTTCGTCAATCTGGCCGCAGTGCTGAAAGCCGCGGAACAAGGTCCCAGACAGGTGCGAATGTCGGCGATCGATGCACTGCAACGCGTCGGGGATGACTCATGTCTGTCGGCACTACTGAAGATCGCGATCGGTTCAGACGAGGACCTCGCAACGGCCGCTCAGGAAACACTCGCAGTGCTTCCCGGCAGGCACGTCGATGGTGAAATCGGAGTGCTCCTGCCGTCGGCCACCGGGGATGCATACAGAATCCTGCTTCAGCTGGTCGGCCAGAGGCGCATCGAGAATCTGGTCGAAGAGATTGAAAAGGCGCTGGATCATCGTGACAGTTCAGTGCGAAGTGCGGCATTGATCGCTCTGGGAGAAACGGTCCCCCTCAACAAGCTGTCCGTTCTTGTTTCGCAGGTTGTTCGCCCGCAGCATGCGGAAGATGCGCCAGTGGCTCAGCAGGCTCTGAAAGCCGCGAGCGTCCGAATGCCTGATCGCGAAGCGTGTGCGGCTAGTCTCACGGTGGCTCTTAATCGTTCGCCTGCCGCAACAAAAAGTACCTTGCTGGAAATCATCAGCGACGTTGGTGGTACCACAGCTCTGCAGACACTTGCGACAGCGGCGAAGGACAAAGACGAACAGCTTCAGGACACGAGCAGTCGCTTGCTGGGCACATGGAACACCCTTACTGCGGCGCCGGTTCTGCTGGACCTGGCGAAGACTGGCCCGGCGGAAAAATATCGAATCCGTGCCTTACGAGGTTACATCGGGCTGGCACGAAAATTCGCGATGCCGGAACGGCAGCGAGTTCAGATGTGCCAGAATGCAATCAACGCAACTGGTCGGATTGCCGAGCGCAAGCTGGTGCTGGATGTACTGAAACTCCACCCCAGCGCCGCTGGATTAGAGCTGGCAACCAACGCAATGAAGATCCCCGCTCTGAAAGCAGACGCGACAGCGGCTGTGGCGGTTATCGCTCAGAAAGTCAGGAAGAACTGAGCCAGCGTGTCAGCAGTCGGTTGTCGGAAGCGGTTCCAGACTGACCGTCCGTCTGAAGGAGATCGGGCTGTGGCAAGCTGATTGCCACAGCCCGCTTCCGTTGACGATTGGCAAGCTGCTCACTTAGGAGGCGCGTTGACTTTGGGAGCGGCCGGAGCGTCAGGCTTTTTGGCTTCCGGCTCACCCGGCTTTGCGGGAGCTTCCGGTGGGTCGGGCAAAGTGGCTGGTTTTTCTGGAGAGTCGACTACCGGTTTGACTGGGGCTTCAGGGACGTCACCTTCAGGTGGCGGGAGAGTGACATCCGGGAGACCGACGGGTTCGGGCTTGTCAGGGACTACCGGTTCAGCGGGGTCGCCGGGCACTTCGGGAAACTGTGGAGCAATGGGCTCGTCGGGAAGTACAAGTACCGGGTCAGGCTCTTCCGGCACTCTAGGTTCAGTCGGATCCGGTGCGACAGTTGCCGTAGTAGTGGTTGTCGTTGGTGGTGCGGGCGGAGTAACGACCCCCTCTGCACATCCGATGACAACTGTGATCGTCAGGCTGGCCAGTGCGGCAAGGAACACTCTCATCTCAAGTCTCCTTTTCAACTCGCGGGCTGTGAAACCCCACGGCCTGCCGAGCCGCAGCCGCAGGAAACCCCCACACAGGGAGCTACCTTACTGATACGGTTGGGCGATCGCTTATTCCCGAATTCGTCGACGACCTCGACAGGTGGCTGTCACGGTGACTTGCGCACTTTGATCGAGGTCGCCGCACGATCCCGCCGTCGGCTGAGATCAGCTCGGAAGATCGAATCGATCGAGATTCATGACCTTGTCCCACGCAGCGACAAAGTCACGCACGAACGCATCCTGCGAGTCGTCACAGGCATAGACTTCCGCGATGGCGCGAAGCTGGGAGTTTGAACCGAAGACGAGGTCGACGGCCGTGCCGGTGTATTTGACCTCGCCGGTTCCCCGGTCGCGTCCTTCGTATACGTGCTCGCATTCGCCGGACTTCTGCCACTCGGTGCTCATGTCGAGCAGGTTCACGAAAAAGTCATTGGTCAACGTCTCAGGTCGATCGGTAAACACACCGAGCTCAGCCAGCCCGACATTCGCCTTCAGGACGCGCATGCCGCCGACGAGGACTGTCATCTCAGGAGCGGTCAGAGTCAGCATATGTGCTCGATCCACCAGCAGTTCCGCTGCCGGTCTCGTCTGTCCGGTTCGCACGTAGTTGCGAAACCCGTCTGCGGTCGGCTCGAGCACGGCAAAGGACTCCACGTCGGTTTGCTCCTGCGACGCGTCGGTGCGGCCCGGCGTAAAGGGAACCTGCACGTCATGCCCGGCCTTCTTTGCAGCTTCCTCGACGGCAGCGCACCCACCCAGGACAATGACGTCCGCGAGCGAAACCTTCTTCCCGCCTGACAGCGAGCTGTTGAAGTCCGTCTGGATTTGCTCCAGCGTCTGCAGCACCTCCGCCAGTTTGGACGGGTTGTTGACTTCCCAGTCCTTCTGCGGCGCGAGCCGAATGCGTGCCCCGTTCGCCCCGCCTCGCTTGTCAGTTCCACGAAACGTTGCCGCCGACGTCCAGGCCGTCAAAACCAGATGCGAAACGGAAATACCGGACGCAATAATCCTAGCCTTGAGGGTGGCGATGTCCTGCTCGCCAATCAATTCATGATCCACATCGGGGACGGGGTCCTGCCACAATTGCGGCTCCGCCGGAACCAGCGGTCCGACGCACCGTGACCTGGGCCCGATATCCCGATGCGTCAGCTTGTACCACGCCCTGGCAAACGCGTTCGAGAACTCGTCCAGGCTTTCGTGGAAGCGTTTCGAAATCGGCGCGTAGATCGGGTCCATTCGCAGTGCGAGGTCCGTCGTGAACATCATCGGCGGGTGTTTCTTCGACGGATCGTGAGCATCAGGCACAGTGGCCACGGCAGACCCGTTTTCCTTCGGCGTCCACTGATGCGCTCCAGCCGGACTTTTCGTTAGCTCCCATTCGTGGCCGTACAGGTTTTCAAAAAAGTCGTTGTTCCACTGCACCGGGTTGCTGGTCCACGCGCCCTCCAGACCGCTGGTGATCGCGTCGCCGGCCTTGCCGCTGCCAAAGCTGTTGTTCCAGCCAAACCCCTGCTCCTCGAGGCTGGCACCCTCCGGTTCGGGACCAACGTGCTGGTCGGGATCGGCAGCACCATGGGCTTTGCCGAACGTGTGCCCGCCAGCAATGAGCGCCACAGTCTCCTCGTCATTCATCGCCATTCGACCGAACGTTTCTCGAATGTCCCGGGCAGCCGCCAACGGATCCGGATTCGCATTCGGCCCCTGCGGATTCACGTAGATCAGGCCCATCTGGACAGCACCCAGAGGCCTCTCAAGGTCTCTGTCGCCGGTGTAACGCTCGTCTCCAAGCCAGTCGGTCTCTGGCCCCCAGTAAATGTCCTCTTCTGGCTCCCAGACATCCTCACGCCCGCCGGCGAAACCGAACGTCTGGAATCCCATCGACTCAAGGGCACAGTTACCCGCGAACACCTGCAGGTCGGCCCACGAGAGTTTTCGTCCGTACTGCTGCTTGATTGGCCAGAGCAGCCGGCGTGCTTTGTCGAGGCTGACATTGTCGGGCCAACTATTGAGGGGCGCAAATCGGAGTGTGCCAGTCGCGGCGCCGCCGCGGCCGTCGTGGATGCGATACGTGCCCGCACTGTGCCATGCCATCCGAATGAACAGCGGCCCATAGTGACCGAAGTCGGCTGGCCACCAGTCCTGTGACGTCGTCATCACCTGCTCGACGTCCTTCTTCAGTGCATCCAGGTCGAGTGTTTTGAACTCCTCGGCGTAATTGAAATCCCTGCCCATGGGATCGGACAGTGGAGAATTCTGGTGGAGAATCTTCAGGTTCAATTGGTTCGGCCACCAATGCTGGTTTGCCGTGGTACCGGTGCCGGTGTGTGTGTGTGCTCCGCCCAGTACTGGGCACTTGCCTGCGTTCTCTGACACGTAGATTCTCCATAACGATTGATTGAAAGTTGGTGGGACTAATTTCGAAGAGTTGCCTGGCTGGTGTTCACTGGCCGGTCGAAATCGAATTCGCAGCAAGGCATTCGGGACACGTGCCCCAGTAGATCACCTCTGCTTCATCGATCTCGTAACCCGAGTTGTCAGCGGCGGTCAGACAGGGCGTGTCACCGACGGCACAGTCGACATCGGCTGTTCTTCCGCAACCGCGACAGATGACATGGTGGTGGTTGTCATCGACCCGATCCTCGTAGAGGGTCGGCGACCCGGCAGGCTGAATCCGCCGGATGAGGCCTTTCTCAGAAAGGGTCCCAAGGGCGTCGTATACCGCCTGTCGCGAAATGGCACCGATCTCGGCACGAGCCTCTTCGGTGACAGCGTCTGCCGTAGAGTGAGGTCGTTTCGCGACCGCTCGCAGCACAGCCAGTCGTTGTGCTGTGATCTGGACGCCATGTTTGCGGAGGATGCTGGCTGGGTCTTCGACCATTCGCGGATGGTGATGCTGATAATGGAGTCTGTCAAGTATTGGACTCACAACAGGTATACTCTCGCCGGTTTTTGAGTGAGTTCGGTTTCGCCAACTGTCGCTGACAGTCACGTTCCGCTCCGTATCGCCCAGTTCGCCCGAGATTGACGCAGCTTTAATGGTCCAAATGGCATTGCGAGCGCCAGGTTGGCCGTGCCATTCTGCGACGAAATCGTGAAGATTGAGGACGCAATTCGTCTCCTTCGTTAAGCAGGAATCCACCATGCCCGTTTGTTGCGGAAACAGAACACTGATGAGTTGGCTTTGCGCCGGCGCCGTGCTGTTGGCCGGAATTGCCGGTGCCTGGGCGGTGTTTCTCGAATCGAGCGAGACTTCACCCGCGGCCGTCGCGGAAACGCCGCGAATCGCGGACGTCCTCATTACCCAGGACATGGGGTTGAAGACGATTCAAATCCGAGACCAGACGGCGATTGTTGTTCTGCAGTCACTGCTCGCCGGGGGCTCCGACTTTGATGGCAGTCCACCGGCGCAGCGGAAATTTCAGGTCTTCATTCATCCGACGGACAAGTCGAGTTATTCGTACTCTCCCTCTCCGGTCTGGCGGGTCGACGGAGACAGATTTGCGTGGCACGGCAACGGCCAGTCACGGCTGCTCGATGGCAGCCTGACTGACTTTCTGGAGTGGCTGAGAATCCGCCGCTGCAATCAACTGCTGCGGGGTCCGGACCCGAAACTGCGCGAACGTGGTATGCAATTGCGTGAGGCCTTCCGCAAGGAGTTCGTCGACACGCTCATCCGGATCGCCAACTCAAAGAATGGCTGGTTTGCCCAGGCCGGCATCCGCGAAATTGCTGAGCAGCTCTCGAACGAACCATCCCCGGCGAATCATTTTCTGCCCGGCGATATGCAGATGCTGACGCGTCGTGAGGTTACGGATCCTGACCGTCTCGTTAGAGACGAATTGGTGAAGCTCGTTAAGCAGTGCCCGATACAGAAGCACATGGAAGATCCGTTTGGCGTGGGCTCTGCCGCGTTGCAGTGCCTGCTTGCTATTGGCGACCGCGCGACGGCCGACGACCTGGTCCCATTGCTCGTGCAGCACAAGGAAGGACGGTTAGGCAACGACATACTGACCGCGCTCGAGACTCTGTACGGGATCCCGAAAACCTACGAGCGGTTCGGTGTCTGCGGAAACTCGACTGCTGCAGAGATGGCGAAGTTTGCCCGCGAAGCGGCGGCTCGTGAAGCCGCGGCGATTAAGGAATTCCTCGCGTGGCAGCAGCAACATGCTGAGGCAACTGAAGAGCAGTATTACGATGCCGTCGTGCTTCACTGGTCAGAGATGCTGGTCCACTTCGCGAATGCGCCCGATCAGAATTATTCGTACCAGAATGACCAGACGGCAGCTCCGAAACTGCAGAACCTGCTTGGTCTCGGCAAACCACTCGTGCCGGCATTGAAGCGGCGACAGCAGGCGACGACGGGCTGGCAGGAAAAATCGATGCTGGAATTCACCGTCGCGTTTCTTACCGGTGAGTACGACTCGAACCTGGTGAAAGAGCTTCTTGCCGGCAATCGCAATCAGCAGCGGATTGCGTGCGGCATTATCGCGGCGTCGGCTGACGACTCCTGGAACAGCGAGCTGGTCAAGCGGCTGCGAACTCCGCTCGGCAGCACAAAGGTCGAAGAAGTGGTCGCCCTGCGATCTGTCGCCGCTCAGGCCCTGTTTCGCTCAGCCGGAATCAGTGCGCTGCCAGCGTTTCGGGATGCGGCGAAGACTGGCTTCGAATCACCAATGCTCCTGCAGATTCTTGAGCACCTCGAACTCCCCGTCGCGCAGTTCTGAGGGCACAGACTCCAGAGTTCATCGCTGTGTGCTGACGATCTCGATCTCGACGCCGTTCATCAGATTGAGCAATGGCACGAATGCCGTGACCGGAGCGGGTCCTTCGTCGGCGAGGTCGGAATCCGCCAATCTCAAGTGACCGGCGCCGATGCCGCCGCGTCCCAGTGTCGCGTCCAGCGGAATCCATTTTCCGTCAAGCCAGGCTTCGGTCCACATGTGACCGCCGAACGCGCCGAATCGCTCGGCGTAGACCAGCCCGACGACGACACGTGAAGGAATCTTCTCGGCTCGCAACATGGCGGCCAGCAGGCAGGCGTGTTCCGTGCAGTCGCCTTCCATGTTCTTTGCCACCTCAGCAGCCGATGCCAGTGCGGTCGAAAAGTTCTTCTTCTTCAGTTCACGGTACACGTACTTCTCCATGCGCACGGCAACGGTTCCCGGATCCTCCGAGCCAGCCGCGGCTTTACGAGCATGGTCCCGAACTCGCCTGTCCGTGACCTGCAGAAACGCCGTATCTGCCAGGTATTTCTGTTGCTCGTTTCGAGCGTGCTGAATGCCGCGGGGAGGGACCAGAGAGGACACCGTCACCTCGACGGACTCGTCGCTGATCTTTTTCAATGCCTGCGTCTCGCTGGCGGGCAGAATCTGACTGGGATCGCGACCTGGAGTCTTGATTCGATACACCGCCGACTTGCGACTGTGCAGGTCCACCGGTGGATTGGTAACCCGGACGAGTGAATTCACCGCCACGTCCAGCTCGGCCCCTTTGATCTCCTCCAGAGCCACTTCCTGCGGCACGGAGTACGTCACCATCTGCATACCCAGCAGATTCGTCTCACTGCGCAGCGATTCGCCCTCTTTGTTGAGGAACGCTTTCGTCGCAATGCCCGGCAACAGCGACTGGGTGATGCGAACGCTGAGAAGTTCCTGCTGGCTGCCATCGTGCAGTTTGGCCGTACGGCGGTCGAGGGCTTCGACTTTGATCTCAACGACGCGGGCCGCCTCCGGCATGAACGCTTTGAACGATCGCTTGTCGCCCGGCTTGAGCGGCGGTTCACGCAGCAATCGATCCTGATACAGCGGCGACTTGACGGTCGGATCCCAGTCGACCTTGCGCGTCGACTTACGCCCGCCGATGGTCGTTTCGATCGTCAGAAACCGCCCTTCGATCCGTCCGGTCGACTTCGATGACTGCAGCGGCGGATTCAGCATCTCGTACCGGTAGCTCAGTAACTGCCCGTCCTCGGTCTCCTCGGTGTGCGTCTTCGAGGTGATCTTCAACTCCTGGCCGAAGCGGCGAATGGTGAGGTGCTCTTCGACATCCGATTTGACGACTGTCGTACGCCCCTGCTTCTCCTGCTTCACGACGACGCGACCGTAACCGACTCGCTGACCATCGATGTAAATGACCTGCCAGCTCTCCTCGGGAGACTTGTCGCTGGCCTTCGTTTCATCCGCTTTCGCGACTGTCGCAATCGTCAGCGTTGCGAGGAGCACGGCACCGGCTGCCCGCATACGAAAAGTGTTGAGTTGTGTCATGACGGAGGTATCCACCTGTCGTTTCTGTCTTCGGAATCCGGACAACCGAGCCGGCCATCCCTGCACGCCCGGATTATAGCGGTCGTTTCAGTCGCGTCGCTCCGAAGCCGTTCGATTCCACCGACCGCGACTGTGACGCCGGTCGCGCGGGCCATGAAATCCTCAGAAACGCCACGTCCGGCGTATTGCCCGCCTCATCCCACATCCCGAAAGCGGGCCTGGCGGCAGAGTCCCAGGGCAAAAAACGCCACACCCGGGCAGATTGGAAATCGTGCTCTCGGTTCGCATGCCAGGTTGAAGGCAGTTCCGCCGTCTGTGACGTCGTCGTCTCGGAACATCCACTGACTGCATCCTCGCGGGATTGCAGTCAGTGGCGAGCGGCGCGTCGCAGAGTCACGGCATCCGTCGGCCACTGCAGTTGATGGCAACTGCGGTCGATGGCAACTCAACCAGTCGCAAGGCTGACCGAGAGGGGATGTGTCCATGAGTTACCTGCAAAGGCCCACCCGAACCACTTACCGGGACGGCCAGCAGCACATCGGCAGCAGTTTCGAGCATCTGACTGAAGATCAGTTGGAAACTCATCTGCGGATCGCAAAGTATGGCTCGTTCATGCTGACCGACGCTGTGCGCCCATCCTACGACCTGCAGGTCGTGCCGCAGGCTGGCTTCCGTCACGAGAAGTACCGCGACGACGACACCGGTGTCGAGATCCCGGTCGTCATGGCGGCGGCGTCCAGCCGTACGCTGCTCGATCTGTTCTTTGATCTGCTCGACCCAATGGGTTTCGAAGTCGACGTTGTGCTGGAAACCAGCCACGAGAGCGACCACGGCAGTCATCACGACATGATCCGTGAGTCAATCGATCTGCCCATCCTCAAGAGTATCCTGATGGACTACGAGGACCTGCTGCTGAATGACGGCTGCATGGGTATCGCGGTTCTGAACTCGAACATTCCGATGGAAGTGCAGCTCGACGAGCACAAGCTGTTGATTGCCTACGGTCAGGACCTGGACGAATTCGAACGTACCTTCGCGGACTACAACCTTGAGTGCCACGAAGATATTCGTTTCATCACAGAAGCCGAGCACGTGCATTCCTCCAGCGAGGAATACATCGAACGATTCAACGAACTGAAGTACGACCTCGGAATCGACATCTGACCGGTCGCGAGCTTCTATGCACGTTCGCAGGTTCGTAGGTTCGTAGTAACCGGATTTATCCGGTTCGAACGAGGGCAGACATTGCCACGTCTCTCGGCGTGCGCACCGCATGAATGCGGTGACTACGAACGGCTGCTAAAACGCGGGAATGTCCGACGAATCATCACGCCGCAACGTCACATTTCGCCTGCTCCGCTGGGGACTCTGCGCGATCGTGCTGTGGTTTGTCGGTAACCGTGCCGCGGAACTTTGGCAGGATTCGTCCGGCAACATCCCCGCCTTCTCGCCGGGCTGGCTCATCCTGGCCGCCGTGTGTTACCTCGCCGGCTGGCTGCCATCCGTCTGGTTCATGCGGTCGGTATTAAGTCGCTTTGATCAGCATCCCGAATGGCTGGCTCTGGCCCGCGCCTACTACTGCGGCCATCTGGGAAAATACGTACCCGGGAAAGCCGCTGTCCTGCTGATCCGCTCCGGCCTGCTCAAGCCCTATGGAGTCTCGATCGCTCAATCCGCGCTGGGTGTGGTTATTGAGACCTTGGGAGTCATGGCGGTCGGCCTCGCCATGGCTGCCGCACTATCCGGCTGGGTGTTCCCCGACAGCGTCTGGCAGGCGCTCCCCGCATGGTTGTCCCCTGTCCGGGAAATGAAGTGGATTGGCCCAGTCTCGGTCGGAATGGCGACACTAGTCCTGATTCCGCTCTGTGCGGGATTCGCCAGTCGCATTGCTGTTCGGCTGGCTCGGAAAGAACTGCGATCCGCCGCCGCCGCTCGTAGTAACCGGATTCATCCGGTTCGAACGAGGGCGGACAGTGCCACGTCTCTGACTGACGCAGACTCGAACGATTCCATCAGGCCTGGAACAATTAACGCGGGGTTGCTGTTCCGCGGAACGCTGGCGTTTGTTGGAGCGTGGCTGCTGTTTGGCCTGAGTCTGGGCTGCGTGCTTCAGAGCCTCGGCCACTCCGCTGAGTCGACGAGTGACTGCCTGCGTTGGACGTGTGCTGTCGCAGCGGGCACGTCGCTGGGGTTCATTGTGCTGTTCGCACCAGGCGGCCTGGGAGTCCGCGAGGGATTGATCATCGCAATGCTCGAACCGAGCGCCGGAGGCCGGACGGCCATTGCAGCCGCGGCACTATTGCGCGTGGTGTGGTTCGCCTCGGAAGTGACCGCTGCCGCCGTGCTGTACTATCTTCCGACGCTAAGAAAAGGACGTCAGAATGGAAGTCCGTCGGCTGAGAACGACAGGGCTTGACCAGTTGGGCTGCACCAATTCGCGTTGACCGTCGCGATCGAAGTCGCAGGTTGGGCCCTGGGAACACGGAACCATGCCGGATCGACAACCCATCTCAAATTGCCGCGACCTTTCCGTTGTCGCGAGTTATTTCGTGAATGTCTTCACATCTGCCTCTGCGGAATGGATAATGCGTTGCTGAAGCAATGAGCATGGTTTGAATTCGGGTGACACGGATGTGTCAGTGAGTCTGATGGCTGGATGCCCGGCGGATTCACCTGCTGCCTTTTGAGGAGGACTTTCCATGACTCGTCACATTCTGTTTGCTGGACTGTGTGCAGCCGCGGCGTCCCTGCTGACGACTGACGCGGCGTTTGCGGATCACTGCCGTTGCGGTGGCGGTTACTCGATCGGCGGCTGTACGACTCCGTCGGCCGCAGTTCCCAGAGGCGCGACGTACTATTCGTCGCGGGTCAGCAGCGGCTACTACTATTCACCGAGAAGCAACTACTATCGGAGCGACCCGACGTATCTGTACTCGCGTCCGGGAATCACGATCTCGATCGGTTCGGGATTCCGATCAGGCTACGGCGGCTATCGCCCTTACGGTTACAGCTTCGGACCGCGATATGGCTATCGCAGTTTCGGCTTCGGCAGTTCGTTCCACCGCCACCATCATCACCACCACGGTCATGGCCATCATTAAATGGATGAGCGTGCCGTGCAGCCGGTTCGTGTGTGTTACGGGGACGCAGGCTGGCGATATGACTTGCCGGCTTCGTAGAGAGCCAGACGCTTTTCGATAGCGGGTTTGTGTTTTGCGTCGGCTTTTGCGATCGCCTCCTTCGCTCGCCGCACAGCCTGCTCGAAGTCGCCCGCCTCGGCGTACGCGGCCGCCAGCGTGTCGAGTACGTCCGCTTTCTGGTAACCGGTCAGTTCACACGCCTTTGTCGCGAACTCAACCGCGAGGGCACCGTTTCGCAACGAGGGATCGGCCGCCGTTCCAAGCAGCCACGCCCGGTTGTTCCATGCCAGCGCAAAGGCTGGATCGAGTTCCACCGCGATACGGTAGTTGTCGATTGCCTTCGCGGTGTGGCCCATGGCTTCGCGAACGGCTCCGGAGGCCTCCCACGCGGGCGCGAATCTCGGATCGAGTCCCAGTGCCACATGCAGATCGACCATTGCCTGCTCCGTGTTGCCCAGGTCCAGCCACGTCAGCCCGCGGTTCGTAAACGCAGCCGAGTGCCTCACGCCACGCTCGATGACCGTGTCGAAATCAGCTTTGGCCTTCTCGGGCTGCCCCAGCCGCCGGTATGTCGTGCCTCGATCGTTAATCGCTGGCAGGTTCGCGGAGTCCAGCTCAATGGACTTCGAGAAGTCGACAACTGCCGGCTCGTATTCCCCCAGAGAAACACGGGCCGCACCACGCTCGAAGTATGCCCGCGACGTCGGAGTCTGCTTGATCTGTGCAGTGAAGTGCTCAATCGCTCGATCGACAGGCACGACGTCACTCTGCTGAATCCAACCGTTGACCGAGGGAATCCACAGCCACTGCCCATTGACTTCGCCGCCAGTGAGGATTTCGGCCAATGCAGCCTTCCCGACGACGGAACTCCCGGACATCAACTCAGCATCGATGCGAATAACCATGACAAGCGGAGCGACGGACTTCGCGGTCGCGGGATTCTCACCAGACTCGTCACCTGGTTTTTCCTGAGCTGCCACCGTTGCGAGTGAGATCACCAGCACGGCGAGAACAACAGGCAACCGCTTAAAGCTTAGTGTGAGTTCTGAAGACATCTTCGATCTCCTGACGAAGTCCCGGGTGTCCGTGCCTTCGGTGACAAAAAAGCTCCTTGACTCAATGTATGCTCAGACCGTGTGACTGCAAGCTCGGATTCACGGAGTGATTGTGACACGTTGGTCCGCCTTGACCCCTGCGCGTGTCACGCGACCGCGAGCGTGCGGAAGCGTGACGACGACGTCACATTCGCCCCGCTCACCCAGACCGAAATGAGCCACGGCCTCCTGCGAGGACGCATAGCCGAACCCGGTGGCGATTTCACGAGAGCCAATCAGAGCTGTGGAATCTCCGGCTTTTCCGGCGACATACACATCGACACGGGAGCCAATTCCCATCGCGTTGACTTGCTTGCCGCCCGCAACACGCACGTCCAGCCAATGGCCACTGTCAGTCTCGTTCTTCAAAAGCAGGGACGGCATCTCTCCCCACCAGTTAGGCAGCACCATGTCAAGCCGACCGTCCCGGTCGAAGTCGCAGGTTGGACCCGGGGCCGTGTAGACAATCTTGCGGTCCGCGACCATCTTTTCGAAGAACGTCCCCGATCGTTTCGTGGCACGATCTTCCGCCGTTGGAAAATCGTTGACACCAAGTGCGGACGTCTGAAACTGCGGCACTCCATCGCGATTTCCCGTGTTACGAAAGATCACGGGATGAGGTCGGCCCTGAGCGAACTTGACGATGCTGGTGTAGATGTCGGGACGGCCATCGTTATCAAAATCCTGAATCTCGACGTGCGGGCCTTTCAGCGGTAACGGCACGAGTCCGGCCTCCTGAGTGACATCGACAAACTTCGGGCCTCCCACTTTCTTGTCCACACCCTGATTCAGGTACAGACGATTGGCCACAGGTTCCACCCACGGTGATTCAAAGTGCTGGCCGAGGACGATGTCCGGCAGAGCATCACCATTGACGTCGGCAATCACGACGCCGCACACCATGTCGTCGCCTTTGGCTTTCGGCCATGCGAATGTCTCGTGGGCTCCGGGCGTCTCACTGAATCGTCCCATCCCGTCATTCAGCATTAGATAGTTGCCGAGTGTCGAGGCCAGGAAGAAGTCCGGCCATCCGTCGCCGTTGACATCACCGGCGGCGACTCCCAGACCGGCGGCGTTCTCCGGAATACCGATCTCGCGCGAGACGTCCTTGAACCGCAACTGTCCCAGATTGCGAAACAGCCGCGATGTCTTTGTCTTCGACCCGTTGTAACCGGGAATGGGGTCCTCGCCGACAAGCAGATCAAGCAGTCCGTCGCCGTCGATGTCCAGAACCGTGACGCTTCGACCGCCAAACGCGGCCGGACAGGCGTCGTTGCCACGCGAGACATCTGTGAATTGACCATCGCCGTCATTACGGAACAGCGAGCATGTTGCGAATGCATGTCCCATGCGAACTGACAGCCGACTGCCCTCCGGCGAAGGCATGTTGCCCACATACAGATCGAGGTCGCCATCATTGTCCAGGTCGGCAAAGACGACACCAGTCGCACGCGCCGAGATCCGCAACTGCGGCTGATCGTCCAGCTTGAAGCGTCCCTCCTGATTGCGAAAGAACAGATTCGGCTGCGTATCCGTGTAATGAAACGTCCCGACGTACAGGTCCGCCCAACCGTCTCCGTCAACGTCGCCCCATCCTGCACCGTGCCCTTGAATCCCTGCTGCAGCAGGCAGGAACCCTGTTTCCGTGCCGACATCACGAAAGACAAACGGCGCGGCCGTTGTTCGGGAGTTGCCCTGAGCCCTCGCCTCGCCAGCGTGCAGAGCAACAAGCATCAGCAGCAATCCAATTGCCGGCACGGACTTCAGAATGAGGTGACGTGATGTTGTCATAGGAGATCGGATGCCTGTGGAGTCGAAATGGACCATCGCTGTGCCACGCAGCGAGCAGCACGGGATTCTATGAGTGTCTGGTATGGATGTCGCAACTCAGAAGACCGTCGCTTCCCCGGCTCATCGGATCGGAAAAGCGGGGTAAGCATCCTGCTTGCTGACGTCCTGTGACCGACAGTCGCAAGTTGGAAGCTTACGCCACTTCAGGAGCTGGATGCTGACTGGTTACGGAGACACTCTATGGCGATGCGGATCGTGTCGTAGCTGATCTTCCCTTCAAATGACTCGTAGATGGGTTTCAGTCGTTCGGTTCCGAATTTGCCAGCCGCCGCACTGACTCGATCGAAGTCTGCGGGATCGACCCAGCCGGTCGGGTCGACGATGCCTTCTGCCTGGATGAATTCGACCAGGTATCCCCCGACTGTTGATTCCGCGCGTCCGGTTTCATCAGCGACCGCTTTGATGGACGCGCCTTCTCGAAACATCTCCATCGATCTCGGTTTGGCCGAGCGGGCGACTGTCGCCGGGCGGCCTGGCGTGACGGGGCGTTCGTCAGGTGATGTCGATGCCGGCCAGTTGTCGAGAGGCAGTTCGGATGCCTGCGAGTGTTCCAGGATGCGGTTGAGGAATGTCTCGCCGTAGTCGGCCAGTTTCTTTTCTCCGATCCCGCGGATGTCGCGCATGCCTTCGAGCGATGAAGGTCGAACTCGGGCCAGGCCGCGCAGCGACTCGTCCGTGAAGACGACGTACGCAGGCACACTGGCATCCACGGCGATGTCGTGCCTGAGGATTCGCAGTTCGTCGAACAGTTCGCGGTCGACGCCTTCCCAACTGACTGCCAATCGCTCGGCACGCTTGCTTTCGCGTTTCTTCGTTTCGGCCGCGCGCATTAATCGCGGAGTGACCTCTCCCTTCAGAAGTTCCCGTCCGTGGGGTGTCACCCCCAGAATGCTGAACGTGTTGCCCTGCATTCCCGTTTTCTGGACGCGCTCCAGAAAGTCCTGCGAGACGAGCTGTTCGATCCAGTCGCGGACGGCCTGCTGGGATTCGTCTTTCAGCAGCCCCCATGTGCTCAGGCGGTTATGGCCATTGCGGACAACCTTCTGGTCACTCGAACCTTTAAGTACCAGAGCCGTGTATTCACTGCCAAAATTCTGACCCTGCCGTATCACACTCGACAGGATTTTCTGGCCGACGATCAGGGCATCCTCAACGAGATCCAGTTCGCCCAGGCAAACATCGCAGGCATTGCACGATTCGGCTTCGTAGGTCTGTCCGAAGTACTGCACCAGGCTGCGGTGCCGACAGACGACTCCCGTCGAGTAGTCAACCATCGCGCGCAAAGATTTCCGCATGGCCTCGATGTTGCCCGTCGAATTCTCGACGTTCTGTTTCCAGCGTGCATAGTCACCCATCGAATAGAACAGCACGCATTCGGCTTCCAGACTGTCGCGACCGGCGCGGCCGCTTTCCTGCTGATAGTTCTCCAGCGAGCTGGGCATGCCGGCATGGATCACATACCGCACGTTCGACTTGTCGATGCCCATTCCAAAGGCGACCGTCGCAATAATCGTGTCGATGGACTCCGCTTTGAACGCCTCCTGATTCTGTCGACGATCCTCATCGGACATACCGGCGTGATACGGCAGCGTGCGGTGTCCCATGCCGTTGAGTTGATCGGACAACTCTTCAGTGCCGGCGCGAGTCGTGGTGTAGATGATGCCGGATTCGCGCGGGTGGCGCTGCAGGACTTCGCGGATTTGCGTGACGCGGCCATCGATCCGCTCACACCGGTAAACGAGATTCGGACGGTCGAACGAACCGACGAGTACTTCAGGATTGCGCAGGCCGAGCTGTTCGACAACGTCGTCGCGGACGTGCTCGGTGGCGGTCGCGGTAAATGCGTGAATGGCGACGTGCGGGAATTCATCCCGCAACGTCCGCAAACCGCGGTAACTTGGACGGAAGTCGTGTCCCCACTCGCTGATGCAGTGGGCCTCGTCGATGGCGATGAACGAGATGTCCGTTGACTTCAGAAAGTCGATTGTCTGCTCCTGGACGAGCCGTTCCGGAGCGATGTACAGCAGGCTGATCGCTCGCTGCCTGACCGCAAACGCAACCGCCTGCTTTTCGGCGAGCGTCTGCGTACTGTTGATAAACGCGGCCTCGACACCGCACTGATGCAGAGCGTCCACCTGATCCTTCATCAGAGCGATCAACGGAGAGACCACGACGGCCAGACCCTCGCGGCACAACGCCGGAGCCTGGTAGCACAGCGATTTCCCCCCGCCAGTGGGCAGCACGACCAGCGAATCGCGATCTTCCATCACGCACGACATCGCCGGCTCCTGCAATGGCAGGAAGCTGTCGTACCCCCAGTATTTCTTCAGAATGTCGGTCAGCATGGGTCCGTCAGAAACTGGTTGAAAGCGGTGTCTGTCGACAATTGTCGCAATGGTGGAGTCGGTTGGCTATCGTTCCGGCGTCGTTCTCGACGCGCGAATTGGAGCATTCGAGGACAATCAGTTCGTTCCGCTTCCGGATTCATCCCCGACGGCCGGCCGGCACCTCAACTCTACGCATCTCGAATCGAGTTCGAATGAAGATACTGGTCGCGTGGGACAGCGAAACCGAAGTCGAGCTC
This sequence comes from Planctomycetota bacterium, assembly GCA_963579025.1. Taxonomy (GTDB): domain Bacteria; phylum Planctomycetota; class Planctomycetia; order Planctomycetales; family Planctomycetaceae; genus CAUZFZ01. The sequence continues at coordinate 55,285 of CAUZFZ010000010.1, read as the reverse complement.
ATCTCGATGTATCTGGGCATCGACGATAACGAAGTCACGTCCGCGATCGGTGCAGACGCGTTTGCGGCTCAGATCGCGTCTGGTACGGCTTTTGACGTCGTGCTGATGTCGATCGACATGCCTGACGTCGATGGCGGCTATTTCCTGTTCGATCAGTTCCGGAAGTTAAGACCGGAGGTTCCCGTTGTCGGCGCCTGTCGAACCGAGGAAGTCATCCGTATCGTCAAATTCATGGCGCACGGAATGAAGGCGTATGTGATCCGAGACGCCAGCGGCGATTACATGTTCATGCTGCAGGCAATCCTCGACAGCACAATCGAAGCGGTGCGTGCTGCGCAAAACGAGGAACTGGCTCAGAAGCTGCGCGAGGAAGTGGAATCCGTTCGGAAGCTGCAGCAGACCGTGATCCCGAAACGTGTCGATGCTCCGGCCGGCTACGAGATCATTGGCCGCTACGAGCCGTCACAGATTCGAGTGCTCGGTGGCCAGCCAGTCACAATGGCCGGCGGAGACTATTACGACGTATTTCGACTCCCCGACGACAATGTCGTGCTGCTGGTCGGCGATGCGTCGGGACATGGCATGAAGGCGGCCATGTCGATCATGACGATGCACACGCTGGTCCGCATGATCCGCACGCACGAGTATCGGGATACGGCTCACTTTGTCGAAGTGATCAACAAGCAACTGTGTGAGCAGTCGATCGTGAGTGAAGAGGGAGGTTTCATCACGATGCTGTACGCCATTCTGAACGTCGAGAAGAGCGAACTGCAGTGGACGTCGGCCGGGCATCCGCCCCCGATTGTGCAGAACTTCGACACCGGCGTGGTGGAACTCGCGGCAGGTGTCGAGGCTGGTGGCTTACCCCTGGCGATCATGGACGATGCGGAGTACGAGGTCTACACGACGCCAGTCCCACCAAACTCTCGCGTCATGTTGTTCACGGACGGCATCGAAGAAGCGTTCCCCGACAATGCAGAAGCGCATGATCAGTTCGGGGTCGACGGCATCATCCGAACACTCAAGGAAACGACGGACCTGCCGCTGGAGGACGCACTGCAACGCTTGTTCGACGCGTCCAGCGAATACACACAAGGCGCCGGCCGACACGATGACACGTCGGTGGTCCTGTTCGATCGGCGGCAAACAGCCGACTGACGGGCAATGCTGACGCCCGTTATTGGGTATTGACGCATTTCCGGAAACTGTGCGACAGTCCCGAGTATTGTGAATTGGATTCCCTCTCGCGCTGCACGTGGTCCGGTGACGCCGACCGCTTGCGCCCCGGCCCAGCAAAGGAGTGCTAAAGCCGTGAAGAAAGCCGTCGCATCTTTGGTCACACTGGCATGTCTGAGTTCCCTGGCTGTCCCCGCTTTTGGACAGGCCGAGGCTGCAAAGCCTCAACTGCAACCGGCCATTATCGGTCTTGTCGATATGGCCAAAGTCTTCAAGGAGTACAAGAAGTTCACAGATCTGCGTGAAGTCCTGCAGGCGGAAATGCAACAGAAACAGGCGGAAGGTCAGGCCATTGCCAAGCAGGCCAACAAGCTGAAAGAGGAACTCAAGCTGCTGAAACCCGGCAGTCCTGAGTACATCAAACGGGAAGCGGATCTTGTGCGGCTGTCCAGCGAGTTCGAAGCCAAGGGCAAGCTGGTCCAGGTCCACTATCGCCGTCGCGAAGCGGAAGTGTTTGAGGCGGTCTACGTTGACGCGATGAAAGTTGTCGAGCTGTATGCCAAACACTTTGGCTACACGATGATCATTCGCTTCAACAGTGCGCCGTTAAGCAGTAACAATCCACAGGACTTGGCCAGTGGGCTCAACAAGCTGGTCGTATACAGCCGGCCGCAGGACGACATCACCGACGCGGTGTCTGATTACCTGAACCGTCAGTACAAACCGGCTGCCGGTGCCGCGGCACCGCGCACGGCCACGCAGCAGACCAGTGGAACCGCACCCGCGCGCAGTAATTAATTGCAGCGGTTGCTCAGATGCCATCACTTCGAAGCCCGGCCTTGTTTCCATTGAGGTCGGGCTTCTGATGTGCATGTCGTCGCTGGTTCCCACTCCCCGACTCGGGAACTGGATCGGCGAGTTTCGCAGAACCCACCGGCAGTGTGCGGCCCTCGGACAGGAGTCAGCATGCCTGACAGCAGCATCCGAATGCAGCGGACCATCCGCCGCGAAGTCTCGATCAATGGCGTCGGCTTCCTGACCGGAGCGGACATAACGCTGCGATTTATCCCGGCACCTGCCGGTCACGGAATTGTGTTTCAGCGCGTCGATCTCACTAATCAACCACGCGTTGCCGCGACACTCGACCACCTCGTGCCACGTCAACGACGAACGGGCATCGCTGCCAATGGGACAGCGATCGAACTTGTCGAACATGTCATGGCGGCGCTGGCCGGGATGCGGGTCGATAACTGTCTGGTCCAGCTCGACGGACCGGAAGCTCCAGGGTTTGACGGCTCATGCCAACCGGTTGTCGACTGCCTGCTGGAAGCCGACTTTGAAGTGCAGGACGCGGCGAAGCCGCAACTCGTCGTTACGCACGATGTCGTCATGACAGCGGGCGATCGCAGCTCGATTCATGCCATGCCCGCGGAGGGCAACAGCCTGTCGATCACTTATGAGGTCGACTACGGACCGGCGTCGCCGATTCCCGCTCAATCGGCCACATTCGAAATCACACCGCAGACGTTCGCTTCGGACATCGCGTTTGCCCGCACGTTTGTGCTCGAAAGCGAAGTGCAGGCGCTGCAGGCGCAGGGTTATGGCAAACGAACGACAACACGCGACCTGCTTGTATTCGGAGCTGATGGAGTCATTGATAACAAAGTTCGGGCAGACAACGAATGTGCCCGGCACAAACTGCTTGATTGTGTCGGCGACTTTGCGCTGTGCGGTTGTGATATCCGCGGCCGATTCGTTGCCACTCGCACAGGTCACAGCATGAACCACGACGTGATCCGGCATCTGACAAACATATCGAGTCAGCCGACCATCCGTGATCGCGCGGCCTGACAGGAACTCAAACATGCCCCCAGAGATCTCACCACTTTCGCAGGTCCATCCTTGGGCCGTTCTCGGCCAGGATGTGAAGATTGGCCCGTTCTGCGACGTGGGCCCTGACGTCGTGATTGGTGATGGCACTTTGCTGGAAAGTCACTGCAGCATCCTGGGACACACGGTGATCGGTAGTGGCAACCGGTTTGGTCACGGCTGCGTGATTGGCGGTGAGCCACAGGACGTCGGGTATTCGGGAGCACCCACACGGCTGATCATGGGCGACGACAATCACTGCCGCGAAGGTGTAACCGTGCATCGTGGAGCCGAGAAAGAGGACCACACGACTCGGATCGGCAGTCACAACCTGATGATGGTGCATGCCCACGTCGGACATAACTGCCATGTGTATGACCACACGACTCTGGTCAATGACGTATTGCTGGGCGGGCATGTTCACGTGCATGACCACGCGATCGTCTCTGGCGGCACGGCCGTGCATCAATTCTGTTCAATTGGCACGCTGGCATTTGTCGGCGGTCAGAGCACGGTGCGGCAGGATGTCGCACCCTGCATGTTCGGAGACGGAGGCAATGACGGTTTCCGGATCGTGAAAATCAACGATGTGGGGATGCGGCGGTCCGGAGTATCCGAGGATTCCATTCAGCTTATGAAGCGGGCACATCGAATGCTGTTCCGTCGACGCGAGAAAATTGCCGCCGTGCGGGCGTCCTTCGAGGAAGAACTGAACGGCAAACTGCCACAGGAACTGCGAGGTCTGTTCGAGTTCATTGAACGTCAGCAGTCGGGTAAGGCGGGGCGTTATCGCGAGTCCTTCCGGGATTGGAATGAACCGCCAGCGGATGAACTCTCACCGGCGCAGGCGGCGTAGTCCCGATGGCGAACGGCCACAATCAACCAATATGTGTTCCAGCGATCAGCTCCGGAACGACTCAAAAGATGCCCCGCAGAGACGACACAAAATGAGCTTACTGCGAACAATGGTCGTTGGTGTCGGAGCCCTCGGGAAACACCACGCTCGCATCCTGGCCGGTATGGACGGAGTCGATCTGGTCGCTGTCGCGGATCCGCGAGAAGACATCGGCCGCCAGGTGGCTGCCGACTTTCACGCCGACTGGGTACCGGATTTTCGCTCAGCGATCGCACGTGTCGATGCTGCCTCGATCGTCGTGCCGACGTCCATGCATCTGTCCGTGGCCAGTGAATTCCTGCAGCGCGGGCTGCCAGTGCTTGTCGAGAAACCGCTGACAGCCAGTGTCGTGGAAGCTCGGCAACTGGTCGACCTGGCTCGCAAACGCAACACAATCCTGCAGGTGGGTCACGTCGAACGATTCAATCCAGCCATGCAGGCCGCACGTGACTACTGCAGTCGTCCTCGATACATCCGGGCAGAGCGAGTGAGTCCGTTTCCGTTCCGCTCCACTGATATCGGAGTTGTGCACGACCTGCTCATTCACGATCTCGATCTGGTGCTCAGTCTGGTCAGTTCGCCTGTTGAATCTGTCGATGCGATCGGCACACAGGTCATCAGCCATCAGGAGGACATAGTGAATGTTCGGCTGCGGTTCCGTAATGGTTGCATCGCCGACCTGACGGCCAGTCGAGTCAACCCGACCGCGCACCGCAGAATGCAAATCTGGTCAGCAGCGCAATCCGTTTCGATTGACTTCCACACTCGGGAAGTCGTGGCTTATACGCCGGACGATTCTCTATTGAGTGGCGCCTCGCCTGTCGACCTGGCCATGCAGCCAGACGCCAATGTCGAACAGCTTAAGAAGGACATCTTCGGCCGGTTTATTCAGGTCGAGCAGCCTCAGGTCAGCGACGCCGACGCACTCACCGCAGAGCTGGCTGAGTTCACGCACTGCATCCGAACGGGGCAGACGCCGACATGCGACGGAGTGACGGCGCTCGCGGCGGTCGAACTGGCCGAGCGTGTGCTGCAGTCACTGGCTGGCAATTCGTGGGACCAGCAGTCCGCCGAAGCGGCTTAGTTGGACAGCGCCCATTCATAGAATGTGGCAAGCCGGCACATTGGTCGTTCTGATCACACTCTTATTCTCTCGCTGCATTGTTGGATAGCGTGCAGGCTCGTCATCCGGCCGGGTGACTTCATGGTGAGGGTGCTGGCGGGAGTCCGACGGCTGTACGATTCGAACATGCGAGACCACTCGCGACTTCCAACCTGCGTGTAGACCCGGCTTTCCTACTCAGCAACGGGACTGATCCATGATTTCACGGGTATTTTCGTTCTTATGCTGCTCGGCGATTCTGCTCTCGGCGCTGCCGGCGGGTTTGCTCGCGCAGACCGCTCCGTATGACGTCTTTCCAGCGGCAGATCCCCCTTACTATCGGGTGCGATGCGCGGCTTCGACTGACCCCGGGAAGTTGATCTTTCCAGTGAATTACACGGTCTGGATTCCAGAAGACGTCGAGACACTGCGTGGAGTTGTTGTGCATCAGCACGGTTGCGGCGAGGGATCGTGCAAGTCCGGCCTGACAGGCGCTTATGACTTGCACTGGCAGGCGCTGGCCCGGAAGCACGAGTGTGCCTTGCTGGCTCCTTCCTACGAGCAGCCGCAGCAGGCTGACTGCCAGATGTGGTGCGATCCGCGTAATGGCTCCGACGCCGCGTTTCAGAAGTGTCTGATTGACCTTGGCGCAAAGTCGGGACATGCCGAACTGGCCACAGTGCCGTGGGCCTTGTGGGGACACAGCGGTGGCGGGCATTGGGCCGGTGGAATGGTGCTGCTGCACCCGGAACGCGTGGCCGCTGCGTGGCTCCGCTCGGGTGTCCCGCTTCTGAAACCGAACCCGGAACGTCCCACGATCAAGAATCACACGTTGCCCGCCGCAGCGCTGCGGGTACCGGTCATGTGCAATCCCGGCACGAAAGAAGGCGTGACGGTCAAAGACGGGCGGTTCGCACGCGTCTGGCCCGCAAATGAAGTCTTTTTCACTGAGGTCCGAGGCCGTGGTGGACTCATCGGCGTGGCCGTCGATCCGCTGACGGCGCACGAATGCGGTAACCAGCGATACTTCGCCATTCCGTGGCTTGATGCCTGCCTGAGTGTCCGGCTGCCGAAAGTCAGCGGCGAACCGCTTCAGGCCATGCCAACCCAGGATGTTTGGCTGGCTGGACCAACCGGCTTCGAAGCCGTCCCTGCCGCGAAATTCGATGGTGACCCACTGAAGGCGGCATGGTTGCCGAACAAGGCCATCGCGCAAGCCTGGATGCAATACGTGAAGGACACGGCCGTGACCGACACGACACCACCTCCCACGCCGACCGTCCTGCGAGTAAACGGCAACGAGCTGAGTTGGGAATCAGCAGCCGACGTCGAAAGTGGACTGGCCGGGTTCATTATTGAGCGAGACGGCGAGTTTCTCGCCCGTGCGCCAGAGGATGGCAGGAACCGGTTCGGCCGCCCCCTGTTTCAGAACTTGCAATACAGCGACACGCCAACCCAGCCGCTCGTGCCGATGCGCTTCACCGACACCAAAGCCGACCCCGCCAGAACGCACACCTACCGAGTGATCGCGGTCAATACCGTTGGTCTGAAGTCGAAGCCAACGGCGAGTACTCCCGACGGTGATCGCTGATGGCACCGAGCGGCCACAAATCGGGTACGACGCAGAAAAAATCCGGCTGATCAGGCCGAAATCGATCTCGCCCGAGATGACTACGTCGGCAGCAGCGCCGCCAGTTCGGTATGCGGACGGGCGATGACGTCGGCCATGATCAGTTTGCCACCAAGCCGCGTGACGGTCGCCTGACCGGTCTCAATCGCGTTCTGCACCGCAGCGACATCGCCGCGGATCATGATGGTGACGTACGCCGCCCCGATTTTCTCTTTGCCGACCAGAGTCACGCTGGCGGACTTGAGCATGTCATCGGTCGCGTGCAGGGCGGCGACAAGTCCCTGTGTTTCGAGTAGTCCCAGAGCATTTTCGTCACTCATCGCGTCATCCCGTGGAATGCGGTTGTCGGTCATCCCCATCTGCACGTTTTGAACGGGTTTTGGGTCCGCCAGTTGAGCTGTCACATCCAATGGAGCCGGCAGCACGGACACAAACGCCTCTGAACCCATCCGCCGGGCAAGCTCGACGCCGGCCTTGGCCGCATGCTCGACATCGCCCAGCGAGCCCACCAGTTTGATGCACTGAGCGGCCCCATCAGTGCTCTCGATTCCCAGCAGATGCACCCCCGCCGCCTTTGAGCACCAGTCGGCCACGACAAACGATGGCGACAGGTTGCCGACTTCCAGCAGAGCAAGGCTGAGCGGTACATCCGTGGTCATGGTTGACTCAAGTCGTTTGAGCGAGTCCGTCGATTCGGATTCAACATAGCTCGTCACTGGAGAACTGGCAGGCGACACCGGCGAGTCCGGTCTGAAACCTCGCACTGGTCGAATCGGTTGTCCGGATGAGTCCGCCCACCTCGTTGAGTTGTTGACGTTTTGCGCGACCGATACGGTTCTCCGCTCACGGCGCAGCAGGCGACTCTTCACCACATACAACGACGAATGGGAATGCTCTGAATGTCTGAAATGCCCGAACCGACGCGTGATGACCAGGCGGCTGTGGAAAAATGCTCCGCCGCGTTTTCAAAAATCAGCGAAGAACTATCAAAGGTCATCGTCGGCCAGACAGATGTCGTCGAGCAGGTTCTGGTCGCAATGCTGGCGCGAGGGCACGCCCTGCTGGAAGGTGTGCCCGGTCTGGCAAAGACACTGCTGATCAGCTCCGTCGCCGAAGCACTGCATATGTCCTTCAAGCGGATTCAGTTCACACCGGACCTCATGCCGAGTGATGTGTCCGGCACGGAGATCATTCAGGAAGACGTCGAGACGGGGGCACGAGCGTACAAGTTCCTGCCAGGTCCATTGTTCGCCAACATGATCCTCGCGGATGAGATCAACCGGACACCGCCGAAGACGCAGGCTGCCATGCTTGAGGCCATGCAGGAACGGCACGTCAGTGCCGGTGGAACGATGCACGACCTGCCCGATCCATTCTTTGTCCTGGCCACCCAGAACCCACTGGAGCAGGAAGGCACGTATCCGCTTCCAGAAGCTCAGTTGGACCGCTTCCTGCTGTACATCAAGGTCGACTACCCCAGCGGCGCCGAGGAATGGGAGATCGCCCGGCGAGTCACGACCGGGCAGATGGGCAAGATCGAATCCGTTGTGTCCGCCGACGAGATCATCGACTTTCAGAAGATGGTTCGCGACGTCCCGGTCAGCGATCAGGTTCTGGGTTACGCATGGGCTCTGGTCCGTGCCAGCCGTCCGGGCACTGCGGAATCGCCGGACGTGATCAACAAGTGGGCCAACTGGGGCGCCGGACCGCGTGGAGTTCTCACACTGGTCAGTTGCGCGAAGGCCAGAGCGATCCTGCACGGTCGATATCACGCGACCTCAGGCGACGTTCAGGCGGTAGCGAAACCAGCTCTGCGACACCGCGTGGCTGTCAATTACGCAGCCCAGGCAGCCGACATCGACAGCGAAAAGCTGATTGAAATGCTGATGGAAGCCATGCCCGCAGACCAGCACTACCAGAAACCCGCTGCATGATCACGATCGTCGCAAGAACCCGACGGGCGGGGCGATAATCCAAATGCGATGTAGCCGAAGTCGCCAGACTTTGGCCCGATAACAGTCGCTAGATTTCAGCCGTGAACTTCCTGTCCAGGTGCGTGTACCCGCCATCGACAAAGATGATTTGTCCCGTCGTATGGCTCGATCGCGGCGACGCCAGAAACACGACCATGTCGGCGATCTCCTTTGTTGTCGTGAATCGCCGGCCCAGTGGAATGAAGTGCTCGATCTTCCGCTTTGTGCCTTCCGGGTCGGGCATCGTGTTCAGCCAGTTCTCGTAGAGCGGCGTCCAGGTTTCCGCCGGCATGACGGTATTGACGCGAACACCGGACTCAGCGAAGTCAACAGCCCATTCGCGCGTCAGGGCGTTGATTCCACCCTTGGCCGCCGCGTACGCCGATGTGCCTCCCTGCCCGGTGACGCTCACTTTCGAACCGATGTTGATGATCGAGCCGCAAGCCTTCTCCAGCTCTTCGCGGGCGTAATGGACCAGCGCGTAATAGTGGACCAGGTTACGACGCAGCGACTCAACGAATTCGTCCGGTCCGGAATCCAGCGAGACGCCGTCGTTCACTCCGGCGTTGTTCACCAGCACGTCCAGGCGGCCAAACTTCTCGACCGTTGCCTGTACCGCATGTCTGGAGACTTCAGCGTTGGACAGGTCCCCCTGGATGAAGAAGCAGTCCTGCCCTTTCGCGGCGTACTCGACTTCCATCGCCTGTCCTTCGGCCGTGCTGCGATTCACATTCGCCACACGGGCCCCCTCGGCCAGAAACGACCGTACGATGCCTTCGCCAATTCCCTTGGAACCGCCAGTCACGAGAACGACGTTGTCCTGAAGCTGTAGATCCATCAGCAAGACCTCTCAAGGATTCTGGAATCAACTGACTCTCGAAACGCGTCACCCCGCCGAGCCAGCCGAATCGACAGAGCGAACACGCTCATGCCGCACACCTGGTCGCAAACCATTGCGAAACGTAGCATCGTCCATCCGACCGGAACTTCAACGCCGCCGATCGCAACTGACTCAGTCACGGTCGCGAGACAGATGACACCACGACACGTTGAGAAGGGCCTTGCCATGAACGTTCACATTCCTCGCTCCCATTTCTCGATCTTTGCCGCGGCCGTGTGCATTTCATGGACGACGTCTGCAGCTGAGTCTGCCGAGGCATACGGCAATTTTCACACGATCGGTGTGGTGCTGGATGCGCCCCGAGGTGTGCAGCCGGCGCAAATTGATCAGGTGCGACTTTACATGCTGTCAGGCGGTGAACCTCGCCGACTGCTCGACCCCGTGCAGGTGCATGACTACTCGTTCTATGCCGGATCGGTGTTTGATCTCGAACCCGACACTCAATACCAGTTCCGAGCGGAATTCATCGCGCCGGGTGGTCGCGTCGTTCACCGCGAGGATTTCACCGGCCGGACCCGAGCGAACCCCGGCGAGCCACCAGCGGCGGTTAGAGAGATCCACGTTGCAAAAACCGGAGACGACACGAATCCTGGTACCGCAGCGCGGCCTAAGCGAACGCTGGCATCCGCGTTGAAACAGGCCAACCGTGCGGGCACGCATGTCGTCGTACATCAGGGGATCTACTACGAGGGCGACCTGCCCGCCGTTGGGAAAGGCACAGCAGAAGCGCCGATCGTTATTCGGGGGGCAAAAGGAGAAACTGCGATCATCGATGGGTCAGACGTTTCCAGCTTGACCGCCAGATGGAAGGATCTCGGTCGTGGATATTTCTCGACGCCGTACAAAGGGAAAACGTGGGTCGTTTGCATCGAGAATCCCAAATCGGGCGACGTTGGACGAATGTACCCCGTCGGCTCGCTCGCCAATCTCAAGGCAAAGACAGTCGGTGGCCACAAGTTCGGCACGTACGGAATCGAAGAAGCGTACTTCTGCACGGGCACGGAAATCGTCGTCTACTGTCCCCACTACAAACCAGGCGAATCCGTCATTCACGTTGCGCATCGGCAGGGTGTCGCAGAGCACTCATCCAGTCGCCATGTCGTCTACAGCGACATCACCTGCCGCTTCTTCCAGGGGCAGGTGTTTTACGTCAATAACTCAGACGACATCACGTTCCGTCGCTGCACTTTCCAATACTGCACACTGCCAATAGCGATCAAGCGGGCTACAAACCGGTTGCTGATCGAACACTGCCGGTTTCTCGACGACTGCACTCGATGGGGATTCCTGCCCAAAGGCATGGACGACGTCGGCTATTCGGCCAACATCGAACTCGGCGCCGTTTACGTACATAGCCCCTACGAAGGCCGCGGCCTGGTGTTTCGCGACAACGTCATCGACGGCCTGTTCGATGGCATCAACCTGACACCCATGGGACCGCCACCGAATGTTCGAACTCACGAAACCGACTTCTATAACAACCACATCGTCAAGGTGTGCGACGATCTGATCGAAGCCGACGGCCAGTGCCGTAACGTGCGAATCTTTCGGAATCGAATGGAGAACTTCCTGTCAGGCATCTCCATCGCCCAGGGTTACCACGGACCAACTTATGTGCTCTACAACGTGATGGCCGGCGCAGGAAACACAACAGCGGCCCGGTACCCGCCACACTACGAGGGCTATCCGGTTAAGACGAACGGTGGCACGAAATACGGGACCACTGGCTGGGCATTCTTCTTTCACAACACGTGTCACACGTCGGTCCCGAATACGAACGCCTTTCGTGTCCAGGTGGCGGAATGGAGGAAGCTGGTATTCGCCAACAACATCTGGCAGGGCACGCGAGACGGATTCGTGTTCGCCCGCGATACAGCGTCTCCGATCGACATGACGAACGACATCATCCATGCAGAAACAGGCTCGCTGCTGAAGGTCCGCAGCAAGCTCTACGCAACGAAAGCAGTCGCGCAAAAACGCCACCCGTTCCTTTCCGGCGCAGTCATCGCCAACCCCGGACTCGTCGATCCCACCAGCGGCGACTACCACCTGCGACCGAACAGCCCGGCCATAGATAAGGGTGTCATCATTCCGGGAGTCAACGACAACAGCTTCAATGGCGAAGCCCCAGACATTGGCGCCTTCGAATCATCGAATTAGGTCATCGCGGCAGCGTTGAACTTCCACAATCAAGGGCTGGGCTATTCAGTGTCATCTGCGTCGTCGTCGGATGACTCGCGCGGTCCGATCCACTCAACGGTATCACTCACCCGGATCGTTCCAGCTTCAACGACAACCGTCGTGATGCCGCCGTGTCCGCGCATGGCGTTGAATCCACCGGGGCCAAGGTTCTCCTCCATGCGAGAACACGGTGCACATGGACCGCTTCCCTCAAACACGACTTCGCCAATTCGGAATCGCTGGTCCTTCAGTGCCACAAGGTTGATGCCGGATACAACAAGGTTGCGACGTGTGATCTCGGGCGGAACTGACTCGCGTTCGAGCAGCATGCCAACGACATCAAGATGTTCCTGTTGGATAATCGTGACCTGACGTTTCGAACGGCCGTTGCGAGCGTGATAATCGTCAGCCAGTCCCGTTTCGGTTTTCACATCAGCTTCGTTCACGCTCACCATCGAACCTCGCCGTTCCGGGCTCAGGCCGATCCATGTCAATGTTCCCGTTCTCGGAAAGCACTGTCTCAATTCACTCGCTGTTGTCATCAATTTGCACGCCTGGCAGATTCTTACTTACTGCATGTCGGTGGATTGCAGCAGACTCGGTAGTAGACCTCGGCGGCTTTTTCGAGCTGGTCGATCTCGAGCCACTCGTCTTTCGTGTGCGCCTGCGCAATGGATCCGGGACCGAAGACCACTGAGGGCACTCCCGCGTTGTCAGTTCGCGAGGCATGCGTCCCATACGGAACACCGACGGCGCTGTGTGGCCCGTCGACTTCCGCGATATGTTTCAGTAGCGAATCCGAGAGCCACGCGTTCCCTGCATCGCTCAGTGTGACGCCGTCGAGCCAGGGCGGTTCAAATTCGACTTCGAAGTCGAGTCGGTCGCTGAGGAACTCACGCAAATCGGCGATAGCAGCGTCCGGGTCTTCGCCGGGAATGACGCGTCTGTCGATTTCGATGGCACAGTCATCGGGAACGACATTGACGCTTGCCCCTCCATAAATTCGTCCGACGCTGAGTGTTGCCGGGCCACACAAGGGATGCGGCGTCACTTTGTCGCCCAGACTCGCGGCATATTCCTCGAGGCAGTCGAGTACTCGAGCCATGCGGTAAATCGCGTTGACGCCCTGCGTTGGGTCTGAACTGTGACACGCGCGGCCCGAGGTTCGGATACAGAACCGCGTTGCACCACGATGCGCGACGACTACGTCCAGTTCTGTGGGCTCGGCGATGACTGCACAGTCGGGGCGAGTCGTGATCAACTGCGAGCGGCCGGGATTCGTCCAGTAGCCGGCCAGATCCGTGATGCCCATCGTCGTGGCTTCTTCGTCGCACGTGCAGCTCATGATCACGTTTGCCGCGCCGACTGGTTGCTCAACAACAAGCCGGCGAAATGCCCACAGCATCGCCGCCATGCCACCTTTGACGTCGCACGCGCCGCGCCCGTACACGCGTCCGTCCCGCACCTGCGGTTCAAACGGCGGAATCGTCATGCCGTCGACCGGCACCGTGTCCTGATGGGCATCCAGAATCAGCTCGAGCTTTGCGTCGGCCGATTCAAAACGGGCGACGACATTCGACCGTCCGGGCAACACCTCGATGGATTCGTGCGGAACGCCAAGATCCGCAAAGAAACTGACCAGGTACTGGCTGAGACGCGTCTCGAAGCACTCCGGACCGTCCATGTCGCGACCCATCGGATTGACACTCGGAATGGCGATCAGATCGCATAGCAAATCGACAACGGTGTCTGGCATGAGTCGCTCAATGTCGCCGAATGAATCAGGGTCAAACCGGCGTGCAGCCTATGCGGACGCCGGCGCCTTGAACACGGTTGCCTGATCTTCTTCTTCGAAACCGGCTGACCGAAACACAGCAATCGCAGCTTCACTATCGGCGGGCACATTCGCTGTGACCTTGCGGATTGTCTCCTGCCGCAGACGACGAATGACTTCCAGCACCAGCGCCTGGCCGAACCCCTTACGGCGGTCGCTTTCGGTAACCCACAAGTCACACATGCCGATCGCCTGCTGGCCCCAGGTCGGCATATAGGTATCCAGCCCCGCAACCGTCACTCCTGCCACCGGCGTGCCGCCGCCCTGAGGGATCAACACGCAGTACAAGGCGTCCATACGTCCGAAGTGTGACATCCACCACCACGAACACGGATCAGGACGGTCCACCAGCGCGAGTTCCCATTTCCGGCGAAGCATCGTCAACCGAAAACTCACCGGGTCGCGAGCATCCATTTGCCGCGAAAGGTTCCGATACTCGGCGACAGGCTGGTAACCAAGCTGCAGAAAGAACGGTGCCGCGTTGGCGTCCGACCTCTGGAACCCGACTGGCTGCGACCCGCCGTACATCCCGAAGTAAAAGGGATCGCGCAGCGGAGACGGCCCTGCGTAGACATCCTCGGCACCGCGTCCGCGAAGATAAGCTTCTGCCCGCGAAACGAGTTCGCGTCCGATGCCCTGACGACGACGATCCGGATGGACAACGACTGCGCAGATAACACCCGACGCGTCGGACAGAGCACTCTGGTCAGCGGTACAGCCGAATCCGGCGTGCACATAACCAACCGCGGTGTCGTTTTCATCCACGGCCAGAATCAGGCCCGCACGGTCGAAGTAGGTGTGCGAGAAATTCAGCGATTCGAAGGCAGCATCTGTCGATACATTCCCAGCCGCTCGCGGTCCAAGTTGTGCCTGATTCCAGAGGCGGCACACTTGCGGCGGGTCAGTATTACGAAACGACCGATACTCGATCACAACACGGTCTCATTCAGAACCGGCAGCATCCACCGGATGCCTGCTGGCAAATCGACGGACCCACGGACGGGAGTAGATAGCAATTGATCTCAACTGAGAGACTGATCGTATTGAAGACGACTGATCGCGAAAAGCTGAGCCGGACATACTTTGGGGATTTATCCTCGACACGGCCGTGGCCTGTGATCATTTGGAAACGTGTTCCTGCACCACACCGTCTCAGTCGCGTCTGTGCAGGGAGTACATCCAGTGCCGGGCATACATAGGGAATCGCAATACGCATGGCTGCACAGTGGGACGCCGAAGTGAAAGTTGATGAGGCGCTGGTTGTTCAGTTACTGGCCTCGCGATTTCCGGAATTCGCTGGTCGTCCCTGCCGGAGAATCGGCGAGGGCTGGGACTGCTCTGCATGGCTGGTTGACGACGAATGGGTGTTCCGAATCCCGCGACGGCAACTGGGAGCGGACTGCCTGGCCAACGAGATTCGTGTGCTTCCGTCGGTGGCGGACAGGCTTCCGTCTCCAGTCTCGACATCGGTATTTGTCGGGCAACCGACAGACGGCTATCCGTGGGTCTTCGCCGCGTGCCGGCTGATTCTCGGAGAATCGGCTTGCGATGCCGATCTTACCGACCAACAGACGGTTTTGCTGGCCGGACAGCTTGGCAGCTTCCTCCGAGCATTGCATGCATTCGGTGCCGACGAGGCTGCGACACTCGGTGCGATGCCCGATACCTATGCACGGCTGGAATCTTCCAGGCGATGCTCGAAAGCGCGGGAGGCCATGACGCAGGCCGCCGAATCCGGGCTCCTCTCGACCACCGATGAACTATGCCGAGTGATTGAAGAGATTGAGGACAGGCAGCCCCGCCCTCGGACGCACTGCCTTGTGCATGGAGACCTCTGTTCACGCCACGTCATGACGGAGCCTGGGCGGCTCACCGGCGTCATCGACTGGGGTGACATACATGTGGGCGATCCGGCGGTCGATCTTGCAGTCGGCTGGTCCATGTTCGCTGCCGATGCTCGCTCGGAGTTTTGTGCTGCCTATGGCCCGATGGACCGCAATACGCGCGACCTGGCTGTCATGCGTGCGATTGGGCATAGCCTTAGCTGCCTGCTCTATGCCGGTGACGTCAATGATCGGCAGCTGCGACTCGAATCGCAAAAGGCTCTTCAACGTGCGATTTGTGAGTGACGAACCCCGGTCGCAACGGAGTTCAACAGGGTCCACCAGGTCGATCAAAAAGGCTGCCGGACATCGACTTTTTACGGCTTTGATTCTCAACTGCGGGAATGAATTCTGCGCAGGTAAGGAGCCCCATCGAATTCAATCTTCGGTTGGTTGAACGCCTGAAACCCATCTGTCATAGTCCGCCGTCCTTTCGGGCCGCCAGGGCTCAAACTCGATTTCTGAACAGGCTCAAAGACCCAGTAAAGTCCCGGAAATGACGGTTCTCCGACGCCACTGAATTCACATCCGTCTTGACGACCACACCATGATTTCAGCACCTGCGACCAGGAAGGACGGGTGATGACGCCGATTCTGGCAGAATCGCTGGCCCAGATGATCAGCAGTACGTTGGAATGCTCCGACTTCTGCGGAGTGATTCTGGCGGCGCTCGTGCATGTGGCCCTGCTGGGTGCGTTCTTCGGACTTCCCGCAGGCATATTCATCTGGGCCGAGCGGAAAGTCTCAGCGCGGATTCAGGACCGACTCGGGCCAACAAGAACGGGTGGCAAGTTCGGCTGGCTGCAGTCACTGGCAGACGGCGCCAAGCTCATTCAAAAAGAGGATCTGGCACCAACGGCAGCGGACGGCTTTCTCTTCAGAATTGCCCCCTACATCGTCGTGGTCGCGTCCTTCGCCGCCTTCATGTTTCTGCCGTTCGCAGATGGATGGTCGGCTGTTTCTGTCGATGTTGGCCTGTTCCTGATGCTGGCGATGCTCTCGCTGGAGGTCATCGGCGTCATCCTCGCCGGCTATTCCAGCGGTTCAAAATGGGCTCTGTTCGGAGCCATGCGTGAAGCAGCTCAGATGATCAGCTACGAAATCCCCATGGCCATCTGCGCCTTGGTGCCGATCGTCATTGCCGGATCGCTGAACCTGAATGAAATCGTCCATTTGCAGTCCGGACCAGGTGAAGTCGTTGGCTCCTTGACCATGTTCAACTGGAACGTGTTTCATCCGATTGCCGCTCCGGCCTTCGCGTGTTACTTCGTTTGCGCCACCGCCAGTTGTAAACGAGCCCCGTTCGACCTCGCAGAAGCAGAGAGCGAACTTGTCGCTGGCTTTCTGACGGAATACAGCGGGATGCGGTGGTCACTGTTCTTTCTTGCCGAATACGCAAGCATGTTCGCGGTGAGTGGAATTGCTGCCATCCTATTCCTGGGTGGCTGGGACGACGGCTTCGGAATCGTGTACGGTCTTAAAGCAACAGGGGATCCCGCTCTGGTCTTCCTTGGCAATCTGATTGGCTGTGCTGTCTTCATGCTGAAGGCGTCGAAGCTCGTCTTTCTCCAAATATGGGTTCGCTGGACTCTGCCCCGCCTGCGCATCGACCAGGTGATGACGACCTGTCTGAAGTATCTGATTCCGATGTCCTGCGCACTGTTTCTGGGTGCCATTCTGTATCCGTTGTTGTTGGGTACGTTTACGGAGCGAACGCAAATCTTCCCCGGCCCCATGGGCTCGAGGACCGAGAAACGAGAGCCGGCTGCAGAACAGTTGGATGTGTCTCAAAGTGGCATGCTGCATGATGCGAAGGCCCGGTTGGCCGCGCAAACGGATGAGGTGGCTCAATGATCGCAGAGCAATGCCTGTTCTGGTTATTCGCCACTCTGGCGTGCGGTGGTGCCATCTCGGTCGCCATTTGCCAGAGCGTTGTGCGCATGGCGATGAGCCTGATCGTGTGCCTCGCGTCAGTCAGCGCACTGTTCTTCCTGCTGCACGCCGACTTTGTCGGAGCTGTTCAGTTGATGGTCTATGTCGGTGGCACAATCGTGCTGCTGATCTTCGGAATCATGCTGACGGCCAGTGCCCCGTTTCTGAAGATTCGTGCATCGCCAGCCGAGGGGTTCCTGGCCGCCGGCATCGGTGTTTTCTTTCTTGCAGTGATCGCCTTCACGGTGGCCGGTATCAGTGATCTCGAATGGTCCAGTATTGACCGGAATCTCTCCGCACTTACGACACCATCGGACGTTACATCTGGATACAACGATAGCTCGTCAGGAAACACAACTCGGCCGTTGGCGCTGTCGTTTCTGGGGCTGCGTCCTGATAAAGGCGGGAACGCGCCGGGCTACCTGCTGCCATTCGAAATCGTGTCGGTACATCTGCTCGTTGTGTTGATCGGCGCCGCGTATCTGGCACGTCCGAAGCGTCGTGTGTCGGCCGAAGAATAGTTGTGAGTTTCTCAGCCTGATGGTTTGTGCGGAATCGGGAAATGGATCAGGTCAGCCTTAGTCATCTGCTCTGGATCGGTGCGATCCTGTTTGTCAGCGGAGTGGTCTGCATGACCACAAAGCGGAACGGCATCGGCATTCTGATGGGAGTTGAACTGGTCCTGAATGGGGCCAACGTGAATTTTGTGGCGTTTGCCCGCTATACCCAACTGGGTCTGGACGGGCAGGTGGTGGCGTTGTTTGTCATCGTTCTGGCGGCGGCGGAAGCGGCCGTGGCACTCGCCATTGCACTGAACTTCTACAACAACCATCACACCATTGATGTGGATCGCGGCGATTCGCTGAGTGGTTAAGTCTCCTGTGAAGAAGATCAGCAATTCCGATGGATGATATCGGCTACACACTTTCCTGGTATCTACGCCTCGCCTGGCTGTTGCCCCTCGCCGGGTTTGCGGTCGAGGTCTTTGCTGGATACTGGTCGAATCGGCATAGCAAGACAGCGGCATACCTGGCCACCGGATGCATCGGTGCGGGTTTTGCTCTGAGCACCGCTGCATTCCTGTGTTGGGGCAGTCACACAGATTGGGAAGTTTTCGCAGCCAGCGACTCTGCGGGACACGCCTTTCTCGCCGATCACGTCGAGTCAGAAACCGATCACGGAAGCGCTGGCGAAGGCAGCCATGCGGTTGCCGCCAGTCACGACGAATCCAGACAAGCCGTCTTCTCAGGGACGATTTACAGGCTGGGAACGTTCGGTGATCTGGAAATCACCATTGATTACTACATCGACAGCCTCACGCTGTTGATGTTCATGATGGTGACGCTGATCGCGACGTGTATCCACGTCTTCGCCATCGGTTACATGTCTGACGAACTGACCGACGAGTACGTCGATCATTCCGCTCACACCAGTGACGGGCAGCACGTCCATCGTCCTGGACGTTTCTATCGTTTCTTCTCGTTCATGTCGCTCTTCTGCTTCGCGATGCTTGGTCTTGTCCTCGCGGGCAACATTTTCCAGGTCTTCGTGTTCTGGGAACTGGTCGGCATCTGCAGCTTTCTGCTGATCGGCTTTTACACCGAACGCCATTCCGCAAACGTGGCTGCCAACAAAGCATTCATCGTGAATCGCGTTGGCGACTTCGGGTTCATTATCGGCCTGATGATTCTGTGGACCTACTGCGGCACATTCCGATTCGCGGACTCCGAACTTGACGGTCACACACAACCGGGTCTGTTCAGCATGGTCCGCGGCTCGCATGGCCATATTGAAACGCACGGCGAGGACGTGATCCTCAACACGGAACTGCATGATGGCCATTGGACCGCACCACACGATCCCGAGCGAACGATCCCGTACGCTTTGCTGGTTGTTGCCGGCCTGGGCGTCTTTGGTGGCTGTATCGGCAAGAGTGCTCAGTTCCCGCTACAGACGTGGTTGCCCGACGCGATGGAGGGCCCGACACCTGTTTCCGCGCTGGTGCATTCGGCCACGATGGTGGCGGCTGGAGTTTATCTGGCGGGCAGGTTTTATCCGGTGTTTACGACGGAGGTGTTGCTGGCCATTGCCTACATCGGCTGCATCACACTCTTCATTGCAGCAACCATTGCCGTGGTGGCAACGGATATTAAGCGTGTACTGGCCTACTCAACGATCAGTCAGTTGGGATACATGATGCTGGGGATTGGCCTCGGCGGCTGGGCTGCCGGTCTGTTCCATCTGATTACGCATGCGTTCTTCAAATCGTTGATGTTTCTGTGTTCTGGCAGTGTTATTCATGGCTGCCATCACGAGCAGGAAATGCCAAAAATGGGCGGCTTGTGGCGGAAGATGCCGTGGACCGCGTTCACGATGCTGGTCGGGGTTATTGCGATTTCCGGTCTCGCCATACCGTTTACGTCGATTGCGTTTTCAGGATACCACTCGAAGGATGCGATTGTTGCCACGGCACTGGCACACATGCAGTTGAACCCCATCCACTTCCTGCTGTTCCTGACACCACTGGTGACAGCAGGAATCACGGCCTTCTATATGTTCCGCCTGTGGTTCTACACGTTCACCGGAAAACCCAGAGACGAGCATGTCTACGAGCACTGCCACGAGAGCCCCATGGTAATGGTGGCTCCTCTGGTGCTGCTGTCGGCCTTTGCCGCGTTCTGTGCTGTCGGCGGTGAAAACGGGCCTCTTTACAACATGATCTCGTTTAGCGAGCCGGTTGGTGTGGGACACGATGAGACGCCTATGGGATTGACGACGGACGTCGCTCTGCCATCCCACGGGACAATTCACGAAGTTCATCCGCTGGCAGGCAAGGTTGCACTGCTGGCGGCCGCACTGGGCACAATCACTGCGGCACTGCTGTACTGGTTCCCGATGGTCGATCCCGGAACGATCAAGCGGCAGTTCTCAGGCCTGCACAGCTTCCTGGTCAATAAATGGCGGTTTGATGAATTATACGACGTCGCATTTGTGAGGCCGACTCACAGTGTGGCTCGTTGGTGCGTGAACTGTGACAAGTATGTTTTCGATGGCTTCCTGCACTCTCTCGCGAGAGCGTCAGTGTGGGTGGCCGTTGTTGACCGGAAGTTCGACGAGGGCATTATCGATGGTCTGGTGAATCTTGCCGGTACGGCAACTCGCGCCGTCGGCATGAGCCTGAGCGTTTTTCAGACAGGACGAATTCGTCAGTACGTCATGTTTATCGCAGTCAGTGTTGTGGCACTCTTCGCTCTCCTCTTTGCTTTCATCACCAAGGCCTGACTTAGTCGCTGAGCGAACTCACGCCCTTTGCGAATAGACTTGAAGGTAAGTGCTTAAATGGACCATCTGCCTTTTCTCTCGCTGATCATCTTTCTGCCGACGATCGGTGCGCTCGTGCTTGTTGGTTTCAACAAGAACGCGGTGGACCCGATGCGGTTTTTCACAACCGGCGTGACTGTCGTTACGTTTCTGCTGACGCTCGTGTTGTGGTTCAGCGATTTCAGCTACACGAATCCGGGCATTCAACCAGATGCCGTCGGCGTGTCGGCGGAGTGGATCGGGGCATGGAACATCCATTACCGGCTCGGCTATGACGGAATCAGCCTGCCGCTGGTGGTCCTGACCAGCTTCACCAGCATGCTTGCCGCCCTCGCTTCGTGGAGCATCAACAAGCTTCACAAGGGCTACTTCATCCTCTTCCTGCTGCTCGAAACCGGCATGTTGGGGGTCTTCCTGGCTCTCGACTTCTTCCTGTTCTATGTGTTCTGGGAAGTCATGCTGTTGCCGATGTACTTCCTGATTGGCATCTGGGGCGGTCCCCGCAGGGAATATGCCGCGATCAAATTCTTCCTGTACACGCTGTTCGGTTCTGTCCTGATGCTGATCGCCATGCTGATGTTCTATTTTGGCAGTGCCGAAGGTGGACGACCCCCAACCTTCAGTCTGTTGGAACTTGGTGGCCTGGCCCGTGAAGGGCACTTCAATGAGTTCACGCAGATCACAGCGTTCTGGCTGTTGTTCATCGGATTCGCAATCAAGGTGCCGTGCTTTCCATTCCATACATGGCTCCCCGACGCTCACGTAGAAGCACCGACTCCAATCAGCATGATTCTGGCTGGAGTGCTACTGAAAATGGGTGGCTACGGAATCCTGAGAATCGCATTCCCCCTGTGCCCCTACGGTGCTCAGTACGCCGCGTACGCTCTGATGGCCATTGGTGTCATCAGCATCATTTACGGAGCGTTTGCAGCTCTGGCACAGACCGACTTCAAGCGACTGGTCGCATACAGCTCGGTCAGTCATATGGGCTACGTCATCCTGGGAATGGCCGTGTGGGCCATCGCTGATGACGGCAGCGGTCGATATGTGACAGCCAACCGTGACTACTGGCTCATGGGCATGAATGGTGCCATGTTCCAGATGATCGCCCATGGTGTTTCATCAGCCGGCATGTTCTTTATGGTCGGTGTGATTTACGACCGCGTGCATCATCGCGATTTGAACCAGTTCGGTGGCCTTGCCCAGAAAATGCCTCTCTACACGGGTCTGGCTGTGGGTATCTTTTTCGCCGGTCTGGGACTTCCTGGTCTGTGCGGCTTCATCGGCGAAGTATTCGTCGTCTTGAGTGCATGGAGTTACAACCCCTTGCTGGCCATCGTGGCAGCCGGCGGTGTGATTCTGACTGCCGGGTACATTCTCTGGACAATTCAGCGAGTGTATTTGGGCTCAGAGTACAACGGGCCGCACGAAGAAGACATCACTCCGATCAACGCTCGGGAAGCCTTCGTTGGCTTCGTACTGCTCGGGATGGCGATTCTTCTGGGTGTCTTCCCGACGATTATGTTTGATGTGATGAGCGGCTCAATGGCTAACCTCGTCGATACGATGGGCGAGGGACTTGAGGCGGCTCAGCGAATGGGCGCTTCGATTTCGATGAAATAACTCCGTGCGGATTCACTTCGCCTTCGCGACGGACAGCGGCAACAATTAGAGACTGATTTCTCATGAGCCACTTTGGCGAACTCCTTAACAATCTGGTGCGTGACACGACGCACGGCTCGCTCTACTGCTTCGGCCCTGAGCTGTCGTTGTGCGTAACAATCGTCGTGTTGCTGCTGCTGAGACTGTGTAGTTCGGATCGAGTGATTCCGCCGTATCTGACGGCACTTGTCGGTTCGCTCATAACGCTGTTTCTGGCGGGCTCGCAGTTGCTGGACCTGCAGAGCGGAGACGTATTGCCCACGCCGTTTTTCACCGGCATGTTGATGTTCGATCATCTCGGGGCATACATCCGAGGACTCTTGGCGCTATTTCTGGTTCTCGTCATTGCTCTCACTGTGCTGAGTGGGATCCCCGACCGTGAGGACGGTCCCGACTTTTACACGCTGCTACTGGGTGCAACGATCGGCATGATGATGATGGCCACGGCCAATCACATGCTGATGTTCTTTCTGGCAATCGAAATGACCAGTGTGCCCAGCTATGTGATGGTGGGATTTCTGAAGGGACGTCGCCCCAGCAGCGAAGCGGCATTCAAGTACGTTGTGTATGGAGCGGGTGCAGCGGGAGTCATGCTGTACGGCATCAGCCTGCTGACGGGGCTGCTGGGGACAGGCAGTCTTCCTGAAATGGCCAGTCACCTGAGCGTCGTTGTGGGTAGTCAGGGCGGAATCGGCGATGCCGCGTCCAGAACTGTGCTGCTGGCAATTCTGATGGTTCTGGTCGGTCTGGCGTTCAAACTCTCCGTCGTACCATTTCATTTCTGGTGCCCCGACGCGTTTGAAGGTGCCTCGGCCGAGGTTGCAGGCTTCCTGTCAGTGGCTTCCAAAGGAGCCGCGTTCGCGCTCCTCGTACGATTCTTACTGGCGTTTGTCGGTGGCTCTGAAATTCCCATGCCAGAGGTGTTTACCGGCCTGGGTGTTGCCATCGGAGTGATCGCGGCCGTGACTGTAACATTCGGCAATCTCGCGGCGTATTCTCAGACCAACGTTAAGCGGCTGCTGGCATATTCGACGATCGCTCACGCGGGCTACATGTTGATGGCTGTATCAGCCCTCGTCGTCGTGCTGTCGGCAGGCAGCAATGTTGGTGGATTCAATGTTGAAGAAGCCTCCGTCATGTGTCTGGAAGGTCTGCTGTTCTACCTGTTCGTGTACCTGTTCATGAATCTCGGCGCCTTCGCCGTGGTGGCTCTGATTCGGAACGAGATCTTCAGCGAGGAAATCGAAGACTACAACGGGATTGGCTGGCAGGCTCCGGCGCTGTGCTCGTGCATGGTCGTGTGCATGTTCAGCCTTGTCGGCCTGCCGCCCTTCGGAGGATTCTGGGGCAAGCTCGTGATCTTCATGTCACTGTTCAATGCCGGGCAGGTTCACTGGTTTATGTGGGTGTTGCTCGTGATTGGTGGACTGAACACCGTCTTCAGCCTGTTCTATTACCTTCGAGTTTTGAAGGCGATGTTCATTGGCGAGCGTTCTGCTGACGCCCGCCCGATCGAAGTTCCCGCTCCGATTGGCAACTACGCCCTGCTGCTTGCCATTCCCGTATTGCTGCTCGGCGTGTTCCCCACGTGGACGACAAACCTGGCGAACGGGGTTGCCACACTTCTGCTTCAGTAATCGACTGGCCCGGCCACAACCAATGGACAGCTTGCAGACACTCAATAACCTGCTCAACCGACTGAACTGCAGTCTGCTGCAGTACATCGGCGAATCGTGGCCGTGGACGGCTCGCGGAGATTCCTCGCGTGAGGAGATCTTCATGGCTCTCGTGCGACGGCAGCACTTTGGCGCGGAACGACTGGCAGAGCTGCTGGTTGAGAGGCGCGCCGTGATTGAAATCGGCAACTACCCATGGGATGGCTCGTCACTGCATTACGTGACGCTCGACTTCGTGAAGCCGAAGCTGTTGGCAGATGAGCAGTCAATTCTGCAGCAACTGAACCAGGCCGTGTCGATTTTGAACGGCGACGCTGAAGCCGTCCGCCTGGTTGAGCAGTTGATCGCGGACGAAGAGCAGGCGATCGCGAGACTGCAGAAACTTTGACGCGTACCAGATGGTGCAGCGCGAGAGTCATCCCTGACCCTGAGAGTCTTCAGTCATGCGCGCGCATCGTAGGATGGGCACTCCTACTTTTGGTTGCGGCTATGCCGTTTTGGGGTTTTGGCGACCTTCATTAACGGGACCGAATTCGCCGGGGCAACAATGGCGCGCGCCGGGGCTGGCCAGTGACGCTACGAAGCACATGCTCTGGCTGAAACACCGGGACCGTACAGATTTCTGGCCCGTTTCAGATTGCTGGCCGGTATCTACCAGGAATTGCCTGTAAGGGTCGTCGTCCTCAAAGATCGGCGCTTGCGATGCGCGCATCGCTGACTCACCATTGACGTGAACGACACAGACCTCATCAGAACTGGCTTTCGGGTGGTTGGAGTCGAGAGACCGTGGCGGAATGACGCGAGGCGTGGTGGCGTGTTTCGGCCTGTGGGATGCGGACAGCTCGATCACACTGGTCGTACGAAGGCGTGGCAATTTGATCGCAAACTCCTCGACTGGAGACTGGTTATGAATCGCTGGATCTGTGCATTGGGGCTCGTCGGGCTGCTTGGCGGAACAGTCACGGCTCAGAAAATCGGGTATGTCGAGGACTTCGTTCTCAATCAGGACCGGGAGGCGGCGCTCAAGCTGCTCATCCCAGGCACCCAGGAGTACTACTACTACCACTGTCTGCACCTGCAGCACACCGAGCAGTTCGACGAAGTCGACCAGATGCTCAAGGCCTGGATCGGCCGGCATAAGTACACCGCTCGCGTCCAGCAGATTCTGAATCGCCAGGCACTGCTGCTGTACGGGAAGGACTCGAAGCGGACGCTCGATCGCATCAAGGAGCGGTTGAATCTGCGGTTTGATCATCGCCGCGAGGTCGTTGTTAATCCCAACCTGCCGACTCAACTCGATCAGAAGCTGATCAGCCGCGAAACGCTGACATCATTCGCGACCAGCCGGCATCGGAACACGCAGGGATTCGAGGACCGGGCTCTGGACTGGCTGGCTGTCAGAAAGCTGGACGCGGTCCGACGACGCCATCTGCTGGAACGCTTGCAGCGACCGGACATCAATGGACTTGCGAAGTTGGCTGTGGCCGATCTGGCGGAGAAGAACAGCGGTGGCTTCGGCAGCCTTGGCATCCACTGGCGACTGTTGCCCGAGCAACTGGAGGAATGTCTCAAACTGCGAACCTCGCTGCTGAACGAGACGAAATTCGTGCAGGCGTGGATGCAGAAGCTGACTCCGGCCGCACACGTTGACTGGCAGAATGACCGTAAAGAGCACGCCGCTTATCTCGACCGATTGTGGGGATTCGTCAGTCGACTCGCGCCGGCTCACAACTCGTTGAAAGCACACGTGCTGTATCACCGGCTCGTTTTCGATCGCGCGGGGGGCGAATACGACAAGGATCGGTTCCTGACGTATCTGCAACTGCCGCGACGCACCGGGTACGTGAATCCAAAATATCTCCAGCGACCGGAGCACGCTCGATTTCCTGCCAACCTGGGTTCCGACTTTTCTGCCTTCACGCTGCATCCCGCGGTTGGTAACGACGAACCGCTTGTCCGCAGTTACCTGCATCATTTCTTCCAGGACGAGAACGACTGGAAGTCCTATGCGAAGCTGATCCGCGACACGTATCTGAAGCCGCAGTTCGCTGAAGCGAAAATCGTCAACGGTCTGGGCGATGACGAAGAGTGGTCGTCGCTGCTGAGTCCCGAGCAGTTCCGCGCTCTCAAAGACCGCATTGACCTGGAATTCTCGCACACCAGCAAACAGGTCTTCGGTGTGGTTGAACCGGTCAGCGTCGACCTGGCTGTGAAGAACGTCAACTCGCTGATCATCAAAGTCTTTGAGATCAACACGCGTAACTTCTACCGTGATCATGGACGCGAAATCAGCACGGACGTCAAGCTCGACGGACTGGTCGCCAACATCGCCCGAACGGAAGAATTTGACGCACCGCCCCTGCGGCGTGTGACCCGCCACTTCGAGTTTCCGGAACTCGACAAGCCCGGCGTTTATGTCATCGACTTCATTGGTAACGGTCGCAGCAGTCGGGTCGTCGTGCGGAAAGGCAAGCTGCGACATCTGGTCCGAACCAGTACGGCGGGACACATCTTTACCGTCATCGACCAGAACAACCGCCACTTGAAGGACGCATCGATCTGGCTCGGCGGTCGCGAATACAAGGCTGACGACGACGGTCGCATCACAACACCGTTCACCAGCCAGCCGGGTTCGCAGCCCATCGTCCTGAACCACAACGGCTTCGCGTCGCTCGATCAATTCTCGCACGAGGCTGAGAACTATCGCCTCGATGCGGGTATACACGTTGATCGCGAATCGCTGCTGACCCGCCGTAAGGCCAGTGTCGTTCTACGCCCGGAACTGACGATCAACGGGACCCCGGTCACACTTTCAGTGTTGGAAGATGTCCGGCTGGTAATCTCCTCGGTTGACCACGACGGCGTCTCGTCCTCAAAGGAAGTCAGCGACTTCAAGTTGTTCGAGGATCGGGAAGCGGAGTACGAGTTCCAGGTGCCGCCGCGGCTGCAGTCGATCAGCTTCACGCTGCGCGCACGGGTGCAGAATATCAGCGGCAATCAGAAGAATGAGTTGACCACTGGCCGCACATTTACACTCAATCAAATTGAACGCACGGAGAAGATCCAGGAAGTTCACATGGCCTGTATTGACGGGTCGTATGTGGTCGAACTGCTCGGCCGGACGGGCGAGATCCTGCCGGACCGAGGCGTACGCGTGACGCTCAAGCATCGAGACTTTCGCGACACGGTCAGCAAGCATCTGGAGTCCGACGCCAACGGACGTGTGATGCTTGGTGCGCTGAACGAAATCGACTGGATTGAAGCCGAGTCATCACAGGCGAAACGCCGCTGGACGCTTCCTCGCGACAAACACTCGCAGTACCAGACTGTACATGGCCGGGCCGGTAAACCGATTGAGATTCCGTACACAGGCTCGCTGGATGAACCACAGACGTCGGAGTTCTCACTGCTTGAACTGCGCGGCGGAACGTATGTCGCCGACGAATTTCAACGCCTGTCGATCAAGGACGGCATGGTGAGGGCGTCGAAGTTGAAACCCGGTGAGTATGAGCTGTGGCTCAAGAACGAGAACCGCCGCGTTCACTTACGCGTGATCGAAGGAGAATCGCGTGATGGTTACATCCTTGGACAGACGCGGCACCTGGAAGTACGAGACGCCGACCCGTTGCAGATCGCTTCAGTGTCATCAGATGATGAGGCTGTGCAAATCAGACTGCGGAACGCGACGAAGTTCACGCGGGTGCATGTAATTGCAACACGCTACGTTCCTGCGTTCTCGCCGTATGCGTCGCTGTCGCAGGTTCGCGATCAGGAGCCCACGATGCGTACGGCTCCGACAGTTCGATCGCTGTATATCGCTGGCCGAAAGATCGGCGACGAATTGCAGTACATCATCAATCGAAAACTGGCAAAGAAATACCCGGGTAATTCTGTGAAGCGGCCGAGTCTGCTGCTCAACCCGTGGGCAGTCCGTTCAACATCTACCGGACACCAGCAAGCAGCCGAGGGCGACGAATTCAGGGCGGTTAAGCCTGAATCGTCCAGCAGGTCACAGCGAGTTGAATCACAGGGAGCAGGAATCGGGGGAACCGGCGAATTCAGTCAGCTGGATTTCCTCAATGATGGATCGGCTGTGCTGCTCAACCTGGTACCTGACGACGACGGGTCTGTCAGCGTGTCGGTCGACGAACTGGGTCCGCATCAGCACATCCATGTTCTGGCTGTGGATCCACAACAGACAGCCTGCCGCATCATCTCTCGGCCGGAAGTACAGGTGCAAACCAATGACCTGCGACTGGTCCGCGGTCTCGACGCGGCAAAACATTTCACGCAGCAGAAACAGACCAGCGTCGTCGAGGGCGGGGACAAGTTTGTCCTCGAAGACATTTCCTCGTCGAAGTTCGAAGCGTACGACAGTCTGGCACGTGTGTATTCGCTGTTCGCGACACTCAGCAACGACGCAAAGCTGGCCGAGTTCGCGTTCGTACTGAACTGGCCGGAGCTGGACGACAAGGCGAAGCGCGAGAAGTATTCAACGCACGCGTCGCACGAGTTGAATTTCTTCCTCTATCAGAAGGACCGCAAATTCTTCGACACAGTGGTGCGCCCCTACCTGGCGAACAAGCAACACAAGACGTTTCTAGATCTGTGGCTGCTGGACGCCGACGTCACGCGATTCCGCCAGCCGTGGGCCTACGCACGGCTCAACACGGTCGAGCGTATTCTGCTGGCCCGGCGTCTGAAGAACGAGACCGATCAGATGCGGCAGTTTATTGGTGACCAGTTTGCGCTGCGGCGTCCGGATCTGGACCGAATGCAATTTCTGTACGAATCGGCTCTCGGCGGCAGCGTGCTGGAAACCAGTGACGAACTGGGCCTGAACGAACAACTCAAGATGCTCGGTGATGCCAGGCAGCGACTGTCCCGCCAAATGGCCGATTCAGTCGCCGATTCATTGGACATGCCGACTTCGAACCGCTCCGGTCAGTTGGGAGGGGGTCGAGGCCTCGGGAGATTCGCGGCCCCGTCTGCCGGACCGGCTGATGCTGAGAAAGCAAAGACTGTGGCCGGGTTTGCCGGCAAGTCCGTCGCATCTGACAAACGACGCGCCTCAGGAAGATTACGCGACTCCGGAATTCCTGCACCTGGGGAGGATACGAATTCGAACGGAGTCTTTGACGGCAAGGAACGGTGGAAGAAGTCGGAGCGTGATTTCTTCGAGGACGATCTGACGCGACGCAATGAGAGCCGACGCCTTTACGAGAAGCTCGACGAGACTCAGGAATGGGCGGAGAACAACTACTACAAAGTGCCGATCGGGTTGCAGATTGCGCAGTTAGTCAATGTCAACGCCTTCTGGCAGGATTTCGCACAGCATGATCTCGACGAACCGTTCTACTCGCCCAACTTCGCGGAAACCGCGGGCAATCTGACTGAGATGATGTTCGCGCTGTCTGTGCTGGACCTGCCCTTTAAGGCGAAGAAGCACGAAACGGAATTCGACAAGGGCCGCATGCAACTGGCCGCCGGCAGCCCGATGGTCGTGTTTCATCAGGAGATTCGAGCAGCTCAGCCGATCGACGACGCACCTCCGATCCTTGTCAGTCAGAACTTCTTCCGGCACGGTGACCGCCATCGCATTGTCGACAACGAACAGGTCGACAAGTACGTCACCGACGAATTCCTGACGCACGTCGTATACGGCTGCCAGGTTGTCGTGACCAATCCGACATCGACGGGACAGAAGTTAAGCCTGCTGCTGCAGGTCCCGCGAGGCGCCGTTCCCGTACTCAACACGCAATACACTAAAAGCGTGCCGATTGATCTGGCTGCCTACAGCACGCAGACACAGGAATACCATTTCTACTTTCCTGCGGCCGGCGTGTTTCCGCACTTCCCGATTCACGTGGCGAAGAATGAAGAGCTGATCGCGCACGCTCCGGCATCGGCCCTGAAAGTTGTGAACGAGCCCAGCACGATTGACCGCGGCTCATGGGATTACATCTCGCAGCACGGTAACGAAGCCGAGGTGCTCGACTTCCTGAAGACTCAGAATCTGTTCCGCGTCAACCTCGACCGCATCGCGTGGCGTATGGCTGACGAGGGCTTCTTCAGTAAGGCGACAAAACTTCTCGACCGTCGGCACATCTACAACAACCTTCTGTGGTCGTACTCTGTGCAACACGATCGCGCCGCGGAGATCAAACAGTTCCTGCGGCACGCCGACGCACTGATTGCTCAATGCGGAGCCGCGCTGGACAGTCCACTGCTGGTAATCAATCCCGTCGAACGCCGCTCGTACGAACACCTCGATTACAGCCCGCTGGTCAATGCCCGCGCTCATCGGCTCGGTTCGGACCGGCAGATCCTCAACGATCGTCTGCATCAGCAGTATCACCGGCTGTTGAACATCCTCGCCTGCCAGAAAAAACTGGACGACGAGGATCGGATGGCTGTGACGTATTACCTGCTCCTGCAGGATCGAGTTGAAGAGGCGTTTACTTTCTTTGGACAGGTGGATGCCGAAAAGCTGGCGACGCGTATACAGCATGATTACTTCACTGCGTATCTCGATCTCTACGTGGGCGACGCGGCACGGACGAAAGCCATCATCAGGAAATACGAGGACTTCCCAGTCGACCGCTGGCGTAAGGCATTTGCCGCGATCGGCGAGCAGTTGAACGGTGTCACGCCGGAAGTCCTGGCGATGATCAACGGCACGCGTCCCGCGGAGCCGGACGAGCAACTCGTCGCGTCTACGGACGCCATTGCCGCCGTGGCGGTGGCTCTGGCCAACGGTGATGAAGAACCACCTGCTCCCGAAGCTGATGCGGACACTGAAGAAGCACCAACTGACGACATTCCGGACCGCGACGAGCAGCAGACGAAACTGGCCAAGACCGAGCCAACATTCGACTTCAAGGTCGAAGCAAAGCAGATCGATCTGACATTTCAGAACCTGGGTGAAGTCACTGTCAACTTCTACGAGATGGACATCGAGTTGCTGTTCAGCACTAACCCGTTCGTGCAGCGATTTGCGGGAGCATTCTCATGGATTCGTCCCAATGAGACGCGACAGGTCAAGCTTCCTGGTGACGGGGCAGATTCGTTGTCGATTGGCATCCCCGAAGCATTCCACAGCAGCAACGTACTGGTGGAAATTGTTGGAGCCGGCCAGACGAAGACTCAAACGTACTACGCACACTCACTTAACGTGCAGGTCGTCGAGAACTACGGTCAACTGGTGGTGAAGCACGCAGAAGGTAAACAGCGACCCATGCCGCGGGTGTATGTGAAGGTCTACGCGGCAATGGGCGACGGATCGATTCGCTTCTACAAGGACGGCTACACAGACCTGCGAGGCCGATTCGATTACTCGTCACTGAACACAGACGAACTGGGCAACGTCCGCCGATTCTCTGTACTGATCCTCAGCGAGAATCACGGAGCCATCGTGCGAGAAGCAGCGCCGCCGAAGCAGTGACGGTATAAACTCGTGATCCAATGCAGAGCATAGGAGTCGCTGACCACTAGAGCGGGCATTGCCCACATGGGATCAAGGCAGTGCATTTTGGTGGACAATGCCCACCCTGCAAGAGGAATCATCGACATGCTTCGCGCTCACTTGGCAGGCGTCATCGTGCCCATTCTCTTTCTTTCGATTCACTGCTCGGACATCGAGGGCGCCGACAACTTGCTCAAGAACCCAGGATTTGAAACGGATGCGGGCGGTGACGGCATCCCGGATGGATGGACTCATGGAGCTGGCCACTATGGACGCTGGCAGGAAAAGGTCAAGAAGCAACTGGGCAGGGCGGCGCTGGTTGACGATCAGGCGGCAAACGGCAAGCGCAGCATTCGCATCTCGGTGCCAAAGGACAACGAAGGCAAGTACTGGAATCAGGGCTGGGAAGGGATGTCGTTCCGGCAAAAGGTAACGACGAAACCGTTCACCACATACACGATGGCGATGAAGGTGTTGAACAAGGACGCCGAGGCATGGGGCGATTACGGCTTCCTGTACGCCATGGCCGGCGAATTTCGTGGGAACGAGGCGTTTGCCACGCTTCGCTTCGAAGACAAGCCCAGCCAGGAGTGGGTAGAAAAACAGTTGGTCTTCCAAACGGGGCGATACTCCAACTACACCGTCCTGTCCGTCGAAACACGTTGGAACATCGGCACCGTCTACATCGATGACGTTCGTCTGGAAGAAGGCGGTTCGCTGGAGCAGAGCCAATGGGATCAACCGGTTCCCGACGACCGCCTGCTGCGAGTGAAACACACATTTCCCCGCCCGGATGCCGCTGACGTGCTCAAGCGTTTCGAAGCGCACCACGCTGCGTCAGAAAAGAGATATCGCGGCGACGGAAGCTGGGAAAGCAAGGACACACTGGCCGGCAAGCCAGCCGGCGAGACGAAGAAACCCGATCTGCGTGCCACCTACCAACGCGTGGAAGGTTACCTTGCCGCCTTTGCGGCCACGCAGACGGACATCTATTTAGAACGTGCGAAGGAAGGTGCCGCCTACCTTTTGAAGACGCAGCAGGACAGCGGTATCATTGGTGACGACTACTACAGTTCGGGGCAAGGCGGCGTGGCGCTGATCCATGCCTGGCGAAAGACCGGTGACGGGCAATACCTGAATGCGGCCGGGCGCGTGGTCGGCCACTTTAACAAGGTCGAGCCTTCCTGGAATTACAACTACAACATGATGCTGACCGAAGCCGCGCTCGCCTGGGCTCAATCAACGGACAGCTATGACGTGGTTGCGGAAAAACTGCAGACCGAGATGCTGCAAAGTACGCTCCGCGAGCAGCGTCCGTGGGGCGGCTGGGCGGGACACAATTCTCGCATCGGCTATCACTGTGCCAATATGTCTGCGTTCTGTCAGCTCCACCGAACGCTGCCGAAAGACAAGAAACACAACGACCTGCGAGCGGAACTCCGCCGTCGCGTCATCGCCGCTCTCAACCGCATGATTCGTGAGCAAGTGCCGGCCGGCGGTTTCCCATTTGATCACGGCCAGGTGGGCACGGCCCGCCAGAACTCAGGGATCACGCCCGCTCTCATCCACGTGCATGAAACATTCGGCTTCGAGGCGGCCAAACAACTGCTTTATGGCCAGATGACGTACTTAAGCACGGATGCGTGCGGCAAGTACTTCTGGTTGCCCGAAAATCGCAACCACCTTGAACTATCACTGCTCCATTCCGAGGGCCTCTATCTGGAATGGGCAAAGAGGCACCCGGAGTAGAACTGCTGCCCACCCACGTTGATTGAGGCAATTACACCAGCGAAGTCGTTGAAGACGGAACGATGTCATAGCGTTGGCCTGTCTCGGTGTGCCAGGTGAGAATCGGCTCGAATCTGCCCGGCAGCCGGGCGCGGCAAGACAGCAGCTTCAGGAATGTGCCGTCAGATGGAACGGATCGATCAGCAATCGATCACGAATTCCGTTGCGTGGAACAAGGCATTGGCTGCTGGAGGAACGGATGGCGTCATCCGTGTATTTTCTCGCGACGGCAAAATCGAGACGAACATTCGGTCGCTCCGTAGGAAAACTCGAAGTGCAAAATCGGATTGGATCCGGCCTTCCCGGACGGTTTCGCCAGCGGGCGAATCAGCGAACTCCGTTTCTCCACGACTTGCCGCTACACGAAGAACTTCAAGCCGCAGATGCGCTTCGAATCGGACGAGCACACAATGGCGCTGTACCACTTCGACGACACCGAAGGCGACATCGCTCACGACGTCTCCGGCAACGAGCGGCACATGCAGCTCAAGTCCTCGAAGTGGGTTTGCGTTGCCAGCGACGAGCCCGTCGCGGAGCCCGCTCCGTGACTGTGATTTCCCCCCACCAACCCTGCGTCGGTGGGGGATGATTCAATGACATCACAGCCTCTCCGTGACGCTCGGCTGGATTCTAATTCGACAGCCCCACTTTGGACTGCGGTGATGCATCACCGCTTTCCCCTTTTCCCCGTTGGGCGCAGCTACTTTCCAAGGGACTTCGAATCCGTGCCCACCCTATCGCTCTCGCGGGCAAGACAGGAATCCCCGAGACAGTAGGACGGAACAAGCTCCGCGCAGATCCGGCACGCCCCGCCGGAACTGCGCGGGGCTTGTCCGGCCTTCCAGTTCTGAACGAGAGCTTCATACATCTCTTCGATGCGAGGCCGGCCGCCCGCGCCGAAGAGTCCGCCAAACAGTTTGCCGATCGCACCGAATCGAGTCCCGACGCTCGGGATGTCGTTCACGTCCGCCCCCCCTGATAGGCCCGCTTGAATCGCACGACATTGGTCTCCTGTTCGGTTTCCGGCTCATCTTCGTTCCACGTGCCATCGAATGCGTACAGCGCCGTGTCAGTCTCCCCGATATGGTCGTTGTCAGAAAACTCTTGTCGTCTCTGATATCTCGATGCGAGTGATACCAGACGTGATACCAGTAAACACCCGATGCGTATCATTTACACACAGTCTGCAAAGGGTATAACGGTTGCGTCTTTCGTAACCTGAGCTGGCATCCGCCTGCGACCGCCACAACCCGGGAGAGTCATCAATGTCTAAGAAACTTCTGATCGTGCACGGCTATTCCGACGGCTCGACGAGCTTCAAGGGGCTTGGCAACTACTTTATCAGTCAGAATGTTTACGCTCGCGACGACGTCTACTACGTCGACTACGCCAGCATGGACGACCAGGCGACCTTCCGCGATTTCGCGGACAAGCTGGAATCCGAATACCGGCGGCTCCAGAAAGATGGAAAGATCGGTCCAGGAGAACGCATCGACGTGGCCTGCCACAGTACCGGTTCTCTGGTGACACGGGCATGGCTGGTACTGCATCGTGAACGGGCGCGTCAGTTGGACGGCAAAGATTCGCCCTGCCCTGTTGATCGGCTATTGATGTTCGCGCCGGCAAATTTCGGGTCAGACCTCGCCGGTCTGGGGCAGTCCGTTCTTGGACGTATCCGCTCGACGTTCAACAAGAACAGCAGGAAAGGGCAATACCTGGAATCCGGTCGGCACGTGCTGCAGGGACTCGAACCAGCCAGTCCGTTTCAGTGGTCACTGTCCGCCATCGATCTACACAGCGAAGAAACGTACTTCAAGCGGACTGACGACGAGGCCTATTCCTGCTATCCGTTCGTGTTCGCTGCAGGTCAGGGATATACGGGCTGGGAAACACAGGTTGTCAAGTCGCGCAAGAAACCTGGGACAGATGGCACGGTCCGTATCTGTGGCACGTCGCTGAATACGCGCAAGTGCACGATCGAGTTTGTCCCCGATGACGGGTTGGTTCCACATGACGAACACGAGAAAGCCCATCTGTCGCTCGGCCAATTGACCTGGCATCCGGAGCACAAGTTCGGCCAGGTTCCTTTCGCAGTCTTCAAAGGCCTCAATCACGGCAGCGTCGTCAATCCCAAATCCAAAGCGTTTAAAGAACGGGTCGGACCACTCGCCGTCAAGGTGCTGAACAAAGTGAAATCGTCCGGCACATACAAGGCTGTCCTGCCAGAATTCAAAGCCGCAACCGAACAGTCCTATTCCGCGTTGAAAGGCGCAGCAAAGGACAGATATCAGCAGTTCTTCTTCCGCGTACGTGACGACGTAGACCTGAAGGTCGATGACTGGTTCATGGATTTCTCGGTGTGGACACCGACGAAGAGTTCCGGGGGAAAGACCACATGGAAGCGGCACACAAAACTGACCACAAAGTTTGACCGCGAATTTGAATCGCAGTTCTACCCCCATTCGGCGGACACCGCGTGCCGTGCCCTGATGCTGAACTGTACGAGCCTCGAGACCTTTGTCGCCGCACTGGCCGCAGCGAAATCGACGCTGATCCTCAACATCAGCGCCAGGTCGAATGTGCGTGGCGTGCGTTACCGCAGGGGCCAGTTCTTCGTCGCCGACGGCTCCGGACTGTTCCCACGTAAAGACAAATTCAGCTTCATGTACCCCAACACGACGACGCTGGTGGACGTGATCCTGGACCGCCTTCAGCCGGACTCGATGCTCGTGGTCTGTCCCGACGCAGCGATCGAGTAATAGGCGCACCTGTTACCACGTAAAGTAGCCAACTTGACGCTCTAATCACCCGACAACTGCACGATGACGGCTTCAACGGATTCGAGTTGCTTCTCGAGCCCAGCCAGCGTCTCGCGGACTTCGGCGACGATGTGCTCGGGAGCCTTGCTGACGAATTTCTCGTTGGACAGTTTGGCTGCGTGGCCTTTGATGAATTTGCGCAGCTTGTCTGCTTCCGTCTTCTGGCGTTCCAGTTCCTCGCCAACATCAATCAGACCTTCCAGCGGGACGTAGCCGTCGGCATCCGACAGGTTGAAGCTGGCTGATGCATTTGGTCGAGCCACATCGGCACCCGCCGCCTCCAGCACGGTCCGCGCCAGGTTGTCGAACTGATCGGCGCACGCCTGCAGTTCCGACGCCACACTCGCTTCACACTTCAGATGCAAGCGGATCGGCTCGCTGAGGCTGATGCCGTAGACGGCCCGAATGTTACGGACGGCAACAACGGTTTCCTGCAACCGCTCGAATCTCGCTTCGAGCGCATCGTCCTGCCATGTTTCCGGCAGCTCGGGCCATCCGGCGATCATGACGCTGTCCGCCTGCGATTCGGGTTCGAACAGCCCGCGTTCCGGAGCGATCTCCTTCAGTTGCTGCCAGAGTTCTTCGCAGATGAACGGCGTGAACGGCTGCAGCAATCGCACCAGATTGTCGAGCACAGCGACAAGCACTCGCTGAGCAGACGCGCGCCCGGCGACGTCCTCTTCGCTGTTCCCCGTTCCCTGCTCCCCTTCCTCTCTTCCCTGGCGCAGCCGCGGCTTGATCATCTCCAGATACCAATCGCAGAACTCGTTCCAGGTGAATTCACGCAACGCCCGTGTGGCCGCATCGAACTGATAGCGTCCGAGCAGAGTGGTGACTTCACCCGCGACTCGTGACAGTCGACTGAGGATCCAGCGGTCTTCCAGCTTCAGTTCGTCTTCGGACACTGTCCCCGGCGTGTATCCTTCCAGATTCAGCAGCGCGAACCGCGCGGCGTTCCAGAACTTGTTGCAGAAGTTGCGACCATACTCGAACCGTTCGCTGACCATTCGTGCAGCCGGCTCGTTCTGATCAAGGTCGTACTGCGGCGTCGAGAACTGCGATTCTTTTTTGCACTTCGGACATGGCATCAGCACCTTGTCCTTGGCGCCTCGCAATGTGACTTTGACGGTCTCCGGCTTGACCATTGGCCCGCTGCCATCGAGCGCCTGCGGCACGACGTTCTGGCAATGCGGGCACTCGTAGCCCATGGGCAACTTGACGTCCTGCGTCTCGCCCGCGAACGATGCGATCGTGAAACGCACGGCATCGGTGCCATAGCGATCGATCAGGTCCTGAGGGTCGCAGCCATTGCCCTTCGACTTACTCATCGTCTGCCCGAACCCGTCGAGAATCTTCGGGTGGACATGCACATGAGCGAATGGAATATCGCCCATGTTGTAGATCCCGGTCAGCACCATCCGCGCGACCCACAGCGTGATGATGTCGCGGGACGTAATGAGCACGTTTCCGGGGTAGAAGTAGTCGAGGACTTTGTTGACTCCGGAATCTGAGGTTTGAGATTCAGGATTTGAGATTTCAGATTCGCCAGCCAGCGGCGGATTCGTTTCCGTGTCCGGCCAGCCCAGCGTGGCGTGCGGCCACAGCGAGGAACTGAACCAGGTGTCGAGAACATCTTCCTCCTGCGCGAATCCACTCGATTCAAGTTCGGACTCGCAATCCCCACAGTCAGCATCGACGCACACCATCACGCGAGACCAACCTTCGCCTCCGTCTTCCACGTGTTCAATAAACCTGCCCTTCCACTTGGCTTTGAACTCATCCGTCAACACGCTGCCTCTGAAACACCCCTCGAGTTGCATCGTTTCCACATCGTTGACCCACACCGGAATCCGGTGTCCCCACCAGAGCTGTCGGCTGATGCACCAGTCGCGTTTTTCTCCCAGCCAGTCGAGATACGTGCGCTGGTATCGAGATGGGAAGAATCGCACGCGGCGGTCGCTGACGGCGTCCATCGCTGACTGCGCGAGTCCCGCTTCTCCGTCGGCGAGGTCGCCCATTTTCACGAACCACTGGTCCGAGAGGTATGGCTCGACCGGCGTCTTCGATCGGTCGCTGTGGGCCAGTTCGATCTTGCGGTCTTCGATCTCGACGAAGTGGCCGAGTTCTTTCATGTCCTCGACAGTCTTATCGCGGCAGGCGTAGCGATCCATGCCTTCGTACTTGCCGCCGTTCTCGTTAATTGTCGCATCCACGTTCAGGATGTTGATGATCTCGAGATTGTTCCGCAGACCGCACGCGTAGTCGTTGTGGTCGTGAGCGGGAGTCACCTTCACACAGCCGGTGCCGAGTTCTTTCTTCGCCAGCAGACCATCTGCAATGATCGGAATGTCGCGGTCCAGCAACGGGATGCGAACTTTCTTACCGACCAGATGCGTGTACCGGGCATCAGTGGGATGCACGCACACGGCCGAGTCGCCGAGCATCGTCTCCGGTCGTGTCGTCGAGAACGCGAGCGTGTCGCCGGTTGGGTTGCCGTCGTCGTCGATGACCGGATACGTGAACGTCCAGAAGTGGCCGTCGACCTCTTCGTGAAAGACTTCGTCATTGGCCACGGCCGTTTGCAGATGCGGGTCCCAGTTAACCAGCCGCTTGCCGCGGAAGATCAGTCCGTCCTTGAAGAACTTGAAGAACGTCCTTCGCACCGCCTTCGAACACACCTCGTCGAGCGTGAAGCGCGTACGCCGCCAGTCGCAACTGGCTCCGAGCTGGCGGAGCTGTTCCAGAATCCGTTTCTCGTACGCGTCTTTCCATTTCCAGATGCGATTGACGAGTGCCTCGCGACCAATGTCGTGTCGCGTGAGTCCTTCTTCTTCGAACATGCGTCGTTCGACCACGGCTTGTGTCGCAATGCCGGCGTGATCTGTGCCGGGCATCCACAAGGCTTCGTAGCCCTGCATCCGCCGCCAGCGCGTGATCAGATCCTGCAACGTGCCATTCAAGGCATGTCCCATATGCAGGGCTCCCGTGACGTTCGGGAGCGGGATCATGATCGTGTGCGGCTTCTTTTCCGCGTTCGGATTCGCGTCGAAGTAGCCGTTCTCTTTCCAGAAATCGAGCCAGCGGGCCTGGCAATCGGCGGGTTGATACTGCTTCGGAAGTTCACTCATTGAAGTCGTTATCCCTCTCCTGGGTCCTTCAGTTTTGCAATTTCGATGACGAGCTGTGGAAGGTCTACCGTGACAATGTCCCACACAATTTCGAGGTCGACGTTGAAGTAGTCATGCACAATCCGATTCCTGAGTCCAGAGATCTGCCGCCACGGGATATCGAGGTGTCGGTTTCGAAAATCATCGGGGAGCTGGCGGCACGCTTCACCGATGATTTCAAGATTCCGCACGGTGGCGTCGATCGTTCGCTGATCAGCAAGGAATCCGTCAAAGTCGAGACCGGTGACGTAGTCATCGGCCCGGTGTGCTGCGGTCAGAATGTCGTCAATCAGAATCAGCGGGTCACGCCCAGGCATCGATCAGCTCCGGTTCGATCAACTTCCAGAGCGCAGGCTTGATCGCCCGTCGCGAGACCAGATCGACACGACGCTGCAATCGTTCTTCGAGTCGCTCTGCAAGGTCGACGAACCGCAGCCCGATCGACGGGTCGACCTCGACAAGAATATCGACGTCACTGGCATCTGTCTGTTGCTGCCGCGCCCACGATCCGAACAACGCCATACGGGTCACAGGAAAACTGGCCTGCACGTCCGGCTGCATCTCACGCAGCGTGTTGATGATGTCAGTTGGTGTCGAGACCATCGATTCAGCTCCTGGACCGCAGCCTGCAAGTCCATCCGAAATGCTACTCCGCAGCGTTTGTCCTGAAGACCCGGAGTACGCGATTCGGTTCCGAGTGTCCAGGCCCAGTTGCCTGATCCCGACGGGTAGAGGTTCCCCAGCATGTCCACGGCCGGCAGGGCACCGAAGGTTTTCACCAGTCCGCTCATGCCGGAAGAACCGCGTTCACATCGAGTTCGAGAGTCTGACCATCGACATCAAACGAAACGCTCTGCCCGCGTTCGAAGACTTGCTTCGACTGATAGCTGGCAGGTTCAGCCGACGCCGACGGCTGAGTGTAGACCTCAATACAACGATCGCTCAGGTTGACGATCCAGTACTGGGAGATTTCCGCCGCTGCGTACACACGAAGTTTCTCACCCCGGTCGTAGCTGAGTGAGGAATCGGAAACCTCCACAAGCAACAGAACGTGCTCGGGCTCCGGGTGCCCTTCGTTGTAGTCGCAAACACCGCCGCGGACGACAGCGTGATCGGGCTCGGGCTCGTGACGCGGCGGGACGTGGATTGGTTGTTGACACCGCACGTGACAGTTCACACCGCCCGTCGCCGAAATGAGCAGGGTCATCAATTGAGTGAGGGCGCTGCAGTGCCCGGGGCCCACCGTCGTAATCGA
This sequence comes from Planctomycetota bacterium, assembly GCA_963579025.1. GTDB lineage: Bacteria > Planctomycetota > Planctomycetia > Planctomycetales > Planctomycetaceae > CAUZFZ01. The sequence continues at coordinate 14,756 of CAUZFZ010000010.1, read as the reverse complement.
GTCCTCTGCAGAATCACGCCGGTCTTTACGCACGAGAATTCCATCGATTAGCTCGATGGGGGTACCTTCCATCAGAACTCCGGTCTCGATCATTCGATGGTACTGCTCGGTCGTCAGCGGTTCGGGAAACGCCTCACCTCGGACGGCATGATCGAGAAGACTCATGCTGGTCATGCGGATGCCTCACTGGTTGAGGACGCGACGGCGACACCACTGCCGCTGGAACTGCCGTGGCCCAGCAGTTCGCCTTCGTCCTTGTAGAGCTTGTATTCTACGCTGTCGACGAGAGCGATCCAGCTCGCTTCGATGATGTTCTCACTGACGCCGACCGTGCTCCAGACGTCTTCATCGTCCTGGCTTTCGATGACCACACGAACGCGGGCAGCGGTGCCTTCGGCCGAGTTGATCACGCGAACCTTATAATCGACCAGGTGCATCCCGGACAGATTCGGGTAAACCGGCTCAAGGGCCTTACGCAGGGCCGCGTCCAGAGCGTTGACCGGTCCATCGCCTTCGCCCACGACATGAACGTTCTCACCGTTGACCCGCAACTTGATCGTGGCTTCGGTGATGGCCGGCGAGTCCTGGGCCGTCTCGACATTCACACGGTAGTGAATGCGTTCGAACCGCCGCTCGTAGGTACCGGCAACTTTCTTGATCTGCAGATCGAACGACGCCTCCGCCGCCTCAAACTGATAGCCCTGAGCTTCCAGATCCTGAACACGCTCGAGGATGGCCTTCATCAACTCGGCGTCGTTCTCGAGCTTGTACTTCGTCGCTTTCGCCACAATGTTCGACCGACCAGACAACTCACTGACCAGCACGCGGCGTTCGTTGCCAACGAGTTCCGGGCTGATGTGCTCGTAACTTTCAGAAATGCGATTGACTGCATGGACGTGCATGCCGCCCTTGTGCGCAAACGCGCTGCGACCAACAAACGGCTGGTTGCCGCGGAAGTGCATGTTCGCGGTTTCGTAGACGTAGCGTGACAGCTCGGCCAGATGCTGCACCGACCCTTCCCGCAGCATCTCGTAGCCGGATTTCTTCAGAGCCAGGTTGGCCACGACGCTGCACAGATCGGCGTTACCGCAGCGTTCTCCAATTCCGTTGATCGTGCCCTGGACCTGCACAGCCCCGGCATCGATGGCGGCCAGTGAATTGGCGACGGCCACGTCCGAGTCATTGTGACAGTGAATGCCCACAGGCACCGCCAAGGCATCGCGTGCCGCCTGCACGGCTTCTGCAATCTGTTCTGGCAGGCGGCCACCGTTGGTGTCGCACAGGCAGACCAGACCCGCACCAGATTCCGCCGCGGCCTGAATTGTCTTCAGCGCGAATTCCGGGTCCGCTCGCCAGCCGTCGAAGAAATGTTCCGCGTCGTAAATGACCTCACGGCCCTCGGCCGCCAGGAAGCCTACCGAGTCACGGATCATGGCCAGATTTTCGACTTCATCGACGCGCAGTACTTCCGTGACGTGCAGGCTCCAGGTTTTGCCCACGACCGTGCAGACCGGAGCGTTCGAATCGCGGAGGGCCAGCATGCCAATGTCGTCTTCCGCAGACACACCGCGGCGACGAGTCATCCCGAAGGCTGCGATGCGGGCGTGCTTCCAGTCGGTATCGGCTGCTCGCTGGAAGAACTCTTCGTCCTTCGGATTCGACAGCGGATAACCACCCTCGATGAAGTCAAATCCCAGATCGTCCAGCATGCGGGCGATCAGCAGTTTGTCCTGCAGTGAGAAATTGACGCCCTCGCCCTGCGTGCCGTCACGGAGGGATGTGTCGTAGATCTGGATTCGAGTGGTCATGGGGCTGTGGTCGTTTGTCATTAGTTATTTGTCAACGGTCATTCGCCATTGGATTCTGCCGAGTCGCCGTCGTCCTGTTCGGATGACAGATGACTAATGGCAGTTAACTAATGACAAATGAAAAAAGCCCTCAGATCGGGCGACCTGAGGGCTGTATCAGTTGTTGCGTTTTGCGTGAACCCCAGTGCCGCCGTCTTACGGCCAAATAATGCTGGCAGTACACGGAATCACATCGATCCGGGACTCGACGGTAGTGGCTGGGAGCTGAGGCATTGTTTTCCACGTGTTGAATAAGACTCAGCCATCGTAGGCCCGAATTTGCGAGCGGTCAAACACCGTCAGCGGCGAATCGGCCATTCACAGCAAATGTCCGACAGGCAATGTCCAATGGCGGACGTGGACTTTGCCGTCGGGGTTCGACGGTCCTGAACTTCGTTCGAAGCAGGCGTGTGGCAAGCAGCAGCCGATCCGTCTAAGCGCTCACGTGTCGCTCCTCAGCCAAAAAAGAAACCCGGCCGGCGCCAAAGGCACCGGCCGGGTCGAGTCTCTTAACTATGCCGCATCCCGAATTAGAAGGTCAGGATGACGTCGACTGCGAAGGTCGTGGCGTTGGAACCGTTGATGACCGGATTCGTATTCGTACCCGGAATGCCATTGACTCCGTTGAATCCATCGGCGGCGATCGTGCCACCCGGGCTCCAGTCGTAGCGAACTTCCGGTCGGATGACGATCTGAGAATGCGGACGAATGTTCGCACCGACGGTCATCGCGTTGACGGACTGTCCGTCGTTCTTCCACCACTGGGATCGGGCACCCAGGCCGACGCAGTCGCTGACCTGGTAGATCAAGTAGTGGTTGAGGCTGATCACGTCGTTATCGGCACCGTCACGGACCAGATCACTGGTCAGGACGTAGTTCAAGCAGTCGTTAATCGTGTAGTCGGCGACGATACTGTGAGCGTATCCACCTTCGCCGCGTCCTGCACCGAAATCACCAAAGCTGGTGATGTAGGTGAAGTTCAGGTCGTCGGAAACATCCGTGCTGAATCCACCAAGGAAGTTACTGCCACCTTCTCGCTGATCGAAACCAGTGTCCCAGCCAGCAGTCCATCCACCGTAGATGGTTGTGTCTTCGCTCACGTTGTGTGACGCGACGAAACCAGTGTGCGTGAACGGCTCACTGTTATTCATCGTGTAGGCGTGAGTGAAGAAGAAGTTGTCCGGCGCGGTGACCACTTCATACCCGTGCAGCGTGTAGAAGTGACCGCCCTTAACCGTCCAGTCGCCGTTGGTGACTTCGACGTACAGTTGCGGGATCGCCCAGTCAGCGCGATCGCCGTGCTTGAAGCCATCGTCGATGTCGAATTGTCCCGGGTTGTTGCCGAACGAGTTGGTGTTGGCGCCATCGGCACCGTAGACAAAGTCCGCCCGGTAACCCCAGGCCCACTCGCCACATTCGCTCTCAGCGGCACGTTCCAGATAGAGCCAGCCCTGGTTCAACAGGACGCGACCGTTCTGGGCACCGTCGTTGAACAGTGTCGTTTCGTCTGAGTATCCGAGCTGAATCCAGCCACCGACTTCGACGCCACAGAAGGGATCAAAGAACTTTTCCTGGTCGCAGCACAGACCCCAGTCCAGAAGACCGGACAGTCCGCCGTCGCAACCACCGCTGGCGGGTCCGCACCCACCTGCATCCGCACCGCAGCTTGCGTCCGCACCACAACTGGTGAGGAACGAAGTCTGCTGAAACACGGCGTCAGGATCCGCGATCCCATCGCCAGCCATCGCCGTGCCGGCGACCAGCATCGTTGCTCCGATGCCTGCCACACAGCGGAGGCCTTTAAGCCAGTTCCACTTTGCCATTCTGAACTCCTTCGATTCCTGCAGGGAAATCCGAGATCCGCTGAGACAACAGCCAGCGAAGTGCTGAGTGACAACGACGCTTCGTCACTCGCACAGAGGTCATCGTGCTGGCTGCACATCTCCCTGAAACCACCACTGGTCCCACGAGCCGGAGCTATGGGTCCGACAAGGACCAGGTATCCGGCAGACACATCGACATCCCACGGCAGTCAAAGTCACCAGAGCATCCAAAGTTGGCCACAGTGCCGTTCTGCCGAGGGCAAGTGTCTGTCCAAGAGTTTCGGCAGAATTCCGGTCGAGCCCTGAGACGAACGCTGTCCCCCGACTTGTCTTCCCTAACAGCAACACATTTCCCAATTCACCAACTCTTCTTAGTTTCCGCGACACGAATACAGACAAGTGCCTGCACAGGTCTATTCATGTCTGTTTCATTTAGGGATGCGTGTTTTACTCAAACGCGCTATGAGCTTTGTCAGCCTGTCCAGACACGGGTCGCGAGACAAAATCGGTCAGCGCACTGCACTTCTGACGACGTGCTGCGACCGTTGCCCTGCAGCCACAATTGGGAATTTGCTGGCGAAGAACGCAAACGAAAGTGACATCCAGTTCAAAGTTCGCATGTCGCGCGTCCGTGAGTTCAGCTCGATGCCTGCCGTCGGGCCTTGACGGTTCCCAGCACGTCTTCAACCGCCGCTCGGCTGACCAGCGATCCCTCATCGCCATGCGTTGTGCCGGAAAACACTGCAGCCGCATTTTGATGATGTCGATACTCGACGTCGGAAGGTCCCAGGGGGACGCGGGACTTGACGCTGGAACCGGGCGAAAACCGGTTCGGGTGGTCGCTGATCCAGTCGAGTGTTCTTAGCGGGAACTCCCGAAGGATGAATCAAGCGACCCCAATGGGAACAGGCCGCCGGTCGCATTAGGACTGGCGGCCTGTTTGTCTTTGAAGGATGCCGCGGACGCCTGATTCAGGTTACGTTTTCTGCTGCATCGTCAACTCAGACACTGCGCGTGTGATGGCGACAGCGAGCGCTCGAATGTCCTGTTCGTTGAACGCCGTTGTCACACTGACACGCAGGCGGCTGGTTCCCTGCGGCACGGTTGGGGGACGTATTCCCGCCACCAGAAACCGCTGCTGCTCGACCAGCCGAGCTGCGTGAATCGCTTCGTTCGGATCGCCCAGGACCAGCGGGATCACGGGGCCACGTGATTGCTCCAGCAGATTCAGGTCGAAGCGTCTCAGTTCCGCGCGCAGCAGGTCACTGAGTTGGAAGAGTCGTATGCGGCGCTCGGGTTCGCTTTGAATCAGCTCAAGCGACCGAACGGCCGCCGCACAGACGGCCGGAGGCAGAGCAGTCGAGTAGACCTGCGTCCGAGCCGAGTTGCGCAGCCACTCGATCAGCTCGGATGAACCGGCGACAAAGCCTCCCTGAGTACCGACCGCCTTGCTGAGTGTCCCGATCCGCACTGCGACGCGATCCTCGGTGCCGGTCAACTCGCACACTCCGCGACCAGTTGGGCCGAAAACACCGGTCGCGTGCGCTTCGTCCACAATGACGTCGGCACCGGACTGATCGGCCAGATCGCAGATTTCAGAGAGCGGGGCGAGGTCACCATCCATACTGAATACGGCGTCGGTCACGATCCATTTGTGGCCAGTGGTGTCTGCCGACATCAATTCACGCTGCAAGGCGTCGAGTCGGTCACGCCGGTACACGCGCAGGCGGGCTCGTGACAGACGAATGCCGTCAACCAGGCTGGCGTGGTTGAAGCGGTCACAAAACACGGTGTCCGACGGTTCGATCAGAGCGGACAGCGTGCCTGTATTGGCGGCGTATCCCGTGGGAAACAGAATGGCAGACTCGGTCCCCTCGAATTCTGCGAGCCGACGTTCGAGTTGGCTGTGCCATTCAGAGCGACCGCAAACCAGGGCGCTGGCCCGTGCTCCGACCCCGTATTCATCAAGAGCTTCACGGGCCGCTGCAATCACACGATCGTCGTGGGCCAGGTTGAGGTAGTCGTTCGAGGCGAAATTCCTGAGAAGCTGTCCGTCAACCTCGCACCAGCCGTTCGCCGACGGACGTATCGTCCGTGCCTCCCGCAACAGGCCAGATTCTCGCAGGTCGTTCAGTCGCTGACTCAGTTGAATTCTCACGCCACCAATGTCCTTCCGCCAAAAGAGCCCTTTCAGACGCGCGTCCGCTGAATGGACTTCCCAGATTGCCCCGGCTTCTCAGTCTTCGTTGTGGGTAAAAGCCTCAAGATCGTCACCACCGAACGACGATGGAGTGAAGGACGAATAGCGTCGAATCCGGCGTACCTGGAGACATTATGTCTGCTCGCACCAGAAAATCTCGCAAAGACAAGTCCACAACCGCGCGATTCGCCTCGGTAAGAAGCTGGCTGACGCGACGTCGGCTGGTGGTGTTGGCCGGCGGTTGTGTCCTGCTGGTCCTTGTGGGGCTGGGATTATGGCATCGAACACCCACCGAGAATGTCGAGATTACTGCCGACCAGTTGGACAGGGACTTTAACAGCATCGGGCTCGGGCCACTGGGTGTGCCTGAGTCGGCAAGGATTTCGCAGATCGACGGCTCGGCCGAAACAGTGACGGATTCGGCCCATGACCACTGGCAGGCCGATTCTCACATTGGTGACGTTGAGCATGCGGTGGCCGCAAACTCAGCCTTGGAAGGGCAACCCGGCACCTCGCGGGTGATGTTTCCGGAATCGGCTGGAGCAGACGGCCCGTTGTTTCCGGATCCGCTGAGTGTCCCTGTTGGTCGAATCGATGGCCCTGTCATTCAGCCGACTCAGTTTCGCGTACCGGCAACTCCGAGCCCAGTGGCCCCGTCCGGACCAGCCTGGCTGACCGGTGGCATCGAATTCACTGACGAACCGGCGCGCTGATCGATGACGAATGATGAGAAGACGTGAAGTTAATGTGGCGATGCCCCGCCTGGTGGCGTCTCGATTCTCCCTCTATTCACCCTGCCCCGGTTTGCCATGTACGTTCAGCACTGGAACCTCGACTCGCCACCATTCGATAACAACATCGATCCGGCGTTTTTTTTCCGCAGCAGGACGCATCACGCGGCCTTGTTGAAGCTCCGTTATCTGCTTGACAGTAACAAGGGCGTCGGTTTGCTGTGTGGAGACACTGGGACAGGTAAGACGACTGTTGCCCGTCTGCTGGTTGGAGAACTCGACGCGCGATTCTCGCCCGTTGTGCATGTGCATTATCCGTTTCTGAACGCGACAGAACTGGTCGCGTATCTGGCTGCCGAACTGGGCGGCGACGAAGAAGCTTTACGGAGCGACGGCCGGCTTGACTTCACATTGCGGCAGTTTGAGTCGCGTCTGGCGTATCACTGTGAGAATGGCCGTCACCCGCTGATCGTGATTGATGAAGCGCATCTGATCGAAGACCAGCAGGTCCTGCAGGCGATTCAACTGTTGTTGAATTACCGGCACGATACTCCGTTTACAGTGCTCCTCGTCGGCCAGACATCGCTCCTCAGTCGTATCAGCCGCTTGACGGAACTCGACGAACGGATTGGCGTGCGTTCGCTGATCCAGCCACTCAATCGCGAAGAAACCGCGGAGTACGTGAGTCACCGCCTGTCCGTTGCTGGCGTGACGCACACTGTGTTCGAGCCCGCCGCTCTGGACGAGGTTCACGATCTGTCCGGCGGAGTCCCACGTCGCATCAATCGTATGGCCGACCTCTCGCTGCTGGTCGGATACGCGGACGGGCTGACTGCCCTGACCGAGAACGAAGTGGCCACCGTCGCCGACGAAATCGGCCTTGCCATTGCTGAGTAGCCACGCAGAGGGCCATCGGGGTCCTGCTCAACTTTACTCGGGTAAACTCGGCTCCGGCTTGCGCGATTGAAAATGTGGACGGTCACAAGTGTGATAGCACATCGCGAAATCCAGGTCATGAAACGCAGACAGGCCGGGCGAATCGGATTCGCCCGGCCTGTTCTGTTCTGTTCTGCTGACGGCTGAATCTCAGCCGTGCGTGATTACTTCTTCGCTCGCGATCGGGTCGTCTTTGCAGTCGAACTTTTCGCAGCACTGGTCTTGGCCTTGGTACTCTTCGTGGCCTTGGCTTTTGTGGCTGTCGCCGATTTTGTCGTCCGGGTCTTGGCCGCACTGGTCTTGGCTTTGGTGCTCTTTGCAGCCGTTGACTTCGTGGCTTTGCTCTTGGCCGTGCCGGCCTTCGCTTTGGTGCTCTTAGGGGCGGCGGCCTTGGATGCCGTTGCCTTCGACGCGGAGCTGCGTGTCTTTGCGGCTGTTGACTTCGTAGCCGTACTCTTTGCTGTACTGGTTTTCGCCTTGGTGCTCTTCGAGGCCGTAGCCTTCGAAGTGGTGCTGCGTGTCTTCGAAGCAGTGGCCGACTTGGCAGCCTTGCTCTTGGCTGTGCTGGTCTTCGCCTTGGTACTCTTCGTGGCCTTGGCCTTTGAAGCAGTCTTCTGGCTTGACGTCTTAGCCTTACCCGCCTTTGCAGTGGACTTCGTTGCCATAGTTCGATGGCTCCTTGAATCTGTCCTGGGTACCACTTGAGATTGAGAACTTCCTGCTGTTTCGCCCGGGCACCCGATGGTGAACGAACCAGCCTATGGACCTGTCCGGCACTGACTGACGTAAACTCTTTGGTTGACGTAGATCAGCGACGGCTCGACCTGATGTTCAGCCCGGTGACAACCGGATTCCGTCCGTGTCTGTGTTGTCGATTCAATGCGTTTTGAATGTTGCGTCAACGACGCGCGGCGGAAGTCTGCAGGCTTTCGCAAAATGCGTCAAGCGCAAATTCTGTCTACGCAACATGTTGTTGGAATGGTCGCGAGCGCAAGTGGCTTTACTGGTTCGTCTCAGAATCGACGTAACTTGAATATAAGGACGTGCGATTTGCATGATCAGTCCTCCGTGCGGTGCTCGCGATTCCTTGACGACAGGATTGAAGTCGCGAGACTCCCGAATTCCGCGAGCAGTGTCCGTCATTCACATAAACCAAAGGCGATATGTCATGTTTGAGTCTCTCCAGGCGGCGCCACCAGATGCCATTCTGGGGCTGGCTGAGACGTTCAGGAACGACCCGAATCCGAACCGTATCAATCTGACGGTCGGAGTGTTTAAGGACGAGTCCGGACAGACCGCAGTACTTCCATCCGTGAAAACGGCCGAAACCCGTTTACTCGAAACGGAGGCCAGTAAGGCATACCTGCCCATCGACGGCAGCGCGGACTTCTGTCGACTTACTCAGGATCTGTATCTGGGCGCTGATCACGAAATCGTCACATCGAGTCGCGTCGTGACCGCGCAGTGTCCGGGCGGAACCGGGGCTCTGCGTGTGGCTGCCGAGTTCCTCAAGCACAATCTGCCGTCGTCCTCGATTCATGTCAGCACGCCGACCTGGCCGAATCACCCGAAAGTGTTTGCCGCGGCGGGACTGCAGGTCGGGGAATATCCCTGGTTCGATTCCGAGTCGCATGGAATCAACTTTGACGCCCTGCTGGCGGGCATCAATGAAATTCCGTCAGGAGACGTGATCTGTCTGCATGCCTGCTGCCACAACCCGACCGGAGCAGACCCTACTGCGGAACAGTGGAAGCGGATCGCCGACGCTGTTTACAACCGAGGCCTGCTGCCGCTACTTGATTTCGCCTATCTCGGATTTGGCCAGAGTCTGCAGGCCGACGCCGTTGCCCTGCGTGAATTTGCGAGACCTGGCAAGGAACTCCTCGTCGCGTCCAGCTACTCGAAGAACTTCGGACTCTACCGGGAACGCGTCGGGGCATTGCTGGTCGTGACCGATTCGGCCGAAACCGCGAAGACGGTTGCCAGTCAGATCAAGTCGACGATTCGCACGAATTATTCAAATCCACCATCACACGGTGGCGCCATCGTGCAGACGATCCTCTCCGACCCCGAACTGCGTAGTCAGTGGGAAGGCGAGCTGGCCGCCATGCGCGACCGAATCAATGATATGCGTCGGCTGTTTACAGAGCTGATGTCCTCCCGCGTCCCTGACCAGGATTTCTCGTTTATCGAAAAGCAGTGCGGCATGTTTTCCTACTCGGGGCTGACCGCCCAACAGGTTGACACGTTGCGTGAGCAATCATCGATCTACATCGTCCGCGACGGCCGGATCAATGTCGCGGGAATCACTCCGGATAACGCCGAAACGCTGTGCGACGCGATTGCCGCGTTGATTCGTACCTGAGACAGCCAACGGGAAACCCACTCGGCGGCCGCCTCGGTGTGTACGCATCGCGTCTGCTGACTTCGGACGGCTGGATTCAGGCCAGTTGCCAAGCGGGAGGCCGTCATCAAGAATACAGTCGCGCTCACATACTGATCACTGAGTCACTCTGCGAAGGAAGCCTCGACGATGGACACAACGGCTAAACTGACGCTGAACGGACAGGACCACGAGCTTCCGGTAGTCGTCGGAACAGAAAACGAAGTCGGCGTCGACATCACGAAATTTCGATCCGCATCCAAAGCCATCACTGTTGATCCGGGCTATGGAAACACGGGCTCGTGTGCCAGCAGCATCTGTTTCATCAATGGCGAAGAGGGGATTCTGCGATACCGCGGCTACTCAATCGAACAGCTCGCCGAACACGCGAAGTTTCCCGAAGTGTCGTGGCTGCTCATCAACGGAGAACTGCCAACACGGGCCGAGTTGGCAAAATTCCGCGAAGAGCTGACCTACCACAGCCTGATCCACGAAGACATGAAGAAGCTCTTCGAGGGTTACCCGCCGTCGGCTCACCCGATGGCAATTCTGTCGTCAATGGTCGCGTCGCTGTCGACGTATTACCCCGAAACCGACCAGAACGACATGCACTCGAATATCGTTCGACTGATGGCCAAAGCCAAGACGATTGCCGCGTACGCGTACAAGAAGTCCATCGGTCAGCCGTTCATTTACCCGCAGAACTCGCTGGGCTATGCGGCCAATTTCCTGCACATGATGTACTCGGTCCCGTGTGAGCCGTACGAAGTTGATCCGGTGCTCGAGGACGCGCTCAATGTCCTGCTGATCCTGCACGCCGAGCACGAGCAGAATTGCTCCACGTCAACGGTCCGGATGGTCGGCAGCAGCCAGGCGAATCTGTACGCGTCGATTTCGGCTGGCATCTGTGCTTTGTGGGGACCGCTTCACGGGGGAGCCAATCAGGCCGTCATCGAAATGCTGGAGCAGATTCACGCAGACGGCGGCGGGCTGGAGAAGTATGTCAACAAGGCCAAGGACAAGAATGACCCGTTCCGTCTGTTCGGCTTTGGCCACCGCGTCTACAAGAACTTCGATCCGCGGGCGACGATCCTGCGCAAATCTGCAGAGGGCGTCTTGAATCGCCTCGGTATCCAGGACCCCCTGCTGGATATTGCTCAGGATCTGGAACAGATCGCACTCAAGGACGAGTACTTCATTAAGCGAAACCTGTACCCCAACGTCGACTTCTACAGCGGCATTATTTACCGCGCGATGGGAATCCCGACGAACCTGTTCACCGTGATGTTCGCACTCGGACGGCTGCCGGGCTGGATCGCCCACTGGAAAGAACTTCGCGAAGACCCGACTGCCCGCATCAACCGCCCACGGCAGATTTACACCGGAGCCACGCTGCGTGACTTCGTGCCAATCGATCAGCGGTAGCTCCCACTGGTTCCTGCGACTCGCGTTTCAAAACTCCAGTTTCGGGAAGCATGACGCTTGAGTTCCGCTGCGAGTGAGGCTCGCGGTTAAGCAATCTCCATCAGGTTTCGGAAAGCACCATGGTCAAAACCGCATCCACAATGATCCCGCTGGGCACAAAGGCCCCCGTATTCTCGTTGCCGAATGTCGATGGCTCAACGGTCTCACTCACCGACGTATCGAACGGCAAGGGCCTGCTGGTCATCTTCATGTGCAACCACTGCCCGTTCGTCATTCACCTTCGCAGTGCTCTCGCCGACTTCAGCCGCGAGTACCGTGAGAAGGGCCTGTCGATCGTCGGCATCAGCTCGAACGACGTCGCGACACATCCCGACGACAGCCCGGAGAAAATGGTCGAAGAGCACAAGGCGGCGGGTTACACGTTCCCGTATCTCTACGACGGGTCGCAGGCAGTCGCGAAGGCATACAAGGCCGCATGTACCCCGGACTTCTTCCTGTTCGATGGCGACAATGCTTTGGCCTACCGCGGTCAGTTTGATGCGAGTCGTCCGGGCAACGACACGCCGGTCACCGGAGCCGACCTGCGAGCGGCCTGCGATCTGGTGCTGGCCGGTCAGGAAGTTCCGGCAGACCCGCAAGTCCCGAGCATCGGGTGTAACATTAAGTGGAAAGACGCCCCGGAATACTTCACGGGAGAGCCAGCAGCATGATGACAGTTCCTGCCTCACTCATCATGTTCTGGCTGAACACGATGCTCGTCCTGGTGAGCGTGTTCGCCGTGCTTGTTCCCCCTGCAACTGCCGCGGACGGCACGGTGTGTGGTCAGATTACCGTCGGCGACGAGCCGCTGGTGGAGGGCCGGATTCTCTTCCATTTCTGTGACAATCAGTTTGTCGGGACCACAGTCACCGACGGCCGTTTTACCGTCAATCGCGTGCCGGTCGGTGTCCTGAAGGTGACCTTCGAAGGGGGTGATGTTCCCCAGAAGTTCTCTTCCGGCGAAAGTACGCCGTTCTGTATCCAGGTCAGACAGTGCGTCAACACGTTCAACTTTTCACTGCCCTCAGATCGGCCAAAACTCGCTCCTGGCGAGATTGCAGAGTTCTTCGATGGTGACACTTTCGACCATGACCGCTGGACGATTTCGGAATCGACCGATCAGACGCAGTTTCGTGTTCAGGACGAGTCACTGATCACGTCGGTCGACGCCAGCTTCCAGGGCGTCGCGATCTGCATGACGCATCTCAAGGAATTGACGGGGAATTTTGAGGTCCGCTGTGACCTCGAACTTCTGGAAGCGCCCGACTTTGACAAGGCGTGGATCAATCTCGAACTCGTCCTGCTCGGTGCAGATGGCCAGTTTCACTCGATGATGGGCCTCGATAAAAATGGCGGTTCCCGCTTCAGCGCCCTTTACATGCCCAGCCGGAATGCCTCGAAGAACCAAAGGAAATACACATTCGTTTCCGTGCCACAGACGTCAAAGACAGCAACTCTTTGCCTGCGGCGAATCGGAGCCGAGATCATTGTCGGCACGATTCAAGACGGAGCGTTCGTTGAAACAAAACGCCTGGCCTGTGACACGACGCGCATGCGCCTGCGGACGCAGTGTTTCATGCGTGAGTCAATGCCAGGGCCGACCAGCTTCCGCTTCGACAATCTCCGAATTCGACCGCTGTCGCCGACTCCGGCGGAATAGTGCCACGGGATGGTCGTTCGACATGGAGAATTTCAGTTTGCGAGACGCCTGATACCCGATTGTTTGACGGGACAGTGTCGGCCGCACATGCTGAATCCGTAATCGCCTTGAGCTGCGGGACGAGAAGATGACTCTGTTGAGAACAACGACCACATGCCCCTGACGATCCGCCTCCGCGAAAAGACATCGATCCCGGTCGAAGTCGACTCGATCCAACTCGAAACTGTACGTGAGCAGTCGGTCGACGACGTCAAAGCAACGCTCGTGCAGTACGGCAACAAGGCTTTGCCTCTGGGGGAATTCTTCGACGTTTTGGGTTCAGCGTCCGACAATGAGATCGTCTGGGAAGGCGACTGCTCGCATGTCAAGATGATCGGCACATACCTCAGCAGTGGGCGTGTGCGAGTTGAAGGCAACGCCGGCATGCATCTGGGTGCTGAGATGACGGGCGGTGAGATCGTCGTCAACGGTAATGCGGGCGACTGGGTCGGAGCCGAGATGCACGGTGGACGCATTCACGTTCACGGTCATGCCGGTCACCTGGCCGGAGCAGTCTATCGCGGTGGCCATCGCGGCATGACTGGTGGTGAGATCCTGATCGACGGCGACGCCGGGAACGAAATCGGTCACTCGATGCGCCGCGGTCTGATCGCTGTGGGCGGCCGTTCGGGCGATGTGCCGGGGATCTCGATGATCGCTGGAACGATTCTGCTGTTCGGCCAGTCGGGCATCCGTCCGGGGCCGGGAATGAAACGTGGCACAATCGCATTCTTCGACGGTCCGAACGCTCCTGACATGCTGCCGACCTTTCGTAGCGCGGGAGTCTGCCAGCCGGTTTTCATGCGTCTCTATCTGCGGCACCTGAAGTCGCTCGGATTTGCCGTTCCTGATGACGCTCTCAATCTGAACTGGCAGCGCTTCCACGGTGACTTCCTGGAACTCGGCAAAGGCGAGATTCTCGTTGCTGCATGATTCCTGGCACACTCGCCCCGCAGCGGCCCAGTGAGAAAGACTCGTCTCCAATCGTCGAGCGGCTGAACTGGCGTCGGTGCATCTGCATGGAGACTTTGGTCAACATCGTGGGCGGCTCAACAGAACCACCCACGATGTCGGGCTTCTAACACCGTTGCTTCACGTCGGTGGACGCTATCCAGTGCCACGACTACTTCTTTTCCTTTTCAAGCGTGTACCGGACGTGCAGGTATTCTGAATCCAGATCGGAAAACTCGTCGAGCAGCGAGTCGAGTTTCTCCAGATCTTTCTGTCGAAAGGCGAGAACTCGCTGGAACGTGTATCCCTCCGGCTTCTCGTATTGTGGGAGCTGCTCCGGGACCGTGTACATAATCGGGTTGCCGGTTTCGATGGCAGCGATCTCGTACTCTTCGAGCAACGCCTGCATTTTCACCAGACGCTCGTCGAACCGCTGCTTTGATTCCACCAGGGTTTTGCCGCCGCCCACGACGGTCACTCGCCACTCGACGACATCCGGATTCGACTCGACGGGCGGCACCCACGTCAGGGGTCTGAAACTGAAACTGATTCGAGTGGTATTCGAATCCTTCGGAGCCAGAGTCTCGAAAAAGTCCTGACCGTCACGGATTCTGGGGTGATTGTTTGTATCGGTATCCGCCGCAGGAAGCGGAAATGAGCAGGTTCTGCAGCCAGTCGTTGTGGTAGCGGTATTTGTTTAAACGCTCGGCAGGACTCTGCCA